>CAZXBM010000005.1:0-101052 GCA_964638495.1 uncultured Stakelama sp. | reverse complement strand
TATCGGCGGTGCTGTTCGACGAGGTGCATGAACGCAGCCTCGACAGCGATTTCGGCCTGGCGCTCGCGCTTGATGCGCAGGGCGGGTTCCGGCCCGATCTGCGGCTGGTGGCGATGTCGGCGACGCTCGATGGTACGCGGTTTGCCGGGCTGATGCGCGATGCGCCCGTCATCGAAAGCGAAGGCCGCAGCCATCCGCTCGCGCTTCGCCATATCGGCCGGGCGAGCGAGGCACGGATCGAGGACAGCATGGCCGCCGCGATCCGCCAGGCATTGCGCGACGCCGAGGGCGGGGTGCTCGCCTTTCTGCCCGGCGTTGCCGAGATCGAACGCGTTGCCGAGCGACTGGCGGGCCTACCCGCCGATATCGTCCTGCACCGCCTCCATGGCAGCCTCGATCCCGCCGCACAGCGTGCCGCGATCGCGCCCGACCGGGAGGGGCGGCGCAAGCTGGTGCTCGCCACCTCGATCGCCGAAACGAGCCTGACGCTCGACGGCATCCGTATCGTCGTCGATTCAGGGCTCGCCCGTCGCCCGCGTTATGATCGCGCTGCCGGCATGACGCGGCTGGTGACCGAACGCGCGAGCCAGGCATCGGCGACGCAGCGCGCGGGGCGTGCGGCGCGCCAAGGGCCAGGTGTTGCGTACCGGCTATGGGAGGAAGCGGCGACGGCAGGCCTGCCGCGCTTCGATCCGCCCGAGATATTGGAGGCCGACCTCTCCGCGCTCACGCTCGACTGCGCGCGCTGGGGTGTGGCCGATCCGCGCGACCTTGGCTGGATCGATCCGCCGCCCGCCGCCGCCATTGCCGAGGCCCGCGCTCGGCTGACCGCGCTCGGTGCTATCGACGATGACGGTCGCCCGACACCGCACGGCGAGGCGATCGCCGCGCTCCCGCTTTCGCCCAGGCTCGGCCATATGCTGATCGAGGCCGGCAAACGAGGCTTGGCACCGCTTGCCGCACAGATTGCGGTGTTGCTGGGCGAGCGCGGCCTTGGCGGCAGCGATGTCGATCTCGACAGCCGGTTGCGGCGCTGGCGCAGCGAGCACGGGGCCCGCGCCGACAATGCCCGGCGGCTGGCGGCACGCTGGGCAGCATTGGTCGAGTCCACCGTGCCGCCCGTGTCGGGGCATGATGGCGCGGCGATCTGCATCGCGCTCGCTTTCCCCGATCGGCTGGCGCGGCGGCGCGACGCATCGGGGGAGAACTGGATTTCGGCGGGCGGGCGCGGCTTTCGGCTTGATCCGGCGAGTGCATTGGCGCGCAACGAATGGCTCGCAGTTGCTGAAACCCAGGGGATGGCGGCGGGTGCGCGCATCTTGTCTGCCGCTGCGATTGACGCTCCCGCCATCGACTCGCTGGTCGGCCATCGGATCGAAACCCGCCACAGCGTGGTGTTCGATAGCGCAACCGGCGGAGTGAAGGCGGAGCGCGAGCGTCGGCTGGGGGCGATCCGGCTGAGCGGTGGCCCCGATGCAAACGCTGACCCCGAGGCGATCAGCGCGGCCCTGCTTGCCGGATTGCAGACGCATGGGCTGTCGATGCTGCCGTGGCCGGAGACGGCGTTAGCGCTGCGCGACCGCGCTGCCTTTGCCGCCGTTCATGGCGCGCCAGAGGTAGCGCTCGATGATGCAGCGCTGCTGGCGCGCGCCAACGAATGGCTGGTGCCCCTGCTCGCGGGCAAGCGGCGGATCGACCAGATCGACTCCGCCGCGCTTGGCGATGCACTCCGCGCGCTGATTGGCTGGGAGGCGATGAAGGCAGTCGACCGGCTTGCCCCGCCGCGTTTCGACTCGCCGGCCGGTAGCAGCCACGCCATCGACTATGCGGCTGAGGCTGGCCCGACGGTCGAGCTGCGCCCGCAGGCGCTATTTGGGCTGGCGGCGCATCCGATGATCGCGGGGGGGCGCGTGCCGCTGGTGCTCAGCCTCACCTCACCGGCCGGGCGTCCGATCCAGACAACGCGCGATTTGCCGGGCTTCTGGGCGGGGAGCTGGGCCGATGTCGCGCGCGAAATGCGTGGCCGCTATCCGCGCCATCCCTGGCCTGATGATCCTGCGGCGGCGTCTGCCACGCTGCGCACGAAAAATGCTGATGCGCGCGCGCGCCAACCGCGATAAGGAAGCGCCATGACCACCGCCCGCATCTATCAGCGCCCGAAGAACGCCATGCAGTCCGGCCGCGCCCGCACGCAGCAATGGGTGCTGGAATTCGAACCGAGCGAGGCCAAGCAGCCCGATCCGCTGACGGGATGGGCCGGATCGGGCGACACGCGCGATCAATTGCGGATGACGTTTCCGTCGCTGGAGGCGGCGCAAGGCTATGCCACGCGCGAAGGGATCAGCTTTCATGTCGTGCCCGCGCCCGAGCGCAAGCTGAAGCTGCAGGCCTATGCGGATAACTTCCGGTAACGCTACGCCGGGCTTAGCCCAACTATTGTTGATAAGACCCTAATATGGTGGAATTGAAATTCTCCACATAAAATCCGTCACCCTGAACTGGTTTCAGGGTCCACCGTGTCACAATTCCCGTCGCCAGTGCGGTGAGGTGGATGCTGAAACACGTTCAGCATGACGGATAAAAATGCGATGAATTTCAGTGCCACATCACTAGCCGTCATTGCTTCGCTGCGCTCGCAATGACGACAATCTATGGGCCAAGGTCGTGAGATTTCGGGCTCAGCCCAGGATCGACTGGCCGAGGAATAACAGCAATTTCACGTCCATTGCCACGCCGTTACCGCGCTTGGCTGCGATGAAATCGGGCAGCGTGGCGATCGGCACGCGGTGAACTGTGATGTTCTCACCGGCATCGCCGCCGCCCGGGCCGACTTTTGTCAGGCCGTGCGCGCGCACCAGCGTAAACCCTTCTGAGACCATGCCGGGGGATGAGTGGAAGAAGCCGATCGGCTCGATCCGATCGGCCCTGTAGCCGGTTTCTTCCTCCAGCTCGCGCGCGGCGGCAGCCTCGATGGGCTCGCCCGCCGTCTCGTCGCCAACCAGCCCGGCAGGCAACTCGAGGCAGGATCGCCCCAGCGGGACCCGATATTGCTCGACCAGGATGATGTGGCCATCGTCGACCGCCAGAATCACTGCGGCCTGAATGCCGCGCGCGCGCGAGACATATTCCCATTTGCCGTCGAGTTGGACGGCGATGAACTTGCCCTGCCAGGCGGTTGTTGCGGTCATAGTTCGATCAGCCGATCGGGCAGTTCGTTCACATCGTCATCAGCGCGCGGGAGATGCTGGGCGAGCAGCCTGCCGACCCGCCCGATCGCCGCGATCATGCCGTCGGCGATCCGCCCGTCGCGCACCTCGGCAATCATCGCTGCCATCGCCGCGCCCCACTCGTCATTGGCGACGAGCTTGTGGATCGCTTCATCGGCGATGATCTCGGCCATATGCTCGCCGAGCGAGAGGTAGATGAGGATGCCGGTGCGCCCGGTCGTCCGCGATTCGGTGCCGACCTTGAAGAGCTCGATCGCCCGCCGCCGTACCCGGCGGCGGCGCGTCGCCTTGGGCGTTAGTCGCAAGCGCAGCGGCATATAGGCCAGCGTATAGCGCACGAGCAGGAACACGAGCGTCATTGCGAAGAAAGCGAGCAGCATCACATCGCGAATCTCGGTTGCCTCCCAGCCACCCGATACGCGATCAACGATGGCGCTGGGCAAGGCCGGCCAGGTCGCAAAGATGAGCGGCACCAGCAGCGCCACCAGCACCGCATAATGCAGCCCAACATCATGATACGCATCGGACCGATCAGCGATGATCGTAACGATCTCGCCCGATGTACCGGCCTCAGCAGCGCGGACGGCTGCCGTGACGGCTTGGTGTTCGTCGGCTGTGGGTTTGCGCATCACCAACTCCCCGACGATCCGCCGCCGCCGAACGAGCCGCCACCGCCGCCGCCCCAGTCAGAACCACCCCCGCCGCCCCAATCGGAGCCGCCGCCGCCGCCCCAGCCGGAATGGCGGTTATTGTCCGACAGGTTGTTGAGCGCTGACCACAGGATGACATTGCCGACGGTGCTCGCCACGTCGCCACCATCATAGCGCCGCCCGCGCGATCGCCCGAACAGCATCGGCAACACGACCCCGAAGATGATGAACATCACGATGATTGCCACCACCCAATCCCCCGCGCCGCCCTTTGACGAGCGCTTCGCGCGCGGGCTTTCCTTGGCAAGCGCCGCTGCCCGCGCCTCGCCGGCTTCCAATGGCAGCTTCATCTGTTCGGCGATCTCGGCAGCCCCGGCGATGATACCGCCGGGCAGGTCGCCGGACTTGAACCGGGGAAGGATCGTGTTCCGGATGATCTGGCTTGAAAGCGCATCGGTCATGATCGGCTCAAGGCCATAGCCGACTTCGATCCGCACCTTGCGGTCATTGGGGGCGATGATCAGGATGATACCGTTATTCGCGTCCTTCTGCCCGATCTTCCATTCGCGGCCCAGTCGATAGCCATAATCCTCAATGGGATAACCCTGCAGATCGGGGATCGTCGCGATGATGAACTGCCGGGTGGATGCGTCTTCGATCGCTTGCGACTGCGCGGTGAGTGTGGCGATCTGGGCGGGGTTCAGGACATGCGCGGCATCCACCACCTGCCCGGTAAGCGGCGGAAAGGTCTGCGCTGTCGCCGCGCCACCCCACAGGAGCAACGCGGCGAAAAAGGCAAGAAGACGGATCAGTTGAAGTTGACCTTCGGCGCTGTTTCAGCACCCGGCGTCTTGGCGGCAAACGGTACCAGCGGCTTCGCACCGTAGAAAATCTTGGCACCGATCGCATCGGGGAAGGTGCGGATGCGGGTGTTATAGCTCTGCACCGCGCCGTTATAATCGCGGCGGGCGATCGTGATGCGGTTTTCGGTGCCCTCCAGCTGCGATTGCAGCGTCTTATAGCCTTCCTGCGATTGCAGCTCGGGATAGGCCTCCTGCAATCGCTGCAGCGACAGCCCGAGCGCGCCTTGCGTGCGATCGAACTGCTGCAGCTTGGCGGGATCGGTCAGGTCGCTGGCGGACACGCGAATGGTGTTCGCGGCGGCACGCGCCTGCGTCACCTCAACAAGGATGCTCTTTTCCTGCGCCCCGGCGGCCTTCACCGTGGAGACGAGGTTGGGGACCAGATCGGCGCGGCGCTGATATTCATTCTGCACATCGGCCCAGCGCGCTTTCGCCGCTTCTTCCGCCGTCGGCACGCTGTTGAGCCCGCAGGCGGAGAGCAGCGCGGCGCTCGCCAGCGCAGTCACAAGGCGAAACTTCATGATGGTGGTTCCTCTAAAACCGTTGCCCTTGACCTTTTAGCCGAGCCATCCTCTGTTACCCAAGGTAATTCGGTGCTTGGCGTTCTAGTCGAGCAACACACATCGTATCGGAGGGGTGGATGTTCAAGGAGTTTCGGGAATTTATCGCACGGGGCAACGTGCTTGACCTCGCGGTCGGCGTCATCATTGGCGGTGCCTTTGCCACGATCACCAAATCGTTGACCGAAGAAATCATCCTGCCGGTTGTCGGTGCCGTGTTTGGCGGTTTCGATTTTTCCCGCTTCTTCATTCTGCTCGGCGCAATTCCTGCCGACTATAAGGGCTCGGCGGTGGATTATGCCGCGCTCAAGGCAGCTGGCGTACCCGTTCTGGGCTATGGTGCGTTCGTGACCGCTATCATTAACTTCCTGATCCTGGCCTTCGTCATCTTCCTCATTGTGCGTTCCGCGAACCGGATGATGACCACGCCAGAGGTAGCACCCGCCGAATCCGCGGTCGAACCCGCCGACGTGACGCTGCTGCGCGAAATTCGCGACGAGCTGAAGCAATCCAGGGGTGCCTGAGGGGGGTTGATCACCCACCGGTCGCGGTCTTCCAGCACGACAACGGCGTTAGGCCGCGACCAGATCCTCAGCGAGGGCATCGGCCAGGCTGGTGCCGTCGAGGATACGTGCCGTCTCGTCGCGCACGCGCATCATGGCGTGGCGAATGGCGCAATCCGCCTCGCTTTTGCAATCGGCGCAGGCGCGATAGGCGGTGCGGCTGACGCAGGGCACGAGCGCCAACGGCCCCTCGATCACCCGGATAATCTCACCAAGCGAGATAAGGTGCGTGGCGCGCGACAGGCAATAGCCACCCATTTTGCCGCGGTGGCTGTGCAAAAAGCCAGCCTCGCGCAGATCGGCCAGGATAAGTTCCAGAAACTTCCGCGGCACGTTTGCAGCCGTCGCGATGCGGTTCATCGGGATGGGTGGTGAACCCTTGGGGGCTTCGGCCAGGAATAGCATCGCGCGGAGCGCGTAGCGGGAACGCTGCGTCAACATGATGGCTTGTCTATGGACCGTCTTTGTGGCGAGCGAAAGGCGGACCTTTTCATTTATTTCACAGCACCTATATCGGGAATGCCGGGTTCGCCCGGCTATGGTGATAAAGTGCAGCGTAGACTAGATGCAGCGGACCCGGGGGCAGTACCCGGCGGCTCCACCACAACCGGCCGAAATGGCGGGTTTTGACGGGGCCGAACCAGGATCGACGTGTATTGAAAGGCGCTGTTTTTGCCCGGGCTGAGTAACCTGTAAAAGGCTCAAAACCACAAGTGCTAACGATAACGAAGCACTCGCAATTGCGGCCTAACTCAAGACTTAACGGTCTAGGTTAGTACGACGAAAGCGCGGTCGGACCGTACCGGGCAACAGAAACGATTCCAGCGGCCCGGGGGGGCCGGGCAACAGAACCCCCCACCTTTTCCGCATCAAATCACTTGGCGTTCGGGCCATATTCCCAGGTCCAGGGCGCGCCGGTTTCGCCCAGTGCTGCGCGGACGAGTGCGGGAAACGCTGCCTCTGCCCGCACATCGTTTGACAGGATCACTACGCACCGCCCGCTGCGTTTCAGGCATAGCCAGGTGTTGGCGGTCGAATCATTATGGCCGCCCTTGAAGAAACCGGGCCCCTGCGGCCCATCGAACGTGATGACCCCCAGACCAGCGGCCAGACCCTTCAGGCGTTCAGCAACGGGCAGCTCGCCCTGGAGCGAGGGGAATTGCTGGCGCGTGGTGATGGGCAGCTGGCCGCGCAGCATCTCTGCCCTGCTGGCCTTGCTGATACCATCACCGCGCATGAAGCCGGCGGCGAACTGCGCCAGATCGGTAATCGTCGTGTCCATCGATCCCGCCGCGCGCACCCGGCTGCGCTCATCATGGGGCTCGGTGCTGCCATCCGCCTTCCAGCCATCGGCCAGGTTGCGCGCAAAGTCTGGTCGCCACATCAGGCTGGTGTTGGGCATGCCGAACCGGTCGAACACGCGCCGCTGCATTTCTGCGCCGACGTTCAGCCCCAGCCCCTCTTCGATCGCGAACTGCAACAGCTCGATGCCCTCGCCCGAATAGGCATAGCGGCTGCCGGGCTCAAAATGGAAACGCAGCTTGCCATCAGGCTCCACGAACGAAAAATTGGCAAAGCCGGTGCTGTGCGTGAGCACCATCCGCGCGGTGATCCGCCGCCAGCGATCATCGCCGGCCAGGTCGCCCCAATTGCCGTAAGCGTCCAGATTGCCATAATCGGGCAGCGGCTTGGCGAGATAACTGGCCAGCGGCCGATCAAGATCGAGCTTCCCCTCATCCATCAGCTGCATCACCATATAGGCGAACACGGCCTTGGTGATCGATGCGCCGTACATGATGGTGTCGGTGGCAAGCCGGTCGCCGGTGCCGTTGCGGACGCCGTAGCTGCGGATCAGCACCGGCTGGCCGCGATCGATGACTGCGATGGCCAATCCTTTTGCCCCGGTTTGCGCCATCGCCGTGGACACCGCCGCATCGATAGTCGCAGCGCGTGGTATAATGGCGCCGGCCCCGGCCCCGGCCCCAGTAGCGGTCGCAGCCAGCGCGCTGCAGAGCAATGCGTGGCAAACCAGTCGGTAGCGCATTCGGCCATCCTCCGTTGCCGCAAATAGCACCCATCGGCGCGCACCAGTCAACATCGGCGTCAACACTGGCTTTTGGACGCATGGCGGTGAGCGCTGCGACACCCTATCTCGGGTAACATCGCGCAGGCTGCTGCGCTAGATGTCGACCGGAGACGAGGCGTTGAGCGACCAGCCTTTTGAAAGCAAGAGCCGCGTCGTCCCGAGCGGGCGGCTTTCGCGGCTCGGCGTCTTCGGCAAGCTGGCCGGGGGCGTTGCCGGTGGCGTGATGGCCGAAGGCGCCCGCCGACTGGCAAATGGCGAACGGCCACAGATGAGTGACCTGTTGCTCACGCCAGCCAACATCACCCGCGTCACGGATCAGCTGTCGCACCTGCGCGGCGCGGCGATGAAGCTGGGGCAGATGATCTCGATGGATGCCGGCGACATGCTCCCGCCCGAGCTTGCCACCATCCTGGGTCGGCTGCGCGACCGCGCCCACCATATGCCCCCGCCCCAGCTGCAACAGGTGCTGGCGAAGCATTGGGGCAAGGACTGGCGCCGCCGCTTTGCCCGCTTCGGCGCAAGCCCCATCGCCGCCGCCTCGATCGGCCAGGTGCACAAGGCCGTGACGCATGACGGGAGGACGCTCGCGATCAAGGTGCAATATCCAGGCGTGCGCGAAAGCATCGATTCCGATGTCGACAATGTCGCCACGCTGCTGCGCATGACGGGCATGATGCCCAAGGAGATCGACATCGCCCCGCTGCTTGCCGAGGCAAAGCGCCAGCTGTATGAGGAGGCGGATTACGTCCGCGAAGGCGCGCAGATGCAGCGATTTGCGGCATTGCTGGCGGACGATCCGGGTTTCGTCGTGCCGCTGCTCGATGATGAGTTCACCAGCGGGCAGGTGCTGGCGATGAGTTTTGTCGAGGGGACCGCGATCGAAAATCTAGTCGAGGCACCACAGGAGGAGCGGGACCGGGTGATAACCGCGCTGATCCGCCTGGTGCTGCGCGAACTGTTCGAATTCCGCCTGATGCAGACTGATCCGAACTTCGCCAATTTCCGTTACCAGCGCGACACCGGCAAGCTGGTGCTGCTCGATTTCGGCGCAACCCGCGAGGTCACGCCGGCAACGGCTGCGGGATATCGCGCGCTGCTCAACGCCGGGCTGGATGGGGACCGGGAGGCGGTTGCCACGGCTGCGGTCGCCGCCGGTTTTCTGGGCCAGCCAGCGCTCGATCGGCACCCCGCGCTGATCGCTCGCATGATCGACATCATCATTGCCGAGATGAACCGTCCCGGCGCGTTCGATTTCGGCGATCGCGCCTTTGTCGGCGTGCTGCGCGATCAGGGCATGACCATTGGCCAGGACCGTGCCGCTTGGCACCTGCCGCCAATCGAGATGCTGTTCGCGCAGCGCAAGATCAGCGGTACCGCGCTGCTCGCCGCGCGGCTGAAGGCGAGGGTCGATGTGCGCGCGATGATCGAGGGGTATCGCTAACGGGCGGGGTGCTTCAACGTCTCGGTTTTTCGTTCGCGCAGAGGCGCAGAGGACGCGAAGGGTTTGCGCCTTGGGCAATGCTTCGGCGAAGCCAGATTGGCTCATCAGTCTGCATGATGGTTCTGCTCACGCAGCACAGCAAGACCGGCGATCTTTCTTCCCCGCGTCCTCTGCGTCTCTGCGCGAAAAAATCTTCGTCTGCAGCCCGAAAAGGCCGACGCCGTGCGCCAGCACCGCTCAGGCTGCGCGCTGCACCCGTTTATAGCCTTCCGGATCGGCAGTCTTGATCCGCTCCAGCTCGCGCTCGACATGCGTCGAATGGACGTCGGCGGATGGTCGCGCGTTCGACAGGTCGATGTCGGGTGCCATCGGCCCTTCGGTGCGCACGCCCTTGCGGCCCACCGTGAACATCTTGAGCGGGTTGCGGATCGCATCGGTCGCAGCCGTGCCCTCAAAGCCGCAATGCACCATGCAGTTCGAGCATTTTTCGTATTTGCCGACGCCGTAATCGTCCCAGTCGGTGCCTTCCATCAGCTCGGCGAACGTGTCGACATAGCCTTCGCCAACGAGATAGCAGGGCTTTTGCCAACCGAACACGGTGCGCAGCGGCATCGACCAGGGCGTGCATTCATAGGTCTGGTTGCCGGCGAGGAAATCGAGGAACAGCGGCGAGTTGGTGAAGCTCCACTTGCGCCCGCCATCGCCGCGGCGGAACACATCGCGGAAGAAATTCTTGGTGCGCTCGCGCGTCAGGAAATGTTCCTGATCGGCGGCACGCTCATAGGAATAGCCGGGCGAGATCGTGATCTCGACGCCCCGCGCCTCCATTTCGTCGAAAAAGCTGGCGAGCCGCTCGGGGTCTGCGCCGTCGAACACGGTGCAGTTTACCTGCACGCGAAACCCCTTGGCCTTTGCCATCTCGATCGCTTCGATGGCGACCTCATAGGTGCCGTCTTGGTCGACGGCATGGTCATGCATGCCCTTGTCGCCATCCAGATGGATCGACCAGGTGAAGAAGGACGAGGGTTTGTAATCGTCGATCTTCTTCTTCAGCAGCAGGGCGTTGGTGCACAAAATCACGAACTTCTTCTTCGCGATATACCCCTCGACGATTTTCGGCATGTCGCGGTGGAGCAGGGGCTCACCACCTGCGATCGACACCGCCGGCGCGCCGCATTCGTCGATTGCCGCCATGCACTGTTCGTAGCTCAACCGCTGGTTGAGGATCGCATCGGGATAGTCGATCTTCCCGCAGCCCGGGCACGCCAGATTGCAGCGCAATAGCGGCTCCAGCATCAGCACGAGCGGGTATTTTTTGCCGCTGATGTGCTTCTTGACAGTGTAACTGCCGATGCGCGCAAGCAGGTTGATCGGGAGGGTCATGGTCGGTCGTTCCTATTCGGCCGGAATCTGCAACGATGCCTGTGCAGCGGGCGTGATCATGTTCCTTAGCTCGGAAGGCAGGCTGAATTCCAGCGTTTCCTCAATGCCGTCGAGCTGGGAAACCGTGACCGGGCCGATCTTGCGAAGCGCCGCGATCACGCTGTCGACCAGTTCGTCGGGTGCCGATGCGCCGGCGGTCAGCCCAATTGTCTCGATCCCCTCGAACCAGGCTGGATCAAGCGCATCACCATCGGCGACGAGATAGCTGGGCAGACCGGCATCGACGCCGATCTCACGCAGCCGACTAGAATTGGAACTATATTCGGCCCCTACGACCAGCAGCATATCAACCACGCGGCACAGATCGCGCACGGCGGTCTGGCGGTTTTGCGTAGCGTAGCAGATGTCAGACACATCAGGGCCGACGATATCGTTGAAGCGGGCACCAAGCGCCGCGATGATGCCGCGGGTGTCGTCCACGCTGAGCGTCGTCTGCGTGATATAGGCAAGCGGCGCATTCTCCGGCAGATCAAGCGCCGCGACATCGGCCTCGGTCGACACCAGATGAACCGGTGCATCAACCTGGCCAATGGTTCCTTCGACCTCGGCATGGCCTTCATGCCCGATCAGGACGATCGTTCGGCCTTGGGTCGCATAGCGGCGGCCCTGGATGTGCACCTTGGTGACAAGCGGGCAAGTCGCATCGAGCACGGGCAGGCCACGAAGCGCGGCTTCCTGCTCAATGCTGCGCGATACACCGTGCGCGCTGAACACCGTGCGTGCGCCATCGGGGATTTCTGACAATTCTTCAACAAACACAGCGCCCTTGCGCTTGAGCTTGTTAACGACATGACGGTTGTGGACGATTTCGTGCCGCACATAGACGGGTGCACCGTATAAATCGATTGCGCGCTCAACGATTTCGATCGCACGGACAACGCCGGCGCAAAAGCCGCGCGGCTTGGCCAAAATTACTTGCAAGGAAAAGTCCTTTCCGTCCCCGAACATCTTTCAGAATCAACACATACCGATTATTCGGCTGATGCGACCATCCTTAGAAGCTCCGCCTCTCCTGCCTCGGGGCTACCTATTCCATATTAATGGAACGGCTCGATAAGAAAAGCGGGAAATCCGGTGCGGTGCTACCGCCGAGGGGTCGCAATGCGTCCCGCATTCTGGCCGTAACCCTCCTACCACACGCCAGATACGCGCCGTTTTTGCCATGCACGTGATGCCCCAGGCTCGTGTATGGGGGACTGGACGCGTGCTGGCCTCGGCTTTATCCGCAAGTGCTAGCCGACTGGGAGTATCAGTGATGTCAATCTCTTATCGCCACTCGCTTGCGGCAACCGTCCTGGTCGCATTTGCCCCCGCTACCGCACAGGCGCAGGACGCCGCCCGTGCGCCGGTACAAGCGCTGAGCGATGGGCTGATCAGCATCATGAAGGCCGGCAAGAAGGCTGGTGTTGCTGCGCGTGCAGCGCAAATCGCTCCCGTGGTCGATAAAAGCTTCGATTTGCCGCTGCTCACCCGGCTGGCGGTGGGCCCCGCATGGACGCAGGCCGCGCCCGGTGACAAGGCCGCGCTGATTGCCGCGATGCGCAAGCTCACGATCAATCAATATGCCGTCAATTTTGATAGCTGGTCGGGCCAGGCTTTCGCGATCAACCCGCAGATCGATGCCCGCGGCGTCGACCGGCTGGTCAAGACCATGCTGACCCAGCCCAAGGGCGCGCCTGTCAGCATCAGCTATCGGCTGCGGCAGAGCGGTGGTGACTGGCGGATCATCGACGTGTTTTATCAGAATTCGATCAGCCAGCTTGCCACGCGCCATGCCGATTTCGAGGCAATCCTGGCCAAGGGTGGTGTCAAGGCGCTGGTCGGTCACGTTAGTGCGCTCGCCGACAAGGCAGCCCGGTGACCCGCGCGGTCGCCCTGCGCAGCGCCGCCAGCGGCCTGGTTGTCGCCGCGTTGCTGGCGGCAAGCGCCGCGCCAGCCCAGGAAAGCCAGCGCCCGCCCACGAGCGTGACGGCCAGTGTCGCCGCCGCGCCGGCGCGCCACGCCAAGGGCGATCCGTGGGAAAAGCTCAACCGGCGTCTGTTCAATAGCCAACAGGGGTTCGATCGATCTTTTTTCCGGCCGCTTGCTGTCGCCTATACCAAGATTTTCCCGAAGTTCCTGCGCACCGGGCTGCGGCATCTGCTGTTGCACATCAAGGAGCCGATCGTTTTCCTGCATGATGTGCTGCAGCTGAAACCAAAGCACGCGGCAAAGACGCTTGCCCGCTTCGTCATCAACACCACGGCGGGTGTCGGCGGCCTACTCGACGTTGCCAAGACCGCCAAGCTGCCGCATCGGGACAACGGCCTCGGCAATACCCTTGCCCGCTATGGCGTAGGCCCGGGCCCTTATCTGTTCCTGCCCTTTATCGGGCCGACCGATCTGCGCGATGTTTTGGGAGGGCAGGCGGACGGGCTGATCTATCCGGTCGCGATTGGCAGCCCGTTCAACCGGTATGATTACATCATCGGCACCACGGCGATTGGCGGGCTGGACCGGCGCGTGGAGAATGATGCACAGCTAAAGGCGTTGCTGGACGGTGCCGCCGACCCCTATGCGACGCTGCGGTCGATCTATCTGCAGAACCGCCTGGCCGAAATCGCCGCGATCAAGGACCAGACGATCGAGCCCGCGCTCCAGGACGATCTGGTCGATCCGGAAGCAGCCGGGGAGACACCGACGCCCGATTCAACCGACGCGCAATTGCCGCCAGCGGTTGATGCGCCAGCGGTCGATACGCCTGCGGTCGATGCGCCTGCGGTCGACCCGGCACAAACGGATGCTGCGCCCACTCCAGTTGCCGATCCTGCACCGACCGATGTCGCGCCCGCCGCACCACCAAGCGCTGCGGCGACTGCGGCTAGTTCGGGCCTGCCCCAGCCGATAGGCAGTTTTTAACGAGCGGCTATCCGCTTTTCTGCCCGTCCCCCGTGTCGCGCGGCGGGCCGAGCAATGCCGGCTCGAAGATCAACGCACAGACGAGCGTCCAGGCAAGCGAGATCATCAAGATTTTGCCCATGCTCGCGGTGCCCGGATGCGCCGACAGCCATAGCGCGCCAAAGGCGCTGCCCGTCGCCAGCGCGCTGAACAGCACCGCGCGTGCGAGGCTCGATTGCAGCAGGTCGGTCGCGCCCCCGCGCCAAGCCATCACAAAATAGATGTGAAACGCGACGCCAACGCCGAACAACAACGGAAAGGCAATGATGTTGGCAAAGTTGATCGGCTGGCCGATCAGCACGCAGCTGCCGAGCGTCAAGAACCCCGACAGCACCACCGGTGCCAGCGTGAAGGCGACCTCCTTCACATCGCGCAAGACGACATAGAGCAACAGGCTGACGAGCAGCAGCGCGAGCGCGCCTGCCTGCACAAAGGCCCATGCCACCGTCTTGGCGGCCTCTTGCGTGGCCACCGGTAGCCCCGTTGCCTGTGGCGCAATGGCGCGAACCGCCTTGGTGAAGCGCGCAAGCACGGCGTTGTCGTTGCTGTCGCCCTTGGGGAAGATTTGTACACGCGCCCGGCCATCGGCTGTCACCCAATCGCCCGCTATCTCGGGCGGCAATGTCTCGCGCGTCACTTCTTCGGCCTGCAGCACGGCGCGGGCCTGATTGAGCATTACATTCAAGGGCGGCACCAGTGCCTCTGTCGCGGCCGCGCGGATCGCGGGGCTGGCACCGGCAATCTGGCCAAGCGTGGTTCCAAGCGCGCGTGCGTGGTCGGCCGCTATGCCGGTCTTCCCGGCCGAAACGCGCTCGAGCATGTCGGCCGTTGCCCGCAATGCAGCAATATTGTCCGCGTCACTTGGGGGGGCTGCCGTATCGAACGGGTTGAGCGTCAGGTCGAGTAACACCGATGCATCCTGGATCAGCGCGACCTTCTCGGCCTGGTCCTTCGGGATGAAATTATCGATGGCGACAGCCTGGGCTACTTCCGGCAACCGCGCCGCGCGGGCGACCAGTGCATCTGCTGCCGCCGGGTTGGCAGCGAGCACCGAAATGGTGTTGGGCGTGCGCAGCGGATCGCGCATGAGATCGGTGAGCGATCGATAGGCCGGGCCGTTGGGGTCGCGCAGGTGCAGCGGATTGAAATCGAACTGGACCAGCGGCAGCAGCGCGATGCTCCCCAGCATCGACAGGCCAAACGCCCATAACACGGCACGGCGATGCGCGTGTAACCAACGATCGACGGGTGCTGCCTGGCGAAAGCCGACCTCGGCCCTTGGCTTGCTCGGATTGAACAAGGTGATGAGCGCCGGCAGCATCGTCACGGACAAGACAAGCGCGATCGCCATGCCCAGCCCGGCGATGATGCCAAGTTCCGAGATGCCAACATAATCGGTCGGCAGGAACGCGCCGAACCCAAGGAAAATCGCGCCGGCTGCGAGCGCCAGCGGCGCACCCAGGGCGACCGCGGCGCGCTCAAGCGCGAGAGGCACATCGGCACCCTCCAGCCGCTCGGCATTGAAGCGCACGCTGATCTGGATGCCGAAATCGACGCCGAGACCGACGAACAGCGGGATGAACGCGACAGAGATCAGGTTGAGCCGGTGCACCGCCGCCAGCCCCACGGCAGTGGTGATGACGAGGCCAGCGATGATCGTGATCATGATCGCAACCACGATCTTCACTGACCGGGTTGCGAACCACAAGGTGACGAGCATCGCGAGCGCCATCACGATGCCGACGATCCCGATATTCTCCTCCAGCGTCGAGAATTCCTCGTCTGCGAGCGGTACTTCGCCCGTCACCCGCACGGTGACGCCGTGCGTCTGATCGAGCTTGAGATCGCGCGCCGCTGACTGGATGGCGTTGACCGCTTTTTCCCCGGGCTTGAGCGCGCTGAAATCGAGCTTGGGCTGGGCCAGCACCAGGCGGCGCAGCGGCGGTTGTTGGCCACCGGCGTCGGCAAAAAGCGCCTGCCAGGAGAAATAAGCGGGACGACCCTGGGCGACCTTGCCGAGGGCGGTGTCGAGCGCCACGATCGGCCGGTCGATATCCTCAAGCTGGGCGGAGCCGCGCTCGACACCGGTCAGCATGGTGGAGAGCGCGCCTGCAATCCCGCGCAATGACGGGTCAGCCGCCAGTGGCCCCAGCAACGGCTGGGCCTGGATGAGCGACCGGGTCGTCCCGCGCACCTCTTCGACCGAGCCGAATAAGATGCCTTCGCGCGCCAGAAAGTCACCGCCATCGGGGCGGCGGATCTGCTTGAAATGCACTTTGTCGGCCAAGAGTCGTTCGGCCAGGGCAGCCGCCCCCGCCTCGGCAAGTTCGGGCGTTTCGCCGTCCACGACAGCGAGGGTAACGTCCGTCAGCTGGGGAAATGCCGTATTCAGCGCGGCTTCGTTCTTGCGCCACTCAACATCGGGTGAAATGAGCGCGCCGGTGTTGGTCGTCATTGCAAAATGCGTGGCGGCAAAGAAGATGGCGCCCAGCGTGAGGGCTACGCACAGGAGAAGCAGCAGCCGTGGTTGCCGGGCGCTGAAGGCGACCGTGCGGAAAACCAAGCCTGAGCCGGGCGGGCTCAGCGGCCGTCCCCGCCACTGAAATAGCGCAGCTTCAGGGTGATCGTCTTGTCATCGCTAAGCTGGAACATCGCGGCCGCCCATTTTGGTGGGCTGAACCGGATCGGCGCATCGTTTGAAAAGCCAACGCCTTCCTTCGGAATGCCGAACAATGCCCGGTCGACCTTGCCATTGCCGTTTTCGTCATGAAATACCTGCGCCGCATAGGTGCCCGGGAGCAAGTTCGACACCGTGACGATCGTCCGGCCCGCGACTGCATGGGCCTCGCCGTGGACGGGGCAATCCTTCAGAAACTCTGCCTGACGACAGATATCGATATGGATCGTTCCGCGTGCGTTGCGGACGCCATCCACTTCCACTCTCAGGGTGGCGCTGCCCATCGGCGGCGGTGCAGTGTGTGCAGCGGTAATGCAGGCGGATAGGGCCAGCGGCAAAAGGGCGAGACGGGCAAACGGCAATAGGGATAGGTTCATGCGCGAAACCCTGCTTCCCCTACGGCATTTTCATTCCACCTGAGCGCTTTGAGGACTTCGTCGATGATGGCGTCGGCGTCGAGGCGGGCTTCGGCGTATTGGCGTTCGGGCTTGTCATGGTCCTGGAACAGATCGGGCAGACGCAGCGTGCGCAGTTTGAGCCCGGCGTCGATCAGGCCGGTGTCGCTGGCAAAGGTCAGCACATGCGCGCCCAGACCACCGACCGCATTCTCCTCGATCGTGATCGCCACTTCATGCGTGGTCAGCAGCTTCCTGATCAGCGCCTCGTCGAGTGGCTTGGCAAAGCGCAGATCGGCAACCGTGGTGCTTAGCCCCTTGGCATCGAGCGCGTCGGCGGCCTTGAGCGCTTCGTTTAGCCTGGTGCCGAGCGACATGATCGCGACCTTGTGGCCGTGCCGCACGATCCGCCCCTTGCCGATCTCGAGCCGCTCAGGCGTCGCGGGCAACGCGATGCCGGTGCCGTTGCCGCGCGGATATCTGAGCGCGATCGGCCCGCTGTCGTGGAGCGCGGCGGTATAGGTCATGTGGACCAGCTCGGCCTCATCGGCGGCTGCCATCACCACGAAGTTGGGGAGCGTGGCGAGGTATGTCACGTCGAAGCTGCCGGCATGCGTGCAGCCATCGGCGCCGACCAGCCCGGCGCGGTCGATCGCAAAGCGGACGGGCAGGTTCTGGATCGCGACATCATGCACCACCTGGTCATAAGCGCGCTGCAGGAAGGTCGAGTAGATCGCACAGAAAGGCCGCATGCCCTGCGCCGCCAGCCCGGCCGCAAACGTCACCGCATGTTGTTCGGCAATGCCGACATCGAAGAAGCGCTCGGGATGGGCTTTCGCAAACTTGTCGAGCCCCGTGCCCGAGGGCATGGCAGCGGTGATCGCGCACAGCGTCTTGTCGGTCTCGGCCAGCTTGGCCAGCGTCTCGCCGAACACATTCTGATAAGCGGGTGGCCCGGGTGGGGCTTTCACCTGCACGCCTGAGACCACGTCGAACTTCTGTACGCCGTGGTACTTGTCGGCTGCCGCCTCGGCCGGGCCATAGCCCTTGCCCTTCTTGGTCACGACATGGACCAGGATCGGGCCTTGTTCTGCATCGCGGACGTTCTCGAGCACCGGGATCAGGTGATCGAGATTATGCCCATCGATCGGCCCGACATAATAAAAGCCCAGCTCTTCAAACAAGGTGCCGCCCATCGCGATGCCACGCGCGAACTCGTCGGTTTTCTTCAAGCCCGCCGCGAGTGGGCTCGGCAACAGCTTGGCCACCCGCTTGGCAAAATCGCGCAGGCCCAAAAACTCGCGGCTCGAGACGATGCGGCTCAGATACGCCGACAGGCCCCCGACAGGCGGCGCGATCGACATGTCGTTGTCGTTGAGGATCACCACCAGCCGGTTGCCCGCTTGGGCGGCATTGTTCATCGCCTCATAGGCCATGCCCGCCGACATCGATCCGTCACCGATAACCGCAATGCCCTTGCCTGGCTTGCCCGCGATCTTGTTGGCGATCGCAAAACCCAGCGCCGCTGAGATCGAGGTCGATGAGTGCGCCGCCCCGAACGGGTCATATTCGCTCTCGGAGCGCTTGGTGAAGCCCGACAGCCCCCCGCCCATGCGCAGCGTGCGGATGCGGTCACGCCGCCCGGTCAGCACCTTGTGCGGATAGCATTGATGGCCAACGTCCCACACCAGCCGATCATCGGGCGTGTTGAAGACATAATGGATCGCCGTCGTCAGCTCGACCACGCCAAGCCCCGACCCCAGATGACCGCCCGTCACGCCAACCGCTGATATCACCTCAGCCCGCAGCTCATCCGCCAATTGCGGCAACTGATCTGCTGACAACAAACGCAAATCATGCGGCGAATGGACCGTGTCCAACAACGGCGTGGGGGGCAGGCTGGCGGGCGAAGACATGCTACAAATTAATCCCTTGTTCGAACGGCTGTCCTAATCGATTGATGCGCAAAGGTGAACAGTCGGATTTCGCAGCGTGCTGCTTGCGATACCGTCCCAATCAGGTATCGAATCCGCTATGCCCGCCACGCCCGCCTGGCCTCCGCAATCGACACCGCGCCTGTTTGTCGCATCGCCGATCGTCGTTGGCGAGCTGCGCATCGAGGGTCCCCATGCCCATTATCTGATCGCCGTGATGCGGGCAAAGCACGGTGATCCCGTGAAATTGTTCGACGGGGCCAGCGGGGAATGGCTGGGGATCGTCAGCCATGTCAGCAAGCGTGACCTGATCCTGACGGTGACTGACCACCTCCGCGAGCGCGAACCAGTGCCCGATCTGTGGCTGTGCGCGGCCCCGCTCAAAAAGGGACGGATCGACTGGCTGGTGGAAAAGGCATGCGAATTGGGCGTCGACCGGATCGTGCCGGTGCTCACACGCCGGACGGTCGTCGACCGGCTCAATCTTGATCGGCTCCGCGCGCACATGATTGAGGCAGCCGAGCAATGCGACCGTACCGCCGTGCCGACGCTGGTCGAGCCGGTAAAGCTGGCGGCTTTGCTCAAGACCTGGCCGGAGGAGCGCGCCTTGTTCTTCGCTGATGAAAATGGCGGCGCGCCGGCGTTTCAGGCAATGCAGGCGACAGCGGGGCCGGCAGCCGTGCTGATCGGCCCCGAAGGCGGATTTGACGATGACGAGCGCGCCGCTATTCGCGCTTTGCCCCAGGCCGTTGGCATCGGGCTCGGGCCACGCATCCTGCGCGCCGATACCGCCGCCGCTGCCGCGATCAGCCTGTGGATGGCAGCGCGCGGCGACTGGCAATAATCTGTTTCAGCTGCCCAAGCTCGACCCCCTAGCGTACGGCCTTGCCCGGGAGTAAGGCGCGGTTCATGAGCACCAAGACCGTTTCCACCAGCAGCGCAGCGGTCATCGAGCACCGCGACCAATTGATCGCGAGCTTTGCCAAGGGCGAAAAGTCGCCCGAGCGCTGGCGGATTGGCACCGAGCATGAAAAGTTCGTCTACGCGGCGAGCGACCACCATGCGCCGAGCTATGACGAGGCCGGCGGCATCCGCGATCTGCTGATGGCGCTGACCGAATTCGGTTGGGAACCGGTGATCGAGGGTGGTAACATCATCGCGCTCAACGGCACCGATGGGAGCGTCAGCCTTGAGCCGGCCGGGCAGTTCGAGCTATCGGGCGCGCCGCTCGACAATCTGCATCAGACCTGCGCCGAAACCGGGCGGCACCTGGAACAGGTGCTCAGGATCGGCGAGCGATTCGGTATCGGCTTTTTGGGCATGGGCATGTGGCCCGACAAGACCCGCGCCGAACTGCCGATCATGCCCAAGGGCCGCTATGCCATCATGCTGCGGCATATGCCGCGCGTAGGGAGCATGGGGCTCGACATGATGCTGCGCACCTGTACCATTCAGGTTAATCTCGATTACCAATCAGAAGCCGATATGGTAAAGAAGTTTCGTGTCGGGCTGGCGCTGCAGCCGCTTGCCACGGCGCTCTTCGCCAATTCGCCGTTTACCGAGGGTAAGCCCAACGGCATGCTTTCCTATCGCAGCCATATCTGGTCCGATACCGATCCGGCGCGCACCGGCATGCTGCCCTTCGTGTTCGAGGATGGCTTTGGCTATGAGCGCTATGCCGATTACGCGCTCGATGTGCCGATGTACTTTGTCTATCGCGACGGCAAATATATCGACGCTGCGGGGCTCAATTTCCGCGATTTCCTAAAAGGCGAGCTTTCGGTCCTGCCCGGCGAGCTGCCGACCATCGACGACTGGAACGATCATCTCTCTACCGCTTTCCCCGAGGTGCGGCTGAAGTCGTTCCTCGAAATGCGCGGTGCCGATGGCGGGCCGTGGAACCGCATCTGTGCGCTCCCCGCTTTCTGGGTCGGGCTGCTCTATGATCAGGGCGCGCTCGACGCGGCATGGGATCTGGTCAAGGACTGGTCGATGGAGGAGCGCGAGCTGCTGCGATCCTCGGTGCCCAAGTTGGCGCTCGATGCGCCGTTGCCGGGTGGCGGCACGTTGCGCGATATCGCTGGACAGGTGCTGGATATCTCGCATGCGGGCCTCAGCGCCCGCGCGCGGCTCGATGCCGGTGGCAGCAACGAGACGGGTTTCCTCGATCCGCTGCGCGAGATCGTCCGTTCGGGCAAGGTGCCAGCGCAGCTCCTACTCGATCGCTATCATGGCGAATGGGGTGGCGATGTCAGCCGGATTTATGACGAGATGCGGTTCTGATCCTGCCGGGCCGATGTGCCCGTCAACCAACCGAAAAAGCGCGGCACCGCGCCGTTGCGCGCCATCCATGCCGAATAGGCTTGGTAATCGGGATCGGCACCCAGATGCTTTTCCTCGGTCCGTGCGCGCCAATAATAGACGGCTGACACGCACCCCAGCAGCAGCGTCGCCCGCACCGCATCGGTCAGCGTGCCGGTGGTGAGGATCGGCATGGTTGCGATCCACCAGAACAGGTTCTTCGAGAGGTAAGCCGGGTGGCGCGTGAAGGCGTAGGGCCCGTGGCTGAGAATGCCGCGATGCGTGAGGTTGGAAAAGCGCAGGCCAAAGGCAACCGTCGCCCAGGCATAGATGGCGGTCAGCCCGACAAGGACTGCGCCGATCATCGACAGCAGCAGTGGCTGGCCGGCCGCCCAGTGCGTCCATTCCGCCGTGCCGGGATGGTAATCGAGCACGCCGCCCGTCGCCATCAGCGAGAAGGGCGGATAGCAGATGAGTGCCGCCGTCCATGCCGCCGCATAGGGATTGGCGCTGCGAATATGCGCATCGAGCGGGCGCATCGTCAGCACATAACCGACGGTGGCAAAGGCCACGTCGATCACGAACATGAAGGTGATCAGCCAACTGGCGAGCGCGACTGGATCCTGCAGCGCCAGTTGCCAGTCGAAGCGGATGAAATTGCCAAAGCCGGGCGGCACGATGGCGAGCATGAAGGGTAGGAAGAACGCCTTCACGCCCCAGCTGCGCAAATGCGCGTGGATCGCGGGCATGTCTGCCTCGCCGGTGCCCATCAGCCACGCGCCCAAGGCATAGGCGCCGTCGCGTGGCTCAACCAGCTTTCGGTCGATCCACAGCATATAGGGGATGGAGCCGACGAACAGGAAGGGTGCCGCGACGCCCAGCGCCTTCATCGCGAAAGGGTAATCGGCCCATTGATTGGTCCAATAGAAGCGCGCCGTGCCATAGATGAGGGCAATGCCGGCCCATGTCGCCCATAACCCGGCGAGCTTGGTGAGGCTGATGTCGAGCGTGTCGCGCCAGGGCGTCTGCCGCGCCCAGTCTATGCCAGTCGTTGCGTTGCGATGGACCTTATCGACGAATACGGACCAGATCACCATCGGCACGCCGCAGGCGAGCACATTGACCATCGCCGAATAGGGCCCGTCGAGCCCGAACCAGCGCGAAATGCCAACCCAGACCAGCAACCCGGCCAAGCCGACGACGCCGACGCCAGTGCTGACGGCGGAGGCGGGTCGCGGATCGGCCTGGGCCACGCGCGCGAGAGCAGGATCGTGCAACATCTGGCGGCTGCTGTAGCGCGGCAATGGTAAGCAAGGCGTGAAGGATGGTGCGGTCTGCCCTGTATCCTGCTCATTTTCGAAAAACGGCCGGTCATTTTCGAATGCTGCGGGCACGTCGCTCGCCGCAGCAGCCAAGGCGAGGGCACCGCAACGGAGCCCGCCCATGTTCGATTCGCCGCTCGCCACCATCATCATCAACGATGTCCGTCATTATCTCCCGCTTGAACTCGAACGCTATTTCATTGCCGCCAGCGTGATGGCCGCGATCGTGTGGATGGCAAGGCGTACCCCGCTCCGATCGCGCGCGATCCAGCCCCGCACCGCATCGTCCGCTGATCTGCGGCGAGAAATCGGCTCGTCGCTCATCGCCTGCCTGATCTATCTTGTCGTCACCATCGGAATCGATTGGGCGATCCACGCCGGTATGTTCCCCTATGACAAGCGTGATCACTCGCTGGCCTATCTGGTGATGATGTTCTGCCTCATCGTGCTGGCGCATGATGCCTATTTTTATTGGACCCACCGGGCAATGCATACGCGCTGGCTCTACCGCCGCATCCACCGACACCACCACAAATCGGTCACGCCAACGCCCTGGACGGCCTATAGCTTCTCGGTGCCGGAGGCGGCGCTCAACGCCGGTTTCATGGCCGTCTGGCTCGCCTTTGTGCCGACGCCGGGCATCGTCACGCTCGTCTTCATGGGCGCGCAGATCACGCGCAACGTCACCGCGCATGCGGGGCTGGAGTTTCACCCGCGCTGGTGGCTGTCGACGCCGCTCACGCGCTGGATCAGCGCCACCACCCATCATGATCTCCACCATAGCGGCGGGTTCAATCATAATTTCGGCTTCTGGTTCACCTTCTGGGACAAATTGATGGGCACCGAGCACCCGCGCTACCGCGAAACCTTCGCCCGAGTGACCGCGCCTGCGGCCAACGCCCCCAAGCCATCCACCCTTCACGGGGCGTTGTGACAAGACCTACCAGCCCGTGAACACCTGGGCGGGGCGTGCTGTGGCATGTCCCGCCCCTTCTTGTCCGGCTATTGTCAGCCGGGCATTGCTCTGACAGCACTTGCCCCATGACCCTCATCGAGCTTGATCTCCTGGCCCGTGGCGGCGCGCTGGCATTGCTTGGCCTGCTCGCCATCTTGTTGCTGCGCGATCACCCCGGGGCGATGCCCGCGCGGATGGCGGTCGCGCTGATCGCCGGTGCCGCCTGCAGCGTCATCGCCGAAACGCATGGCCTGCAGGACTTTGAGGGGCCGCTCAGCACCTTGCTGTTGATCGGCGAGGCATCGATTTCCGGCTTTTTTTGGCTGTTCGTCCGTAGCTGGTTCAACGACGAGACGCGCTTTGGCTGGCGGAGCTGGTTGCTGGTCGGCGGCACGGTGGCGCTCTCGCTGCTGAATTTCGCTTTATGGTCGCCCGGCCGCGGCAACTACCTGCCCACCGACGTGCCGATGCGCATCCTGTGGCTTGGCCTGGCGGTCGCCGGGCTGTGGACGGCGTGGCGCGGGCGCGAGAATGATCTGGTCGAGGTTCGACGCCGGTTGCGGATCGGTTTTGTCTGGGCGACGGGTGGCGCGGTCGTCATCATCAACCTTGTCTATTTCGCCGCCAATCTCTCCTCCGGCACGCGCGAGGCATCGGTGGCGTTTGGCATCAGCCTGGTGACGCTGGCGGTGCCTGGCGGGCTGTGCATCGCCATATTGGGGCTTCGGCGAGGGGATCTCTTCACTGGCGTGACCCTGGCGGCAACCGCGCGAAGCATTGCCCCCAGCGATGATGCGGCGAGCGCCCTTGCCGAAAAGCTGCAGGCGCACATGGCGCGCGAACGCAGTTACCGCGACGAGACGCTGACGACCGCCGCACTCGCCGCCCAACTCGGCGAGCAGGAATATCGCCTGCGCCGCGCGATCAATGGACGGCTCGGCCACCGCAACTTCGCCGGATTTCTGAACGGCTATCGGCTGGACGAGGTAAAGCAGGCGCTGAGCGATCCGGCACAGCGCGACGTGCCCATCCTGACGATCGCGATTGATGCCGGGTTCGGCTCGCTCGGCACCTTCAACCGCGCCTTCCGCGAGGCTGAGGGGACAACGCCTAGCGCCTACCGCGCCGGCGCACTTGGCAAACGCCCCTGACGAGAGCCGCTTGCGCAGCGCTGATCTTGCCGGTAATCGCGTGCCTGCAAGCGGGTATAGTACAATGGTAGTACAGCAGCCTTCCAAGCTGAATACACGGGTTCGATTCCCGTTACCCGCTCCACTGCTGCCAGCCATCCTAGGCGGCGGTCATGCTCGGGTCGGCATTTCAAAGATCATTTCTTTAGCGGCCCCGACCAGGTTGGCTTTGCCAGCAAGCCCTGGGGCATCGACACCCTCTTCGCCGCGCACAAGAGCGACCTAGAGAAATTGCGCGGCCAGGTCGATATTCTCGCCGGTAAGCCGCTTGGCGGCCGGCCGTTTTCTGGCGCTAAGAGATAGCAAGCGGACATTGGTACAGGCGTCGCTTCCTACCGCCCCCTTCTCAATAGGGCGGGGTTTGCGCGGCGCGTTGGTTTGCTGCTGCCGCCGCCCACCATTCGAGATCTGCGGCAAAGCGCGGGAAGCGTTGGTCGAGCACGTCGCCGCCCTTCCCCTGTGGGCGGCCATCGGCATCCAGCGCCTCTCCGACATGGCCGAGCGTGAGCGTGCTCGAAATCACCACCATGCCCATTTCGGACAGCGTCGGATGCCACGCCATCGCCGCTCGGGCACCGCCGATCTGGCCCGGCGAATAGCTGACGATCGCCGCAGGCCGCCAGAACCATTCTTCGAGAAAATGGTCGGTCAAATTCTTGAGGCCGGGCTGCACGCCCCAATTATACTCGCCTATCACGAACAGGAATCCGTCCGCCGCGCGAATCTTCGCTGCCAGGTCGGCCATCACCGCCGGGGCTTCGCCGGCCGGGTATTCCTTGAACATTCGATCGAGCATCGGCAGGTCGATCGCCATGGCGTCAATCAGCTCGGCATCATGCCCACGATCAGCCAACCCTTGCCGCACATAGTGCGCGAAGCGGATGCCGACGCGGTCACGGCGGTAGGAACCATAGAATACAAGCAGTTTCAGTATGGTATCACCTGTCGATTGCCGCCGGATTGTGCACGCGGTCGCCTAACGACCGACAAAAGACTAGGGGTGCCGCCCGCTCGATCGAGCGGCACCCCCGTTCCAGTCGTCAACGTGGTGAAGCGACATTAGTTGCCGTGGTGGACGTCCGACGACAGGAGCACTGCGGGCACCTTGCCGTGGTTGATCCAGTAATGCGAAATGCCATCGGCTTCGCGCGCGATGTCGCCCGCCTTATGCTGGATCGGCACGGAACAACTGCTGCGATATTCGGTGATCTGGCCACTGACGGTATAGATCAGCGCGGGACGGTCCTTGTGGCTGTGCAGCGGCACGATACCGCCCGGCTGCACGACCAGGCGACGCGTCCGCAGCTGGCGATCGGCGACGCTGATTTCGGCACCGAGGTCGACCGAGCCGATCACGGTATCGGTCACGCCCTTGGGCATCGTCGGTGCCCCCGTCAGCGCATTGATCGCCCCCTTGTTGGCCGGGCATTCGCCAGCAATTGCAGGCGAGGCAAGCGTGGTTGCAGCGAGGAGCGCGAATGCGACGTTGCGGATGGTCGTCTTTGACATGATCGGTCGTCCCTTTGGTTGGCAATATCTGGGGTTGGCAATATCTGGGGTTGGCAATATCTGGTCTTGGAACCGGACGGCCGGCTCGCTGATACAATGTTGATATACGCTTGTGCCAGTGCCCCGGCCAATCGCCTTGGCGCATCAAGTCGATGCAGAAAGGGCATTTCACTTCGGCTGCCGTGCTTGGCAGTCTTCGGTCATCGTTCCCACAAAAGATGCCCATCATGAACGCGCCCGCCATTCCGGCCAATACCGTAAAACCACTCGCCGGCCGCGTCGCCGTCGTTACTGGGTCGACCAGCGGCATTGGACTGGGAATCGCCCAGGCACTGGCCGAAGCCGGTGCCGATCTCGTCATTAATGGCCTGGGCGATGCCGCCACGATCGAGGCGACCTGTGCCACCCTGGCCGCGCACGGCGGGCGGGTGGTCCATGACGGTGCCAATTTGCTCGATGCTGCCGGTGCCGCCGGCCTGATCGAAAACGGCATCGCGGCCTTCGGCCACATCGACATCCTCGTCAATAATGCTGGTATCCAGCATGTCGCGCCGATCGAGGAATTTCCGGTCGACAAATGGGATGCAATCATCGCCCTCAACCAATCGGCGGGGTTCCACACGATCCGCACCGCCTTCGCGCCGATGAAGGCGTTGGGTTATGGCCGGATCATCAATGTTGCCTCGGCGCATGCGCTCGTCGCGTCGCCGTTCAAAAGCGCCTATGTCGCGGCAAAACACGGTGTCCTCGGCCTGACCAAGACGGTCGCGCTTGAAGGCGCGCAGTTCGGTGTTACCTGTAATGCGATATGCCCAGGCTATGTATGGACTCGGTTAGTCGAAAATCAAATTGCCGTTACCGCCGCGGCCCGCGGCATTGACCGTGAGGCGGGGATCCGCGACGTGCTGCTGGCCGCGCAACCGACCAAGCGCTTTGCGACGGTCGAGGAGTTGGGCGCGCTTGCGGTGTTCCTGTGCGGACCCGGCGCGGCCTCGATTACCGGCGCGGCGCTGCCAGTCGATGGTGGCTGGACCGCGCAATAACGTTTCGTGCTGCACTCAGATTGCTTGACTGGAGAGAAGCCTTGAAGACCCTTCACGACGAAATTTCGAGCTACGGCCAGATCGTTCTCGTCCTGCAAGGCGGCGGCGCTTTGGGTGCCTATCAGATCGGCGTGTATCAGGCGCTTGCAGAAGCAGGGATCGCGCCCGACTGGGTGGTCGGCACTTCGATTGGGGCGATTAATGCGGCGCTCATTGCCGGTGGTCCGGCAAGCGATGGGCTCCCCCGCCTGCGCGAATTCTGGAAGCGCGTCGAAAGCGACCGTTTCATGGGCATGTCGCTGCCCAGCTGGTTCCCGTCAGCGGCGCGCAACATGATGGCCGTCACCAACGGTATCCCGTCATTCTTCCGCCCGAACACGGCGGCGTTCATGAGCGCACACGCCAAATTGGGTGCCGAGCAGGCCGGTTATTATTCGGTGGCGCCGCTCGCTGAAGCCCTGACTGAACTCGTCGATTTTGACCAAATCAACAACGGGCCAATCCGGCTGACCGTCGGCGCATCCAACGTCCAGACCAGCGAAATGACCTATTTTGACAGCCGCGATCAGCCGATCGACCTGCGTCACGTCATGGCATCGGGCGCGCTACCCCCCGCCTTTCCGGCGGTGCGGATAGACGATCAGCTCTATTGGGACGGCGGCATCTTGTCGAACACGCCGGTCGAAGTCGTGTTCGACGATAATCCGCGCAAGAACGGCATGGTCTTTGCGGTCCATCTCTGGAACCCGCATGGCAAGGAGCCCGAGACCATCTGGGAAGTGATGAACCGGCAGAAGGATGTGCAATATTCGAGCCGTTCGGCCTCGCACATCAAGCGCCAGCGCCAGCTCCACAAGATGCGCCACATCATCGCCGAAATGACGGCGCTGATTCCGGCAGAGGCACTGGCAAGCCTCAAGCAGCGAGGGCTGACCGGCTATGGCTGCACGACGCGGATGCACGTCATTCGCCTGCTGGCACCTGCGCTCGACTACGAAGACCACGCCAAGGATATCGACTTCAGCGCGGACGGCATCCGGCAACGCTGGGAGGCTGGCTATCGCCACACCTGCGAAACGCTCGAAAAAGCGCCTTGGCGTGCCGAAGTCGATCCCAGCGAGGGATTTGTTCTGCATGAAGCCTGTGCCGGCGAAATGATCAAGACCGCCGCCGTCAAATGACCGTTGCGCTACCCACTGCGGTCAGCCCTGTGATAGCAAGTTTGGTGGGAACCAGCGTCTCAACATCCTCGCTGGTCGAGACAATCACCTGTTGATCACCTCTCCTATCGCCGCGTCGGGAGATATGGCCGTCATCGTCGACTTCGCCTGATTGATAGCGCGGTGTGATAAGCCCCGAGCCGGGCACCCACCGAGCGGGATCGGCTGAAGTTGGCGGGATCCTCGACCGCGGTAAGGTATGCGGTCGCGGTGATCGCGCCGACGCCAGGGATCGACATCGGCAGCTGGCACTGCTGGCTCCTGCGCGCCTCGGCGATGAGCTGGCGACCCAGCTCCGTTGCCTGGATGCGCAGGCTTCGCCACGCCTCGAGCAGAGGCAGGATGATCCGCGCGAGACCGACATGGTCGGCGAGCAGCGAGCAGACGTTCGCCTCGACCTTTCCGCCTATGCCACGCAGTACGATCAGCCCGAACGTCTTCATCAGTCCACGGATCTCGTTCGCTACGTCGAGCGTCGCTCGGACGAGCTTCGTGCGTTCGCCAACCCCTTGAGGCCATCGACCACGGCGAGCAGGATATCCTCGGTGCCACGGTTGCGCAGCTCGCTCGTCACCCGCAGCCAGAACTTCGCGCTCTCGTTCTGCTCGAGCCACAGGCCGAACGCCTCCTTGGCACCGTCAGCGCGCATGCCAATGGAGCGAAAGGAGCGCCGCAGCACCGTGCGCTCGCTGATCGAAGAAGCTGCCATCGTGGCAGTCCGGATGCAGGCGCGTCTGCCACTGGATGATGTTTACGTCGCGCTGAAGAACGTAATCCACCAACTGACGCGCTCGTCGTTGCACCGCGCCGGTCGGGCATCATAGGATGCCAGGCGACCGGGGCGTGCTCATGATGGCCGCGAAATCCCTAATGACCAGCGCCATGGTCGCAGACTTGGTCACAGGGCCGGGCTAGGCCCCGCACTGGTGCTCCAAACCAATGCGGCGACCTCGCCAGACCTGCTAACCCCTCAAAATTGATAACGAATGCCGAGCTGTGCGCGCCACACTGATCCGGTGCTGATCCGCTCCTCCGAAACCAGTGGCACATTGCCGTCATCGATGTTGGTGATGACATACTGGTTCGTTGCTGCATCAAACACGGCATCGTACAGCGTCTCGCGGATCGAATAGCGATTGATCTGGCCGCCGCGACTGCCCAGCAGATTGAGGAAGTTGCGGATGCCGGCATCGATGATGAACCTGCCGTGCACAGGGCTGGGGATTTCGATCTGGGTGTTCAAGTCCAGCTGATAGGTCGATCCGGCCCTGATGCTGTTGCGGGGCAATGGGCCACCCTGAAAACGCTCCAGGTTAAAGGCTGAAATGATGGCGGCGAGCTCGTCATAGCTTGCGCCCGCGCCATAGCGGACCAGCGGATCGCTGGGGCCGGACGGCAGATAGGGCACGAGCCGATCCTGCGCACGATCCGACAAGCCGGGCTGGATCGTCTGGAAGCCCGCGGTTGCCTGGCCCACATTGCCCAGCACGAACGACACCGATCGTCCCGCACGGTAATTGCCGAACAACGAGAAGCGAAACTTCACGTCATTGTCGAACTTCTTCTCGTAATTGAACGAATGCACCAGGTTGTGCGGGATCGACTGGATCGACGGTGCTGCCGACGGATTGTTGATATTGTCGAACGCGCCGGTTTCGAACACGTCGGAAAGATTATCGGTGTCGTTGGCGGGGGATACGTCACGCGCGTCGGTATAGGCATAGCCGACGTTCATATCGAGCATGCCCCATTTGTTGAAGTTCCAACGCTTGTCGAGGTTGAACGCCACCACGGTCGTACGGCCGCGATCGGTGTTGGTGATCATGATGTCCTGCGGGGCGACGACGCCGTCCGATCGGTTAGTGGGGCGAGCAGGGCGCGTATCAAGCGGCCTGGCCGTGACGGCGTAACGCGGCACATTCAGGCCCGGTAGCGTGCCGATTTGCTGCAGGCGAATGTCCTGAAACTGGATCGCCTCCAAAATCTCTGAGTGGATGATCTCGGCGCTGAAGCGCCAATTGTCGCCCAGCCCTGGAATGTCGAACCGCTGGTCGACCGCCAGCTGGAACCTCAGGTTGCGTGGGATCTCGAAATTGGGATCGAGGAAGAACGAGCTACTGTCAGTCCCCTGGGTCAGGCGTGACTGGCTGGTGCCCAGACCGGCAATCGCCGCCGGGGGCACCTGTTCGAAATTCGCCAGCGGGTTGACGGTCGCGCCCTGCACGGTCGTGTTGAAGGTCGAGACCCCGGTCTGCTGATAGGTTTCGCCAAAAAAGGCCAGCGGCACGCCGCCTGCAAATACGCCGACACCGCCACGAACCGTGGTGGCGCTTAGCGGGCGATAGTTGAACGCAAAGCGTGGCTGGAACACGTCGCGGCCATCCAGCGTCGATTGGTTGGAAAAGCCATATCGCGCCTGAAAAAATGGGTTCGCGCCAGGGATATCCGCCGTGCTTAGTCGCTCATAGCGCAGACCCAGCAACAGCGTCAGATTGTTAAACGGCTTCCATTCGTCTTGCAGATAGACGCTGTCCTGGACGAGGGAAAAATCGGTCGCGGCGTCAAGCGGATTGCCGCTCACCGGGCCCTGAACGGTCACGAAGCCGACATTGCGGTTCAAGAACTGCTGGAATGCCGTACCAGGCCCGCCCTGCACCCCGGCGAGATTGGGGTTGTCCACCCCATCGGGATCCTGGAACACGAACAAACCACTGCCGGCCGGCACGTCCAAATCGAAAATGCTGCGATCGTCGCGTTCATAGCCAAAACTGAAGCGGTGATCGCCGAGCTTGTAGGAGCCGCGGAACAGCAGCTGGAGTCGTTCGGATTCGAAGCGCGTATTCTGATCATCATCATCGATGCCCAGCGATACCGTCAGCCCGTTCTGGCCAAAGCTGTTGGCATTAAACTGTTGAATCTGCACCAGGCCGACTTGCCCTGCCCGTTCAAACAGGGGTTGGCTGATTCGGCGGGTCTGGGTGTAACCAACGCGGACCTGCGTCGAAAAACGATCGGACCAATCAGCAAAATATTGCGCGGAAAGCACGACCGGCTGGCTTGCGGTGAACGCAACATAGCTTGACGGTGAAGCCAGCCCGCCCGGACCCGATGAAACGACCGAGTTCGATTGTGTGTTCTGATAGGTAACCGCGACGCGGTGCCCGTCGGTCACGTTCCAGTCGAGCTTGCCCAGGAATTTACGCTCGCCGTCGGGCAGGTTGATGATGTCGTTGAAGTCGCCCGGATCAAAGCCATAGGTCGCGATCGATGCCTGGCGGATGGTTTCATATTGGTCGTTGGTGATCAGCTCGTTCGGATCATCGCAGGCAATGCCCGTGGGGCACGCGCCGAGCAGCTCGTTCTGCCGGAACTGTTCATAACTGAACGTGAAGAACAGCTTGTCTTTGATGATCGGCCCCGACAGCGTTGCACCCCAGTTATCCTCGGGGTCGCGCTGCGCCACGGTATCGGTCGCGACGACTTGCCCGGTTTCGCCGAGCACGGGGCGGGACAGCGTTCCCGACAGGAAGCCACCCGTTCGTCGGTAGAAAGCGCTGCCGTGAAACTTGTTATCGCCCGATTTGGTGATGATGTTGATCTGGCCGCCCTGAAAGCCCGAATTCTGTACGTCGAACGGTGCCGTTTCGACCGACAAGCTGGCAATCGCATCGAGCGAAATCGGCGAGCGGCGGGTCGGCAGGCCGGTGAAATTATCGCCATAGCTATCGATCTGCGACACGCCGTCGACGACGATATTGTTGAAGCGCGTGTTGAAGCCGAGGATCGACACACCCTGATCGTCATCAGGTTCCGCCAGATCAACAAAGGCACGCGGATCGCGACGGATGATTTCCTGCAGCTTGCGCTCCACCACCTGCGTGTCGCGAATCTCGTTCTCCCCGAACTTGCGTGCGGTGCCATATTGCACGTCGCGGACAGCGTTGACGACGATGTCGGCACTCCCGGTGGGGCGCAGAACGATGCTGACATCAACCGGGTTGCCGGCCGTCGCGTAGATATCAGACAGGGTTTGTTCGTCATAGCCGGGGGCCTTGGCGGTAACGATGTACGGTCCGCCGATGCGCAGCCCGGTCACCAGAAACCGTCCGCCCGCATTCACATTGCTGCGCGATCGGGTGCCTGATGGCTGATGGATGATCTCCACCTCCACGCCATCGACCGACTTGCCGTTGTCGAGCACGACATTGCCCCCGATTTCGCCGAAGGTCACCTGGGCAGCGGCGGGCGGTGCATAGATGATCGCAGCGCCTGCAAACCCGCTGCCAGCCAGCAACAGTGCCGCACGATAGCTCAATACCCGTCCACCAGCCATGATGTGTTCCCCGCTTTGAAGTGATGCTGAATCGCGGGCTATCCCCGCTGTCGCGATCCCGGCGCTAAAAAAGCGGTGTGACACATCGCTGACACTATCGGTCTGCGTTTCACAATTTCATGTAACGAGCCACTTGTGATCTTCGTAGATTCGGCCTGTGCAACAATCGAGCAACAAAATTGAAGATTGTTGGTCGCCATTTGGCGCTGCCTATCTTTGGCGATGCGCAGGACGATCCTAAGGGAATTACATCTATACGTGTCGCACTGGAAATTTAGCACCATTCAGAGACGCAGCCGCTCGGCTGTTGGCAGAAGACGTGTCTTGTGAAGTTTGTTTGTCACATTGCCGGGCTCTTAAAGCCCGAACTCGTTGATGCTTGGAATCCCGATGAAAAAAAATTCATGGATCACGCTGGCGGCGTTTTTTGGCGCACTTGCCCTCCCGGCAACACCGACTGTCGCGTTTGGGGGCGACGGACATCGCACTATCTGCGCCCTGGCATATCGCCATCTGAGCGCACCGGCGCGCATCGAAATCGACCGGCTGATGGCGCTCGACCCCGATTTCAGGCGCTTTCAGGACAGCTGCTCTTGGGCAGACCGCGTGCGCGGATCGACGCATCCCGAAACCGCCCCACTGCACATTCTGTCGCTCGAACCCAATGACCGGGTTGTTGATGCGTCTGATTGCCCCGACGATGGCTGCGTTACAGCAGCGGTCGCAAAGCACGGCGCCATCCTGGGTGATCGGCAGCGCACCGATGCTGAACGGCTCGAAGCGCTGAAGTTCTTCGCACACTGGGTGGGCGATCTCCATCAGCCGCTCCATGTCAGCATCAGGGGCAATCGCGGCGGCAACGAAATCCTGCTGCTGTGGCGGGGCGAGCGCACCAGCAACCTCCACCGGGTGTGGGACAGCGATATCCTGCTGGATCACATGGCCGATCGCTGGCCCGAGACGGTAGATGGCGATCGCTGGATGATGTTGGTCGATGAGCTCGATCGCGAACTCGCGCTCGGTGATGTGCTGCCCTTCGCGGCGATCACCCCAATCGCCTGGGCACAGGAAAGCCATGATCTGGTCCGCTCGCGCAGCTTGGCCTATGCCGGGGCTAGCGTGGGCCCGGCCTATGTGTTTGGCGATTCTTATTATCAGCGGAACGTGCCGCTCCTCCGTCAGCGGATCAAGCAGGCGGCGCTGCGGCTGGCCGGCGTACTCAACAGCGTGTTTGCGGCGCGCTGATCATGGGGCGCGCTGCTGAAACGCCTGTCGCCATTTACCGGCCCGCGCGCCCATCCCCCTGGCAATGGGGGAACACCGCCCTACCAAGCCAGGCCTTCCCGGTATGGGGCGATCGCATCTATCTGGACAATATCGGTATTCAGCGCAGTAGTTTGCCTGAATTCGAGCTGCACTTGACGATACCGCGCCATGTTGCCGAGTTCTGCATCAATGATTTCGAGGCCGATTTCGCGCTGGACAGCGATCGACGCCAGTCGGTGCGTTTCGCAGCGGGATCTGCCGGATTCGCACCGAAGGGCGCCTCGCTGTTCCGCGCCTCCACCCACCGGCCTGATCGGCCGAGGCTTCACAAGTTTATCGGCATTTCATTTGATGGCGACGTCATCGACACTCTGTTCGGCGATATCGTCGACACGTCCGCGATCGATTATGTCACGACACCGACCCCAGCCGTGATCGACCCGCTGCAGATGATAGGTGTGCAAATCAACGCGGCGTTCGACGTGCCGGACGGCATCGCCGCCATCACGCTCGAGGCGCTGTCTCACCAATATATCCTGCAGACATTGCTGCGCTGGTCGAGCATTGGCCAGCATATTCGCCGACCCAGCTGCGGAGGTAAGCACCCCGGCATCGCGCGCTGTATCGATTACATCCACGCCAATGTTGCCCGATCAATCCGGCTCGCCGACCTGGCCATCATCGCCGATATGGGGATCGACTCGCTGACCCGGCATTTTCGTCAGGCGACCAGCCGCACACCGCACGATTACATCGTGGGGCAGCGTGTCGCACGCGCCTGCAAATTGCTGCGCCATGCCGATCGGCCGTCGCTCGATCTGGTCGCGCAACAGGCAGGCTTCAGTTCGCAAAGCCATATGACGACCGCGTTCCGCCGCCAGATCGGCCAGACGCCTGGCCATTGGCTGAAGCAGTTGGACCGGTAGCGCTGGGGCTTTTCGCGAATATCTCGCCTTGCCCGTCCAGCCTGCGCACGATCGGACGAGATCGGCAACAATTGGGTCGATTGGTCTGAGCCCCGCGTTTTTCTTCAGGTTTGGGTAGAGTCCGGCCCATCAAGGGAGGCGGACGATGAAGGCGAGCAGGTTCAGCGAAGAGCAGATCATGGCGATTTTGAAGGAGCAGGAGGCGGGTGCGCCGACGGCCGAGGTGTGTCGGCGGCACGGCGTGAGCAGCGCGACCTTTTACAAGTGAAAGGCCAAGTTTGGCGGGCTGGAGGTGTTAGAGGCAAAGCGGCTGCGGCAGCTTGAGGACGAGAACGCCAAGCTGAAGCGGTTGCTGGCGGAGGCGATGCTGGACAGCGGCCAGATCACGAATTGACCCGAGGCATCAATTCGCTGGGAGCAATGCTCAAGGAGATCACCGCAAAAAAATGGTGACGCTCGCCGCGAATCGGGAAGCGATGGCGCATCTCGAAGGTCTGTTCGAGGTTAGCCCGCGGCGAGCGTGCAATGTTCTCGGGGTGAATCGGGAGGAACGCCTGCACGTGCACCGCAGGGGTGGTCGCAAGCGGGCGCTGGGTACTCGCTCCCCGATGGCGATCCCGCAGGGCCGCAACCAGCGCTGGTCGAAGGAACGCGATGTGGCGTGGCATTACATTGCCCCTGGCAAGCCGCAGCAGAAGGGGTTCATCGAGAGGTTGGCTTCGCCGCCCTTCGGGTCAATGCCACACGATAGTTGAAATCGGTCGATCGCAGTGGCTCATGCAACCGCTTTGAGTCATCGCCGTCCGCTTTGATGGCCCAGCTCGTGTATTTTCGATCCAGTTTTACAAAAAACTGCGAGTTAAATAATAACAATGATAAACTCCGTTGTGGCTATGTGCCACAATAGATATCAATGGCATATTAAAGGAGGGAATCATGAAGATCGACACTTTGGAGAGACGAGTCTTTTTGAAAAATGCAGGCATTAGTCTGGTTGGCATTGGTGCTACTACTGTAGTCGGCACTGCTCCTATTAATGCTGCTACATCGAATAAAAGGAAGCTTCCTGGATCAGGGGATGGCGACATTGCTGTATTGCAGGGCGCCCTTGCACTTGAGAACGAAGGTATCGCAGCCTATTCGATCGCCGGTGGTAGTGGATTATTGTCCGCCGAGGTGTTGAAGGTCGCGTTGGTTTTCCTTGGCCACCATAAGGCGCACCGGGATTCACTTGCATCGTTGATCATCAAGGCGGGCGGCAAGGCTGCTGATCCAAAGAGCGATGCCGAATACACGCGTGATCTCGATCTTGGATCGTTGAAATCGCAAGGCGACGTAATTGCCCTGGCGGCCCGGCTCGAACAAGGCGCTGCGAATGCCTATGTCGGCCAAGTGGCGGCGCTAAAGGATCGGTCGCTTGCAACGTTGTTTGCCCAGCTCTCAACAGACGAAGCTGTCCATTGGGCCATTTTGAACAATGCGCTCGGGAACGCAGTTCCGTCGACGCCCTACCTCTTCGGCTAGGAGAGATAGGCATGATCCAGCCCGCAATTCGATGTGCCCTGATCTTGTCGATGTTCGCCGCAAGCATTTGGGGAATGATCGGCAGCGCTGGTGCCCAGACGCTGCCCGGCGCGGCGCTTTACCAAGCAAAATGTGGTGGATGCCATTCACTTGATTCTAATCGGATTGGGCCCGCGCATCGCGGCGTTGTGGGACGAAAGCCTGCCAGCGTTTCGGGCTATGCCTATTCGGCCGCAATCAAGAAGCTGACCGGCGTCTGGACACCAGCCCGACTCGATACATGGCTGCAAGGTCCACAAAAAGTTGCGCCTGGTTCGAAGATGTTCCTGACCATTGCCGATCCGGCAACGCGGACGAGCATCATCGCCTATCTCCAGAGCGTGTCGCCTCCTGCGGCTGCAAATCAAAAATAGCGAAAAAGGCGATAATGAAGCCTTGATGATGTGAAAATATTGGCCGGCCCGGCAACCGAAGAACCAGCGGCGGTCATTATGTCCGGCCAATATTTTTTCAGATCTTTCGTTTGAAAATGGAAATTGGAAAGAGCGTCATGTCCCGCACGATGGTTCGGGCTCGGATGTTGAACGCAACCAGCGCCCTTGCAGTTTTTTTGGAGCGCGCAGCCTGCAAGGGCGCAGTCGGCTTCTCCTCATGAAGAATCACTTGAAGCTCGGCTGATTCAGCTCGAAGCAGCGGTTTCCGACCTGCGGCGGGAACTGAAGGCGGCACGGTCTAAGCAAGCGGCTGTTGCCACGCAGGCCACTTGTCCCGAGCCGCGTCCACAACAACCGCCAGACCGCATCTCGGATCGATCAATCTCCCAAGTTGAGCAATTGAAAATGGCTTGGGTCGGCAAAATGTGTCGGCGCTATCTGCGCGGCCATCGAGGTCGATCATGCCATAGGTGCGTTAGTCTGCGGGCACCCTGATTGACTGACGATCAAAACCAAGTTGCGCCGCAAGAACGAGATCCGGAAATAAATGAGGAGGATTGGAACCGGCCGCCGATTGTAATTGATCCACAAATAGCCGCCTGAACGCCCCTGGCGTCAATCCTGTAATGCGGTGAAAAGCTGTCGTGAAATGCGCCTGGTTGTAGAAACCTACCTCTACAGCAATATCGGCCAATTTATTCTCATGCTCAGCGATTAAAGAACGCGCCTTTTCAATACGATGCTTTAATATATATTGGTGTGGACTGTAACCAGTCTGCAATTTCATTGCCCGCATGAAATGGAATTGACTGTAGCCTGCTATGCGACTGAGTTCGCTTACCCGTATCGATCGTGATAAATTGGTCTTGATATAGTGATCAATGTCAGCAAGTCGACGAAATGTAAGATGAATCCGATCTTGTGCAGCTCTCCGATCAACTTTACAGTTGCCCATTCTAAAAGCAGCGGTCAGAAAACCGGAAATAAGATGGTCAGCAATGCCTTTGTCTTTCGTCTTCCCTGCGGTCAAATGAAATATTATTGCTTCAGCGATACCAAAAAGAGCACGATCCTGTAGGTTAAAGAAACTGGAATAGCCCTCAAAATTATTTTTATTGGATGGTTTCAAATAATCGAAAGGAATGTAGAGAGAGACGAACGATTTTGCACAGCGTGGGATCAAAATATCATCATCATTACTCAGGACAATTGCGGAGATTGAGTGCTGTGACAGATCCGTTAATCTATAGCTTCCATCGCTAGTTAACCAGCAGCGCTCGATCTGCTTCTTCGCCAACACGAAGGCGAGGCCTGGCGGCACCGCCTTTTTTTTCAGATGTGTAACGCTCTTACTCGAAATCGAGCCGCGAATAACCAATGGGCAAACGCTTCCTGCTTCGCCGTCCGGCACAGCATCGGCGATCACATCGCGCAGGAACGCAAGCTCGCTACATGCCGAATGGTGTTCCAATGAAACTTGCCCCCAAAAATTTTCATTCAGCGAGTCTATCGGGGGTAGGCGGGCGCGTCGTTCGCGTTCCGGTCGGACGTACGAATTCTAATCATTGGGGGGGAGCATCAATCGCCTGAACGCTGAGGGTGCGATCCCGTTCAGCTTTCTGAACATGGTCGAAAAATGCTGCGATGATGAAAAATTGAGCTCGTGCGCGGCTTGTGTCACCGACAACCCTTCTCGCGTGATCATTAGCTTGGCACGATCCATTTTTCGTTGAAGAGTCCAGCGATGTGGTGTTACCCCGAACGTTGCTTTGAACAGTCGCATGAATTGAGCCATCGACAGGCCGGACACTGCAGCCAGATCGTTCAATGATACCGGCTCCGTCAGATTGTCCTCGATATAATCATGAACCAGCATCATTCGGCGGTCTGCCGGCAACGTCCGTTCAAACCGTGGGGATTCACCGGCGACGGTGATGTTGGACCATGTACGCAAGATTTCTCCAGCGACAGCATAGCCGATTGAGTCGGCGAGCAGCCGGTCGACCGGGCTATTAGCGCTGCGGCGAAGCGCCATTTGTGCTAGAAGGGTTAACTGATGATCCGGGCGGTTCTGGGGGTCGATGAACTCCAGCCGAGCCGATGACGGCTGGTCCTCAAGCACATGGTCGAACCAGCTACGCGCGATCAGGAACCGGACGCATTCGCAGCGCTCAGCATGGTATTCGATATCATAATTAGTGCCACCAACGCCAAGGTTAGCGGTACCCGCCCGCCCCTCGCGCTCAAAATTGGTGAAGGACGATCGGTTGCGCATCCAGATTGAGCCGCCAAGGTGCACGCAAAGCAATATCTGATCATCGGGAATGATCGCTTCGACGCCGATGGGATCGGGCGCCTCAATCAGGCCGTGGCTGATGATGATGCCGCCTGAGCTGCCGTCAATTTCGTTCAAAGCGCGAAATCCGGGCCAGGGCAGCAACGCGGCTGGTGGGAGCAAGGTGCTCATGACGCACAATAATCCCTGGCCGAGACTGAAGTAACGTTTCTCAAAAATCCCCCCCCAAGAACCTACGCTTATGCGTTAGACGCCGCCCAAGGGATTGAAGTTTCAACGCCATGAACCGACGGGGTGAATGCCGCTTTTGCCCAATATCAACGAACGCCGCGCGGTCCGGGTCGTCCGCCGTCTCGGATCAATTTATGGCACCTCAATATCGAATTATAGCACCCCCAATATCGTTTGGTGCACTTGCCGTGCAATTTCGGCTATTTGTGGTTGATCGTTGGGCGCGCAAATCGGGCGACCAGACGGCGCTCAGTAAACTGTCCAATACCGATCGCGAGGGCCATGCTCGTCACTGCCAACCATGCATAAGGCTGAAGGAACGGAATGCCGACCAACAACAATTCATCGTTACCGCCCGGGATCAAAAGGGTGCCCCAGCCCATCAAGGCGCCGCCAGCCAAGCTACGAATTGCGGCCTCCAACGTGGGCGCGCGCCATATCAGCCTGCCGGTGGCTCGGCCGCCGACAAGCGCACCAGCCATCATTATCACCAGCAGCACGACCTTATAGAATTCGTCGGCGTGCATTCCCTGGGCAACAGCGACCAATGCAGACGTGTAAGCCCAAGGGCCGATAGAGATGAGTGAAATGGCAAAGGCGATGCCAATCACCGCGGTCGCTCGGTGTGGGTGCCAGACATGGGCGGCAAGCATAGCTGAGCGCGCGGCCCGAACGGCTTCGATCAAACGCCAAAATACAAAGAATGCGAACGGCACCAGTAGCCAGCTGGCCTCGAAAAGTGGCGACGCGATATGCATCGGGGGGAAATGGCCGATCAATGGCCAAATTGTTACGCAGCCTAGAAAAAAGCCAATCGGGATCAGCAAATATATCCATTCGCCCGAACCGATCCGAGCGATGGCGCCGAACGCACAGGCGCGCGCCACAAGCGCGCCGATACCAAGCAGAAAGCCGCCCGCTACAGTCGACAAATTCGCTGGGTAGCCGATCGGGAGGGCAACATGCTTCCCGAGCATTTGGCCCAGTAGCGCAGCGGCAGTTACCCAAGCAGCCGCCTCCGCGAGCGACATAATGCGATTTGCACGCCGCTTGTTTATCAATTCGTCGACGGCGGCAACCATACAAGTACTTCCACGCTGAATGGCGTACCCCATGATTGCTGCGCAAATCGCTGCAATGATTAATGTCATGATATTTAACATAATTCCCAAATAATAACGGTCGTATTGCAGTACATATATTTATATCACGTCTGTATTTATATTATGTTTGATAATTTATTTTAACATAAACTAAAGAAATTGATTGTCGGTTTGGGTATTTCCTTAATTGTGGTTCAGTGGCGGCTATAGAACAGCACGAGCTTGCCAAACGGTATCTATTCCTGAATGACAGATGCTGGTTGTTGCCCGCCCAAGCGGTTTGCTGATATATCAAAATTTGCTCGGCTCGCTGATGTCTTCGTTAGGCCATAACGGTTGCCAGAATGCCCCACCTACCAGTTCCCAATCTCCCCTCGAGGGGGGCGCTCGCACCGTCAGCATTTTCTCGCAGAATTTTGAAACGGTGGCGAGCCGTTGGCATCTAATATAGGTTACATTCGCCGTCGCGCCCGCAGATAACGCCTAAATCCCGAATTCTCCGCTCCTGCGAAAGAGTGTCGTCTGAAAAAGGAATATTTTTTGAAGCTTTCACAATGCCAAACGGAGTTGGCCGAGCAAGCGGTGCCAGAATTGGGTGCGGGATACGGAAAACCAAGCCGGATCGAGATAGAATCGGCGGTCCGAACCTTGATCAGGGCTGCAGGGGACAACCCCGAACGCGAAGGTCTGGTCGATACGCCCGCGCGGGTGGCGCGCGCCTATGGCGAATGGTTTGCCGGCTATGCGATCGATCCGGCTGCGCTCCTCAGCCGGACGTTCACCGAGGCGGAATCATATCAGGAGACCGTCCTTCTTTGCGACATTCCTTTGGTTTCCACATGCGAACATCACCTGGCCCCCATCCTTGGCGTGGCCCATGTCGGCTATCGCCCGCACGACCGCGTCGTGGGCATATCGAAACTTTCACGCCTGGTGGACGCATTCGCCCGGCGGTTGCAATTGCAGGAACGCCTGACCCAGGAAATCGGGAAGACGCTTTGGGAGGTGCTCGCACCGCGCGGGGCAGCTGTCGTGATCGACGCAACCCATGGCTGTATGGCGACGCGCGGGGTCAAACAACGCGGGGTCACCATGCGCACCGAATGCTGGCTGGGTGACTTCCAGGAGGATCGGGGCTTGCGCCGGGATTTTCTGGCGTCGATCAGTGACGCGCGGGGGGGCGCGCGCTGATGCGATCAGACAGGCTTGATTACGCTGAGATGGGGGATGCCGACCTGGCGGACCTGTTTCGTTCGGGCGATTCGGGTGCTGTGCGATTCATTGCGACAAAGAACAATCAGCAACTGTTTCGGGCGGCCTGGGCCGTACTGAGGGACAATGGCGAGGCGGAAGATGCCGTCCAAAGCGGGTACCTGAAGGCGTTTGCCGCAATCGACACCTTTGAGGGCAGATCGAAACTGTCGACCTGGCTAACGCGCATCGTCATCAACGAATCGCTGACAAGACGTCGCTCGGCGCGGCGCCGTGCCGCCGTCATCGGGCAAGACGACGCAGGGAGCACTGAGCCTGACCCTTCCTATGACGCGCGCCATCTGGCGAGCGCACCCACCCCGGAACACCATGTCGCCAACGTGCAACTACAGAAGACGCTGGAGCAGGCCTTGGGCCGTTTGCCCGACATCTATCGGATTGTCTTTATCCTGCGCGAGATCGAGGGAATGACCGTCGATGAAACAGCGGTCGCGCTCGATATCCTGCCTGCAACCGTCAAAACCAGGTTCTACCGTGCCCGGCAAATGCTGCAGGCTCAACTGGCCTCGTTTGACCGCACCGAGTTTGAGGGTTTGCTCACCTTTGCCGGTGATGTCTGCAATTTACTGACAAGTAGGCTCGCCGATCTCATCGCTGCACAAGCTGCGCAGGTTTGATCGTAGTTTCACTGATTTCTAACGGAGTATACCGATGTCGTCGATCACTATGCCTTCTTCCCGTTCTGAATGGCGTCCGTTTAGGGTCACCCAAATCGTGGCGGAAAGCGCCGTGATCAAGTCCTTCTACCTCGAACCAGCAGATGGCGTGGCGATGGCGCCGCACCGCGCGGGGCAGCATCTGCCGATCCGCTTGGCGCAGCCTGGCGGTGAACCGCCGCTGCTGCGGACCTATACTGTCTCGGTTGCGCCGTCCGCCCAGCAATTGCGCATCAGCGTGCGGAAGCTTGGCGTGGGTTCAAGCCATTTGCACGACGCGATCGAGGTCGGCGACATGATCGATTGCCGCGCGCCCGATGGCGATTTCATCATCGACCCATCGCCAGCCCACCCCGTCGTGATGATTGCAGCAGGCGTTGGCATCACGCCCATTCTGGCAATGATCAGCCATCTCGTCGATCAAGGCGAACAAACCGGCTTGATGCGCCCGACCACCTTCTTTTATGCGGCACGTACAAAGGCTGAGCGGGGGTTCGATTTTGAGCTAGAGCGGCTACGCCAGCGATCGAACGGTAAGTTGACGATCATTCGTCTGCTGCAAGAGACCGATGATGCCGTCATTGACGCAGATTACGAAGAACAGGGCATCCTGTCGGCAGGCGTTCTAGAGAAGTATCTGGGTTTCCAACTATATGATTTCTATCTGTGCGGGCCGCCGGGCTTTATGCAGGCCGTCTATGATGTGCTGACGAGCCATGGCGTTGCGGATCGTCGCATTTTTGCCGAAGCGTTTGGTCCAGCGTCGCTGAAGCGGCAGGTTGAAACGCTCCGTGCCGAGCCGAAGGCCGAGCCGTCGACTGTTCCTGTTGATGTCGTCTTCAATGCAGCGGGCGACCATGGCGCCTGGTCCCCCGGCGCTGGCAGCTTGCTTGAGTTCGCCGAGGCGTCGGGCCTGACGCCCGAATTTGGATGTCGCGAGGGCGCTTGCGGGGCGTGCAAAACACCATTGGTTGCGGGCTCGGTTGCCTATTTCAGGGAAACCTCCGCCGCGCATGCGGACAATGAAGTGCTGATCTGCAGCGCTGTACCAGCCGCGACCACTGACGGTTCGGTCAACAAGCTTGTCCTCGCTATTGGATAGGCGCGATGTTCAAGTTCGATCGCCCTTTGCCCGTTTTCAGACCGCGCTGAAAGGCAGCGCCAACCACGATGAGGTATCATGACTGAGCGCACATCCATTACCCTCAGCCGATTTGCCGGTGCCGATGAGGGGCAGTGGCAGATCACGTCAATCTGCGAATTTCGCGGGGCAAGCCTTCCCTCGGCGCGCTTCCTGTCGATCGATGGCGATGCCAGCGCGGGCAATGCCGCCTGGACGCTGCGCGGTGCCGGCAGCAATCTGCGCTACACCACTGCGCCCGAACGCGCGTCGCTGCAGGCCAAGCAGGAGGGGTTGGGGCGTCCTGCCTCAACCCGCGCGGCACTGATCCCGATCCGCAAATCGGCTGAGTGGTGGGCGATGGCGCAGGACGAACGGCGCGCGATTTATGAGCGTGGATCGCATTTGCCGATCGGGCTCGATTATCTGCCGGGCGTCGCGCGCAAGCTCTACCACTCGCGCGATCATGGCGAACCCTTTGACTTCCTGACCTGGTTCGAATTCGCGCCCGATCAGGAAGAGGCGTTCGACCATATGCTGGTCCGGCTGCGCGCGTGCGCCGAATGGGATTATGTCGATCGCGAGGTCGATATCCGGCTGACTCGGGTCACCGCTTGAAGATGATGCTTTTTGTCGTGGCAGCGAAAACTGCCGGGCGGGTGATGATGGGACAGGGCGCTATAGAGTGTTGATCAGGCAGTTAGTTTCGGTCGCGATCGAGCTTCATGATCGACCGGATTCACGGGAGCGCTTCCCGCAACCTGCCCTTCGGCAATTTACCCAATCAGGCTAGGTCGTGAACCCATGAATGGGATTCCCAAAGCGGCGGTGATCTGATTCAGAGTAGCGGTATGAGCCGCTATGATCTGCCGGATTTCGAACGGCGCGTGATCGCGCCGTTGTTGCCCAACAAGCCGCAAGGGGTGCCGAGGGTCGATGACCGGCGGGTGCCGACCTTCAAACTGGATGAGAAACCGGGGGACCCTCAGTCACATCATCAGGGACTGTCAGGATTTTCGTGTCTGGGCGGGCGGTTGAACCTTGCGCCACCATGGCCCTGATCAAGCGCTCGCCGAAGATGAAGGCGAACTGTGCCTTGGCCGTGGGCCACTCACGTGGCGGCATTTTCCACTCTTTTTCGGATCGGTGCAAGATCAGATAGAGTAGCTTGGTGGTGGCCTCGTCGCTGGGGAAGTGCCCCCTGGCGCGCACGGCGCGCCTGAGCTTCGAGTTCAAGGCTTCGATCGCGTTCGTGGTGTAGACGATTCGACGCACTTCGTCAGGCAAGGCGAAGAACGGGATGACTTCGCTCCAGGCACGCCGCCAGCTCTGGCCGATGGTTGTGAATCGGCCTGCAATATTGACCCCGTTCGGGGCTGATCGGCTTTCAAAATTGACCCCCTGAACGGTTGCGGTTCACGCCTCGTCGCTTTGGCGTGATGATGGCGCGAAAAAGCTAGCGGGGCCGTCAGTCCGGCGTGTCCACGGTCGGGGGCGGGGTGGTTATCACCGCAAGCGCGGCGGCGACCCCGTCCTTGTCGAGCGCGGCCAGGACCGCAGCTGCAAATTGGCCCTGCGCATCGTCAAGCGATTTGAACGCGAGTGGTCTTAGCGCCGCCCTGGCCGACGCGGCGTTGCCCTGTTTCAGCAGCAAAGCAACGAACGACAACCGCAAGTCGGGGTCGAACGGGGCAATCTCGAAGGCATAGACGAGCGAATCCTCGGCATTCTTGGTTGGCTCGATGCCGCTCGCGGCGAAGGTTTGGTAATAGAGACGCAACGGCTCCGCATTTTCAGGGTCAATTTTATTGGCTGCAACAAAATGCCGACGCACGACCGCCCAATCCTTTTGCGGAAGCTTCTTTGCAATAGCGTCCGCCATGGCGATCCGACCGCGATAGACCAGTGCGTGGACTGAATTCGGGTCGACCGCCAGCGCCCGGTCGACGGCGGCGGTGGCCGCGTCAAACTCGGCTGCGTCGAACGCGGCTTCGGCCAGGACGTTTTGCGCCATGGCATCGTTGGGATAGGGGGCGGCGAGCTTTGCGGCCAACGCATAGACAACAGGTGCGCTCTTGGCATTGCCCCCCCGTGTCGACCGGATACGGGCTGGCATCACTGCCGCGGCCCCCGGGGAAAGCGCGGTAACGGTCACTTCGCCGACTTTTAGTCGGTCAGGGCTGATGATGAAGCGGGGAAGGCCTTTGGTGGCGTAGCGATCCAGCGCCCTACCGAGTGCGACTAGGTCGCCGAACACGCCCGCCGCCTCAGTCGCGTCCTTGCCGCTGTTCAGCGCGGTGAAATATTCGGTCAAGAGCTTGCGTCGTTCGTTCGACAGGATGAGATAGTGGGTCAGCAACCAGCCCTGACCGTAAAGTTCTGACCGTTCTTCGGGCCGAAGCGATCCCACATCGGACGTCATGATCTTCTTCATCGACAGGGTCGGGTGCAGGATTCCATCAAGGCGAAACAGCGGCGGCGATCCGAACATGACACCGCCATCCTTGTTGAACATCGCGGTCGCCGCGAATTCGGCAAAGCCTTCTAAAATCCAGGCCGGGATCGGCGTGTTCGGCCATGACAGAAACGTAAAGTGATGCGCATATTCGTGCATCAGGATGACTTCGGCGGTCAGGTCGGTTTCGTTGCTCCGGGGTACGAACGCGACCGCGCCGGTCGCTCGCGGCAGGTAGAATCCGGCAACGTCCCGGCCGTCCTTGCCATACAGCTTCCCGACGCTGTCCGAGCTGTTGATCACGAAGACGGTCAGGCGACGCGACGAGGACTCGCGCGCGTCCGGAATGCCGAACAGGGCATTCAATGCCCGGTCGAACCGCTCGAGCCGGGTCGCGAAATCGCGGACCCGGTCCGGCCTGTCGTCGGCATAGACGGTGAAATGCGCCGATCTTGCCTCTTGCCAGGCGGCCATGGCGGGGGTGGCGTGAAGTAATGCGGTGGCCGCAAGCCCGGCTAACCAATAACGATACCGCATTTACATACTCCGTCACAAACCCTGCTCCGATTTAGCCTGCATGCGCTAGACAAAGCTATAGGGATCGACATCGACGACTACACGCATCTTGACCGGCCATTCCACCCCGCCCAGCCAGTCGCGGATGACGTCCTGCACGTCGAACGCGCGGCGGGCGTGGACCAGCAGGCGAAACCGGTGCCGTCCGCGCAGCATCGCGCGCGGGGCGGGGGCGGGGCCGTAGGCTCTCAACGATAATCGAGCTCGTGGACCCATTCTATCTTTGGTCGCGCGATGACCCTGCGAACCTCAAAGAGATCTTCGACGCCCTGCCGTTCGAGTTCCTGGACGCGGCGCGTGACATGCGGAAGCGGCAATTGAAGGTGCGTGAAGACGCGGCGTCAAAGGCGGACAAGGAGCACTGAGCTGTCAGTGACTTCGATCTACGGTCGCATGTCCGGGCCGACTCGGGCTGCAGTCCTCGCGATCCTCAAATTTCGAGCGATCAGGGGGCTCCGAGGGCGCCAATCGTACGCCACCGCACGCCAGTGTTTACCGCCAGCTGTGTCCCATGCGTGTCCCATTTTCCAAACGATCCGAGCGCCGCCAAAAGGCGACGCTCTAAATCATTGATTTTCCTGGAAAAATGGTGCTGCCGGTGAGGATTGAACTCACGACCTCAGCCTTACCAAGGATGCGCTCTACCACTGAGCTACGGCAGCAATTCGCCGCCTTTGTGGCGGGAGCGCGCCTATGGTCTGACGGAGCGGCGCTTGTCAAGGCGGCCGTTGCGCGGGATAGAGCGCCAATGACCGGGAATGACGATCGCGCCGAGCGGCTCGCGGCACAGCTGCGCGACAATCTCAAGAAGCGAAAGGCGCGCGCCCGCGCAATTGGCTCGCCCGCGCCCGTTACCTTGGACGATGCACCGTCCCCATCCCTGAAGTGATGAACAGCGCAGTCGCCTCTGCCGCGATGTCGGCGGTATGCCAGGCACCGGGCGGGTTGATCGCATAATCGCCGGGGCCGATCGCTACCGTCGCCGTGCGGCCATCCGCCATTTCCTGGTGAAGCGTCATCGCGCCCGACAGGCACACCACCACCTCGTCCCCACCAGGGTGCATTTCCCATGAGTCCCAGCTTTTGGTGAAGCGGGACATCGTCACCAGCCGCCCCTCATTGCCATCGTTGGCGGTGCGCGCCGAATACTCAGCATACCATGCCATGTCGGTGAAATCGGGCTGGACGGTGGCGCACGCGCCAAGACCGAGATGGATGGGGGTGGTCAGCAGCGATGGCATGGTTGGCACTCCTTTGCGGGTCAAATCGCCCCAATACCACCTGCCAGTCGCCGAGACTTACTGTTGGCCGAGCCAAAACCCAATTGCATAGCTGGCATTGCCGGCGATCGGCACGAGCAGGGCGAGGAAAGTGACCACCGCAATTGCCGTAAGAGCCTCTACGACCCGACGGTGATCGGTGCGCATTTTTCCTCGAGCCATGCTGATTCCTCGGCATTTAGTTGTGGGGAGAGAATTTTTACTACCCGAGCGTGATAGTCGTCAAGCCAGCGCGCTTCCGATTCGGTCAGCATGTCGGGCACGATGAGCGATCGCTCGATCGGGCAAAACGTCAGCGTTTCAAAGCCGAGCATTGGCGCTTCGGCCCCCTCGATCACGCGGTCCTCGACCAGGACCAGGTTCTCGATGCGGATGCCGTACTCGCCAGCCTTGTAAAAGCCGGGCTCGTTGGAAATGATCATCCCCGTGCGCAGCGGTTCGGACGGGCCGCCGCCGGGGTAATTGGGCGGTGCAATCCGCTGCGGCCCTTCATGCACCGCCAGATAGGCACCCACGCCGTGGCCAGTGCCGTGCGCATAATCGAGCCCTGCTTCCCACAGCGGGCGGCGCGCGAACGCATCGAGCTGGCCGCCATTGGTGCCGTGCGGGAAGATGGCGGTGGCAAGCGCGATATGCCCCTTCAACACACGGGTGAAGCGGTCGCGCATTTCGGGGGTCGGTTCGCCAATGGGCAGCACGCGCGTGACGTCGGTTGTGCCGTCCTGATATTGCCCGCCTGAATCGACGAGATAGAGCTGGCCCAACTCAAGCGGCGCATTGGATGCATCGTCCACGCGGTAATGCGGGATCGCGGCATGCGCGCCGGTCGCTGAAATCGTGTCGAACGACGTGTCGATCAGCACACCCGATGCCTGGCGGCATTCAAGCAGCTTGGCGACGCAGATCAGCTCGGTCAGCCCGCCCGCTGGCGCTTCCGCCTCGACCCAGCGGAGGAAGCGCGCGAGCGCTGCGCCGTCACGCGCCGAGGCTGATCGGTGCCCGGCAATCTCGATGGGGTTCTTGAGCGCTTTGGCCAGCACCACCGGATCGCGCTGCGCGAGCACCACGGCACCGCCGGTATCGAGCGCATCGAAGATCGCCGCCACCGCGCGCTCGGGATCGGCCGCTACCCGCTTCCCGGCGAAACCGGCAAGGGCGCGCGCAAAATCGGCACGGTCATGCACGCGGATGGCGTTGCCGAGGTGTTGGCGCACCGCGTCGGTCAGCTTTTCGGGCGCGACGAACAGATCGGCAGTGCCGTCTGCATGGACGATCGTGTAGGCGAGCGCCACCGGCGTGTGCTCGACGTCCTGACCGCGAATGTTGAACGCCCAGGCGATCGAATCGAGCGCGGTCAGCACGACCGCATCGGCCTTGCGGGCAGCGAGCCACTCGGCGATCCCGGCACGCTTTTCGGCAGAGGATTGCCCGGCCTGCGCATCTGGTTGCACCGCCAGCGTGGCCCGCGACGGAGCCGGACGATCGGGCCAGACGGCATCGACCGGGTTGGTATCCACAGGCACAAGCACCGCACCACGGTCGGCGAGTGCCTTTGCCGCCTCGTTCACCCAGGCGCGGGTGTGCAGCCAGGGATCATAGCCAATGCGCGCGCCCTGCGCGGTATGCTCGCCCAGCCAGCCCGCAACGCTCGTCTGCGGCACCGCGACATAGGCCCAGTGATCGCCATCGACCTGCTGGCGGACCTGCAGCGTGTAGCGGCCATCGGTGAAGATCGCCGCCGCCTCGGGCAGCACCACTGCCGTCCCTGCCGATCCCTGGAAACCGGTGAGCCAGGCGAGGCGCTGGGCATAGGCGCCGACATATTCCGACATATGCTCATCGGTCAGCGGTACGACGAAGCCATCGAGGCGATCGCGCCGGAGCTGGTCACGCAGGGCAGAGAGGCGGGCGGCATAGGTCGACATGGGGCACACTCGATATTGGTTGGATACCCGCATTCTACCGCGCCGACCCGGCAATAGTCGAGCCGTCGCGCAGCCCCCTCGACTTCGCGCGACGCAACCGGTTAGGGATGGGCGATGGAAACAACCGCAACGCCGCCTCGCGCCGATCGCCGCCCGTTCAGCTTCACCGCCCATGGCGTCACGATCGACGATCCCTATGCGTGGCTCAGAGACCCCGGCTATCCGACCGTGACCGACAAGGACGTGCTCGCCTATCTGGAGGCCGAGAACGTGTATTTCGACGGCGTGATGGCCCCGCTCAAGCCGCTGACCGACCGGCTGTATGAAGAAATGAAGGCGCGGATCAAGGAGGACGATTCCTCCGTGCCGCAAAAGGATGGCGACTGGATCTATTGGTCAGCCTTCGAGACGGGCGGGCAATATCGCAAATGGTGGCGCAAACCCGTGGCTGGTGGCCCGGACGAACTCCTGCTCGACGAGCCTGTGCTCGCCGAGGGCAAGGAGTATTTCCGCCTTGGCGCGCTGTCCGTCAGCAATGACGGCGCGCTGCTTGCCTATGCAATTGACGACAATGGCTCGGAGCGGTTTGAGGTGCGCGTCAAGGTGATCGCGACGGGCGAGCATCTGCCAGACGTCATCCCCGGCATGCTCTCCGAAATCGTCTGGGCGGCCGACGATAGCGGCTTCCTCTATGGCTTGGCCAATGATCAGTGGCGCACGGACAATGCCCGTTTCCACCGGCTCGGCACGCCCATCGCCGATGATGTCGAGCTGTTCAAGGAGGCCGATGAGGGCTTTCGCGTGGGCGTGTCGGAAACCAGCGACCGGCAATGGATCGTCATCGCGACAGGGGATCACGTGACGAGCGAGGTCTGGCTGGTGCCGGCTGCCGATCCGCTCGCCAAGCCGGTCTGCGTGTCGCCGCGCAAGGTGGAGCGCGAATATGATATCGACGCGCATGGCGACACGCTGTTCATTCACACCAACGATACCGATCCCAATTTCCGGCTATGCACCGCGCTGATCAGCGATCCCGGCACATGGACCGAGCTGATCCCGGCGAGCCGCGATTTCTACATGACCGGCATCAGCTGCTTTGCCGATTTCTTCGTTGTCGACGGGCGCGAGGAAGGCCTCGATCAGATCGAGATCCATCCTTATAACGGCGGCGCGCCCAAGCGGATCGCTTTCCCCGAGGCAAGCTATGATGCGGGGCTCGGCGACAATCCCGAATATGACATGAAGATACTGCGGCTCGGCTATGAATCGATGGTCACGCCCGGCACTGTCTATGATTATGACGTCGCGACGGGCGAAATGACGGTCCTGAAGGTGCAGGAAATTCCGTCGGGCTATGATGCCGCCAAATACGCGACCGACCGGCTGAAGATCACCGCGCGCGACGGTACCGAGGTGCCCGTCTCGATCGTCTACCCGAAGGACTTCCCAAAAGACGGCAGCCGCCCGCTCTTCCTTTATGCGTACGGTGCCTATGGCTATGCCATTCCGCCGGGCTTTTCGACCGGCCGGTTGTCGCTGCTCGATCGCGGCTTTGCTTATGCCATTGCGCATATCCGCGGCGGTGATGATCTGGGCCAGCAATGGTATCTCGACGGCAAGCTGGAAAAGCGCACCAACACGTTCAACGATTTCGTCGATGTGGCGAAGGGGCTGATTGAGGGCGGCTGGACGAGCGCGGGCAAAATTGCGGTTGCGGGCCGCTCGGCTGGCGGCGAGTTGATGGGTGCGGTCGTCAACAGCGATCCCGATTTGTGGGGCGCGGTCATTGCCGATGTGCCCTTTGTCGATGTGCTCAACACGATGCTGGACGCAGAACTACCGCTCACGCCCGGCGAATGGCCCGAATGGGGCAACCCGATCGAGGACGCCCGCGCCTTCGCGCTGATCCGCAGCTATAGCCCGTATGACAATGTGACCGCCCAGCCCTATCCGCCGCTGTTCATCTCGGGCGGCCTCAACGATCCGCGCGTGACCTATTGGGAGCCCGCCAAATGGGCCGCCAGGCTGCGGCATGAGAAGACCGATGCCAATGTGCTGCTGCTCAAGACCAATATGGGCGCGGGGCATGGCGGCAAATCGGGCCGGTTTGAATCCCTGCGCGAAGCAGCCGAGGAGCATGCCTTTGTGCTGTGGCAGCTTGGGGTGGAGGGCTAGGCTTGGCCTTTAAGCATGCCTTCACTGCGCAGCCCGCCGACATCGACGAGCTCGGCCATGTCAACAATGCGGTGTGGGTGCGGTGGATCCAGGATCTCGCGACGGGGCACTGGCAGGCGCTGGCGCCAGCGGACCAGATCGCGGCCTATATCTGGGTCGTGACCCGGCACGAGATCGACTATCGCGGCAATGTCGGCCCGGGCGAGACGGTGATGGGCGAAACCTGGGTGCCGGGCAAACCCTATGGCGCGCGGTTTGATCGGCATGCGCGCTTCACCGGCAGCGACGGCAAAGTGAAGGTGGAGGCGGTGACGACCTGGGCGCTGATCGACCGCGCCACGGGGCGGTTGTTGCGGGTGCGCGACGAGATCGCCGCGCCATTTATCGAGCCAACCTGATCGGCCGACAAAGATTTTCGCACCGGTACGTGGCCATCGGCCGGGCGCGGCTCTACACCCCGCCATACAACCTAAGGAGGGGCGCATGCGGGTGATAAAGTGGGGCGCGGGGCTGTTGGTTGCGTTGCTTGTGGTCGTGGCAATCGGCCTGGCCGTCTGGGAACCGCTGACCGCTACTGCCGCCGCGCCGCCGCCTGCGCAGCGTTATGATACCCGCATCGTCCGCGACACCTTTGGCGTGCCGCATATCTTTGGCACGACCGATGCCGATGTCGGTTATGGCATTGCCTATGCGCATGCCGAGGATGATTTCGAGACGCTGCAAGAAGTCGTGGCGATGACGCGTGGCCGCGCCGGGGCGCTGACGGGGCAACCTGGCGCGGGCGTCGATTTCGCGCTGCATCTGGTGCGCGCACGCGAGACCGTAGCGCGCGATTACCTGAAGCAGCCCGCCGATGTCCGCGCGCTGCTCGATGCCTATGCGGCAGGCCTCAACCATTATGCCGACCAGCACCCTGAAGAAGTGCGGCTGCGCAACCTTTTCCCGGTGGATGGCCAGGATATCGCTGTCGGCTTCGTGCTGCGCTCACCCTTTTTCTTCGGTCTCGATGCGGTGCTCGGCGCGCTGGTCGGCGACAAGCCGCTGCCGGTCGAAAATGGTGGACCGCATCCTGACTCGCCCGATATCGCGCCGGTCCCGGCCGGGGCGGTCGATCCAAACGAGGGCAATCTCAACGGCTCCAATGCCTTTGTCGTCGCGCCCAAGCGATCGGCGGATGGCTTTACCCGGCTCGTCTCCAATGCGCACCAGCCCTATCGCGGCGGCGTCGCCTGGTATGAGCTGGTCGTTCATTCCAAGCAGGGCTGGGATTTTGCCGGCGCGACCTTTCCCGGCGCGCCCTATCCGCTGCTTGGGCACAACAAGACGCTGGGCTGGACCAACACCGTCAACCGGCCAGATCTAATCGATATCTACAAGCTGGTGCTGAGTCCCGATGGCAAACAGTATCGCTATGACGGAAAATGGCTACCGCTCGAGACGCAGCGTGTGTGGTTGCACGTCAAGCTGTGGGGCCCGTTCGTGCTGCCAGTACCGCGCACCGCCTATCGCTCGGTCCACGGCCCGGTCATCATCAACAAGGACGGTGCGTTTGCGATCCATTATGCCGCGCCAGAGCAACTGGGCATGGTCGAGGAATATTACCGGCTCAACAAGGCGCGCGACTTTGCCGAATGGCAGGCGGCGCTGGCCAAACAGGCGATTCCGGCCACCAATTTCCTTTATGGCGACGCGGCGGGCAACATCGCCTATTTCTACAATGCCGCCTTCCTGAACCGCAAGCCGGGCTTTGATTACACCCAGGTGCTGCCCGGTGACACCTCACGTAATTTCGAGACGGGCACGGTGCCGTGGGCGATGATCCCGCGCAATATCAATCCCCCCTCGGGCTTCTTGGTCAACGCCAACAACACGCCCTTCCAGGCGGCGGGGACAGGATCGGAGCTCAACCCGGCGGATTTCCCCAAGCTGCTCGGCATCGAGACCGACACCACCAACCGCGGCACGCGCTCGGTGGAGCTGATGGGGCTTGATCCCTCGATCACCGCCGATGACCTGAAGCGGATAAAATATGATACCGGCATCAGCCGCTACAGCTGGGCGGCACGCTGGTTCGAGCGAGTCGACAAGGTTGATCCCAAGGGCGACAAGCTGGTGGCCGATGCCAAGGCGGTGATGGCGCGGTGGGACTGGAACTACGACGGCATCGGCCCTGCCGATGCGATGGCGGCGATCCTTCTACGCACGGGCAACCGCATCCATTATCCGCGCAAGCCCTGGCCCGATATGCGCGTGGAGCTGAAGTCGGCGGCTGAGTATCTCATGAAGCATTTCGGCCGGCTCGATCCGCCGCTCGGCACGGTGATGCGGCTTCGGCAGGGGAATGTCGATCTGCCGCTCGATGGCGGGCCGGACGTGCTGCGCGCCACCTCAAACTGGGACGAAGCTCCCGACGGCCGGCTGGTGGTGAAACATGGCGACAGCTTCATCATGTTCATCGCCTGGGACAAGGCGGGCAAGGTCAGTTCCGAATCGGTCCAGCCCTATGGCGCGGCGACGACGCGCCCGGAATCAAGGCATTATACCGATCAGATGCCGTTGTTCGTCGGGCATAAGCTCAAACCGGTCTGGTTCGATCCGGCGGCGCTCAAGACGCACACCGAGCGCTCCTATCGTCCTTGAGTGTAACCCATTTTCCCTCAATGATTACGGCTACCCTTTCGCAATGTTAACCTCATGAGGAAATCACATGCGCCTTCGATCGATCGCTCTTTCCGGTGCGGCCCTGGGCGCGCTGATGATGCCGGTGGCTGTCAGCGCGCAGGCGGCGCCCGCCGCTGCCGTCAACCCCGCGCCGGTGGCCGATCTGATCAAGCAGGTCGAAATCCCCTATGAGCAGTTTACACTCCCCAACGGTCTGCGCGTCATCGTCCATACCGATCGCAAGGCGCCCGTCGTGGCGGTCTCGGTATGGTATGATGTCGGGTCCAAGCACGAGCCGACGAGCAAGACCGGTTTCGCGCATCTGTTCGAGCATTTGATGTTCAACGGCAGCGAGAATGCGCCCAACGATTTCTTCGAGCCGCTGAAGCAGGTCGGCGCCACCGACCTCAACGGCACGACCAATGCCGACCGCACCAATTATTTCGAGACGGTGCCGGTCGCGGCGCTCGACCGCGCGCTGTTCCTCGAAAGCGACCGTATGGGGTATCTGCTCGGCGCGCTGACGCAAGGGGTGCTGGATGAACAGCGCGGGGTCGTCCAGAACGAAAAGCGGCAGCGCGACAACCAGCCCTATGGCCTGATCCAGTACAAGCTGACCGAAGGGCTCTACCCGCCGACGCACCCCTATGGCCACACCACAATCGGGTCGATGGCCGATCTCGATGCGGCGAGCCTTGACGATGTGAAGGCGTGGTTCCGCGATCATTATGGCCCGAACAATGCGGTGCTGGTGCTGGCAGGCGATATCGATGCCGCCACAGCCCGCCCGCTCGTCATGAAGTATTTCGGCGCTATCCCTACCGGATCGAAGAGTAAGCTGCCGCCGGCACCGGTGCCGAGTTTGGCTGCGCCCAAGGCAGAGGTGTTGAAGGACCGGGTCGCGGCGACCCTGTTGATGCGCGCCTGGACGATGCCGGGGCTCAACGACCCTGACGCGGCACCGTTGCGGGTCGCGGGCGGGGTGCTGGGTGGCCTGTCGAGCTCGCGGCTCGACAATGCGCTGGTCCGCAAGGAAAAGTTGGCGGTGCAGGTAAGCGCAAGTGCCTCCAGCCAGGCGTAGGGTGGTACCTTCACCGTCTATGCGGTGGCGCGGCCTGGTGTCGATCCGGCGGTGCTCGCCAAGCGACTGGACGAGATCGTCGCTGATTTCATCAAGACCGGCCCGACCGCCGACGAAGTGCAGCGCTATGTGACCAACACTGTGTCTGGCACCATCGGCGGGCTTGAATCGGTCGGCGGCTTTGGCGGCAAGGCCGTCGCACTGGCCCAGGGCGCGCTCTATTCAAACGATCCCGGCTATTACAAGAAGCAGCTCGCGGCGCTGGCCGCGCAGACGCCAGCGACGGTGCAGGCGGCGGCGGCCAAGTGGTTGACCCGTCCGGTCTATGCCTTGACCGTCGAGCCGGGCGCGCGCGACGCCTATGCCGAGGCGCTGGTGCCGAAGGAAGTCCAGGTGGTACAGGCCGCCAATGCCCAGGCCAAGGGCACGCGCGGGCCCATCCCGGCGGCCGGCGTGGTCGCGAGTCTGGCATTCCCCGAGGTCAGCCGGGCGCGGCTGAGCAATGGCATTGAGCTCGTCTATGCGCAGCGCACCGCTGTGCCCGTCACGCTGATGACGATCAGCTTCGACGCCGGCGTCGCCGCTGATCCCGCCGACAAGCTGGGCACCCAGCAATTGACGCTGGAGGTGATGCAACAGGGCACGACGACGCGCGACTCGATTGCTTTGGCCGAGGCGCAGGAGCGGCTCGGCACGCGCATCAGCGCTTATACCGCGATCGACCGGACGGGGCTTGGCATTTACGCGCCAAGCGCCAATCTGGGCGGCGCGCTCGACCTGCTCGCCGACGTCGCCCAGCGCCCGGCCTTCGCGCCTGAAGAGGTCGCGCGCGTCCGCAATCAGCAGCTGGCGGGCATCGCCCAGGAACTGACCAATCCGAATGCTCTTGCCGGTCGGGTGGTGCCGAAGCTGACCTTTGGCCCTGCACATCCCTATGCCAAGGCGTTCGGGTCGGGCGACCCCAAGGCAGTGGGGGCGTTGACCCGGGATGACCTGATCGCATTCCAGCGTGCGTGGCTGCGGCCTGAGAAGGCCAAGATCTTCGTGACCAGCGATCGGCCGCTGGCGGAGGTAAAGGCGGCGCTGGAATCGCGGTTCGGCGGCTGGAAGGGAGAGGGCGCGCAAGGCGTCAAGGACTTCGCGACCCCACCGGTGCCGTCCGCGCCAAAGATCGTACTGATCGACCGGCCCGATTCGCCGCAGTCGCTGATTTCGCTCGCGCTTCCAACCAATGCCGCATTGGGTGAGGACCACTTGCCGCTGATCACCGCCAATGATGCGCTGGGCGGCAGCTTCAACGGGCGCATCAACACCGAGCTGCGCGAGAACAAGCATTGGTCCTATGGAGCGTTCGGTGGCTTCGAAGATTTCGAATATGCCACGCCGTTCAGCGTCGATGCGCCGGTGCAGGCCGACCGGACGGGCGATTCGCTGGCCGCGCTGCGGGCACAGGTCACCGGCTTTGTCACAACGGCGCCGATGACCCAGGCGGAATTCGACAATTCGATCGCCAGCGCGACCCGTTCGCTGCCGGGTCGTTTCGAAACAGCTGGTGCAGTGCTGTCGGCCATGCAGGACAATGACCGGCTGAAGCGCCCCGACAATTACTATGCGACGATCACGAGCAAATATCGCGGATTGACCCTTCCGGGGCTGCAGGCGGCAATGAAGGCGGTGATTGACCCTGCCAAGATCATCTGGGTCGTCGTTGGCGATGCCAAGGTAGTGCGGCCGCAGCTTGACTCACTCGGCCTGCCGGTTGAGGTGGTGGCTGCCGCGTCCGTCGCGGGCGCGAAGCAATAACCGAAGCAAACCTGAAGCAGGAGAAGCGATCATGGCCAATGTCGATGGCACCTGGAATACCGTTGTAAAATCTCCGCTCGGAGACAATGCCGCTGTCGTCACCGTCAAGAGCGACGGCAATAGCTGGACCGGCACCAGCTCGGGCCAGATGGGCTCGGTCGAGATCACCGACGGCACTGTCGACGGCAACACGCTCAAGTGGACCATGCAGATGACCGTCCCGATGCCGATGACGCTCACCTGCGAAGCGACCGTCGATGGTGACACCATCACCGGCTCGGTCGGCGCGGGTGCCTTTGGCAGCTTCCCGATGACGGGGTCGCGCGCCTGATTTTGGGCGCAAGAATCCACTGATTACGCCTTCGTCATGCCGGACGTGTTCCGGCATGACGGGGAGCGTTGGCTTCTTGTGGTGAAGCCGCCCTATCGCACCAGCCGCGTCACATGCCCCATCTTGCGCCCCGGCCGCACCGTCTTGCCATAGAGGTGCAGATGCGCGTCGGGTTCGGCCAGGATCGCGGCCCAGCGGCTGGCTTCGTCGCCGATCAAATTCTCCATCTCCACCCGCGTCGCGGTCAGGCCGGTGTCGCCGAGCGGCAGGCCGCAGATCGCGCGGATGTGGTTTTCGAACTGGCTCGTCACCGCGCCCTCGATTGTCCAGTGGCCGCTATTGTGGACGCGGGGTGCCATCTCGTTGAAGACGGGACCGTCGGCGCCCACGAAATACTCGCAGGTCAGCACGCCGACATGGCCGAGCGTCTCGGCGATGCGCCCGGTGAGCGTCGCCGCCTCGCCCCATTGCCGCGCGATCTCCGGCGGGGCGGGCAGGGTGGAGCGGGCGAGGATGCCGTCCTTGTGCTCGTTCCACGGCGGCGGATAGCTGACCATCGCGCCATCGGCCCCGCGTGCGAGCACGATCGAGAATTCATGGCTGAAGGGCACGAACGCCTCCAGGATCGCCGGCCGCTCGCCGATTGCGGCCCAGGCGGTGGCGATATCGTCAGCGCTGTGCAGCCGAATTTGCCCCTTGCCGTCATAGCCGAGCCGGAGCGTTTTGAGGATCGCGGGGCAGCCGATCGACTCCACCGCCGCCTGTAGCTCGGCCAGCGTCGTTACCTTGGCCCAGGCAGCCGTGCGCCCGCCGAGGGCGTTGACGAAGCTCTTCTCGTCGGCGCGGTCCTGCGCAATGGCAAGCGATGTCGGCCCGGGATGCACCGGCACCTTGCTGCTGAGATAATCGACCGGCTCGATATCGATATTCTCGAACTCATAGGTCACGACATCGGCGGCATGCGCGAATTCGTCGAGCACGATGCGGCTGTGATAATCGGCGCGCGTGAAGCTGGCGGCGGTTTGGGCAGCGACGGCTTCTTCGTCGGGGGCGAGTACCCGGGTGTTGTAGCCCAGTTGCGCGGCCGCGACCGCGAGCATCCGCCCAAGCTGCCCGCCGCCGAGGATGCCGATGGTTGAGCCGGGAGGAAGGGGCTTCATTGCCCGACCATCCCCAGGCCTTGTTCCCGGGCGAATGCGGGGGAACGGGCGGAGGAGGGTCCGCCCATCGCACCGGACTCGTCGCGAGGCCGTCCATAGGCCGAACAATGACTCCCCTCCCTGGAAGGGAGGGGTAGGGGGTGGGTCGGCACGTAACTTGAGCGACGCCCGACAACAGGCCGACCCACCCCCAGCCCCTCCCTTCCAGGGAGGGGAATAGCATTACGCGCCGTCACGCCGGGTCCGTCGCCACGCCGTCGGTCTGCGCCGCGCGCCAGGCCTGCAGCCGTTCGCTGAGCGCCGGATCGCCGAGCGCCAGGATGGCGGCGGCCAGTAACGCCGCATTCTTCGCGCCCGCCTTGCCGATGGCGAGCGTGCCGACCGGGATACCGGCGGGCATCTGCACGATCGACAACAGGCTATCCATACCGTCGAGCGCCTTGGACTGCACCGGCACGCCCAGCACGGGCAGGTGCGTCATCGAGGCGGCCATGCCCGGGAGGTGCGCCGCGCCGCCTGCGCCCGCGATGATGACCTTCAACCCACGCTCGGCGGCGGCCGTCGCATAATCATAAAGCCGCTGTGGCGTGCGGTGCGCGGAGACGACCTTGCTCTCATGCGCGATACCCAGATCGGCGAGCAGATCGGCGGCGTGGTGCATCGTCTCCCAATCGGAAGTGCTGCCCATGATGATGCCGATAAGGGGGGTCATTGGATGGGGTTAGCGGCGGATCGTGAGGAGGGCAACAGCCGGGCGGAACATGCACCGGTGCTGGCGAGTTCTAGCGCCACCCCCCAACAAAGGATCCCGGTCATGAAGACGAACCGCACCCGCATTTCCATTGCCGCATTGGCGGCCGCGCTGACCTTCGCGACCCCCGCGCTCGCGCAGGGCAAGGCCGATCGCGCCCATGCCGCCATTGCCGCTGCCCAGGCCAAGATCGACGCGGCCAACAAGATCGGTGCATCCGGAGAAGTGCCGCGCTTGCAGGCCGAAGCGCAGGCGATGCTGCGCAAGGCAAAGGAAGAGGTCGAGCGTGGCGACAAGGATGAGGCCATCGCCGATGCCAACCGCGCCTCGCAGCTCGCCGACATGGCGCTTGGCGAAACCCAGCATGCCAAGGCGGCCGATCAACGCGCGGCGATGGCCAACGCCAACGGTGCGACCGCTGCGGCGCAGGAAGACGCCGCTGCAGCCAATGCCCGCGCGGCGCAGGCAGAACTGGCGGCGGCTGCCGCTGCTGCCGATGCCGAACGCGCCCGCAACACACCCCCACCGCCTATTGTGTTGGTAACGCCTGCGCCCGCCCCGACACCCCCGACGACCACGACCGTCAGCAGCGAGACGACCGTACCCGTCGCCCCGAAGCGGATCACGCGCGTCGTCAAGAAGCGGGTCGTCCATCACAGCACCATCCGTCGGCCAGCCGCTGCCGTCACCAAGACGACAACGACCGTCACCACCGGGCCCTAATTGACTGACCCGAGCACTCATGCCCACCGGGGTACCTGCCCTTCCGGTCCGTCATTGCGAGCGCAGCGAAGCAATCCAGTGTCCCGCGCGCGTCGCTGGATTGCGTCGCTACGCTCGCAATGACGATTTTTGGGCTTGGTGCCGAGCGTCAGCGCTCGTTGAGATAATATCGCTCGACCGCGTTGAGATCATCGTCGAGCTGATAGACAATCGGCTGACCGGTCGGGATTTCCAGATGCGTGATCTCGTCGTCGGGGATTCCCGAGAGGTGCTTCACCAGCGCGCGGAGCGAATTGCCATGGGCGGAGATCAGCACGCGCTGGCCGCTCTTGAGTGCCGGCGCGATGGTGCCCTCCCAATAGGGCAGTACCCGCGCGATCGTGTCCTTCAGGCTTTCGGTCGTTGGCACGGTGATGTCGGTATAGCGCCGGTCCGTCGACAGATCATAGGCGCTGCCCGGCTCCATCGGCGGCGGCGGGATATCGAAGCTGCGGCGCCAGATCTTGACCTGGTCGTCGCCATATTCCGCCGCGGTCTCCGCCTTGTCGAGGCCGGTCAGCCCGCCATAATGCCGCTCGTTCAGCCGCCAGTCCTTTTCGACCGGCAGCCATAGCCGCGCCATTTCCTCAAGCGCCAGGTTGAGCGTCTTGATCGCGCGGGTCTGGAGCGAGGTGAAGCAACGGTCGAAATCCAGCCCCTTGTCCCGCAACAGCCGCCCCGCCGCGCGGGCTTCTTCGGCCCCTTTCTCGGTCACATCGACATCCCACCAGCCGGTGAAGCGGTTTTCGAGGTTCCAGGCGGACTGGCCGTGACGGATCAGGACGAGGGTGGGCATGGTCTTCGCTTTCCCGTGATTTGCGCAAGCAGGTTTCAATTTTCCGATTGGGCTGAGCCTGTCGAAGCCTTGCCCTTCTTTTCCACGGTCGGACAGAAAAGCAGCCCTTCGACAAGCTCAGGGCAAACGGATCTTGTGAGAGGACGGTTCTAAAGGCAACGAAACATCATCAATAGCCGTCGATCTGCGCGGCAAGCACTTCCAGGCAGCTATGCGCAAGTTTGCGGCACCGGTCGGGCGACCAACCATGGACCGGGTCGGCGTTGCTGTCATGGTCCTTGAAGGGCATTTCCAGCGTCATCGCGACCGCGCCGAAGCGGTTGGCAAGCTGGTTGGTCGACATGGTGAGGTTGGCCTTGCCGGGCGCCGATTGATGATAGCCGAGTTTGGTTTGGAAATCGGGCGTGTGCGCGGCGAGCGCGTTTTGAAAGGCATAGAATTTGTCGCCCTGGGCGTCGGTCCAGTTGGGAATGCCCTCAAAGCCGGCGATGAAGTTGGCGGGGATCGCCTCGTCGCCGTGCACGTCCATGGCAAAGGCCACGCCGGTCTTGTCCATCGCATTGCGAATGGCGAGGACCTCGGGGCTCTTTTCCAGCGTCGGCGTCGCCCATTCGCGGTTGAGGTTTACGCCAACCGCGTTGGTGCGCAGATGCCCGCGCGACGATCCGTCCGGGTTGGCATTGGGCACCAGGTGAAAGGTCGCCTTGGCGAGCAGCGCGGCGGTGAGCGCGTCGTTGGTATCGGTCAGCCGCTCGAGCGCGCCCTCCATCCACCATTCGGCCATCGTCTCGCCCGGATGCTGGCGGGCATAGAGCCACACCGGCTTGGGGCCATGGCCGATGGTGAGGCAATCGATCGGCTGGCCGTCGATTGACTGGCCAAGCTCGCGATAGTGCACGCCGTCCGTCGCCGAATAGCGGGCGATCAGCGCATTGTGCCGCTCGATCGGATAGGGCGCAAAATAGGCGAACCAGACGAGATCGCTCGCTGCTTTGTGGGTAATGGTCAGCACGCCGTCCGCATAGTTGGTCGCATCGGCGAGCTGCCACGTCTCGCGGTCAGTGCTCACGCGGGCGCGGTAGCCGGGCCAGCCCATGGGATAGGCAGAGCCGGCCGCGTTCACTATCCGCAGCGTCAGCGGCACATTCTTCGCGCCCGCCACGCGAAAGTAGAACCATTGGTAGAAATCGGACGCATTGTCCTTCACGATTTCCAGGTCGGCTGAATCGGGTCCGATATGGCGGACATGGATGTTGCCGCCATCGAAGGCGGCGTTGATGCTGATGGTCATTTGACCGTGATAGAGCGCCCGGATTCACCGGGGAACCCCCGGAAGAGCGCGCTGGCCAATTTGTTTGCCGCGGCACCCGGCTGCGCCTCCTTCGATTTGGCATTGGCCTCCATTAGCGCGCGCCCTTCCCAGATAGCGGTGCCGTCGCTGCGGCGGCGGAGCTGGACGAACAGCTCGGTCGTGTAGAAGCTCCGCGTCGCGCGCTTGCCGATGCCGAAACCAACCCCAAGCCCACCGCCCACGCCGTTGCCGAAAGAGCCGCCGCCAAGGCCGATCGTTACCGGTTTGTCAGGCGATGTTTCATCGCGCGTCGTTCGTTTGAAGGAAACCGTCGCAACCAGTGGTGCAGAATCCCCGCTTGGATCCCGCACAAAGCCAAGCGTGGCAAGCTGGGCGGCGACTGCATCGGCGACCTGTTGCTGCTCGATGCTTTTTGGGTCGACGTCGGGGCCGGGCAGGATCGATACCGGTGCCGGCGTAATCGGCATATTGAGATGAAAACGCGTTACTTTAACGGGGCTCGCCGCTGTTGCGGTAGCCAAAGGGATCGCCAGGGCAATAGCGAGGATTGCGCCGTGCGTCATGAACTTCATATCAGGCTCCACATCCCCGTTTCATTGAATGATCAACGCCCCAGCCGGGGTATCGGATGCAATTGGGGCGATAACGAGACGGCGTCGCTTGACTTGAATGGCGACCGCCTATAGGTGCAGCCGCTTTCCAGAACCCAAGAAATACGAGAAGCGAATCGATCATGAAGATCCGCAATAGCCTGAAGTCGCTCAAGGGCCGCCACCGCGACAACCGCGTTATCCGCCGTCGTGGCCGCACCTATGTGATCAACAAGACCAACCGCCGGTTCAAGGCCCGCCAGGGCTGATCACCGCCCCGTGCAGCCCGTTGCCGTCGTCTTCGATATCGGCAAGGTACTGTATGATTGGGATTTACGGTTCCTTTATGAGCGCCTGATCGAGGACGATCGGGCGCTCGATGCGTTTCTGCGCGATGTCGTCACGATTGAATGGCATCTCCAGCACGATGCCGGCCGGCCTTTTGCCGAGACGTCGGCCGAGTTGATCGCCGAGCATCCTGAGCATGACGGATTGATCGCCGTGCTCGGCCCCCGTTTCAACGAGACCATTGGCGAGGAAGTGCCGGGCATGGGCACGCTCGTCGCCGATCTCGATTCGGCCGGCGTGCCGCTGTTTGCGATCACCAATTTTTCAGGCGAATTTTTCGCGCCGTTCCGCGCCAGCCAGGCCGCGATGTTCGATCGGTTCCGCGACATCGTCGTCTCGGGCGACGAGGGCGTGATGAAGCCTGATGCGGCGATCTACCGGCTGGCGCTCGACCGGTTCGGGCTCGCCCCACAGCAGGCGCTGTTTTTCGACGATAATCCCGCCAATGTCGCGTGCGCCGCCGCCGTCGGCATTATCGCCCGGCACTTCACCGATGCGGCATCCTGCCGTGCCCAGATCGTCGCGCACGGATTGCTGCCGGCCTAGGCCGTTATTTGGTGTAGTTCTTCAGCTCGTCGCCAATGATCCGCACGACATGCAGCACGTTGGTCGAGCCCGGCGTGCCGAACGGGACGCCGGCCATCACGATCACGCGGTCACCCGCTTTCGCGATTCGGTGCCGCAGCGCCATCCGCTTGGCCTTGGCGACCATCTCTTCGAACGAATCGACGTCGCGGGTATGCACCGCATGCGTGCCCCACAGCAGGCCGAGCCGTCGAGCGGTCTCCAACTTGGGGGTCAGCACCAGCAGCGGCACCGAGGGGCGCTCACGCGCGATCCGCCGCGCAGTCGAGCCTGAGGAGGTGAAGCAGATGATGGCCGATGCCGAGGCGATCTGCGCGATGTTCTTGGCAGCTTCGGCAAGCGCATCGGCGGTGGTCGGATCGGGCCGGGTGATGGTGAAATGCACGCGGTCGCCGTGCATCGGGTCGCGCTCCACGGCTTCCGCGATCGAATTCATCATCGCGACCGATTCGATCGGCCACGCGCCGGCGGCGCTTTCGGCCGAGAGCATGATCGCGTCCGCCCCGTCATAGACCGCCGTCGCCACGTCGGACACTTCGGCGCGGGTGGGGGATGGCGAGGTGATCATCGATTCGAGCATCTGCGTTGCCACCACCACCGGCCGGCCGAGCCGGCGCGATACCTCGACGATACGCTTCTGCAGCGGCGGCACCTGCTCGGGCGGCAGTTCGACGCCCAGGTCACCGCGCGCGACCATCACCCCGTCGCACTGCTCGATGATTTCCTCAAGCCGGTCGATCGCGGAGGGCTTTTCGATCTTGGCCAGTAGCGCCGCGCGACCCTGGATCAGCAGGCGTGCTTCGGCCAGATCTTCGGGCCGCTGGACGAAGCTGAGCGCGATCCAGTCGACCTTCTGATCAAGCGCGAATACCAGATCGCTCCGATCCTTCTCGGTCAGCGCGGCCATCGGCACGACGACGTCGGGGACGTTCAGCCCCTTGCTGTTCGACAACGCACCGCCGACCTCGACCTTAGTCTCGATCCAGTCGTCGCCATACGCCGTCACGCGCAGCACCAGCTTGCCATCATCGAGCAGCAAACGCGCGCCTTCCTCAATCGCGACGAAGATTTCACGGTGGGGCAACTCGACGCGGGTCGAATCGCCGGGGGTCTTGTCGCGGTCGAGCCGGAAGGACTGGCCCTTGACGAGGTCCACCTTGCCGGCCGCAAACTTGCCGACGCGCAGTTTGGGGCCCTGCAGATCGGCCAGGATCGTCGATGGGCGACCGATTCGCTTCTCCAGCCCGCGAATCGCCTCGATCAACGGGATTTTCGATGCCTGATCGCCGTGGCTCATATTGATGCGAAAAGCATCGGCACCCGCCAAGAACAGCTTTTCGATCATCTCGGGCGTGCTGCTCGCCGGACCCAATGTAGCCAGCACGCGCACCTTGCGCATACGGGGGCTCGTTGCCTTGCTCATTCGCGCGCTCCTCGGGGTTTGCCGGATTGCCTCTAACCTCTATCTGCACAGGATCAACCAAGGAGACACGAATTGCCGACACTTGAGAGCCTTGACGACACCGTTGCGGCCGCGGCCTTTCGCCGGCTGGTGCAGCATCTGCGCCACCGCGACGATGCGCAAAATGTCGATCTGATGGGGCTGGCTGGTTTTTGCCGCAACTGCCTTGGCGATTGGGTGGCAGACGCAAGCGATGGCGCGATCGACAAGGGCGCAGGCCGCGAGATCGTCTACGGCATGCCCTATGCCCAGTGGAAGGCCGAGCACCAGACTGAAGCGACAGCTGAGCAACTCGCCCGCATGGCTGAAAGCGTGGCCAAAAACGGCTGAGCCTTGATGCGCCAGCCAAGCCGTATAGGGTGCCGCGATAATCAGAAAGACGGGGGGATGCGATGATCCGTAATATTATACCGGCGCTTGGGTCAGTGATGCTTTGCGCAGGGGCAGCACCGCTTGCGGCGCAAAGCACGCCAGCCACCAAGACCGTCTTCATTCAAGCGGGCCATGTCATCGATCGGCCGGGCCAGCCGATGCGCGGCAACACGACGATCATCGTGCGTGACGGCAAGGTCGCCGAGGTCCGCGACGGCTTTGCCACGCCCGAAGCAGGGGCAACGGTCATCGATCTGCGGGACAAATATGTCCTGCCGGGGCTGATCGATCTCCACGTCCATCTTTGGGGAATTGGCGGCGATCCGCTCAAGGCGCGGCTTGGCGCGCTTAACCGCGACCGGTTCGACGACATGGTCGAGGCGCAGAAGAACGCGCGCGCCGATCTGGAGGCAGGGTTCACCACGGTGCGTGATCTGGGCGGCGACCCGCGCGGCATCCGCGCGCTGCGCGATGCGATCGAGGCGGGCGAGATCGAGGGACCGAGCATCGTCAATGCCGGTGAGATGGTCTCGGTAACGGGCGGCCATGGCGATGGCGGCAACGGCCTGGCCGAGGAATTCGCCGAAGCCGTCCACGCGACTGAGATCAACCTGTGCGACGGCGCCGATGATTGCCGCCGCGCGGTGCGTGCGCAGATCGGCCTTGGCGCGCAGGTCATCAAGTTCGCGGCAACTGGCGGCGTGCTCTCCAACGTCGCGGGTGGTCTTGGGCGACAGATGGCACCAGAGGAAATGAAGGCCATCATCGATACCGCGCACGGTTTTGGTCGCAAGGTCGCGGCGCACAGTCATGCGGCGGAGGGCACCAAGGCAGCGCTTGCAGCCGGCGTCGATTCGATCGAGCATGGCAGCTTCATCGATGACGAGGCGATCGCGCTGTTCAAGGCCAAGGGTGCCTATCTGGTGCCGACGATGCTCGCGCCGATCGCTGCGCTGGCACAAGCGCGTGGCGGGCAGTTGCCGCCCGCGACCATCCCCAAGGCAGAAGCCGCAGCGGCCTCGATGCTGGCCAGCCACCGCCGCGCCATTGCGGCAGGGGTAAAGATCGCGTTCGGCACTGATACCGGCGTGTCAAAGCATGGCGACAATGCCCAGGAGTTCGCGCTGATGGTAAATGCGGGCATGACTCCAGCGGCGGCGATTCGCGCGGCAACGCTTGGCGCGGCTGATCTGCTGGGCAAGGCTGACCAGATCGGCTCGATTGAAGCGGGCAAAGTCGCCGATATCATCGCGGTGTCCGGCGATCCGTTGGCCGATGTAAAGCAGCTGGAAAAGGTCGATTTCGTGATGCGCCACGGCACCACGGTGAAGCTGGCTGGCGCGCGGCAGGCCTTCCCTGCCAACTGAGCCGTTGGGCGCGACGGTGGTTGAGCAGGCGCGCGGGATCGCCTAGACGCGCTCGCTCAATCCAATTTTCGGAAAGCCCGATCCCCAATGAGCGATAACATCTCCGCCGAGCAGCTGCGCCTTCTCATCGAACGGATCGAGCGGCTGGAGGAAGAAAAGAAGGCGATGGCCGACGATATCAAGGACGTCTACGCCGAGGCCAAGGCAACCGGCTTCGACACCAAGACGATGCGCACCATCGTGCGGCTGCGCAAAATGGAGAAGCACCACCGTGACGAGGCGGAAATGCTGCTCGACACCTATAAGGCAGCGCTTGGGCTGGCATAGGGCCTATCCCCGCGCCTCATCACTGACAGAGATCGATTATGGCAGGCCATTCCAAGTTCAAGAACATCATGCACCGCAAGGGTGCGCAGGATAAGAAGCGCTCGTCGCTATTTTCCAAGCTCAGCCGCGAAATCACCGTCGCGGCGAAGATGGGCTTGCCCGATCCGGACATGAACCCGCGGCTGCGCGCTGCCGTCAACGCGGCCAAGGCGGCGTCGCTGCCCAAGGACAATATCCAGCGCTCGATCGACAAGGCGACGCGCGGCGATGCCGAGACCTATGAGGAAATTCGCTATGAGGGTTTCGGCCCCGGCGGCGTGTCGCTGATCATCGAGGCGCTGACCGACAACCGCAACCGCACCGCGACCAATGTGCGCACAGCGGTGTCGAAGAATGGTGGCAATCTGGGTGCGAGCGGCTCGGTGAGCCATGCCTTCGACCGGATGGGGCTCATCAGCTACCCGGCCAGCGTCGGTGACGGCGACAAGGTGTTCGAAGCCGCGCTCGAGGCGGGTGCCGAGGATGTCTCCTCGAGCGAGGACGGCCATGAGATCTGGACCGCGCAGGGCGACCTGCACGAGGTGGTGAAGGCGCTCACCCCCGTGCTCGGCGAGCCCGAAGGTGCCAAGCTCGCCTGGCGCCCGCAGACGATGGTCGATGTGGGTGAGGACGATGCCGGGCTGCTGCTCAAGCTGATCGACACGCTCGACGATGACGATGACGTGCAGACCGTGTGGGGCAATTACGAAGTGTCGGACGCGGTAATGGAGAAGCTTGGTTGAACCTTCTGTCGCGGGAGCAGGAAGAAGATTTGTTCACGCGGAGGCGCGGAGACGCGGAGAAGGGTTTAGGGGGTTTCGCGCAGAGGCGCAGAGGGCGCAGAGGCGGTTTGCGTGCGGACACCGTCTCGCGCCAGCGAGACCCTATCGGCTTATGGTCGCTTTCGCGACCGCTACCTCCATCGAGCGACATCCTCTGCGTCCTCTGCGCCTCTGCGCGAACCAAAATCTTCTCCGCGTCTCCGCGTCTCCGCGCGAACAACCCTTCTTCAAACCCATGATTATCCTCGGCCTTGATCCCGGGCTCGGCACGACCGGCTGGGGCCTCATCCGGGCCGAGGGCAACCGGCTCTCCCACCTCGCTAATGGACGGCTGAAGACCGACAGCGCCGCCCCACTCCCGCGCCGGCTCGCGCATCTCGATGCGATGCTGAGCGCGCTCGTCGCCGATCATGCGCCCGATAGCGCGGCGGTGGAGGAGGTGTTCGTCAACGCCAATCCGCAATCGACGCTCAAGCTCGGGCAGGCGCGCGGTGTCGTCATTTGCGCGGTCGCCCGCGGCGGGATCGATGTCGGTGAATATGCAGCGCGGCTGGTGAAGAAGGCGGTGGTCGGCACGGGCGCTGCCGAAAAGGCACAGGTCCATGCGATGGTCGCGCGCCTGCTCCCCGGGGTGAAGATCGATGGCGCTGATGCCGCCGATGCGCTGGCGGTGGCGATCTGCCACGCGCACCATCTGGCGTCGGCGCGGCGTATCCCCTAGCAACGCTGGATGATCTATAGAGGCGTCCGTCATTGCGAGCGTAGCGAAGCAATCCAGAGCCCCGCGCGCGGCGCTGGATTGCTTCGCTACGCTCGCAATAACAATGCCCATTTCACTGGCCAGCGCTTGCAATGATCGCGCATCTCAAGGGCCGCCTCGATGCGACGGGTATCGACCATGCCGTCGTCGATGTCGGCGGGGTCGGCTATCTGGTTGGCGCGTCGAGCCGCACGCTGGCGGCGATTGGCCCGGTTGGGGAAGCAGTGATGCTCCACACCGAAATGCTGGTGGGGGAGGATTTCATCCGCCTTGTCGGCTTTGCCAGCGCCAGCGAGCGCGAGTGGTTCCGCCTGCTCACCGGCGTGCAGGGCGTGGGCGCGCGGGTGGCGCTGGCCATCCTCTCGGCGCTTGAGCCGGGCGATCTGTCTCGCGCAATTTCCGTCCAAGACAAGGCGATGGTGGCGCGCGCCAACGGCGTCGGCCCCAAGCTCGCCGAGCGCATCGTGCGCGAACTGAAGGACAAGGTGGGCGGCATCGCTTTGGGAGGCGCGAGCGTTGCCATTGCCCCCGCCGGATCGGGTGCCGACGCGGTCTCCGCCCTTCTCAACCTGGGCTTCCGCCCCGCCGAAGCCGCCAGCGCTGTCGCGGCGGCGGAAGAGGAACTGGGCGCGGGCGCCACGCTCGACGCGCTGGTGCGGCTAGCGCTCAGAAAGGCGGCGAAGTGATGCGCCGGCCGGCCTTCCTTGCCGCCGCCATGCTGTGCCTGGCATTGCCCGGCGCGCTTCACGCAGAAAAACCCCAGGAGAAGCCGGTGTCGATACCGTCGAACCCGATCGCCTATGTCGAGCTGCCCGTTACTGATCTCGATCGGGCGATGGCCTTTTACACTGCCGTCTTCGGCTTCGTGCTCGAGCGCCGGACGGTCGATGGCTATGACATGGCCTTCTTTCCCGCCGCCGAGGGCGCGCCGGGCGCATCGGGCGCGCTGGTGAAGGGCGATGTCTATCTGCCCGGCAAGCGCGGGCCGATCGTCTATTTCGGCGTTGTCGATATCGACAGTGTCTTGGCGCGGGCCAAGGCGCGCGGCGCGACCATCCTGTATGACAAGAAAGATGTCGGTGCCTTTGGCTTCGTCGCGGAGATCGAGGACAGCGAAGGCAATCGTATCGCACTGACCGCACCGAAATGACCGACGACCGCCTCATCATGCCTGATCGCAAGCCCGAAGATATCGACGCGGCGCTGTGCCCCAAGTCGCTCGACGATTTCGTCGGCCAGCAGGCGGTGCGCTAAAATCTGCGGGTGTTCATCAATGCCGCCAAGGCGCGCGGTGATGCGCCGGATCAAGCCCTGTTTTTCGGCTCACCGGGTCTCGGCAAGGCGACGCGCGCACAGATAACCGCGCGCCAACAGCGTCGGCTCCAAGCTGGCCGAGCGCCCCGTGCGCGAACTGAAAGACAAGGTTGGCGGTGTAGTGATACGGGCGTCCGATGCCGCGCTCGATGCCCTTGTGCGGCTGGCACTGCGCAAGGCTGCAAAGTGACGGATGCGCCGCTGGCTGGGTGGCCAGCGGCGCGGGTCGATCAGGCTTTCACAGGGGAGCTGGCAGCGCTGCGGCGGTAGCGCAGCGTAACGCCGATCACGCCAAAGCCCATGATCATCATCCCCCAGGTTGCCGGTTCGGGCACTGCGGCGATGGTCAAGGTGTAGCGGTTGCTGTTGGGAACGTCGGTGAAATCCAGCAGCTGATAGGTGCCGGGCAGGAAGGTCGGTGCAGCCTCGGTGCCCGTGTAAAGCTGCTGAAAGGGCGAAAGCGGGGCCTGTTGCTCCTCGCCGATGAACGAGTAGAAGTTGAAGGAAGCAATTTCCAGCCCGCCAAACTCATTCGTTCCATTATAAAAGGTAAGTGAAATTTGATCGTCTGGCGTGCCATCGACCGTGCCGACGACATTGTCGATCCTGAAGCTGATTCCGGGATCGAAATCGTTCGGTGTTGGCGCATTGGGCAGCGTGAAGCTGGCTTGCGTGCTGCCGCTCAGGGTAAAAAGATAGGTTGTGGCACTGGCCGGAGTGGATGCGAGAGTCGCCAGCCCTGCCAAGATAATCGCACTCTTGTTTATAAAGATTCCCCTTTTTGTTGTAAAAGTTAGCAGCTGCGCAAATCGCTTACCGACGAATCGGATTAACCACAATCTTGTGACTGTTCTGGGACAGCGCTGCGCGGGTGTTGATTGGCTCGACGCCGTGGCCTGCGCTACGCTACGAGTAATGAATGACTGACGACCGCCTCCTCACGCCCGACCGCCAGCCCGAGGATATCGACGCGGCACTGCGCCCCAAATCGCTCGACGAATTTGTCGGCCAGCAGGCGGCGCGCGAGAATCTGCGGGTGTTCATCAATGCCGCCAAGGCGCGCGGTGATGCGCTCGATCATGTCCTGTTCTTCGGCCCGCCGGGGCTCGGCAAGACGACGCTTGCGCAGATCATCGCGCGCGAGCTGGGCGTCGGATTTCGCGCGACATCTGGCCCGGTCATCGCCAAATCGGGCGATCTCGCGGCGTTGCTCACCAATTTGGAGGATGGCGATGTCCTCTTCATCGACGAGATTCATCGGCTCGCGCCCGCAGTCGAGGAAATCCTCTACCCCGCGATGGAGGACCGCGCGCTCGATCTGATGATCGGCGAGGGGCCGTCGGCGCGCAGCGTGCGGATCGACCTGCCCAAATTCACGCTGGTGGGGGCAACGACCCGGCAAGGGCTGCTCACCACCCCCTTGCGCGACCGTTTCGGCATCCCGGTGCGGCTGCATTTCTACACCGTCGACGAGTTGGAAAAGGTCGTGTCGCGCGCGGCGCGGTTGCTCCAGCTGGCGCTCACGGTGGATGGCGCGCGGGAGGTGGCGCGGCGCTCGCGCGGCACGCCGCGCATCGCCGGGCGGCTGCTCAGGCGGGTGCGCGATTTCGCGCATGCCGCCGGGGATGACAGCGTCGATGCGCGGGCAGCAGATGCGGCGCTCAACCGGCTCGAAGTCGATTCGCTCGGGCTCGATGCGATGGACCGGCGATATCTCAATATGATCGCGGACATTTATCGCGGCGGCCCGGTCGGCGTGGAGACGCTAGCGGCGGGCCTCAGCGAACCGCGCGACACGATCGAGGAAGTGATCGAGCCGTATCTCATCCAGCTTGGCCTGGTCGCCCGCACCGCCCGTGGCCGCTGCCTCAATGCGCTGGGATGGAAGCATCTTGGCCTCAATCCGCCCCCCGGCAGCCAGGACGGGCTGTTCGACACGCCATAGCGCGCAAAGGCGATTCATATTTGCCGCGCGATGCTCTAGGGGCAGCCCGATGGATGATGTTGTGCAACCCGACGCGCGAGACAAGCCGGTCGAGGGCTATTTCGCCGGGCGCGAGCACCGGCTGGGGGTGCGCGTCTATTTCGAGGACACCGATCTGCCGGGTGTCGTCTATCACGCGAATTACCTGCGCTGGATGGAGCGTGGCCGGTCCGACATGTTGCGCCTCGCCGGAGTCGACCAGCGCGCCGCGCAAGAAGCGGGGGAGGGTGCCTATGCCGTCAGCGAACTCGCGATCAAATACCGCGCACCGGCCCGGCTCGACGATGCGCTGGTCGTCGTGAGCAGATTGACCGCGATTCGGCCCGCTTCGTGCCGCATTCAGCAACGAGTCATGCGCGAGGGGTTGATATTGGCCGAGGCAGACGTGACGGCGGTGTTCGTTACGCCTTCCGGGCGCGCGCGGCGGCAGCCGGTCGCGTGGCTGGCCGCGTTTGAACCATTGATTTGGCAAGGGGTTTGATAGCCTGATGATTTTGTCCGCGACTACCGATCCATCTGCCCTGTCCCCGCTTGTCCTGTTCGTGCAGGCCGACATTGTCGTGAAGATCGTGATGATCGGCCTGCTGTTGGCGAGCGTGTGGACCTGGGGCATCATCATTGCGCTGGCCATCAAGGTGGGCGGCGCACGCCGGCGCGGCGAGCGCTTCGAGCGCGAATTCTGGAACGCGGTCGATATCGACGCCTTCTACAAGAGCGAAGGCGGCAGCGATCTGCCGATTGCGCGGGTGTTCAGCGCCGGTGTCGCCGAATGGCGGCGCTCGACGGCGGGCACGACCATCGACAAGGAGGGTACGCGCGAACGCCTCGGCACGGCGATGGGATCGGCGGTTGCCGTTGAGGTCGATGCGCTCGCTGATCGGCTCAACATCCTCGCCACGGTCGGCTCGGTTGCGCCTTTTGTCGGGTTGTTCGGCACGGTATGGGGCATCATGCGCAGCTTCAGCGGCATTGCGCAGGCGCAGAGCACGTCGCTCGCCGTTGTGGCACCGGGTATTGCCGAGGCGCTGTTCGCGACCGCCATCGGCCTGTTTGCCGCCATTCCCGCGGTCATCGCCTATAATCGCTACAGCCATGCCATCAACCGGATCGAGGCGCGGCTGAACCGATTTGCCGACGGCTTTCACGCAACACTCAGCCGCCAGCTCGAAGGGCCTGTCGCAAGGTCCCGGCCCTGATGGCGGCGCATTTGCCCTCCAGCCGGTCGCGCGGCCGCCGCGCGCCGATGGCCGACATCAACGTGACGCCGATGGTGGATGTCATGCTGGTGCTGCTCATCATCTTCATGGTCACCGCGCCGTTGCTGACCGCGGGCGTGCCGGTGAACCTGCCTGACAGCCGTGCCAAGCCGCTCGATCAGGACCAGAAGCCAGTGCAGATCGCCATCGACGACCAGGGCAGGTTGTTCATCGGCGACACGCAGGTGAGCGAAGCGGCGCTCCCCGACAAGCTTGGCGAGATCGCCGCCAAGGCGCCCCCCGGCAAGCCGCCCGCGATCTTCCTGCGCGCCGATCGCGGTCTGGAATATGGCCGGGTGATGGCGGTGATGGGCGAGCTTAACCGCGCCGGCCTCAACCGGGTCGCGCTCGTATCGGTGGGCAGCGACAAGCCGTGATGGGCAATCTCTTCCAGCCGATAGCCGGGTGAGCGCGCCGCGATGGACCGTTCCGATGTCGCTGGCCTATCCATTGCCGCCCTGCTGCACGTGGCGGCGCTCTCGCTGCTATACCCAAGCCTTGTGGCACCGCCCAAGCCTGTGAAGCCGCCGCAAACCCCGATCGAGGTATCGCTGGTCGATGAGGTCGGCCCGGTCGCGACGGCGCCGCAATCTGCCGTGCCGCCAGCCCAGTCGCGTGCGCCCGATCTCGGGCCGCAGGAAGATGCCGCGCCGCCCGCTCCGACGCCGGCACCGCCGGCTCCCGCGCCTGTCCCGCCAGCGCCACAGCCCGCACCAGCGCCACCGCCCAAACCTGCTCCGGTCGCCAAGCCGCTGCCGCCGCGAAAGCCGGTGCCCGAAACGCCGAAGCAGGTCGCGAAAACGCCGCCCAAGCGCGCCGCTACACCCCCGGTGCCCGCAAAACCGACCAGCGTGGCATCGACCGGCACCAGCCCAGGCGCGACCAAGCCACGCCCGCGCGGATCGCGGCTAGGCGATGATTTCCTCAAGGGCCTCACCGACAAGCCGAGCCCCACCAAAACGGTCATGCCAAGCGCTGCAGTGATCGACGCCAAGGCGCTGGCGAGCATTCAGGATGCCATTTCGCGGCAGATCCAGCCCTGCGCCGACCGGCAGGTAAACCCCGGCCCGGGCGCCAATGAGATCGTCACTGTGCTCAATCTGCGCCTCAATCCGGACGGTACGCTGGCCGCGACGCCGACCATGGTGCGCCAATCGGGCACTGATGGCGAGGCGGGTCGCTATGCGCGCCGCGTGGTCGATCTCGCCATTTCTGCCTTCAAGGGCTGCTCGCCGCTGCGGCTGCCGCCCGAATATTATGAAACGCCCAGTGGCGGGTGGAACAACATCAACTACAAATGGCAATTACGCTGAGGATGGGTCTGCGATGATGCACCGCGTTTCTATGATCGGATCGTTAGCCGGGCTGCTGCTCGCCGCCGCCATGCCCGCTTCGGCGCAACAGGCGGCCCCGCCCGCGCCCAGCAGCGCAAGCCAGGGGCAGACCCCGCCAACGGTACCCGCGCCGCTTGAGGTGTCGGTCACGGGCGGTATTTCCGCGCCGCTCCCCATCGCCATTCCGGTCATGCCGACATCGGCGGTGGCATCCACCGCTGCCGGGTCGACTGATGTGCTCGGTCGCCAGTTGGCGGAGGTTGTGACGGCCGACCTCAAAAATTCCGGCTTGTTCAGCCCGCTTGGCGGCAATGCGTTGCGCCCGGTGGCGTATGCCGAGGTGACCGCGCCACAGTTTGATTATTGGAGCGGCACCGGCGCGCAGGCGCTGGTCCAGGGCTTCATCCGCGCCAATGGCGACGGCACGCTGACGGTCGGCTGCTATCTCTACGACGTGTTTTCCAAGGTCGAGCTGTCGCGCCAGGGCTTTGTCGTCCAGCCGTCCGACTGGCGCCGCGCGGCGCACAAATGCGCTGATATGGTCTATACGCGGCTGACCGGGGAGGGCCCCTATTTTGACAGCCGGGTGGTCTATGTCTCCGAAACCGGGCCCAAGGATCGCCGGATCAAACGGCTTGCGATCATGGACCAGGACGCGGCCAATCACCGCTTCCTCACCAACGGCCAGTCGATCGTGCTGACGCCGCGCTTCGCGCCGAACCAGCAGACCATCGTCTATATGAGCTATGTCGGGGATCGGCCGGCGATCTATGTCTATGACATCGGCAGCGGGCGCCAGCGCCAGGTCGTGCCGCCCGGCAACCTCACCTTCGCGCCACGCTTCTCGCCCGATGGCCGCTATGTCCTGTTTTCGATGGCGGTGGGCGGCAATACCGATATTTACCGCGTCGCGTCGGCCGGCGGGCAGGCACAGCGGCTGACCACTGCGCCGGGGATCGACACCGGCGGCAGCTATTCACCCGACGGGTCGCAGATCGTGTTCGAAAGCGATCGCTCGGGTGGCCAGCAACTCTATGTGATGAACGCCGATGGATCGAATCAGCACCGCATCAGTTTTGCCGGTGGGCGTTATGCAACGCCGGTGTGGAGCCCGCGCGGCGACCTGATCGCGTTTACCCGCGTGACGGGTAACTTCCGCATCGGCATCATGAGCCCGAGCGGCAGTGGAGAGAAATTGCTGACCGATGACTGGCAGGATGAATCGCCCAGCTGGTCGCCCAATGGCCGCGTCTTGATGTTCTTCCGCTCAGGACAGGGGCGGTCGGGCACGGCGGATCTCTGGTCGGTCGACCTGACCGGGGTCAACGAGCGCCGCCTCGGTACGCCGCTCGATGGCTCCGACCCCGGCTGGGGCCCATTGCGACCCTGACGCTTCTTGGGAGCGACAACGAACCAACGTCGAAGGAGGACGAAAATGGCCAAACTGACGACCACGATCATCATCGCCGCCGCGCTCATCACGACTGCCGGTTGCACCAGCAAGCGCAAGCAGGAACTGCCCCCCGGCCCCATCGGCACGACGGTACCCGGCTATCAGCCGTCCACAACGGGCACCGGCGATGCGGTGGTGCCAGGTTCGGCGGCGGATTTCCTGCGCTCGGTCACCAGCGACACGATCCATTTCGCGCTCGACCAATATGATATCGATTCGGAAGCACGGGCGACGCTAGACAGCCAGTCCGCCTGGCTGGCGAAATACCCCAATGCGCCCGTGACGATCGAAGGGCACTGCGACGAACGCGGCACCCGCGAATATAATCTGGCGCTGGGTGATCGGCGTGCCAATGCGGCGAAGAACTATCTGGCAGCGCGCGGCATATCGCCCACGCGGATCACGACGATCAGCTATGGCAAGGAGCGCCCGATCGCGCTTGGATCGGATGAAGCCAGCTGGGCGCAGAACCGCCGCGCGGTGACGATCATCATCAACTAGGGCTATCGCCTTTTGCTCGCTTCAGGGGCGGCGCTGTGCACGCAGCGTCGCCCCTTTTTCCTGTCCGTCGGATTCGCTTGCGAAACGACTCACCACGATATAAATATGATATCACATTAACGGGAGGACATCATGACCGAGTCGGTGGTAGCGGGCGGATCTCTGGCACGGAGCCGGGATTATCCAGCGCGCGCGTCAAGCGGATATCTGATGCTGGCGGTCGCGCTTGTCGCGGTCGCGATCATGGCCGCCGGTGGGGCGATGATTCACGTTGATCGTCTGATCGGTGTCGGCACGCTGGTGGCCGGGGCGGTATTGCTACTGTTTATCGCGCCCGGCTTCTACATGCTCCAGCCCAATCAGGCTGCCGCGATCACGCTGTTCGGCGCATATCGGGGGAGTGATCGCGTCAACGGCCTGCGCTGGACCTGGCCGTGGATGGGCAAGAAAAATGTGTCGCTGCGCGCCAACAACCTGATTTCGGAGAAGATCAAGGTCAATGATCTGCGCGGCAACCCCATCGAGATGGCAGCCCAAGTGGTGTGGCGCGTGACGGATACGGCGCAGGCGCTGTTCGATGTCGATGATTACAAGGCGTTCGTGCTCGCGCAGATCGAGGCAGCGGTGCGGACGATCGGCTCGCGCTATCCCTATGATGATTTCGAGCATCAGGAAATCACGCTGCGGGGCAATCACGATCAGGTCGGGGCTGAACTGCGCGCTGAACTGATGAACCGGCTGTCGGTCGCCGGCATCACGGTCGACGAATGCGGCTTCACGCATCTCGCCTATGCCCAGGAAATTGCAGGTGCCATGCTGCGCCGTCAGCAAGCCGAGGCTGTGGTCGCTGCCCGCAAGACGCTGGTCGAAGGCGCGGTCGGCATGGTCGAGATGGCACTCGACCTGCTCTCTGCCAAGAATGTCGTCGAGCTTGATGATGAGCGCCGCGCGGCGATGGTGTCGAACCTGATGGTTGTGCTGTGCGGCGAGCGCGAGACCCAGCCGGTCGTCAACGCCGGTACGCTGTACTGATTGGCGCAACGCGTGTCGGCGCCGCCCAAAAAAGCCTTTCCGCTCCGTCTCGATCCGGCGCTCTACGCCGCGATCGAGCGGAGTGCGGCGGGTGATTTGCGCAGCGTCAACGCGCAGGTGGAATATTTGCTGCGTGAGGCGCTCGCCAAGCGCGGGGTGAAGGTGGCGGTGAGCGCCACGCCCAAACGCGGGCGACCAACAAAGGAGAATGACGATGGATGATCCGTGGTTCATCACCTATCGCGGTCGAGGCAAACTGCAGATTACGCCCATCAATGCTAAGGGCTGGGCGGCGCTGGCGGCGGCAAGTCTGGCCTCCATCGCGCCACTGCTCGTGGCTGGCCCCTATCTTGAGGACTCACCGGTGCTGCTGGTGGCGCTGTTGCTGGTGATGGTGGCGATCCTGCTCCTGTTCATGCGCTGGGCGATATCCCGGTCGGACATCATCGACGTGGACGCGATCCTGGCCGATCGTCGCGCCAGCAAACGGCCCGGCAAGCGGCGCTGATGCGGAGAGAGCCAATGATGACGAGATGGTTGAAGACGCTGGCATCGCTCCTGCTGGCAGGTCTGCCGATCGCCGCAATGGCGGGCCAGCCTGGGGCCGAGATCACCGCCCCCGGTCCGCTCGCCCCGCTCCACGGCACGCTCATCAATGCGGGCAAAGGCAAGCCGGTCGTGCTGATCATTCCGGGCTCCGGTCCCACCGACCGCGATGGCAACAACCCGCTTGGCGTCAAAGCCGCGTCTTACCGGCTATTGGCCGAGGCGCTGGCGCCACAGGGCATTTCGTCCGTCCGCATCGACAAACGCGGCATGTTCGGCAGCAAGGCGGCAATCGCCGATGCCAACAAAGTAACGATCGCCGATTATACCGCTGATGTTACCGCCTGGGCAAAGGCGGCCAGGGAAGCCACCGGCGCGCGCTGCATTTGGCTGGTTGGTCATAGCGAGGGCGGGCTGGTCGCGCTGGCAACGGCCGATGAGGCCGGCATTTGTGGCCGCATCCTCGTCGCGGCACCGGGCCGACCGTTCGGCACGCTGATCCATGATCAGCTCCACGCCAATCCCGCCAATGCGGTGATCTTCGATCAGGCCGATGCCGCACTGGCGAAGCTCGAAGCAGGGGAGCACGTCGATACCGCCGGCATGCACCCGGGGCTTGCGCCACTGTTTGCGCCGGCCGTGCAGGATTATCTGATCGACCTGATCCGCTACCGCCCGGCCGACCTGGCAGCCAAGGACAAGGGGCCGTTGCTGATCGTCCAGGGCGAAAGCGACATCCAGGTGAGCGTGGACGACGCGCACCTGCTGGCGACTGCCCGCCCTGACGCGACGCTGGTGCTCCTTCCGGGCGTGAACCATGTCCTGAAAGCGGTGGTCGCCAATGATCGCGCCGCCAATATGGCGAGCTATGCCAATCCGGACCTGCCGATTGACGCCGGCGTCGTCATGGCAATTGCAGGCTTTGTTAAGGCCAAGCGCTAGGCGTTACCTGCTAGGCAAATGCTTCGTCGAGCAGCCGGGCGAGCCGCAGCCCGGCGCGCTCCACCTGCAGCCGCGCGACGGGGATCAGCCGCGTGATCGTGGCCCCGTCGAGCTTGGCGCGGGGCGATGTCGGTGTTGGCGGCGGGGAGGCGCAGGGTTGGTCGCCGACCGCGCTTGGATAGGTCACGTCGCGGCTTACCTGCCACGCCTCGCGGCTCCAGTCCTCGGTCGTTCCCGCGGCGATTGGTGCCGCCTCGTCAGCGCTGTAGCGGCGCACGAGCGAGGGGCCGGTGGTGATGGCGCGCTCGGCCAGTTGACCGTCCCAGATGCTGTGCAGGTTGAGCCGGTCTGGCGCGTAAATCCCATAGGCCGCCTTCACCTGATTGCCGCCCAGATCGCCATGATCGCCAGCGTGGAGCGGCATGTGGAGATCGCCGGTGAAATGGACGAGAAAGGCGAGCGCCTGGACGCGCTCGGCCAGCGGCACCGTCTTGTCCTTCAGCAGCTTCACTGCGCGATCAACCTGCGCCGAAACGCAATTGCCATCGCGACACGCGCTTTTGAGGTCAAACGGCTGGCAGATGTTGACGTTTTGATAGTGCCACGAGCCGGTGTAGGAAAAGCGCGGGCCCTTGCCGCGCACGCAATCCGGCCAGACGCTCAATTCTTCGATCGTCTGTGTCTTGCAGCCCGGCGTCGCCAAGGCCCGCGACTGGGCGAGCAGCGCCAGCACCCGCGCGCGCACCTTCGGCGTTACATTGGCGAGCGCCATCCGCGCAATGGTGCCATGGCCGAACTGGCCATAAGCCATGGCCGGAGTGTGGAGCGTCAGCGAGCAGAGCGCGAGCAGGGCGAGGAGATGTTTCTTCATGCCAAGCGCCCTATCCACCGATTGTGACGATTGAAAGCTAGGCCTCATCGCCAAAGATCGCGATCGTGCGCTTGCCGCTCGCATCGGTGCGCGCGCGGAACATGCCGGGGGTCGTGAAGTGCCAGGCAGCCGAACCATCGGGGGCCGCGACGATCACGCCGCCGCTGCCGCCAAGTGCCGTCACATCGGCCAGCACCGTGCGCGCGGCGGTCGCTACGTCTTCGCCCAGCATTTCCACCCGCACCGCAATGCTGTGCCCCACCACGGCGCGGATGAAATACTCACCCGATCCGGTCGCTGAGACCGCGCAGTTGCGATCATCGGCATAGGTGCCTGCGCCGATAAGCGGCGTATCGCCGATCCGGCCCCAGCGCTTGCCCGTCACGCCACCGGTGGAGGTCGCGGCCGCGACATGGCCCTGCGCATCGCAAGCGACCGCGCCGACCGTGCCGTACTTCATCGCGACATCGAACCAGCCACCGGGATCAGCGAGCATCGCGTCGCGCTGTGCTGCCCGTTCCGCCGTGACGAACCACTCGCGGCCGGCTTGTTCGATACCCTGTTCGGTGGAGAATTGATCGGCCCCTGCGCCGCTCAGCATCACATGCGGCGTCTCTGTCATCACGCGGCGCGCAAGGCTCACCGGCTGACGCGTGGCGCTCACACCAGCGACCGATCCCGCGCGTCTATCCCGCCCGTCCATGATCGTGGCGTCGAGCGATATATCGCCCTCAAAGGTCAGCACCGCGCCGCGCCCCGCGTTGAAATGCGGATCATCTTCCAGCGAGCGGACGGCGGCCTCGACGGCGTCCACCGCCGCGCCGCCCGCTGCGAGCACCGCCTCGCCCGCATCGAGTGCCCGGCCAAGCGCGGCGCGCGCACCCTCGCTTTGTGCGGGCGTGAGCGTATCGGGGGTTAGCAGCCCCGCCCCACCATGGATCATCAGCGTCCAGCGCGATGGGTCGGTCATGGAGCGTCCCCCGTTTCAGGTGTTACAGGCGGCATCGCCCGTCGTCCTCGTTTGCGCAAGCCGATCAGCGGGCGGAGCCAGCCAATTTCGCGCCCAAGCCGATAGAACAGCCAGCACCCGGCGATGGTCGCCGCCAGAATCACGACAAACTCGGCAAGCGGATGGAGCCCGAAGGCCAGCAGTTCGCCCGCGACGAAAACGATGATCGTCTGGTGGATCATATAAAACGGGAACACTGCTTCGTTCAGCATCGGCCGCACTCGGTGATCATGGTTCCAGAACCGGTCAGCAATGCCGATCAGCGCGATGATGGCGCTCCAGCTCTGCACGGCGCGGACAATGCCGAACCACCACCAGATCGTGCGGGTGGGATGCGCTGGCCCAAGGTAGCGAATCTCGACCCAGGCGACAAAGGCGTAGCTGGCAAGCGCAAGCACCGCCGCCAAGCCCCACCAAGCGCGGATCGCCGCCCAGATGGGGGCACTCTCGCGCAGCACAAAGCCGAACAGCAGCATGGCAAAATACACGCGGTGGACGGCCCAATCGTCAAAAAATGCATGGGTCTCGCGCACGCCGGGATAAATAATGAGCCAGTTGGCGGTCAGCAGGAGCGCAGGCACGATCAGCACGAACGGCCCCTGCAACGCCCATACCGCCAGATCCGCCAGCGCCTGCTTCACCCGCGCGGGGAACACCGCGAGCCCTATCGCCAGCACGATGGTGTAAAACCACAGATAGCCGACAAACCACAGATGCTGCCACGTCGGCAGGACAATGCCGCTCACCGCGCCGAACCGGAAATAATCGCGCGCCCAGAAATCGAGGAATCCGCGCGTATAGCCGTGCTGGGTGGCCAGCTCGATCCAGGGCTGGACGGGTGTGATCACCACGACGCCAAACACCAACGGCACGATCAGCCGCTTGGTTCGGCTCCAGGCAAAGCCACCGGGCACCTGATCCTTGCTGAAGATCGCGCGGCTGGCATAGCCAGAGACGACGAACAGCAAGGGCAGCCGCCATGCATTTACAGCCTGCAGCGGCACCGCCACCCATTGCATCGGATGCGCTGTCTTGGCGTGATAGGGCCAGTGCACGAACACCAGCCCGATATGATAGAAGATGAGGAGGCCGAACGCGCCGATGCGCAACCAGTCCATCCCATAATGTCGGCCCAACACGCTCTCCTGCCGGTTGTGCCAGGATAAGCGGCGCCGGATTGTCCTTGTATCAGCGCTATCGTATCGACGGGCGGCGAAGGCAACGCTATATCGCGGGCGAACCGTTGAGGAACCCTGCCATGTCGCTTCGCCCCTGGCGCGATATCACCCGCCGCAAATGTCGTCAGATCATGGTCGGCAACGTCCCCGTTGGCGGCGATGCGCCGGTGACCGTGCAGACGATGACCAATACGCCGACCGAGGATGCCAAGGCGACGATCGACCAGATCAGGCGGTGCGAAGATGCCGGTGTCGATATCATCCGCGTCTCATGCCCCGATGTTGAAAGCACCGGCGCGCTCAAGCAGATCGTCCGCGCCAGTCGCGTGCCGATCGTGGCGGACATTCATTTCCACTATAAGCGTGCGCTCGAAGCCGCCGATGCGGGCGCTGCGTGCCTGCGCATCAACCCCGGCAATATCGGTTCGGCGGCGCGGGTGAAGGAAGTCGTCAACGCGGCCAAGGCCAATGGCTGTGCGATCCGCATCGGCGTGAATGGCGGCAGCCTGGAGAAGGACCTGCTCGAAAAATATGGCGAGCCGTGCCCCGACGCGCTGGTGGAAAGCGCGCTCGATCATATCAAGCTGCTGCAGGACAATGATTTCCACGAATTCAAGGTCGCGGTGAAGGCGTCCGATTTCTTCCTCGCGGTCGCCGCCTATCAGCAGCTGGCGGAAGCGGTCGATTGTCCGCTGCATCTCGGCATTACCGAGGCCGGCGGCTTCGTTGGCGGCACGGTGAAGAGTGCGATCGGCATCGGCTCGCTGCTTTGGTACGGCATCGGCGACACGATCCGCGTCTCGCTCTCGGCCGAGCCCGAGGATGAGGTACGCGTCGGCTTCGAAATCCTGAAGGCGCTGGGCATTCGCAATCGCGGCGTGCGCGTCGTGAGTTGCCCGAGTTGCGCGCGGCAGGGCTTTGACGTGATCCGCACGGTGCAGGCGCTGGAAGAACGGCTCCAGCACATCCGCACCCCCATGTCGCTGTCGGTGCTCGGCTGCGTCGTTAACGGGCCGGGCGAAGCGCGCGAGACCGACATCGGGCTGACCGGCGGCGGCAACGGCAAGCATATGGTGTACCTGTCGGGCGTCACCGATCACACGATCGAAAGCGCCGACATGATCGACCATATCGTCAAGCTCGTTGAGGCGAAGGCATCGGAGATCGAGGCGGCGGACGAGGCTAAGCTGGTCGAGGCGGCTGAATAGGGCGTTATCGGGCGTTGGCCTGGATTTTCCTGATCTGCGCCGGGCTGTTCGAAGTCGGCTTCACCACCTGTCTGCGCTATGCCGATGGCTTTCGGCATATCGGTTGGACCGCCGGTTTCTTTGCCTGCACGATCCTCAGCTTTACCTTGCTCGACAAGGCGGCAAAGACGATCCCGCTTGGCACCTCCTATGCGATCTGGGTGGGTATCGGCGCGCTGGGAACGGTGCTCGTCGGCGTGGTGACGGGCGAGGAGCCGATCAGCGCGGTCCGCATCCTGCTGCTGCTCGGGTTGCTCGTCTGTATCGTTGGGCTGAAGCTGACGCACTGAGTCCTGCGCCCGATTAGGGAAATCTTTGCCATGGCCATTAGCGGCGGCCTAACGCGCGGCTGCTAGGGTTTCGCGGATGAAATTCGCCCTTGCCGCTGTTGCGATCGTTGGGATCACTATCGGGCTGGCTCTTGCCGAACCTGGATCCGCGCCCGCGCCAGCAGCACCTGTCGCGTCGGGCGCACCGGGTGCATCTGCTGCGCCGGTTGCCGCCCCCGCGCCTGAGGAAGACGTGCCCGTTGAAACCGTGCTGGACCGGACGCCTAACGGCCATTTCCTGGCGATTGCCGATGTGAATGATGAGCCGATTCGCTTCGTCGTCGATACCGGTGCCGATACGGTGGCACTCACCGAGGCTGATGCGACGCGCGCGCATATCGCCTTCGATCCCTCCCAATTTCAGGTGGTCGGTCGCGGTGCTGCGGGCGATGTGCGCGGGCAGGAAGTGCGAATCGCCAGCATCGTGCTCGATGGCAAGCGCGCCAGTGATGTGCGCGCGGTGGTGCTGCAGGGAGCGGATATGTCGCTGCTCGGCCACAGCTATCTGCGCCGCATGCGCAATGTACAGATCACCGGCGATCAGATGCGGCTGCGGTGAGTGTCTACGTGAACTCAATGGCGTTGACTCATGGACTGTCGTCATTGCGAGCGCAGCGAAGCAATCCAGTGTCCCGCGCGCGTCGCTGGATTGCTTCGCTGCGCTCGCAATGACGGGTAGGTTCCTATCGATGAGACTTGGTATTACATCGCCCGGTGACGCGCCCGCGCTGAGCCGCTAACGCGGCTGGATGGCCAGCAACAACAGCATTGCCTTTGCGGTCGCCGCGGGCGGCATCACCACCTATTCGATCATGGACGCGGTGATGAAGGGCCTGTCCATCACCAGCGGTGCCTATAGCGCGGTGCTGTGGCGATCGGTTGTGGGCGTGGCGCTGCTCGGCACGATCTTTTTGGTGCGGCGACGGCGCTGGCCGGAGCGGGCGGCGCTGTGGCTGCATTTTCAACGCGGAGCGATGGCCGGGTGTTCGGTGCTACTTTTCTTTTGGGGGCTGGTGCGCGTGCCGATGGCGCAAGGCGTGGCGCTCACCTTTCTGGCACCCTTGATCGCGCTCTACTTTGCGGCCGCCTTGCTGGGCGAGACGATCAGGCGCGCGGCGATCCTGGGGTCGCTGGTGGCGAGCCTGGGTGTGCTCGCCATTGCCGCAGGGGAGGTGCAGGCGCATGCCTCCACCGCGCATGTGCTGGGATCGCTCGCGATTTTCGCCGCCTCGATCTTCTATGCCTTTAGCCTCATCCTGCTGCGCCAGCAGGCGCAAGTCGCTGATCCGCTTGAAGTTGCGCTGTTCACCAGCATCGTGCTGAGCGGGTTGCTAATGATCGGTGCCCCGTGGTTTGCGGGATTGCCGTCTGTCGCGCAGTTGCCGTCGATTGGCTTCGCGGCGGTGCTGGGCTCCGTCTCCGCCATGGCGCTTGCCTGGGCCTATGGTCGGGCAGAGGCGCAGGTGCTGGCGCCGGTGGAATATACCGCCTTTGTCTGGGCGGCGCTGCTCGGCTATCTTTTCTTCGGCGAGCAGGTATCATTTTATACCGTGGCGGGCACGGTCTTGATCGTTGCCGGCTGCCTGGTCGCGGTGCGCGGCCCGGCGGCGCCCGCCCCCCAGACCGAGGCTGCCGCATGACCCCGATGATCCGCTTTGCTACTGCCGATGATGTGCCGACCATCCTGCACCTGGTGCGCGAACTCGCCATTTATGAGCGCGCGCTTGAAAAAGTGGTGGCGACCGAGGCGCTGCTGCACGAGGCGATGTTCGCCGCGACCCCGGCTGCCGAAGCGCTGATCGCGGAAATCGATGGCACGCCGGTGGGCCTTGCGCTGTTCTTCCACAATTTTTCGACCTGGACCGGCTGGCGCGGGCTGTATCTCGAGGATCTGTATGTCACGCCCGAGGCGCGTGGGCACGGCTTGGGCAAGGCGCTGCTGCAACGGCTGGCCGCTGTCGCAGTGGAGCGCGGGTGCGCCCGGTTTGAATGGCAGGTGCTGACCTGGAACACGCCGGCGATCGAGTTCTACCGGGCGATGGGGGCCGAACTGATGGAAGAATGGCGGACCTGCCGGGTATCAGGCGATGCGCTGGCGACGCTGGCGGCGAACGGATGATGGCTGGGCCAAGCGTTCGCGGCGCGACAGCGCAAGATGTCGCCGCCATTCACGGCCTGCTGCGCGCCTTTGGCCGCCTGTGGAACCATGAGGATTGGGTCACGAGCACGCCGGCAGCGCTGGAAAAGGCGCTGTTCGCGCCGGATCACAAGGGGTTCGCCCATGTCGTTGAGATCGACGGCGCGATCGTCGGCGTCGCCCTTTGGTACATGGCCTTCAATTTCTGGATGACCGAACCCGTGCTCTATCTCGAGGACCTGTTCGTCGATGCGGATACGCGAGGAAGCGGGGCGGGTGAGGCATTGCTGCGCACGCTCGCGGCCGAGGCGATCGAGCGCAATTGTGCCTGGATGGAGTGGATCGTCCCGGGCGACAACATCGCCGGCAAGCGTTTCTACGCCCGGCATGGCGGCAGTCATCAATCGGACTATGAGCTGTGGCGCATGGAGGGTGATTCACTGCGCGCGTTGGCGAGCGGCGCATAATGGCGGTCGATGCGGCCCTCATTGCCTGGGTGGAAGAGGCGCTGGCGCCGCTGGGCAGCCTCAGCAAGCGGGCGATGATGGGCGGGGCGACGCTGTATCTGGACGGCACCGTCTTTGCGATCGTTGACGACGACCTGCTCTGGTTGAAGGCCGATGCGCAGAGCGACGCGATCTGGGATGAAGCTGGCTGCCCCCGCTTCACCTTCCAGATGGGCGAGGGGCGCGAAGGATCGATGAACTATCGCCGCGCACCCGATGATGTCTATGACGATGCCGATGCGATGCGCGACTGGGCGGCGATTGCGATTGCCGCGGGGCTGCGGGCACCGGCCCGCAAGCCCCGTAAAAAGGCTTAACCGGCCTTGTCAGCCGCCTTGGCGCGCTCGATCGCTTCGATCACGATCCGGCGTGCTTCCGCCGCATCGCCCCATTTGCCGACGCGGACCCATTTTTCGGCCTCCAGGTCTTTGTAATGGGTAAAGAAATGCTCGATCTGCGCGAGCACGATCGAGGGCAGATCGGTCCCTTCACCGACATCGGTATAATAAGGAAAGGTCGTATCGACGGGCACGCAGATCAGCTTTTCGTCGCCGCCATGCTCGTCTTCCAGGTTGAGCACGCCAATCGGGCGGGTCCGCACCACGCAACCCGGGATGAAGGGCGAGCGCGCCACGACCAGCGCATCGAGCGGATCGCCATCGGGCGACAAGGTGTGCGGCACAAAGCCGTAATTGGCGGGATAACGCATGGGCGTGTGCAGGATGCGGTCGACGAACAACGCGCCCGATGCCTTGTCGAACTCATATTTCACCGGCTCCCCGCCGACCGGTACTTCGATGATGACGTTGAGTTCTTCGGGCGGGTTTTTGCCCGTGGGGATCATGTCGATACGCATGGTTTTTCCTATTTGGCGGTCAAAAGCCGGTCTAGGCCACCCTCTCCGGTGCCGATTTTTTCGAGGTGCGGATAGCGTAGCCCGTCATGATAGTCGATGATTGTCTCGCCGATCCGCTCCCCATTCTTGGTTAGCAGCGTGATTGGCACCTTGCTGCCCTTGGCAGCCGTAATCGCGTCCTTCAATCGCTCAGGCGTATAGGTCATCCCGCCAACCGCTGTGATCGAATCGCCAACGTTCAACCCTGCCTTGAAAGCCGGACTATCCCAGACCACTGAGCTAATCTCGCCGTCCTTGCCCATCACCAGGCCGATCGAATAGCTGAGATCGGTGCGTTTGCGCCCCTTTTCCACCGCCTTGAAATAGGTGGTCGGCACGTCGCTATAAACCAGCCGATAGCCATTGGCGGCAAAGCCCGCCAGTGGCGCGGGCGCCCCGGTTTCATCGAGCCGCGTCTTCAGCAGCGTCGCCCAGTCATAAGGCTGGATATTGCCAAGTGTCGTGACGAGATCGTCAAAGGTGTAGGTCACCTCGCCCCAATCGCCATCGTTGATGCCGAAAAAGGCCAGGGCAAAATCATCGATCGATTTCTTCCCCTTTGATTGCTGCCGCAGGATCGAATCGACCTCCATCCAGATCAGCAGGCCCTCGTTGTAATAGTCGGTGCTGCGCTGCCAGCTTTGCCAGGCCTGGGGCTGGCGATAGGACATGATCGGCTGGTTGGTCGTGTCCGCCAGCGATCGCCAGGTGCGGCCACGCGTTACCTCCGCGTCGGCCAGGATCACCGCATAGCCATCCAGCGTATCCTGCTTGCTCACGAGGCCCGATCGCGCCTGCAGCACATAGCCCCAGAACTGCGTCTGCCCTTCATATACCCATAACAGGCTGTTGCGCACCGGCGTCCGGAAATCGGGCGTCCATAGATCGGCACCCCGGCGGAATTTGCCGTCCCAGCTATGCGCATATTCGTGCGGCAGCAGGTTGCGCGCCGGCATATTGCCCGCCCAGTCGGTGAAATAGCCCAGCCCCACACCGTCTTCGGAGCTGCGATGATGCTCAAGGCCGATCCCGCCCAGCTCCGACGAGATCGACAGCAGGAAATGGTAATTGTCGTAATGCTGCGCGCCGAACACCTTCACCGCCTGCGTCACCAGCGCCTTGTGCGCATCGACCTGCGCGGGCGTGGCGGCAAGCTCGGCCGCCGAATCGGCAAAGGTATCGAGCGTCACCCGCGGCGACAGCGCGAACCCCTTGTAATAGCGCCCGGCCAACACCGGCGAATCGACCAGCGTATCGTAATCGGTCTTGTCATAGCGATAGACGGCGCCCGTCGCCTTGGCGGGCAGGCCGGAGGCCGCCGTCCAGCCATCGGGATAGGTGACCGTCGCCTCGACCGGAATCTGCCGCGTGAAATAGCCGGCCGGGTAAAGGCTCATTGATTGCCATTGCAGGCGCAGCAAATCGGGCGTGGAGACCACCCGGCCTTGCGCAGCAGTGGTGGCCGACAGAAACTGCAGCTCGATCTTCACGGTCTTTGCGCCTTCCGGCACGTCGATGTGAAAGGCGAACATGTTGACCGGGTCGCGCGTCCACGCCAGCGTCTTGCCACCAGCGCTGAAGCGCAGGCCGCCAAGTTTTTCGATCTGTCCGGTGGGCGAGTGATTGCCCGGCAGCCATTCGGGCAGCAGCAGCACCATTGGCCCGGCCTTGTCGACCGGCACGCTCTCCCTCACGCGGAAGATGCCGTGCTTGGTGTCGGTCGCGTCGATATCGAGGGTGATCGTGCCGGGATAGGGCACGTCGCGCGCCGCCGGAATGGTGTCGACATGCGGCACCGGCTGGGGCTTTGAATTTTCCGCATGGAGGGAAGTCGTGGCAAGCAGCAGGGCAGTCGCGGAAAGCATGCGGATCATCAGGAACACCTTGACTGTAAAGAAACATGGTTGAAGCCGCGCGTTAAAGCAGCGCGCGTCGCCAGCGTCCAGTCCCTCAGCCTGCGCCCAATACGTTGATCGAAAATGCAAGCACGCCGATGTTGAAGATGAACGCCGCCAGGCAGTGCGCGGTTACATGCGCGCGCATCGCGGTCCGCGTGATCTCGACGTCCGATGTCTGGAACGTCATCCCCAGCGTGAAGCTGAAATAGACGAAGTCCCAGTAATTTGGTTCCGCGCACTCGGGAAAGGTCAGGCCACCCTGGTCTCTGCCGCCATCATCGCCGGTGTAGAACAGATTGGCGTAATGCAACGCCCAGACCATGTTGGAAAACAGCCAGGATAATAGCAGCGTGACGACGACCAGCGCGATCGTCACCGGGCTTTTCATCGACGGCATTTCGCTGGCAACGGCAAGAAGGATCACCAGCGTCACGACCACGCTGATTGCCAGCAGCAGCAGCCGGTTGGCATCGTTGTTCATTGCGTGCTGGCGCATCTCCGTCGCCTTGCTGTCGAGCAGCGGCACGATCGACAGCAGAAATAACGCAGCGGCAATATCAAATGCTGCCATCGTGCCCTGTGCCAGCCCCCAAGCCGGGATCAGCCCCGCCAATCCAATCGCCAGCGCAGCGCAAAACAGCAGGAAGCGCGGCGGGGCAAGGCGCCTGCCGATGCGGGTGTCGTCGGCCTTCTTGGTCATCCAGGCTTGCTAACCCAAGCATCGCGCCGCCGATATCCCTGTTGCACATGATCAGACGGCATCCGGCTGTAATCGATACACCGTTATTGCAATGTTGCACGAAGCCATGGCCGTGCGGACCAACATTGCGCTTTTGCCAAGCTACGCCTTTCATTTGGCATCCTGCTCGCTTAAGAACCGCCGATTAATGGCCCGGATAGAAACGCCCAACCGCATTCGCGGCACCCAGGACATCTTTGGCGACGACCAGCGGCGCTTTGCGCGCGTGGTCGAAGCGTTTGAACGCGTTCGCAAACTTTACTGCTTCCAGCGGGTGGAAATGCCGGTGTTTGAGGCGACGGCGGTGTTCGCTAGATCGCTGGGCGAGACGACCGATGTGGTCTCCAAAGAAATGTACAGCTTCGAGGATCGCGGTGGCGATTCCCTCACGCTGCGGCCCGAATTCACCGCCGGCATCGCGCGCGCCTTCCTCACCGAAGGCTGGCAGCAATATACCCCGCTCAAGATCGTCACCCACGGTCCGATCTTCCGCTATGAGCGTCCGCAAAAGGGGCGGTATCGGCAGTTTCACCAGATCGATGCCGAAATCATCGGCGCGGCGGAACCAATGGCCGATGTCGAGCTGCTGGTGTTCGCCGATCAGCTAATCCGCGAGCTGGGCATTGCCGAGGGTGTGACGCTCCAGCTCAACACGCTGGGCGATGCCGAGACGCGTGAGGCGTGGCGTGCAGCGCTGATCGCGCATTTCGAGGCGCATCGCGGCGAGCTGAGCGCGGACAGCATTGCGCGGCTGGCGAAGAACCCGATGCGGATTTTGGATTCAAAGGACCCGCGCGACAGGCCGATTGCGGATAGCGCGCCGGGGATCGATGCGTATTTGACCAGCGAGGCGGGCGCGTTTTTCGAGAGCGTGACCAAGGGGCTCGATGCGGCAGGCGTAGCGTGGACGCGCAACGACACCTTGGTGCGCGGGCTCGATTATTACCGTCACACCGCGTTTGAATTCGTGACCGATCGGCTGGGCGCGCAAGGGACCGTGTTGGCCGGTGGGCGTTATGACGGGCTGATCGAGAGTTTGGGCGGCAATCCGACTCCGGGCGTCGGCTGGGCTGCGGGGATCGAGCGGCTGGCGATGTTGGTGGATGCGCAAGCCGCGCCACAGCTACAAGTTGCGATAGCGGTCGAATATGATGAGGCTATCCACAAGGCATATCGCGTTCTAGCAAGCATCCGTCGCCGCGGATTGTCGGCAGAGATTGTGGCGAGCGGATCTCCCCGGAAGCGGCATGATAAGGCTGCTCGGTTGGGGCCAAGGGTTTTGCTCGCCTTTCAGCCCGGCGCTCCTCCAATCTTCCGATCGTTTGGCTTCGAAGACGAGCACAATGTGGTGAAGGAAGTGCTTTCTGAAGTCGGTTTGGCATGACCATGACCTCCCCGAAACGCTCCGCGCCGTTCCAAACCCCCGTCACCCCGGCCTTGAGCCGGGGTCCCGCTTCTTTCGGGCGGCGCAAGGCAGCGGGACCCCGGGTCAAGCCCGGGGTGACGGCCTTGGTGGGGATCGGCTGGTAAGATGACAACCATCTCCCCCGAACGCATCGCGCAGATCGTCGCGCTTCGCAATCTCGCTTCCCCGGCGAAGGCCGGGGCCCAGCAGCGGGCGGCTCGAAACTGGGCCCCGGCCTTCGCCGGGGAAGCGGTAGAGATGGGGGGTGGCAAATGACCGCGGCCTCGCCATCCTATCGTCGCCCCGGCGTGAAATCCATCGCGCCACCACACCCCCGTCACCCCGGCCTTGAGCCGGGGTCCCGCTTCTTCTCTGCGGGGCAAGGCAGCGGGACCCCGGGTCAAGCCCGGGGTGACGGCTTTGGTGGGGATCGGCTGGTAAGATGACCACCATCTCTCCCGAACGCATCGCGCAAATCTCGGCGCGCCGGGATGAGCTCCAGGCGTTGATGGCCACCGGCGATCTGCCGTCGGACCGCTTCGTCGCGGTGTCCAAGGAATATGCCGAGCTCGAGCCAGTGGTAAGGGCCGCGAACGAGGTGCGGCGCTTGCGGGCTGAGCTCGATGTGCTGGGCGGGCTGGTCGATGCGCCCGACAGCGATGGCGAGATCCGCGACATGGCGCGCGAGGAAATCGCCGAGATCAAGCAAATCCTGCCCGATGCCGAGCGTTTGCTTGCGCTCGCGTTGCTGCCGCGCGACGCGGCCGATGAGCGCGCGGCGATGCTCGAGATTCGCGGCGGCACCGGTGGAGACGAGGCGGCGCTCTTCGCGGGCGATCTGTTCCGCATGTATCAGCGCTATGCCGATAATCAGGGCTGGCGGGTCGAGCTGATTTCGGCGAGCCCCGGCGAATTTGGCGGCTATAAGGAAGTCATCGCCAGCGTGAACGGGCAGGGCGTGTTCGCGCGGTTGAAGTTTGAAAGCGGCGTCCACCGCGTGCAGCGCGTGCCCGCGACCGAGGCAGGCGGGCGTATCCACACCTCCGCCGCGACCGTCGCTGTGTTGCCCGAGGCCGAGGAGGTCGATGTGAAGATCGACGACAAGGATCTGCGGATCGACATCTACCGCTCGTCGGGCCCCGGTGGCCAATCGGTCAACACCACCGATTCGGCGGTGCGGATCGTCCATATCCCGACCGGGCTGACCGTGATCCAACAGGACGAAAAATCGCAGCACAAGAACAAGGCCAAGGCGATGAAGGTGCTCCGCACCCGCCTCTACGAGGCCGAACGCGAGCGGCTCCACGCCGAGCGGGCCGGCGCGCGCAAGTCAATGGTCGGCTCGGGCGACCGGTCGGAGCGGATCAGGACATATAATTTCCCACAGGGCCGCGTCACCGATCATCGTATAAACCTGACTCTCCACCGCCTGCCGGAAATATTGCAGGGCGAAATGGACGATCTGCTCGGTGCATTGATCGCCGAAGACGAAGCGGAGCGGCTGGCGACGCTGGATGGGTGACTTCCAGAAGCCCTCTCCCCTTCAGGGGAGAGGGTTGGGAGAGGGGCAGCCACAAGCGGTATCGCCCGGTACTGCCCCTCTCCCCAACCCTCTCCCCCGGGGGGGAGAGGGAGTTAGACCCACTCTTGCTGCTGCTGCCCGAGCCCTCGCCGAGATCAGCGACACGCCCCGGCTCGATGCCGAACTGGTGATGGCGCATGCCATGGGCGTGGCCCGTGAAGAGCTGTTGCTCCGCCGTCTCGACGATCCCGCGCCGATCACCTTCGATGGGCTGGTGGCCCGCCGCCTGCAGCATGAGCCGATCGCCTATATCACGGGCAGCCGTGCGTTCTGGACGATCGACCTGATGGTCGGCCCCGGCGTGCTGGTGCCGCGCGCCGACAGCGAGACGCTGATTGAGGCGGCGGTCCGCCACTTCGGCAGGACCGGCCCCGCGCGCGTGCTCGATCTGGGGACGGGCCCAGGCACGCTATTGCTGGCGGCGCTGGCGCAGTGGCCGCAAGCGGCCGGGATCGGGATCGATCGATCGCCCACCGCGCTCGATTATGCCCGCCGCAACGCGCAGGCGCTGGGGCTGGCGGACCGAGCGGCATTTCGGGAGGGCAATTGGGCCGTAGGGGTGACGGAACGGTTCGATCTGGTGCTCGCCAATCCCCCCTATATCGCGATCGACGACGATTTGCCGGCCGAGGTACGCGCCCATGAACCGGCCGAGGCGCTGTTTGCGGGTACGGACGGGCTCGACGATTACCGGGCATTCATCCCCGATCTTGCGCGCCTGATCGCCCCAGGCGGCATTGCCGTGCTGGAAATCGGCTACAGCCAGGCGGCGGCCGTTGCGGCGCTGGTCGAGACCACCGGGCTCAGCGCGACCGTTCGGCGCGATCTGGCAAATCACCCGCGCGCGCTGGTCGTTTCATGATTTGCAAGGATTCCGTCACATAATTCCGCTTGGAGAATGCGCTGACACTCGCTATTGAGCGGAAAGGGGCACGCGCTTTCAACTCAAGCTGTTGAAAACGGGCGGTTGCCCAAGTTCCTTCGTCATGAAGCCGCTGTCGTCCGGTGGCCGTGGCAGACGCATTCGCCCTTGGCCAAAAAGGGGCGGACGCGCCGAAGGGCATGCATCCGCATTCACGGAGCTTCGCCGGGTTTGATTTTAGGGCACGAGGACAACAGGACTTGATCAACAATCGTCAAGCGGGCCGCCGTCGCGGTCGCGGTGGGCAGCGCTCACAAGGTGGTAATCCGGGCCGTGGCCCTGAAAACGGCAATCGCATCGATAATCGCGCGCGCGGCAACGCGGCGCAGCTGCTGGAAAAATATAAGACGCTGGCGCGCGATGCGCAAATGCAGGGCGACCGCGTCAACACCGAATATTATCTGCAGTTCGCCGACCATTATTTCCGTGTGCTGGCAGAGACCCGCTCGCGGTTTGAAGAAAACCAGCCGCGCCGCAACGCCAACGACCAGTTCGATGACGATGGCGAGGATGATTTCGACGGCAATAGCGAGGCCATGACCGACGACCGGGTCGATCCGTACCAGCAGGATCGCAGCGACCGGGGCGGTAATCGCGACCAGAACCGCGAAGGACGCGACCAGGGCCGTGACGGCAACCGCGAGCAGCCCAGAGACCGTGACAGCAATCGGGACCAGAATCGCGACCAACCCCGCGATGGTAACCGCGCCAATGGCCGCGATGCCAATCGTGATGGCGCCAATCGTGATGGTGGCAATCGCGACTTCCAGGGCAATCGCCCCAACGGCCAACGCGATACGAGTGATCGCCAGCCGCGCCGCTATCAGGCGGACAGCGACCGTAGCGAGCAAGATGGCACAGAGATCGAGCCGAAGGCCGCTCCCGCGCCAGCTCCGGCCGCCGATGTGGCAGAGCGTCCACGCCGCGGTCGACCGCGCCGCGTGACGCCGGTGGAGTCAGCAGCACCCGAAGACCGGATCGCGATCGATGCCGATCGGCTGCCGCCGTCGCTGAGCCTTTCGGCAGTCACCACCGATGACGAACCGGCAGCTGAAAAGCCGCGTCGCCGGCGCCGCACTGCATCAAGCGAAACCTCCGCCGCCGAATAAGCATGGGTGGGCGACCGGCCGGTTTTGGCCGATCGCTGCCATGTTTGGCGGTTGACCCTTCAGCGCGCGACTCTAGCATGGTCCGCACGCTACCGGAGGAGAGGCTGCCATGCGGTTCGGGTTGAGGACGGTCCTGTCGGGGGCAGCCACCATGCTCCCCGCGCTTGCCGTGGCGCAGAGCGTGCCCGAAAAATCCGCCCAGGGTGACGTCGCCGTCACGATTTACAACAACGATACTGCGCTGGTGCAGGATACGCGCCAGCTTGACCTGCCCGCGGGCGTCTCGCGTCAGGATTTTCCCGACGTCTCGACGCAGATCCGACCTGCGACCGTGCGGTTGAGCGCGGCTGGCACGACGATCGTCGAACAGAATTACGACTATGACCTGTTGAGCCCTGAAGCGCTGATGGAAAAGGCGGTCGGCCAGACCATCACCATCGTCCGCACCAATCCGGCGACGGGGGCGGAGACGCGCGAGCAGGCAAAGGTGCTCGCCTCCAACGATGGCGTCGTCCTGCAGATCGGCAACCGGATCGAGATATTGCGCGATGATGGCCTGCCGGTGCGCGTGGTGTTCGCGTCGCTGCCGCCCAATCTGCGCGCGCGGCCGACATTGTCAGTGACGCTCGATACCCAATCGGCAGGCCCCCGGCCCGTCACGATCAGCTACCTGACCGGCGGCTTCAGCTGGAATGCCGATTATGTCGCTTTGTTCGATGAGGTGAAAAGCGTCATCGACGTGCAGGGCTGGGTGACGCTGCGCAATAACGGCGGCACGCGCTTCGTGAATGCCGATACGGTGCTGGTCGCGGGCAACCCCGGCAGCATGGGGCAGGGGCAGAACGGCTATGCGCCCGGCACGCGTGCCGGCACCGAGACGGCGGACCGCGCCCGGCTCGGCGATTTCTATCTTTATCCATTGGGCGCGCGCACCACGCTTGCCGCCAACCAGCAGAAGCAGGTCAGCTTCCTCAGCGTCAACGCTGTCCCGGCCCGCAAAATCTATGCCTATTACAACAGCTGGCTGCAGGCGCAGGACGATCCGCAGAGCGTCTTTACTGTGCTGACCTTTTCCAGTTCCCGCTCGGGCGGGTTGGGCGATGCACTGCCCGCCGGCACGGTGCGCATCTATGTGCGCGACGCCAAGGGCCAGCCGCAGTTCATCGGTGAGAACAATATCGGTCACACGCCGATGGGGTCGACGCTGGCGATCAGGACCGGCCAGGCCTTTGACGTGAAGGTCAAGCCGACGCTGGAAAAGCGCGAGAAGATCCTGAGCGACGAATGGGAGCGAACGGGCAAGTACCGCATCACCAAGGATGGCGGCAAGCCGCGCGTCGTGGAGGTGGAGCGCGCCGTCACCTATTACCGCACGACGATGAGCTACCGCATCACCAATGCCCGGCCCGAGCCGGTGACGGTGGACGTGGCCCAGGGTGGTCTCGACAATTACTGGCACGATACGCGGGTGCCGGTGGAAAGCCTGCCGGGCGATCAGCGTTCAGCCGATGAGCGCGTTTGGTATGTGCCGGTGCCCGCCAATGGCGAGACGGTGCTGACCGTTTCCTTCGACACGCGGTATTGATCGTCATGCGCGGGCTGCTGGCCCTCGCTATCCTGATCGCGCTTGCGCCGGGCACGCCCGTTGCCGCGCAGCAAGTGGTGACGTCTGCAGGGCCAGAGGCGGTATCGGTGACCATCTACCGCGCGCCCGACCGTGATGCGGAGACCGCAATCGATCGCAACGATCCCGAGGGCTACGCGCTTGTCACCGAGAAGCGCACCGTCACGTTGCCCGCCGGGCGGACGACGATCCGGTTCGAGGGCGTGGCGGGTAACATCTTCCCCGAAAGCGCGATCATCGGCGGTTTGTCGCGGGGGGTGCGCGAGAAGAACCTCGATGCCGATCTGCTTTCAGCCCGCAGCCTCTATGATCGCGCGCTCGGTCGCCGTGTCATCATCCGCCGCACCAACAAGGCGACGGGCAAGATCACCGAGGAACAGGCGACGATCCGCTCAGGCGCGGACGGTGCGGCGGTGCTGCAAACTGGCGGCGGGGTGGAGGCGCTGCACTGCACCGGCCTGCCCGAGACGATCCTTTATGAAGGCGTGCCCGAGGGGCTTTCCGCCAAGCCCACCTTGTCGATCGAAGTCGACAGCGCCGTGGCCGGCACCACGACCATCACGCTTTCTTATCTCGCCGGCGGGTTCGACTGGCAGGCCGATTATGTCATCCGGCTGTTGCCGGGCGGTGAAAGCGCCGACATCTTCGCCTGGGTGACGCTCGCCTCGAGCGATGTCACGAGCTTCGTGCAGGCCGGCACGCAGGTGATCGCCGGCAAGCCGAACCGCGAATCGACGCCCGAGTTCGGCGATTTCGGATCGGGCGAGTTGCGCCTGCAGTGCTGGCCGAGCGACTTCGCCTTGCCCGGCCTGCCACCACCACCGCCGCCGCCTCCGCCGCCACCGCCGCCAGCCCCTGCGATGATGGGGATGTTAATGCGAGAATCGGCCGCGGACGTCATCGTTACTGGCGCCCGAAAGGCCGTTCAGGAGGAGCTGGGCGACTTCAAGCTCTATCGGATCGCCGATCTCGTTACCGTGGCGTCAAAGGCACAAAAGCAGGTCGGCCTGCTGTCGAAGGAATCGGTGCCCGTCGCTATCGTCTACGCAAGCGATGTCGAGGAGGGCGATGTGGCGGCGCCCGTCATGACGATCCGGGCCAAGAACCGCCCCGAAGCCGGGCTTGGCCTGCCGCTCCCGGCCGGTCAGGCGGCGGTGTTCGAGGCGGTGGGCGGGCGCCCGATCCTGGTCGGCGAAAGCGCCACCGACGACAAGGCGATCGGCGAGGATGTCGAGTTCAAGCTCGGGGAAAGCCCGAGCGTTACCGCCGATACAGACGAGATAATCCGACAGGGCCGTAGAGTGGGCTACCGGCTGACCGTGATCAACGCCAATCCCTGGCCCATCGCCTTTGAGGCGACGTTCATGCCCACCGACGGGCGGCTGACCGCTTCTGCCAAACTCGGCAAGCGCGATGGCAAGGCGCTCTGGGCGGTCAGCGTGCCGGCCAATGGCACCGCGACGCTGGATTATGCGATTCGCCGGAACCGTTAGGCACCAGCGCTCAGTCGATATCCTTGACGCGTTCGTCATGGCCGCTGCCCGAACTCAGGAACACCAGCCCCATCAACGCCGCCGTCAGCATTACCGTGCCGCCAAAGCCCCCGATTGCGGCGGCGATGGCGACCCAGGACAGCGGGCCATAGGCAAAATCTAGCAGCAGCACCGCGCCGCCAACGATCAAGATCGTCGCCAATGCCATCCAGCGCATGATCAGCCGGTAGCGCGCCCAGGCAAAGGCCGCATAGTCAGGGTCGTCCAGTCCGGGCGGTACAGTCGGCATTGCTTTCAATTGGCGCGAAAACGTGAAAGGCTCAAGCCCATAAAGACTCGCCCAAGCGAGCAATTCTTGCAGAGGATAGAGCCATGACGATAGCAGCGATTTTGAGCGGCAAGGGTAGGGAGGTGGTGTCCGTCACCGCCGATCAAAGCGTGATGGAGGCAGCAAGCCTGCTGGCGCAGCGCCGCATCGGCGCGCTGCCAGTGATGGATGGGCAAAGCATTGCCGGCATTTTTTCCGAGCGTGATGTGATCCACGCCCTTCAGAGCCACGGCGTCGATGCGCTCGCCCGAACGGTGGGCGATGTGATGACCGCGCCTGCCATTACGGTTGGCACCGGTGATTCGGTGATCGGGGCGCTTTCGCTGATGTCGCGGCGACGCATCCGGCATTTGCCCGTCGTCGAGGATGGGCAAATCATCGGCGTCGTGTCGATCGGTGATCTCGTCAAATACCGGATCGACCGGATCGAGGCCGAGGCGGCGGCGATGCGCGATTACATTCAGACGGCCTGATGGTCAGGCGGTGGCGAGCGGCCGACCGCGGACGATGGCGAGCAACTCGGTGATCATCGGGCGTGCGAACACGCCGATCCAACCGACATAGGTCGCCGCGCCCAGCGTGATGAGCACGGCGAGCCGGGCCACCGGTGGTAGGGGCGGCAGCAGCATATCGCCCAGCATGACGATCACGCCCATGCCTAGGGCCGCGACTAGCGGCTGCGCGATTGCGGCATACATGTCGCGCGGCAACACGCCGATGATGGGCAGTGATCGCTCAAGGCTCAGCGCCAGATAGACCGGATATGCCACCAGCCACGACCAGGCGAGGCCCATCACGCCCCATTGAACGCCCACAAGATAGGCGATGGTGAGCAGCACCGCACCGGTCGCGCCATTGCGCACGCTGATGCCGGGGCGACCGCGCGCATCGCAGGCGGGCGACAACAGCACCTGGATCGTCATGAACGGCATGGCGAGCGCCAGAACGCGGACGACCGGCATTGCCTCTGCCCATTTCTGTCCCAGCATCGTCAACACCAGTGGCTCGGCCGTTACGGCAAGCCCAACGTAAAATGGGAGGGCGGCCGTCATGATGACCCGAACGCTGCGCGCGAACGCGCTCGCCACAGCCGCATCGTCATGCTGAATCCGCGCATAGGCGGAAAAGGCAATCTCGTTAAGCGGCGGCACGACCTTCGCCACGAAGATCTGGGTCAGAAACAGGCTGGTCGTGTAGATGCCGAGCAGATGGGGATCAAAACTGCGCCCCGCGATGAACACATCCGCCTGGCTCTCGACGAACCAGAAGAGCTGACCGACCGCCATGACGCCGCCATAGCGCGCGAGCTGCCCGGCTCCCCGAAAATCGAAGCTCGGCCACATCAGTGATCGGGCGGCGATCGTCATGCCCACCGCACGGGTCGCGAACAATACCAATGGTGCGGTGACGAGCGTCCACACTTCCCACCCCGCGAGCGCTCCGCCGAGAGCGGCCGCCGCACCGGCAAAGGCCGCGATGATGTTGACCTTGGCCTGCTTGCGAAACTCCATCGATCGCGACAGCAAGGCGTAGGGCAGCGCGATGAAGGGCGTGGTCAGATACAGCAGCGCCTGGATGCGGAGCATGTCCGCCACAATTGGCTGGCGGTAATAGGTCGCGACCAGCGGGGCGAGCGCGAGCTGAATGCTGGCCAGCACGACGTTGACGAGGATGAGCATGCCAAACAATTGCCGGATCTGGAGCCGGGTCACTTCCTTCTGCTGGATCAGCCCGCTCGCCAGGCCATAGCCGTTGAGCATGTTCAGCAGGCCGAGAATCACCTGGGCCATGGCAAACAGGCCGTAATCGGACGGCGCCAGAATGCGAATCACGAGGAAGGTCGCCGCCCATTGCACCATCTGCGCGAGAATCTGGCTGCCCGAGCGCCAGATGACCGCATTGCGGACCTGTTCGCCTAGCGATTCCGACTCGCGATTCGGAGTAGATTCGACCGATTCCATGGCAAAAGCCTATGCCGCAAACTGCTTACGGAGCCGTAAACCCTAGGATTTCTGCGGGCTACAGCCTTCATTGTAAGAAAATTGCAAAAAGGCGTTGACGGGTGTTGGAGCCCCCCATATAAGCCACTCCACCGCAGCGACGAACCACACGGTTTGCCACCGCGGTCATCGAAATTTCGGCGCTAGCCCGCCCCCACTCAAAAAGGGGAACGGGAAAGCGTCGGCCTTTTGCGCTCTTTGACATTGTCGGTTTAGATGAAGGGACATGTGGGCGGCGGCT
>CAZXBM010000004.1:0-106137 GCA_964638495.1 uncultured Stakelama sp. | reverse complement strand
GTCCAAAGCTCCGCTCTTAATCAGCGGGTCCTTGGTTCGAGCCCAAGTGCGTCCAGCATATTTCAATGACTTAGAGGTGTTTGACGGCGAAAGCTGAGAAGCTGGGTACCAATGGGGTACCAGAGGATAGCCGAAGCCGTGCTAACAGCCATTCGCTTCGATCCGGAAGTCACGTCAGTGGGAGGATTGGGTCAATTGCACCGCTGCCGCTCGCATCGCCGACCGGCGCGACCGAGGTGCAATTAATTCCACTTTACGCTCGGGCATCGCTCGCCGCCTCCAAGGCCTCGATCCGCGCCTCAAGCGTCTCGTGCATCTTTACGTCGCCAAGACGGGCGATGCTGTCGATGATGAGCCGTTCCACGTCTGGCGCGGCCCCATCACCCGAGAATATGAGTGCAATGCAGGGCGGCGCTCGCTAGCTGGACACAGAGGTCTCCACTGCAGCTGGATTTGTCAATTACGAGCGAACGGCTGGTCTGCGCGTGAGCAGACGTTCAAGCAAGCATCCCGTAAGGGCATGAATTAGATCGACTGCTGCCGTCGTTGTGCGAGGGCAGTGAAACCCAATTGTTGCCATTCGCGCCACCCCTGCCGTTTCCTGGAACGCCCCGTTCATTCATACTCTGGGTTTGGCGTGGTCTGAAATTTCGTGGCATTTCGCGCTTGGGTGGGTTTTCGTCGGCGCTTGCCGTCTGAAATCCGCGGTCAAGGCCATCCCCACTCGTTTGCGATATTCGCGCGGAGCAATCCCAAAACGCTCGCGAAAGCGCGCCGTAAAATGGGAATGCGACGAAAAGCCCAGATCGTAGCCAATTTCCGACAAAGGCGTAGCCGTTGTCGCGATCCGGCGCGAGGCGACGTGCAGACGGTAAGACGTCACATAATCGGCGAAGCCGCAGCCGAAAACAGAAGCAAAGCGGCGTGAGAAATAGGCTGGCGAGACATGGCACAGGGTTGCCGCCTGGCCGAGCGTCAGCCGCGCGCCGGGCGTCTGGCGGAGCCGATCAATCACGGGGAGGAAGCGCGACAGATGCGCGCCTGCATCAGCGATCCGCTCACCGCTGCTGGCGGGCAGCCGAACCAGCGCGCTTAAGATCAGGCCGACGATACGATCGATCAACGGGTCGGCTGCATTGATGCGCGCTACCTCCGCCAGCCATCCGGCCAGCATGTGCAAGCGCCCGGCCGTTGCCCGATCGGGCGCCACGCAAAGCGGGCGCGACAGCGTGCTGCTATCCCCCTGACGTGCCAGCTGTTCGACCAGATAAGGCTCGACCTGGATCAGCGTCCATTGCTTTGCGCCGTCGCCAAAGAGATAATCGTGATAGCGCATGCTGGGCACGAACACGACCGATCCCGGCAGAATCGCGAAGCTCTCCCCTTCGCAGAACAGGCGGCCATGCGTCGCGCCGAACAGAACAATCTCGGCAACATCATGGAAATGCAGCAGTCGAGCCGGCGGCGGCGACCCGGCCAGCATGCTAACCTGGGCCACCAGCGCGGTCATGCCGATCGGCAAGTCGACCGGCTCGCAGATCGGCTGCATCACCATCGCGCAAATTTATGACAGTATTGTCCTTGGCTAGCAAGGCGACGGCGCGCTTATCGCCCGGTATCGGGCAAGCGCAACAAAATCGTCTGCCATGGCCGCAGCCGGGTACCGCCGCCCGCGATCAGATCGGCCTGGCCCGCCCCTGGTCCGCTATAGTCGATCATGGCGGCGCTCAGGTTGGTGACGATCACGAACCGCTCGCCATCACCGCTGCGCTCGACCGCGAGCAGCCCCGGCGCAGTGTCGAGCACGCGCTGCGTGCCCGTGCGAAGCGCCGCGTGCGCCCGGCGCAGCGCCGCCAGCGTGCGATAGCGCGTCAGCAGCGAGCCCGGCCGCCCGGTCTGCTCCTCGACCGAGGTGCCGTCATAATCACGGGCGAAGCGCTGGTCCCAGAAGCGTTCGCCGGGGCGTCGATACCAGATCGCCTGGCCCGGCGCGGTATCAACGGCCGCCCATTTGAACGCCTCCCGCACCGGGATGCCGCTTTCGTCGCTGTCATAACCCTTGTCGTTCGCGCCGCGCATGCCGAGCTCCTGACCATAATAGAGGATTGGCGTTCCTTTGAGGAAAAAGGCGAAGGCGGCCGCTGTGCGCAGCTTTTCGGGGGTGATTTCCGGGTCGGACGCGATCCGGCTGACATCGTGGTTCTCGGCAAAGACGAACTGATGCTTGCCGGGCGGGGTCAGCGCCGCCGTGCGCTCGATCGCGGCCACCAGCGCTGCTTTGTCGAATTTGCGGATCGCCGCGTGGATGGGAAACGCGAACACTGCGCTGGTGTCGGCGCGCTTCAGATAGCCCTCGCCATAATCGGCCCAGTCGGCCTGTTCGGCGACGAACACCAGCTGCGGATTGATGCGCCGAAGCTTGTCGAACGCGGGCTTCCAGAATTCGGTGAACAGGTTGGTCAGCAGTCCTTTTCCGTCGAGATCGTCCATCATGTGATCGAGCCGGAAGCCATCGACACCGTCGTCGAACTTGCCGTCGCGGTTGGGGTCGACCCAGTCGTGAAGGTAGCGATCGAAATAGGCGCGCACCGCCGGGGCCTTCATCGCCACCGTCGTCACGCCGTGCGTGTCCTTGTTGAAGTTGACGATCTCACGCAGGCCGAAAGGGCCTTCCTCGGCCACGCCCTTTGCGCGGTCATCCCACAGCATGTAATCGGCATAGGGGGACGATCGGTCGGCCAGCGCCGCCGTCCACCACGGATGGCCTTCGGCGAGATATTGGAATTCCATGTCGAGGAAGATCCGCATCTTGCGCTTGTGAAGCTCGGCAACCAGCCGCCTGAAATCCTCCATCGTGCCGTAAGCGGGGTCGATGCCTTCAAAACTGGTCGCGAAATAATTGTGATAGACGCGGGAGGGATAGAGCGGTGTCAGCAGGATCGCGGTGACGCCCAGCGATTGCAGATAGGGCAGGCTGGCCGTGATGCCGTTCAGGTCGCCATGCCCGTCGCCATTGCTGTCGCGAAAGCTGCGCTGGAAGATGTGATAAACGACGGCATCATCGAGCGGATCGACTGCGGCGGGCGCAGCAGGCAGTGCAGCAACCGCTGGCGGGGTCATCGTCGCGGCAAGCAAAGCGGCGAGCGTCATCAGTGTCGATTTCACAGGTGATATCCTCCTCATCATGGCAAGCGAGCGCCACGGGTGAAAAACCAGAGCAATGCGGAAAGGGCGAGGAAGCTGCCGGACAGCGCGAACACCAGTCCCTTGTCGTCGACAGCGGCGACGAAGCGGCCGATGCCCAGGCTCGTGACGAGCTGGGGCAGCACCACCGACAGATTGAACAGGCCCATGAACAGGCCCATCTGCGTTGCATCGACGCGCTCAGACATGATCGCGAACGGCAGGCTCACTATCGATCCCCAGCCAATGCCGCAAACCGCCATCAGCGCATAAAGCTGCCACGGCGCGTGCGCGAACAGCCATACGCCGACACATCCCGCTGCCATCAGTGCCACAGCGGCGACATGCACGGGGATCGGCCCAAAGCGGCGCGCGACCGTGCCGAGACCGATCGGCGCGACGGCGGCGACGGCGTTAAGCGCGAGAAAGGCGATCGACGTCGTCTGCCCGAGCGCGACCGTGTCGAGCGTCGGCATCCGCTGTTGCAGGAAACTGACCATATACACGAAGATCGGCTGCACCCCGATCCAGCACAAAGCGCTTGCGGCGACCGTCCGGCGGAACGCGCTGTCGCTGTCGGGCCGGGCGACAAAGGCATGGACCACCAGCGCCAGCGTCGCCACCGCGCACAGGACTTCCGCCGCATAGCCAGTCTCGACGAACCCGAGCACCTGCGCGCCAAGCCCATAGATGTCGTAGACCAGCAAGGCCCAGATCGGTGACAAGGTCCAGGCAATCGCCGGGAAGGAAAGCTGGCGGGTATTGGCGTTCGTCGCGGCGACCGGGTCCACGGTTCGTGGCTCGGTGATGAGCAGCGACGGCACCACGCCGAACAGCATCACCAGCGCAGCCGCGGTATAGATCAGCACGTAATTGCCGAAAATCGCGCCCATCGCATAAGCGCCGACCCCGAAACTGCCCGAAACGACCTGCATCCAGCTATAGGCGCGTGTCCGCTCGGCGCCGTCGCTGGTGACGTCCGCTATGAGCGCGCGGGTCGGATTGAACCCGACATTGACGGCGAGGTCGAGCGCCAGCGCCACGGTGATCGCGACGCCAAACACACCCGCTAGGCCAAGCCCCTGCGAAATCGCACCGATTTCGGGGAGCAGTAACATCGCGAGCGCGGCCATCGCGCCGCCGCCGATGATGAACACCCGCCGCCGTCCACCCCAGACCCAAAGGCGGTCGCTCAGTCCCCCGACAAGCACCTGGCCCAGGATCCCGGCAAGCGGACCCGCCGCCCAGACCAGCCCGATCTCATCGATTTTGAGCCCATAACGGGTCGACAGCATCCAGCTGAGGACTGAAATCTGTACCGACAGGGCAAAGCCCATCGCGGTCGCCGGCAGGCTGATCAACAGGTAAAAGGCAGGCGTGCGGTCGCGCTGCGCAGTGAGCATCACGCTGCCCCGTCGGCGCGGACGAACGGGCGGGACAGGTCGGCAACGCCCTTCCAGGCATAGGGGTCGGTGCCGGCGATCAGCTCGATGTCACGGAAATCCTCGGCCGGGCTGTGGCCGTCATGGTTCCAGGGGAGGAGCGATGCCGCGCTCATATAATGGATCACCAGCGCGCGGCGCGTGCCCGACCGCACGACATTGGGCAGCGATCGGTGGAGCAGATAGCCATTGAAGAACACCCCGCCGCCTGCCGCCAGCTCAAGCGGCTGACCGCCCTCGCGCGGGTAGGGGAAATCCTGCGCCTCGTCGCTGCCATCAAAGCGCGCATCGCCATGCGGTTGCATCGGATATAGCACGCCCGGCAGGTGCGATCCCGAATGCGCCCAGAGGCAGCCATTGGCGACTGTCGCGTCATCGAGCGCGATCCACGCACCACAAAGCGACCGATCGCGCGTCGGCAGGAAATACTCGTCCTGATGCCACGCCTGGCCGGGCTTGCCAGCGGGCTTGACGAACAACATCGACTGCATCGATTTGACGTCCGGGCCGATCAGCGCCGTCAGCACATCGACGATCGCGGGGTGGCGCATCATCGCGCGGAACACCGGGGAAAGCTTGTGCGGGAAATGGATGGCGAGGACGTCCTGGTCTGCCACCGCACTGGCCGCGGCGCGCAATGTCGCGATGTCGACAGCGCTCAACAGGTTGGGCACAACGACAAAGCCGTCGCGCTGATAAGCCGATTGCAGCGCAGCCGACGCCATCTGCTTTCCCTCTCCCCTGCCGCTTGTCGATTGCCAAGTCGCGCATTGGCAAGACGATAGCCGCCGACGCGTCCGCCGTCCGGCGCGCAGACTGCCATTTCTTCTGCCAAAAACTATCAGGATTTTGTGGTCGATCCGCTTGCGCAAGACAATGCTGGTGGCCGCGTGGTTAGAGCCGTCAGCCGCCCCGCAGCGCGGCAGGATGAGGATCCGAATGACGACCGACGCCGCTGCCCGCGCCGAGGAAACCCCGCCATGGTGGCAAGGTGCGGTGATCTACCAAATCTATCCGCGCAGCTTTGCCGACAGCAGGGGCAACGGCATCGGCGACCTGCCCGGCATTACGGCACGGCTCGATCATGTCGCTTCGCTGGGGGTTGACGCGGTGTGGATATCCCCTTTCTTCACCTCGCCTATGCGCGATTACGGTTATGACGTCGCCGATTACCGCGACGTTGATCCGATGTTCGGCACGCTGGCGGATTTCGACGCCTTGCTCGCGCGCGCACATGACCTCGGCCTGCGCGTGCTTGTCGACCTGGTGTTTTCGCACACGTCGAACCAGCATCCTTGGTTCCTCGCCAGCCAGTCGAGTGCCGATGATGCGATGGCCGACTGGTATGTCTGGGCCGATGCCAAGGCCGACGGATCGCCGCCGAATAACTGGCAATCCGTATTTGGTGGCCCGGGCTGGACCTGGAATGGCAGCCGCCAGCAATATTACATGCATAACTTCCTGCCCGAACAGCCGCAGCTCAACGGCTATCATCCAGCGGTGCAGCAGGCGCTGCTCGACGTGATGGGCTTCTGGCTTGAACGCGGCGTCGACGGGTTTCGGCTCGATGCGATCAATTATGCGATGCACGACCGCGCGCTGACCGATAATCCACCGCTCCCCCCGGGCGAGGGCACGCGCACGCGGCCCTTTGATTTTCAGCGCCATCTGCACAATCAGTCGCAGCCTGAGATTCTGGCTTTTCTCGCCCGGCTACGCGCGCTCGCCGAGGCGCATGGCAGCGCGTTTCTGGTCGGTGAGATTGGCGGCGAATGGGCGCAGACCGAGATGAAAAGCTATACCGCCGACACTCAGCGGCTGCACAGCGCCTATAGCTTTGCCTTCCTGTCGGCGCCGCGCCTGACCGCCGATCTGGTCCGCGCGGCGATTGCCGAATGGCCCGGCGCGCCGGGTGAAGGCTGGCCGTCCTGGGCGTTTTCCAACCATGATGCGCCGCGCGTGGTGTCGCGCTGGCAATCGCCCGATGGCACACCGATGCCCGCGGGTCTTGCGATGGCATTATTGCTCGCGCTGCGCGGCAATGCCTTTGTCTATCAGGGCGAGGAACTCGGCCTCCCCCAGGCCAGCATCCCGTTCGATCGGCTGCGCGATCCCGAGGCGATCACCAACTGGCCGTTGACCTTGGGCCGTGACGGCGCGCGCACGCCGATGCCATGGTCTCAAGCGGCGCCCCATGCTGGCTTCTCGACCGGCGAACCCTGGCTGCCGATCAGCGGCGAACACGCCGCCCTTGCCGTCGATGTGCAGGAGCGCGATCCCACATCGACGCTCCATCTGACGCGGCGCCTGCTGGCGCTTCGGCGCGCCCATCCGGCACTCCGACAAGGCGCGCTCGCACTGTTGGACAGCGCCGGGCCGCTGCTGGCGTTCGACCGGGTCGCTGGCGCGCAGCGCGTGCGGTGCGTGTTCAATCTCGGCAATGAAGCGATCGGCGGCGGGATGCTGATCGGCTGGCAGACGCTGATCGCGATCGGCACCGATCCGGCCGCAACGATGATAGCGCCGAACAGTGCCTTGCTGGCGGTGCCGGTCCAATGATCCACGACGGACAACATTCTGACAGTTTTTCACCCAGGCGCCGCCAGTGGCACCGCTTCGACGGGGAATGATGATGGCTTATCCTGGCGACATGACCACGACTCTGACCAGCGATCTCGATCGCCCCTATCCGCTCGATCACGCCACGATCGCTGCCTTCCGCGAGCAGGGCTTCGTGCATCTGAAGCAAGTGCTGCCGCCCGATGTGCTGGAGCATTATGGCCGCGAAATCACTCGGCTGACGATCGCGCTCAACACCCAGACGCTGCCGCTGGCGGATCGCACCACCTATGACCGCGCCTTTCTGCAGGTCATGAACCTGTGGCAGGAAAGCACGGCGGTGCGCGACTTCGTATTCGGCAAGACGCTCGCCCGGATCGCCGCGGAGTTGATGGAAATCGATGGCGTGCGGCTTTACCACGACCAGTCGCTCTATAAGGAACCGGGCGGCGGTATCACGCCCGCCCATGCCGACCAATATTACTGGCCAATGGCGTCCGATCGCTCGGTGACGGCGTGGATTCCGCTTCAGGCCGTGCCGCGCGGGATGGGGCCGCTGGCTTTCTACGCCGGCAGCCACCGCAGCCCGCTTGGCCGCGACCTGCCAATCTCCGACGAAAGCGAAGCGGCGATCACGGCCGCCATGGAGGCACAGAACTACCAGATCGTCGACGCGCCGTTCGATCTCGGCGATGTGAGCTTTCACGCCGGATGGCTGTTCCACCGCGCGGGGCCAAATGTGTCAACCACGCCGCGATCGGTGATGACCGTCATCTACATGGACGCCGAGATGAAACTCGCCGAGCCGACCAACGCCCAGCAGCAAGAGGATTGGGCGAAATGGTGCGCAGGTGCCACTGTCGGCGCGGTGATTGATACGCCGGGCAATCCCGTAATCTATCGCCGGGAAGCCGCGTGATCCTCGATCGTCGCACCGTGCTCGGCGCGGCGCTGGCGGCCCCTGCCCTCCCGGGCTTCGCGCGCACGCAGACGCCTGGCAGCCTGACCAGCTTCGTCGATCCGTTCATCGGGACCGACGGCACCGGGCACTGCTTCCCTGGTCCCAGCCGACCGTTCGGCATGGTCCAGCCCGGCCCTGACAATGCCGGTAGCGGCTGGGAGTTTACCAGCGGCTATCAATATCGCGCGCCGAAGATCATGGGATTTTCGCAGACGCGTGCGAGCGGGACCGGCATTCCCGAGCTTGGCGATATCCTGCTCCAGCCTGTGCTCGATCCGCGCGACGATCTGGCCAGTCACTATGAAAAGGCGAGCGAGGTCGCACGGCCCGGCTACTATGCGGTCAGGCTCGCCGACAATGGTGCCTCGGTGGAGCTCACTTGCGGCCTGCGTGTCGCCTTCCACCGCTATCGCTTCGCGCGTGCCGGGCGCGTGTGGGCGCTGGTCGATACCGAACACCGTCTGCAATTCTTGACTAAGGATCCCGTCGATTCCGCCTCGGTGCGGACGACGGCGACCGGTGCCGAAGGCAGCATCACCGCTACCAACTGGACCAAGCGGACGATCGCCTTTGCGCTGGAATTCGATCATCCGGTTGCCGAAGTTCGCGCGCTGCCATCGACCAAGGCCCCGCGTTACCTGCTTGGGTTCGATCTTGGCGCGGGTGCGTTGCTCCACGCCAAGGTTGCGGTGTCGACTACCGATGTCGCCGGCGCGCGCGCCAATATGGCCGAACTGCCGGGCTGGGATTTCGACGCCGTCGCGCGCGCCGCGAATGCCGAGTGGGAGGCGCTGCTCGGGCGTGTCACGATCGACGCCGACGCGCGCACCAAGCGGATTTTCTACACCGCGCTCTACCATTTGTTCCTGCAACCGTGCGTGATCTCCGACGTCGATGGGCGCTATCGCGGGCCAACCAGGCAGATCGCCAAGGCGCGCGGACGGCATTATTACTCGACGCTGTCGCTGTGGGACACCTTCCGCGCGGCGCACCCGCTCTACACGCTGCTGATCCCTGAGCGGGTTGATGATTTCGTCCTGACCCTGCTCGATCATGCCAAAGCTGCCGGCACGCTCCCGCTCTGGCCAATCTGGGGTGGCGAGACCAATACGATGATCGGCGATCCCGCACTGCCGGTCATTGCCGATGCCTGGGCGAAGGGGTTTCGCGGGTTCGACGGGCGTGAGGCGCTCGCCGCGATGATCGCAACCTCGACCATCGATCACGCCCAATCGGAGTGGAGCCTGTTCGACGGCTACGGCTATTACCCGACCAACAAGCTTTCGAACGAAGCGGTCTCGCGCACGCTGGAGGCCGGGATCGGCGATGCAGCCACCGCGAAAATGGCGACGATGCTCGGCGATGCCGCTGCAGCCAAACGCTTTGGCGCGCGCGCGCGAAGCTATCGCACGCTAATTGATCCCGACACGAAACTGATGCGCGGCAAGGACAGTAGCGGCCGGTGGCGCACCCCATTCGATCCGGTTCAGCCAACATCGCCGCTTAACAATCCGGGTGATTATACCGAGGCCAATGCCTGGCAATATAGCTGGACGCCCGCGCTGCACGACGTTCCAGGGCTGATCGAGGGAATGGGCGGACGCCGCGCCTTCACCGCGATGCTCGATCAGTTCTTCAGCCTGACGGGCAAGGGCGAATTTGCCTATCTCGGTCAGGAGGGGCTGATCGGCCAATATGCCCATGGCAATGAACCCAGCCATCATGTCGCCTGGCTCTATGCTTATAGCGATAGGCCAGTGCGGGGGCCCGAGCTTGTCCGCGAGATCGCCACCAGATTTTATGCGGACACACCCGGCGGCATCACCGGCAATGACGATTGTGGGCAGATGAGCGCGTGGTACGTTTTTGCCACACTCGGTGTCTATCCCGTGAACCCGGCCAGCGGCAGCTTCGTCCTCGGGCAACCGCTGGTCGCGCGCGCGACGATCAGGCTACCGCGCGGCAAGACCCTCAGCATCCTCCCCGGCACAGGTAACAGCACGATCAACGGCAAGCCGCTGACACGGTCAATCGCTTATAGCGACCTGATGGCAGGTGGTATTCTCAAGCTGTCTGGAGCTGAGAAGGTGCGGGAATGACGATCGACCGGCGAACGGCCATCGGAGTCGGGGTAACGCTCCTTGCGACGCAAGCAATGCCGGTACGCGCCCAAGGCAAGCCAATCGACCCCGGTTTTGCGCAATCAATGCTGGAACAGGCGCGGCGGATCATCGCGACCGCTGCTAGGCTCGGCGAGCCCTTCGCGCCGGGCGATATCGCCGTGATTGAGACATTCGCCGCTGGTGGCGATACGGTCGCAGCCGTTGCCGCCGCCCTGACCTTGTTCGACCGCCGCACGCTGCTGATCGCGACGATTTCGCCCGAGGCGCGGGTATCGGTGAAGCAAGGCGCCGCCGCGCCGCAGCTTGCACAATCGGGTTGGCGGGCTTTTCTGGTGCGGGTCGACAATCCGTCGCTGGTGCCCGGTAAGGTCGATGTCACCAGCCCACAGGGCATCCCAGCCAACAATCGCTACCCCGAGGGTCATAACCATAGCGGCACCGATGGCGGGCAGAGCCGCACACCGGTGACGATGGGCGATATGGTGGAGCGCTGGCTCGACATCGACGTCAACGATGATGCACCCCTCACAGCTACGCTCGATCCCGTGCCGGTCGACTATCGTTTTTTTGCGCTATACGCGCGCGACGCCGGGCGTCGTTCTGCCCGGTTGTTCGCCAATATCGGGCCGGGCACTGGCGATATCGGTGATCGTAGCTATGCCAGTATCGCCTTTCAGATCGTGCCGGCCGCGACGGTCGTGCTGTCGATCAAAGACATCGACGACGCGCTGACGACCTGTTCGTTGCTCGTTCGCGACAAGCTTGGCCGCATCTATCCGGCGCAGACCAAGCGGGCGCTGCCCGACCTGTATTTCCAGAAGAAGGTCTATCGGACCGATAGCGAGACGCTGACGCTGCTGCCGGGCGAGTACGAGGTCGAGATTGCGCGCGGTCCCGAATATCTCCTCCAGCGCGACAAGCGGACGGTGCTGGCCGATGGGGCAACACGCTGGGCGGTGAAGCTCGAACGCTGGATCGACCCGCGCACCCATGGCTATTACTCGGGCGACCACCACATCCATGCGGCCGGCTGTTCGCATTATGATGCGCCCGAAGAAGGCGTGCCCCCATCGGTGATGATCCCGCAAGTTGCGGGCGAAGCGATCAATATCGGCGCAGTGCTAACCTGGGGACCGGGCTTCTACGTCCAGAAACGCAATTTCAGCGGCCATGACGATCCGGTGTCGCGGCCGCAGCACCGGCTGCATTACGATCTCGAAGTATCGGGCTTCCCCTCGTCGCATTGTGGGCATCTCGTGCTGCTGCAGATGGAGGGGATGGATTACCCCGGCACGACCAGGATCGAACAATGGCCAACATCGAACACGCCCGTACTCGAATGGGCGCGCGGGCAGAATGCGATTACCGGCTATGCGCATTCGGGGTTCGGGCTATGGGCGGACACAACCGATCTGCCGAACTATAAGATGCCCGCGTTCGACAGTATTGGTGCGAACGACTATATCGTTACGGTCACCGCCGGGCTGGTCGATTTCATCAGCACGGTCAGCTCAATGCCCGCGGCCGAGCTCAACATCTGGTACCACACGCTGAACGCCGGGTACCGCACCCGGATCGCGGGCGAGACCGATTGACCATGCATCTATGATGACAATATGGGCATGGGCCGCTCCTATGTGAAACTGTCCGAGCCGCTCAGCTATGATGGCTGGTGCGCCGGGTTGAAGGCAGGCCGCAGCTATGTGTCGGAGGGCCGCACGCATCTGATCGACTTTACCGTCAAGGGTGGTGGCAAGACAGCAATGGCGGGGGATGCCGACCTCAACTTTGCCAAACCCGCACCGCTCAGGATTACCGCTCTCGTCGCCGCCCGGCTGGAACCCGAAACCTCACCCGTAACCGAGGCGATCCGTGCCGCCGGGCCGCAGGACAAGCCCTATTGGCACCTCGAGCGCGCGCGGATCGGCGCAACGCGCAAGGTGCTGGTCGAACTGATAGTCAATGGCGTGCCGGTCGAATCCCGGCCGTTCGATGCCGATGGCGTCTTGCGCGACCTGTTTTTCGACTTTGTGCCGACTGGCAGTTGCTGGATCGCGTTGCGCATCGCGCACGGCGCGCACACCAATCCGGTGTGGGTGACAATCGGTGGTAAGCCGGTGCGGGTCGCACGCAGCATCGGCTGGTGCCGTGCCGCTGTCGATCAATGCTGGAGCCAGAAGAAGCTGCGCATCCGCGCGTCCGAGCTTGCCGCCGAGGCCAAACGCTATGACGCAGCGCGCGCGATCTATGATGAACTTGCCAAGAAACCCACGACATGATCGCGCCGATTGCGTTGATCGCGCTTGCCGCTGCAGGCCTGCCCGCTGGTCCGGGGCTGCGGTTAGGCCCTCCCCTGGCCGATGGTTTGCCGCAGATTTTGGCGCTCGATCACGACGGCAAGGTCGCCAGCCGCATAACCTGCATCCGCAACCAATGGGTGAACCCCGACGATTCAGCCGCCAGGCTGCTCGCTTCGCCCGCAATAGCCGCAATCGTCCTGGAGCTGGACGGTAAGCTCACGGAGGTCGAGCAATTGGGTCAGTCGAAGTTCGAATGCGTCATCGTCAACAACGCGCATGACCGCTAGCAGCGCCCGGGTCGCGCTCGGCCAGATTCTTGTCGAGTCCGGCAGGCCCGATGCCAATATCGCCCGCGCGCTGGCGGCGATCGATGCGGCGGCCATTGCAGGCGCGGACGTTCTCGTCCTCCCCGAGTGCCTCGATTTCGGCTGGGCCTGCGACGATGCGCGGGCCGGTGCCGAACCTATCCCCGGCCCGAGGGCCGCATTGCTCGCGGCGCGTGCCGGCGCGGCCGGGATCATGGTGGCGGCGGGGCTGACCGAGCGAGCGGGCGGCGTGATCTATAACGCCGCCATCCTCGTCGAACGCGACGGGACCATCGTTGGACAGCATCGCAAGGTCAATGAACTGGACTTCGCGCGGTCGCTTTATGCAACTGGCCGAAAACTGGAGGTTTTCGAGACATCGATCGGTCGGGTTGGCCTTGCAATATGCGCCGATCTGCTTGTTCCCGAAATCGGCACAGCACTGGCGGCGATGGGCGCGCAAATCATTCTTTCGCCCTCGGCCTGGGCGGTTTCGAACGACCATGACGAAACGATCGCGCCTTATGGCCGTGAATGGCGAAACGCCTTTGGAAACTTGGCGCGCCAGTACGACGCTGCCGTCGCCAGCGCGAGCAATGTGGGACGGATCGAGGGCGGCGAATGGCACGGTCGCCCGGTCATCGGCAGATCGCTTGCAGTTCACGATGATGGGTTGATCGCCCAATTAGCGGAGTATGGCCGAGAGGACCTGCCAGTCTTCGAGCTGCGCTATTGCAGATATCCCGATTGACGGGCTTGGCGGGCATTATCAGACCAACGTGGCAGTCCTCGACTGGTGCCGATAGCGGACGCCAATGAGCCGCGAATCGAGAGCCCGACCTCCCTCCCCGTCCCGTTGTTTCAACTCTTCGCCCGAGGTGATCTGCCTGGTTGTGCTGATGTATGTGCGCTTCCCGCTGTCGCTTCGAAATGTCGAGGACCTGCTATTCGAGGGCGGCATCGACCTGTGTCATGAGACCGTGCGGATGTGGCGGAACAGGTTTGGGCCAATTGTCGTTAGCGACATTTGGTGGCAACGGATCAGCCGGATGCGCGGGTTTCGCCCTTGAAAATGGCACATGGATGAGATGTACGTGAAGCTGAATGGAGAGATGGTATACCTTTGGCGGGCCGTCGATTCAGCGACACTTGCCTTCATGAAGAAAGCGCTGAAGCGGCACGACCGGGCCGAGGCTATCGTCACTGATGGGCCCAAATCCTACCCCAAAGCCATGCGCGAATTGGGAAATCTGGATCGCGGCGAGATGGACCGATGGGACAACAACCGGGCCGAAAACAGTCATCTTCCCTTCCGACGACGGGAGCGCGATGCTCAGGTTCAGGCGAATGAAGACGCTGCAAAAATTCGCCTCGGTCCGCGCCAATGTCCATAATCACTTCAATCTTGAACGCCACATCGTCGATCGCCAAACCTTCAAAGGACGCCGCTCAGCCGCACTGGTTGAGTGGCAGTCGCTCGCCAGCTAAACGTCGCACTCAAAGCCCGAACTGGATCGTCGAGAGACGGGTTCGCACAAGACTGATAGCATCGATCGATCTGCTGGGCGACGATCGGCGCCACGACAGGGCAGACCAATCTGCTCGCGACCAACGGCTTTCTGACATTGATCAACATTGTGGGAATCTGGCGCTGGCTTGGCCGGCAGGCGAAAGACGAAGATAGTGCGGCAAGCGCTGCCAGTGAAAGCGAAAAGCACATCGGCCCTGCGTTAACGCCGGCCTCTACGCTCTGCGGCCTGCGCGCGACTGACAGTCATGGCAAAAGCGTCGGCCGCTGCGTAGAAGCGTTGATCGATCGCGCGACGGCCTGGATCGACTATATCGTCGTGGCCACCGACAATTTGGTTGGTCTCGTTGAGCAGTTGCAGGGCGTCGCGCGATCATCATGCCGCTTTGATAATGACACGATAGCGCTCACGCTCGACTCAGCAGCGTTTTGCGACTTGCCGACCCTCGACGACCGACAATGGCCGGCGCGAATTACCTCCCCCACAATTTCTGGAGACTGATATGCTCGATCCCTTCACCTACTGGTCGCGCATGATGGCGGCCTCGTTCGACATGGCGCAAACGGCGGTACGCGCCTCGCAGACCATGGCTGCCTCGCAAGATGTGCTCGACAAGCGAACCGGCTTGATGCGCGCGGCAATCGCCGACCCGGTCCACGGCGATTATGCCGAACTGGGACGGATGGTGCCGGAAAAGATTGCTGCCTTCTCCTCGGCGGGCAATGCCTTTGTCGATGGCTGGATGGCCTGGAACCAGTCGATGATGGCCGAAGCCCAGCATATCGGGTCGATGGCCCTGCGCGGCCGCGCGCCGACGCCACTGGAATGGATGGCATTGGCATCGCGCAGCCAGATGTTCGGGCTGACGGCTGCAGAACGTGGCGCGCGGGTCAGCGCTGCGACGCTTAAGCCTGTCCATGCCAAGGCAGTCTCGAACGCAAAAAGGCTCAGTCGGCGCAAGGCCAATTAGACGTCCGGCAAGGATGGGGCACCCTGCCCCAGCCGCTGAGCGCCTTGGCGGGGTCGTGCCCTGGTACGAGCACTACCTATGGTGCGCCGGGGCGGGCTCGCGCTAAAATTCGGCGATCGGTGCCCTGCCCCGGCCGCGCCCTGGCCGCTTACCGATCCGCGCTCCCGCAGCCACTCATTTGCCGACGTTTTTGCCTTCCGAATCATCCCACTCCGCGATGGAGGCACCCAGTTTACCTGCGGGCTTTTCCCACTGCATCGGGATGCCGCTGATCGTGGCGGGCGGCTTCAAACGACTGGCCGGGCCCCAATCAGTCGCCTCGATTACATCGGAGAAATCGGCGTCGCGCGCTGATGCCAGCAGCATATCGGTCGGATGTGCTTTGTGGTCGGTGAGCAATTTCGCCGTCCGCGCCAATGACAATCGCGCGCGTGTCGAGCCCTGCCCGGTGCGCCTTGCAATCAGTCCCCGAACGGCGGCGGCAGCAATCAAATAGCCGGTCGCCTGGTCAAGTGCCTGGACGGGCAACGACACAGGGGTGTCGCCACCACGCCAGTCCATCCCGTCAGCGGCGATGCCCGACGAGAACTGCACCAGACTGTCAAAACCGCGCCTGCGGTGCCACCGGCCGCCATGGCCATAGGCGTTCAACGATACATCGATTAAGCCCGGCCTGATCGATAGTCGCGCTTCTGCGCTGAGGCCGAGGCGATCAAGCGCATCGGCGCGGTAGCCATGGACCAGGATATCGGCCTCGGCGAGTAATCTGGTGAAAACATCGTGATCAGCACGCTCGCGCAGATCAAGTCGGGCGCAGCGTTTGCCGAGGGTTACCTCCGGGATCACCCCAGGTTCGTCCCAACCCGGTGGATCAATCCGCAGCACCTGCGCGCCATAGCCTGCCAGAAACCGCGTCGCGACTGGCCCCGCCAACACTCTGGTCAGATCAAGCACCTTGATGCCCGCCAGCGGACGGCCTGGCATGACGTACCAGTCCTGCTCGTGGCCAGACGCTGCATCGTCCCACCGCACGATCGGTTCGCTCGCGACTACTATGCCCTGCGGATGGGCTGACCATTCAGCGGCGGTCATCAATCTCGCCGCGCAGCCGCCCGCCGCGACCACAGCCGCTTCAAGCGCTTCCGCATTTCGACCCGCCACCACTGCCGCAACGGCATCGCGGGTCGGGGGGCACCCAAGCACTGACAGCGCAGCGGCTCGGTGATGTGGCGCATTGGTATGCAGCTTGATCCAGCCGTCACGTGCCGGGTAATCCCCGGCGATAGCGTCCCAGGGCGATGGCATCTCCCACCCGTTGGGACGGATCGACCAACCGAACCAGAGCGACGCCAGCCGGTAATCGACGACCACGTCTGGCACTGGCCCTCCCGCAGCGGCGAGTTCCGCTATCGCCGCGCAGGCTGCGCCAATCGACGCGACGGCAAGGTCCGAGACCGGGAAGCAGGATGGCAAACGGTCGCTGCCTTCCAAACGGACATGATCCGCCGTCGTAGCAGGCAGATCGAGCGCCGCCATAATCTCCCCAAGAATGCGATATGCGATCGTTTCAGCCATGGTGCCTCCGATAAGTCGACAGCAGCCTTTCTGAGGCGTTTGCGCGATCAATCAATCTTGATAGACTCAATCAATATGATTGCTTGGATCCCCCGGGACACCGCGCTGGAACGGCTGAAGGTCAAGCCACAGACGCTGTATGCCTATGTCAGCCGCGGTCTCATTCGGATGATGCCCGATGCGACCGACGCGCGCCGCAGCCTGTATAACGCGGAAGATATCGGCGCTGTCGCTACCCGCAAGGCACGCGGCAAAAGGCCGGCAGTGATTGCCGCAAGCTCGATGGCATGGGGTGAGCCGTCAATCACGACGAGCGTTTCGACCGTTTATCACGGCAAACCATATTATCGCGGGATTGATGCCGTCGCGCTGGCACGCGACACAAGTTTGGAAGTGGCCGCTGCGCTGCTGTGGGACATGCAAGGCACGCCGACTTTTGCTGGCGGTGCGATTGGATGCGCCGATCCCTTTCGCGCACTTGCCGCGATGATTCCGGATAGCCCGCCAATTCTGGGGCGCAGCAACGATAGTCTCGCTCGCGAAGCCGCATCAATCGTCGCACATTTGGCGGGAACCTGTGGTGCGGTGCCGGGTAGCGCGCCGCTTCACGAGCGGCTGGCAGATGGCTGGGGCTGCGCAATTGGCATCGCTGACCGGTTGCGTCAGGCAATGGTGCTGATGGCGGATCACGATCTCAATGCGTCGACCTTTGCCGCGCGGGTTGCCGCGTCGACCGGCGCATCGCTCCCCGCCAGCATCCTAGCCGGGCTGTGCACCTTATCGGGTCCGCGTCACGGTGGGGCAGCAGAAGCGTTGGGCGCGATGGTGGCGGATGCCGATCGGCTCGGCGCGCGTAATGCCGTCAGGCTGTGGTTGGCGCGCGACCCGACGTTGCCGGGCTTTGGCCATAACCTGTATCCGCAAGGTGATCCCCGCGCGCAATCGCTGCTGGAGGGGCTAGCTGCGCCGCCAGCGTTGCAGCGGCTGGCCGATGCCGTGCTCGACCAATCCGGCGCATTGCCCAATGTGGACTTCGCGATTGCCGTAATGGTCAGCGTGCTTGATCTGCCATCAGCAGCGCCCTTCAGGCTGTTCCTTCTCGGTCGGATCATTGGTTGGTGCGCGCATATCATGGAGCAGAATTCCACGGGCGGTCTGATCAGGCCGCGCGGCAGGTACACCGGACTCATGCCTAGCCATTAGAGGCAAATACACCGTAGTGCTCACGCCATGCTGCCACTTCATCCTGCAGATGGGCAGGTGCGGGATCGCCCGAGATGACGAGGCGGGCCACGTTGTCGTCGGGATGCATCAACATCTTCTTTGACCCATTGCTGAACCACACCGGGACCAGCTGATCGCACAAAGTGTCGAGCACGGCGGCGGCCATGCCGTTTTCTATCGCTTCACTGCCGGCGAGCGCCCGGACATTGATCGAGACCCCCTCAAAGCAGTTCTGCGGCTCCTGAACGAAATTGACCGAAACAAGAAGGCCGGATCGATCGGGCCGGGCTGCATCAGGCATGGTCGCGACCCTTCGCCAGGCACAGAACCATGTCCGGCAAATCGGGGGACGGACGTCATGGATGCTGCACCCGGCGGCACAGAGATTGGCGCAGGGCGTTCCTGCAGGCTTTGAGAAATCGGGCGTATCTACTGTCAGAACAGTGCAGCACGTCGTGCAATCGCCGCAGACGCGATCAGCCAGGACCGGTCCCAGCAACATGGTTTCCACGTCCATATCGGTGCGCATCCGCGTGGGGTGCCTCTACGCCAATCGTAAAACAAGGGCCTGACGCAGGTCCATGCCTCAATGCCCCTCGGCGTCCACCGAAAAGACCATCGGCTTGCCGCGCGACATCGGCTCCCACCCGGCCAGTAACGCAGCGCGCACCCCTCGGGAAACGGTCGCGTCGTCGAGCTGAAGACGCCCGCGCTGCAACCCCTTCAACAGGCGCTTGGGCGGGGGAAATTCCAGCAATGCCGCGCGTTGGGTATCCCGCCGCAGCAGGGAAACCGTCATCCCTTTCCACCCATTGTCGTCCGACCATTGCGGCTCGCGTTGGAGTTGCCAGTCGTATTTGACGCCATCGACGTCGACCGTGCCGGTGCTGCTTCGGGCATTTGACATGTTGGCAGCCATAGCATGCAGATCGGCCCAAGCCACGCATTCCCCGTTGACGTCGATACGCGATGCTGAGCCCGCGGTGCCCCCACCGGGCGGAACGGGCGATGTCGGCACGATCTGGTATCTAACCGGTGCTCGTGTAGGGATGACCACCGCGCTGCCTGCTGGGGGTAGCGCGAGCACGAATTCAGACAGGCGCATGGCACGCAAACATCCAAAACATGGTCCCTATGATGAACCACCTGCCACAGACGAGGCGCCGGTGGAGGCGGCACCCTGTTGGCTATGTGGTCGGCCCACCGGTAAGACAATCGTCTGGCATCATCCCGTGCCGAAAAGCCGGGGCGGTCGCGATGTCGTGCCCATGCACCCTATTTGCCAGCAGACAGTGACAGCCAACTTTACGAACTCCGAACTTGAGCGTCACGGGATGAATGTGGACGAGCTGCTGGCCAATCCCGCCATCCGAAAATTCGTCGATTGGGTAGCCAAGAAAGACCCGGATTTCACGGCTACCATCACAAAGAAACAGCGCTAATCAGAATCCACGCTCGATCGAGACCCGCGAGCAGAAGAAAGGCCCTATTCGCCCCGCGCCGGCAAAAACATGTCGATAAGGTTGAGGTCGCCCAGCATGCCCGGCGCGATCCAGCCCCGGTCGCCCAACCCAAGGCTGTCGGCGGTAGGCAAACGTGGCCTGACATCAAGGCCGACTAAGGGCCTGAAGGCTAAGGTCCCGCTCGAGATGAACACGATCGATGGATCAAGAACCCGAGCCCGGTCGCCCTCTGCGATTGCATCAAGTTCGTCGGATAACGAGATTGCGAATCTCGGTCATGTCTTCCATCGCAAATCGAACGCCCTCGCGACCAAGCCCTGAATCCTTCACGCCGCCATAAGGCATATTATCAACCCGGTAGCTCGGCACGTCGTTGATGACGATACCGCCGACATCGAGCACATCCCACGCGTCAAACATCTTGAATAGATCGCGCGTGAAGATGCCGGCCTGCAGCCCAAATTTGCTGTCGTTGACTTCATCCATCGCCGCGTCGAACCCGGTAAATTTGGAGAGAATCGCCAGCGGCCCAAAGGCTTCCTCGCGATAGGCAGTCGCTGCACGGTCGACATTTTCCAGTAGCGTTGCCTGCAGCATCGCGCCGTCGCGCTTGCCACCGCACAACAGCCTCGCGCCACCGGCGACCGCGTCCTCAATCCACCCGTGCAGCCGCCGCGCCTCGCCTTCCGATATCATCGGGCCGATAAAGGTGTCGCGGTCCTTGGGGTCGCCGGCCCGCAGCGTCTGCGTGCGCGCGACCAGCATGTCGCGGAACCGGTCATAAATGTCGGCATGGATGATGATCCGCTGCACGCCGATGCAGCTCTGCCCTGATTGATAGAACGCGCCGAAGATAATCCGGTCGAGCGCATCGTCGAGATCGGCATCCGCATCGACGATGACGGCCGCATTGCCGCCGAGCTCGAGCACGACCTTCTTCTTGCCCGCGCGCGCCTTCAGGTCCCAGCCGACGCCGGGTGACCCGGTGAATGACAAAAGCTTCAATCGATCATCGGTGGTGAACAGATCAGCGCCTTCGCGATGCGCAGGCAGGATCGAAAAAGCGCCCTTGGGCAAATCGGTTTCGGCCAGCACCTCGCCCATGATGATCGCGCCGAGCGGGGTCCGGCTCGCGGGCTTCATGACAAAGGGACAGCCAACCGCGATTGCGGGTGCAATCTTGTGCGCCGCCAGGTTGAGCGGAAAGTTGAAGGGCGAGATGAAGCTGCACGGGCCGATTGGCACGCGCTTCCAAATACCCTGATAGCCGCGCGCGCGGGGCGAGATATCGAGTGTCTGCACCTCCCCCGTCATCCGCACGCTTTCTTCGGCGGCGATGCGGAAGGTGTCGACCAGGCGGGTCACTTCGCCTTCGGAATCCTTGATGGGTTTGCCCGCCTCAATGCACAGCGCATGCGCAAGCTCGTCGAACCGTTCCTGGAAACGCGAGACGCAATGCTGCAGCACCGCTTGCCGTTCATAGGCTGCCATCCGCGCGCAGGGCTCTGCGGCAGCCACGGCTGCAGCAAGCCCGGCATCGATGGTCGCCGCATCTGCCTGCGCGACGCGAAACGCGACGTCACCGGTAAATTTATCGGTGACCTCGAGATCGGCATTCGGCTGCTGCGCTTCGTTGGCCAGATAAAGCGGATAGACCGGCTTCAGCACCGGTCGGGTTTCGCCAGTCATCGCTCCAACTCCCGTCGTTTTGCGTCGCAGGCGACCATAGCATCACCGTGGCAATGAAGTCTCCCTCAGACATTTGGGTGCGTCGCGCCGACCTTGGCTACCAGATCGCGCTGCTATGGCTTGCCGGTCAACGGTCGCGGCGGCGGGTGGCTTTTTCGGCGATGCCTTGTTCGGCAAGGGCAACCGGACTAGACGTGCAGCGACGCAGCCTTCGTTTGCGTCGTGTAGGGATGGCGTTTCATCAGTGCGGGGAGCACGACATGATCGCTCGGCGCTTAGGCGTATTGATCTTGCTGGCATTTGGATTGGCTGCACGCGGGGCGGCGCAAGACACGCGCCCGATTCTCGCCGATGCATTTGCGGTGGGCGATGGCGGCTTGTGCGAGGCCCAAAGCCGCACGAGCGAGCCGGCACTGGCGGGCGCGCTCGATCGGGCGTGGTCGATTGCCTGCCGCGATGCCGGGGCACCGGTTGGGCAGATGTTTGCCTTCAGCAAAAATGGTCCGCCAATCGACTCGAGGCTCGCGCGTGCCCGGCAGGATGCTGTCGATTGCGGTGCGCCAAAGCCAACGACTCTAGCCGGCATCGGCAATGGCACGATCGCTGACTGTCGCCTTGTGGCCAATGGGCTGCCCTACCGGATCACGCGGATCAAGCGGGGGCGCTTTACCTATGTCGTACAGGGACTGGCGGCGTATCAGACCGCTTTTGATCTGGCGCTGCGCAGCGTGATGACGAACCGGATCGTTCCCGGCACCGTCTCAATCGCCACGCTGGGGGATTCCGACTCAGCGAGCTTTGCCCGCCTGCGTGCCGCCAGCACCGACCCGCGCCTGATCCTGTCAGAAGGATATCGCCGCAACAATGCTGGCAGCTACGCTGAATCAGCCGCCTTTTTCGATAGTTTGGCATCAGGACTAGCCAATGCCCCGGCGAACGACACGCCAGCCCAACAGGCTGACCGGCTAAACCGCCGACACGAGGCGCTGATCAACCGGGCGCTGCAATGGTCCGATCTCGGCCAGTTCGAAGAAGCAGGCCGTTTTTTCAGCGAGGCAGCGGCGGTTGCGACAGGCGATGCAGTCCAGTTGCGCCTGCGCCGGAATTTCAACGCGATCGATCGCCTGAACCAACGCGATTATGCCGGCGCACGCGCGATCATCGACCAGGCGCTGGCAAGTAGTTCTGCCACGAGCGTGGGCGACGGTGATGGCTTCGTCGTCACGCCTGTCACCGCCGCCACGATCAACAGCGGCACCACCTCGGCAGCGACTGGTATCGTCCGACAAGAGGCCGCGCTTTCGCCGGTGGAACGCGCGGCGATCCTGGACAGCCAGGCACTTGCCCTGCGCGGCATAGCGAGCCGACTTGGCGGCAATCCCGGGCAGGCCGAGGTTGATCTGCGTGCGGCCCTGAGCGCGATGGTCCTGATCCGTGAGGGCCGGGTCACCTCGATTACACGCTTGCGCGCGCAAACGCTGGCCGAGCTTGGTCGTGCGATCGAGGCGCAGGGCCGCTATGCCGATGCTGAGCCGCAATTTATCGCGGCCATCGATCTACTGGCGCGCTTCTACCCAGAAACATCCGCCCTTAACGGCGCGCGGGCGCAATATGCCGCTTATCTGGCACGCGGCAATCGGCGGGATGCGTCGCTCGCGCTATATGCTGAGGTGATTGCCAGCACGGTTGCCAATCAGGGCGAGCTCACCGGCATCGCACACCAGATGGCCCCCTATTTCGCCCTGCTTGCGGGCGACATTGCGGCGCACCCAGAGCGGGTGGATGATCTGTTCGTCGCCGCCCAGACAATCGTCAGGCCGGGCGCTGCCTCCACCCTTGAACAACTCGCGCGCGCACTGTCCGGCGGCAGCGATCTAGGCGCCCGGCTGTTCCGCCAGTCCCTGTCGCTAACGCGCGATATCGAGCGCGCTCGTATCGCGATTGCGCAGCTGCAAACCGCGCCGTCCCCCGATGCCGACGCGATTGCCGCAGGGCAGCGAACACTCGAGGGTCTTCAGGGCGCCAAGCAGACTGTCGTTGCCCAACTGGCAGCTTATCCGCGTTTTCGCGCGATCGACAAGGCGACGATCACCCTGGCCGACCTCCGCACGATGCTCCGGCCCGGCGAAGCGTATTTCAAGATGACGCAGGTGGGCGATGCGCTTTACGCCATTTATGCCGATCAGGCCGGCACGACCGGCTATCGCATCGCTATCGACGCCAGAAATCTTGCATCGAAGGTGCGCACCATTCGCGAATCGATCTCGACCGTGGTCGATGGCACCCAGGCGACCTATCCGTTTGACATCGAGCAGGCACGCAGCCTGTATCTTGCGCTGATGGGGCCAATCGCTCCGCGCCTGGCGGGCATTACGCACCTTATTTTCGAACCCGATGGGGCCATGCTCGAATTGCCGCCCAACCTTCTTGTTACCGATCAGGCAAGCGTTGATCGCTATATCAAGCGGCGCGATGCGGGCGGCGATGAGTTCGATTTCCGCGGCGTGGCCTGGCTCGGGCGCGATCGCAGCGTCAGCACCGCCTTGTCGGCGCGCGCCTTTCGCGCAGCCCGCGCAGCCCCTCCGGCGGCGGGGGCTGAACGCTATATCGGCTTTGGCGAGAATATGCCGCAGCCCGCTCGGGTGGTGCCGGCCAGCTTTACGACAGGCGGCGACTTGCCCAAATGCCGATGGCCGACATCTGCCTGGAGCCAACCGATCTCGGCATCTGAATTGCACAACACCGCGCGACAGCTTGGCGTGCCAGACAGCGACGTCGTCACCGGCAAAGCCTTTTCCGACGATGCGATTACCGGGCGCGCTAATCTCGATCGGTTCCACATCCTGCATTTCGCAACGCATGGGCTGATCAGTCCACCCCAGCCCGGCTGTCCTGCCAGTCCAGCATTGCTGACGTCGTTCGGCGCTCAGTCGTCGGATGGCCTGCTTGATTTCAGTGAAATCTTCGCACTCAAGATCGACGCCGATCTCGTCATTCTGTCCGCCTGCGATACCGCGGCCGGCGCGGGCCGCGCGGCAACGCGGGCCGCCGGGTTGACGACCGGCGGCACGAGTGCGCTTGACGGGCTGGTGCGCGCGTTCATTGGAGCGGGCAGCCGATCGGTGGTGGCCAGTCACTGGCCCGCGCCTGACCAGTTCGAGGCGACCCAGAAGCTGTTTACCGCTCTGTTCGCAGCACCACCCACCACATCGACCGCCGAGGCGCTGCGCCTTGCCCAGCGACCGCTGATGGATGCTGCCGACACCTCGCATCCTTTTTACTGGGCCGGCTTTGCTATCATCGGTGATGGTGCCCGGCCGATCGTTTCGGGTGCGCGGACAACGCCGTGAGCGGATCGCCACCAGCGACGTCGGACGACGGACGCTCTGGGGTTCGTCAGCGCGCCGCACAGGTTATCCGCAATCTGCGCGATGCTGGCGGGTTCCGGCTGGCGCTCACTGCAGCAACGCTCGTGGTGGCCCTGCTGGTCGCACGCTATGGGTGGCAAACGCCGCTGCTGGGCGATGCCGAACGCATTGCCTATGATCTGCGGTTGACCGCATTCGCGCCCCGCGTCGCGCAGGACAAGCGGGTCGTGATGATTGTCTATAACGACCAGACGCTGATCGCCACCCGCAAGCGGTCGCCGCTCGACCGTGGTTTGCTCGCCCGCGCCTTGCGCACAATCGACGCCCTCGGCCCGCGCCGGATCGGCGTCGACATCTTGCTGGACCAGCCCCAGGACGAAGACGCAGCGTTGATTGCAGCCTTGCGTGCCATGAAGACGCCAACCTTTCTCGCTTATGCCGAAACCAGCACCAATCGCGACAATCTGCTGGCCGAGCAGGAGGCGTATCTGCGGCGCATGATGCGACAATTGGCGGGCAGCAATGCGCACCCCGCCAGTATCCGCCTGCAAGTCGATGCCGACGATGTGGCGAGGCGCTGGCCTGATCGACCACCGGGACTGCCCCCTTTGTTGACAACAGCAATGGAGCCGGGTGCCAACGCCTTTGCCAACTATCAGGGCGCAATCCGCTATCGCTTGCCAATGGACGAAGAACGCCCCGTCTTCTCCACGCTTCCCATCGATCTATTCACCGACCCGGCACTGGCAGGAGCGTTGGCGAACGAGATCCGTGGCCGTGATGTGTTGATCGGTGGCGACATCCTAGACATCGATCGCTTCGAAGTGCCGATGACGGGCTTCTCGGGCGAAGCGCTCGCCGGTGCCGGCAGGGATATGCCCGGGCTTGAAATTCACGCGACGATGCTCGCACAAGCGCTTGATCGAGCGACATTATCCCCCGTCCCCTCATGGATATTATGGACCGCAGCCGCGCTGGTGGTGCTGGCGGCGACGGTAACAAGCCTTGCTGAGCTGGCCATTGGCCAGATGTCACTTGTCCTCGCCGCGCAGGCTGCGCTTTGCATAGGGGTGCCGTTACTGCTTCAGGCCAAGGGCGTGGATACACTGTTTCTGCCCGCGCTTGGTTGGCTCGTCGGCTGGGCGCTGGCCTTTGCGATCGTGAGCGCCGCAGCCCGGGCGGTCGGCACGTTGCAACGCCGTTTTGCCCAATCGGCGCTGGGCAAATATCTGCCGCGCGACATTGCCCAGCGTATTCTGGACGACCCCTCCAAACTGGCCCTGCACGGTGAACGGCGCGAGATTTTCGTCGTGTTCAGCGACCTTGAAGGATTTACACAACTCTCGCACCGGCTCGCGCCAGAACAGGTGGCGTCATTGCTCAACCGGTATCTGGACGCGCTCAGCAATGTTGTGCTCGATCACGGCGGCACCATCGACAAATTTGTCGGCGATGCGGTGGTTGCATTTTGGGGCGCCCCGATCGCGCGGGCAGAAGATGGCGCCAATGCCGCGCGCGCCGCACTCGCAATGTGGCAGGCGGGGGAAGAGTTTCGGGCAACAATGCCGCCAGAAGGGCCGATCGTAGGACGAACCCGGGTCGGGCTGCACTATGGCACGGCGATCGTCGGCAATTTTGGCGGCGAGGGTCGCATTCAATATACAGCGCTGGGCGATACGATGAACACGGCATCACGGCTTGAATCGGCCAACAAGCAGCTCGGCACCAGTGTCGTTGCCAGCCGCGAGGCCGCCGAGCGATCGGGCCTCGATTGGTGGCGGCCACTTGGCGACGTGCGGCTGCGCGGACGATCGACGCCAGTGGAATTGTTCGAACCCGTGCCGCTGATCCCTGCTGCCGAGCGCGATCGGTTCGCTGCACTGGTGACAGCGGCGTCCAAGGGCACCACCGAGGCAATCGACACGATTAAGGGCATGGCGCTGTCTCATCCCGAGGATACCGCCCTGGTAAAGCTCGCTGAGCGATTGTCAGTCAACGAGCACGGCGAGGCGGTCGATCTGATATGACCTGCCGCAGCATCAGCCCTATCACTTTACTGCGCGCGACCGGCGGGCGGCACCGGTTGGGCAATTCACTTCAATTACATCCGCGCGCAAGGAGACGATGATGACCTGGCTCAATCCAATGGCCTTGACCGCGATGGCCTCGCTGATGCTCGCGCTGCCGGCCAGCCCGGCTAACGCCCAAGCGATGATCGTGCGATCGAGTGGCCCCTCCGCACCGCAAAACCCCGTGGGGCGCAAGCTGCCGGCCGGGGCGATGATCGTCCTGGGGAATGGCGATTTGCTGACGCTGCTCGACGCGCACGGCACGCGCACCATCAAGGGGCCCGGCAGCTTCCCGGCATCAAGCGCTGCATCGACAGATGAGAGTATCGGCCGCAGCGTCGCGACATTGCTGACCGCGCAGCGCCGATCGCGCGCACGCACGGGCGCCGTCCGCAGCCCCGGTGGAGTCAGCGCGCCCGCGCGCAGCCCAAATCTTTGGTATGTGGATGTGTCGCAAAGCCAGACCGCCTGCACGCCCGATCTTGCCAATATCGTTTTGTGGCGACCAGACATTGCCGCCGCCGCTACGTTTCATGTCGCCGCTGCCAGCGGCCCCAGCAAGGCCTTGGTCGAGATGCCGCAGGGCCAGGCAACAACGGGGTGGCCAGCAGCGTTGCCCCCCCGCGATGGCGCAAAATTTACGGTAGCACGCACAGAAACGGAGACGATTTCGCTGACATTGGTCAAGATCGACACACCCCCTGCCGATGCCCAGGCACTGGCCGATGTGTTGATCGCCCATGGCTGCATGGCGCAGCTCGATCTTTTGCTCGATACCGTCCCCGCGCGGTGAATTCGGGGCAGATGCTCAGCGAGCAATTGGCCCAAACTAGGTCGATCCGCGCGGTGCGCCGGGTTGTTCGCCTCGTTCAATGCTGATAGGCTCAAGCCGGGTCAGTCGGAATGCGATTTTCCGGCCTGATAAGGGGCTGGCAGCACCGTCTGCCGTGTAACAAGTTCGCGCTTAATCCGGTTATTCGATCGCTCTCGGGCGGTGCGAAAACGCCGATACTGCTGGCGGGGGTAAGCCCCGTCTTGTGGGAGATGGGGGATGAAGCGATCGGGGGCGCGGACGCGTCGCAACAGCTGGCGATTGGCGGCCTTATGGCTTGCCGGCCAGGCGACGATGCTCTGCGCGCAATCACAACCCAGCGGGGCACCGACCCGCGAAGACCTCGCGCAGGGGCAATCAACCGCCGCGCGCAGCCAGAACCCTGCCCGCCTCAGCGTGGAAGGTGGCATCGAGCGCGCGCCCTGCCCGCTGGCTGATCCAAGCTACGACCAGGTGACGGTCCGGATCGACAGCGTCGAGTTCACGCATCTTGAGGGTGTATCGGCTGATGCTTTGCGGCCCGCCTGGATTGGTGATGCAGGCAAGGATGTGCCGGTGGCAAGGCTGTGCGAAATTCGCGATCGTGCCGCCACGATCTTGCGCAGCAAGGGCTATCTCGCAGCAGTGCAAATACCGCCGCAGCGGATCGAGCGTGGTGGCCGGCTGGTGTTTGATGTGCTGATGGCGCGGCTTACCCGCGTGCAGGTTCGCGGTGATGCCGGGAACAGCGCCGGCCTCATTGAACGGCTGTTGATGAAGGTATCGGGCACCGGGCCCTTCAATGTCCATGCGGCCGAGCGAAGCCTGCTGCTCGCGCGCGACCTGCCGGGCTATGATATCAGACTGGTGCTGCGCCCGGCCACGGACAGGCCTGGCGAGATTGACGGTGAGGCGCTGGTGACGCGGCAGCGAGTTCAGGCCGATATCAACGTCCAGAATCTGGGGTCGCGACAAGTCGGCCCCTATGCCGGGCTGGCGCGCGTCCAGATCAATGACCTGACCGGACTTGGCGACGCGACCGTTCTGAGCTTCTTCAATACCGCCGATACGCGCGAGCAAACGGTGCTTGGCATTGCGCACAGCTTCGCCTTTGGCAGTAACGGCGCACGACTGAACGGCGATGTTACCTATGCCTGGAGCCAACCGAGCATCGCCAACAATCAGCTACGGTCGCGCACGCTGGTTGCAAGTGCCAGCCTTTCCTATCCGCTGGTGCGCCGCCAGGCGGTAACGATCGGCTCAACGCTGGGCTTCGACTATCTCGATCAGAGCGTCCGCTTCGGCTCGTTTCCGCTGACGACCGACAGGTTACGCACATTTGCCGCCGGGATCGATGCCGAGTTCATCGATCCGGCCAGCATCGGCAACCGCGCAGGCTATTCAGTGGTGGAACCGCGCTGGCGCGTTCGGGGCAATGTTGACGTTCGCCAAGGCCTCGCGGACTTCGGCGCGAGCCGCCCTTGTGGGGCAAGTCTGCAAAACTGCCTGCCGCCGGCGGTGCCGCTCAGCCGCCTTACCGCCGATCCGCAGGCGACCATCCTGCGCCTTGGCGGATCAGCTGAATTTCGGCCAATTCCGTTCGTCACGCTCGCCGTGCGGACCCGAGCGCAATATTCCCGCGCCGTTCTCGTCAGCTATGAGGAAATCGGTGCGGGCAATTATACCATCGGGCGCGGCTATGATCCCGGCGCATTGCTGGGCGATTCCGGCGTCGGCGTTTCGTTTGAACTGCGGTTGCGCAGCGCTGTAGCGCATGACCGGAGCGCCATCGCCTGGCAGCCTTATGGCTTTTATGACGGTGCCTGGAGCTGGCGCAACGACGCTGGCCCGGTCGGTGGCAACCCGCAACATATTGCATCCACAGGCGTAGGGTTACGGGGCGGATGGCGCAACCATGTTCGCTTTGACATGAATGTCGCGGTGCCGCTCGAACGCGCGCCCTTGGCGACCAAGGTCGGCAGCGTCCGCTTCCTGTTCACGATCACAACAAGGCTATTGCCGTGGCGATCCTAGACATGCCGCTCCACGCCCGATCAGCACAGGGATGGCCCCGCCGTCGGCTACGGTGGCTGGAACAGGCCAGCATCACCGCCGCCATTGCAGCGACGCTGTCGTTGAGCCCATCCGCCAACGCCCAATCGTTTGACGGAACCGGCACGGTCGTTTCGGGTACGGCATCGATCGGCACTGGCCCCGGTACCACAAGCGTCCTGATCGGCTCGCCAGAGGTTGTCATCGATTGGCAGCCAAGCAAGGCTGGCGGCACGAATTCGCTCGATTTTCAACCTACTGGCACGACGACCAGCTTTTTTGCCAATGGCCAATTCAGCATCAATGATTTTACGGTTCTGAACCGGATTCTGCCCGTTGATCCCGCAACCGGCCTGGCCACCAACCAGCCGATCGCTTTCAATGGGACGGTCGACAGCTATATCGGCGAAGGCATTGGCGGCAACATCTGGTTCTATTCGCCCGGCGGCATCATCGTGGGCGCAACCGGCGTCTTCAACACCGGCGGGCTCGTGCTCACGAGCAACGATGTCGACACTACCGGCGGGCTTTACGCTGCGGGCAACGCGATCCGGTTTGGCGTCGGCACGCCGCGCACAAACGCCGCCGTTGACATCAACGCAGGCGCCCAGATCAACGCCGGTAACTATCTCGCGGTCGTAGCCCCTCGCATCGTGCAAGCCGGCACGGTGCGGGTCGATGGATCGACCGCCTATGTCGCCGCCGACCGGGCGTCGATCGCCATCAATGCCGGCTTGTTCGACATCGCCATCGGCACGGGCACCAGCGACGCCAACGGCATCGTCCATAGCGGCACGACGACAGGACCAGCCACGACCGGCCCCGCAGACGCGCAGCGTGTCTATCTCGTCGGCATGGCGAAAAATGACGCGCTGACGATGTTGTTGTCGGGCACGATTGGCTTCACCCCGGCAACCACCGCCGCCAACGAGGCAGGTGCCGTCATCCTGTCAGCGGGCGGCGGGGTTTCTGCCGGCGATATCGTCGCCCCCACCAGCCCGACCACCCGCAGCGGCGCGGCAATCAGCAACGTCAATTTTCTATCGCGGCTAACCGGCTTTGCAACCAGTGACATCGCGGTTTCGGCAGGCACCGGCCAAGGCGTGACATTTGGTGCGGGCACCGATCTGGACTCGCGCACGCGGATCGACATGACCGCATCGGCGGGTGGGCAGATCGCCAGCAACGGCACCATCGCACTGACCGCCGGTATAGCGGCGCAAGGTGGCACGATCAACGTGAGCGCCGTTGGGGGCCAAAGCAGCATCATAGCCGCAGGCGACCTTATCCTTTCCGCCACGGGCAGCGATCCGGCGCTTGTCGCACCAGCCAATGGCACCGACACCAGCGGCGGCACGGTCAATCTTCTCGCCAATGGCGGCCGGATCTTGGCCAACACGCTGGCCGTCAATGTCAGCGCGGCAGCCGGCGTCGGCACCCAACGCGACGGCAGCGCCACCGGCGGCGTTGCGACGCTCGCGGCACAAGCCGGCGGCTCGGCGACATTTGCAGCCACTGCCCTTCTGGCGGATGCTGGCCCGCCAACCTCGCGCCCTTCATCAAACGCCAATACCGGCGCCGACACGACAGGCGGACGAATTGGCGTTACCGCCAGCGGCGGCACGCTCGCGCTCGGTGCCCCGGTGTTCAGCGCGACATCAACGGCTGGCTTCGGCACCGTTCAGGGCGGCAACAGCGTCGGCGGTAGTATCGGCATCAATGTCACCAACGCCAATCTCGCGTGGAACAGCGTGTTTGCCACCGTCGATTCACGGACGAACGGCGCAGACCTTGGCGGCAGTTTTGGCAGCGTAACCCCCTCGGCCAGCGGTGTTCAGCTCGATATCGGCGCGAATGGCACGCTGGCGATCGCGGGCACGCTGGATCTGCGCGCCAATGCGGATGCTGCCGGTGGTAACGGCAATGGCGCAATTGTTCGGGCTGGGTCGATCGCTATCGCAGCGCGCGATGGAGGGCAGCTCACCAGTGCAGCCCTCAGCGTCAGCGCCAATGCGGCGGGGGATAAAGACGACCCGATTGCGCTGACCGGCGCGCCACATCTGGCGACCGGCGGCACGATCTCAATTGGCGCGGCCGGCGGGCGGATCACTACCGCCGCGCTCCAGGCGTCTGCCACGGGTCAAACCAACGGTTCGGGACCAACCCCGGGTCTGGCGCAGGGCGGGAGCATTTCCCTGTTCGCCTCACGGGGCGGCTCGCTTGCGACAACCACGGTCGGTGGAGTGTCGTTCATCGACGCCGGCGGCAATGGGAGCGCCGGCTCCAGCCTCAACGGTCGGGGCGGCACGGTGCTGGTTTATGCAGATGACGGCACGGTCAGCTTTGCCGGACCGATGTTCGCCTTGGCTGACGGTTCGGGGACTGACAGCTTCTACACCGGTATCGCCGGCGGTTTCGGGGCGGGCGGCGCCATCACGATTGAAACGCGGCCGGGCACATTGGGGACCGCCCGGCTGCAATTCGACACGCTGCGCGCGAGCGCCGATGGCTTCGAGACGAATTTCGGCGAAGGCGTCGGGGGATCCTTCGGCCCTGGCGGCGTCACCACCGGCGGCACGTTGCGCTTCAATCTCGGGGCCGGTACAACCTCGGCGAACAGCGTGGTCGGCTCGGCCAACGCCATCGGTGGGAACGCCAACAGCGGCTATGATGGCGGCAATGCGACCGGGGGCGATGTCGCGCTGAACCTTGCGGGCGGCGCGGCGACGATCACCACCTTGGCGCTGACCGCCAATGGAACTGGCGGCGGCACGGACGCCGATGGCAATGCTCAATTGCCGCAGAACCGCGCAGGCACCGGCCGCGGCGGCACGGTGAGCGTCATCGGCACGGGCGGCACGCTCACCACGACCAGTGTCGCCCTGGCAGCCAATGGCACGGGCGGGGCCGGACGACTGACCACAGGCGCGGCACCGCCGATTGGCGGTGACGGCATTGGCGGCACCGCCCTCGTCCAATCGGCAGCGGCAAGCACGGCACAATTGCTGCTTGGCGGGCTTGAAATCCGGGCCGAGGGTCGCGGCGGCGTGGGGGGCGAATTTGCTCCTAACGCCAGTTTGCCGATTGCGGGAACCAACGGCGGCATTGGTGGCAATGGCACGGGCGGCAATGCCAGCGTGCGCATCGAAAGCGGCACGCTCAATGCCGCCCAGCTGCTCGTCCGCAGCGATGGCATTGGTGCCAATGGCGGTAATGACGGGTCTGGCTCCAATGCTGGTGGCGCTGGCGGCACCGGTCGTGGCGGGCTGACGGAAGCATCGTTCGGCGCGGGCGCGACCCTTGGCCTATCGACGATCACAGCCAGCGCCAATGGCGTGGGCGCGAGTGGCGGACGCTCGATCAGCCAGGGTGGTGGCGGCGGCGATGGCACCGGCGGCATTACGCAGGTGACAATTGGGGTCGATCCAACCTTTGCATCGATCGATATCATGGCAACAGGCCAGGGCGGCGTTGGGTCGCTTGGCGACATCGGCGGATCAGGCGGCAATGCGACCGGTGGCAATGCTGCGCTGATCGCCAATAGCGGTGAGCTTGTCGTCCAGGGCGGGCTCCGCGTCCGGGCGGGGGCGAGTGGCGGCGCAGGCGCGAGTGGTGCAACCGGGCCGGGCGGCGCAGGCGGGTCGGCCACCGGCGGAGACGCGCGCTTGCTGGCAACCGGGCCAACGGTCACCGTCGATGTCGGCCAACTCGCACTCGACGCAAGCGTCACGGGCGGCAATGGCGGCAGCGGAACGGGCAATTCCAATGGTGGAGCGGCGAGCGCCGGCGCTGCCATTTTGACCGTGCAGGACAATGCCGCACTGAGCTTTGGTAACGACGCAGTCATCCGCGCGGACGCGACCGGCGGCAATGGATTTGGAAGCGGCGCAGGAGGTGCGGCGACAGGCGGCACGGCACGCGTCGACGTCAATGGCGCTGCGCTGCGTTTCGCTCCCGCCCAGAATCAAGGCAACGGGTTACTGGCAATTTCGTCGGCGGCCAGCGGCGGCACGGGCGGCGGCACGGGCGGCGGCACCGGCACCGGGGGTACGGCCAGTCTGACGGGCACGAACGCGACGCTGGCGCTCGCTGGTCTGCAGATCAACGCCAACGGCAGCGGTGCCGCTGGGACAACCGGCCAAGGAATCGGCGGCGCGGCATTGTTGTCGATGGTCGACACAACGACGACGCCGACCCAGCAATTGGGCACAGCAACCCTCACTGCCAGCGGCCTGAACGGCGCAGGCGCTATTCTCCCGGCGGTCGGCGGCTTGGCGGGCGTCACCAGCGATGCCGCGCACCTTGCCATCCAGGGTGACCTGGTGCTCGATGTCCTTGGCGTGCCATCGGCGGCCAACGGTGGCGTGTTTTTTGACGGGCGCGGCAACCCCACGCTCGTTGGCGGCAATGCGCTGTTCACCAGCGGCAGCGACGCGCGGCTGAACATATCGGGCGCGGGAACGCTTGCCATCAGCGGGCGCTGGCAAGTCACGTCGCGTAGCATCGCAGCCAATCATCTCGGTCAGTCGGTTGCCAGCCCGCTGGCGAGTGCGACAGCCCAATCCATCAGCTGGAACGCGACCAATGCCATAACAGGCAATGGTGCAACGCTGCTGCGCGCGATCGGCACGATTGATGTGAATGCGGGCGGCGCTGCAACAATTGGCGCGCTGATTGCGGGCGGCACCATCACGGTGAACAGCGTTGGCGATCTCACTGGCGGCAACGCGACAAGCACGGCTGGGTCGATCAACTGGCAGAGCCAGGTCGGCAACCTTGCCAGCGGCGCGCTGACGGCAAGCGGCGCGATCATGCTGCGCGGCGCAACTCTCATTGGCGGTAGCCTCAGCGCGGGCAGCTATATCGACATTTTCGGTAGCGGCACCGTCGCGACAGGCGCTGTCAATGCCGGGACCGATGTCGTCATCACGGCCAATGGCGGCAATTTGTCGACCGCCAATGTAACGGCAGGCGACGATATCTGGCTGACCGCGCCGGTTACCAGTGCGGCCACCAGCGTCAGCACGGGCACGCTCACCTCCACCGGGTTGGGCAGCGACACCGCCATCACCAACCCGGTCGTGTTCGCCGCGATCAATGGTGGCGCAGGGCCAACGGCCAATCTCGTGCGGGTCCTCAGCGGCAGCTCTGTAACGACCGGGGCTGTAACGGCCTCGACCGGCCGCGCAATTCTCGTCAGCCAACAAGGGCCGCTGACCACCGGCGATCTCACCGCCCGCGACGGCCTGGCATTGCTCGCAAACGGCAATGTGCGGGCCGGTGCCGTCACCAATGGCGGTCTGCTGATCGTCGGCGATGCAGCGCTTTATTCGGGGCCGCTGCTCAGTGGATTCGATGTCGCAACGCTGGCCAGCCAGCCCCGCGCGCGGACTTCGGGATCGCTTCAGTTTGACGGTCCAGTGTCGACGGGCACCCTGATTGCGACCACCGGCGGCCCGGTGACCTTCAGCACGATTACGACAGCCGGCACGAGTGAACTCGATGCAACCGGCGGGATCATTGGCACGGGATTGACCAGCGGCGGCAATGCCGTGGTTACCGGCAACGGCGGCATCACGCTGCGTGATCTTGTCGTAACCGGTGATGCGACGCTGACCGCGCCCGGCAATGCGCTGTCGATCGCGCGCAATATTGCGGCGACTGGCAACATTACGGCGAGGGCGGGCAGCATTGATCTCAACGCCCTTGGTAATCTGGGGCTTACACGCGCCGATGCCACGACCGGATCATTAACGGTCAACACAGGGGGCGATCTGGCGCTTCTGGCCGGAACCGCGGCGACGAACGCAACGCTATCTTCAGGTGGCAGCCTTTCGATAACAGCGCTGACCGCGGGGGGGAGCATTACCGCAGCAGGCACATCACCCGTTACGGTAACCACTGCGACGGCAGGCACCGCGATCCAGGTGACAGGCGGCAGCGGCGTGACCGTGAATGCCCTGCAAGCCGGTGGCGACATCACCGTCAACGCTGTCGGCGCGATCAATGGCGGTGTTGCGACAAGCACGACCGGGACGATCGATTGGCGCAGCCAGACCGGCAATGTAACGACGGGCGCGCTCACGGCTGGCAATGCCGTGATGCTGCGCGGCGCGACGATCGCTGCCGGGCCGCTGCAAGCGGGCAGTCTTGTCGACATTATCGGGAGCAGCGGCGTCACCTCCAGCGCGATCCAGGCCGGCACGAACATCACCGTGGCGGCCACGGGCGGTCCCTTGTCGGTGGCGGGATCGACCGCCGGCGGCGCTGTCACGCTCAGTGGTGGCGGTGCGCTGGTAACCGTGTCTGACATCACCGCACGCGGTGGCGCGATCGCCATTCAGGGCACCGGCGTCGGCGGCTCACTGTCCGCAACTAGGCTAAACGCCCGCGATGCAATCACCGTCGCAGGCGCATCCCCGGCGACGGTCACCAATGCAGCGGCAGGCACAACCATCCAGATCACGGGCGGCAGCGGCGTGACCCTGGATGCCCTGCAGGCCGTGGGCGACATCACCGTCAACGCTGTCGGCGCGATCAATGGCGGTGTTGCGACAAGCACGACCGGGACGATCGATTGGCGCAGCCAGACCGGCAATGTAACGACGGGCGCGCTCACGGCTGGCAATGCCGTGATGCTGCGCGGCGCGACGATCGCTGCCGGGCCGCTGCAAGCGGGCAGTCTTGTCGACATTATCGGGAGCAGCGGCGTCACCTCCAGCGCGATCCAGGCCGGCACGAACATCACCGTGGCGGCCACGGGCGGTCCCTTGTCGGTGGCGGGATCGACCGCCGGCGGCGCTGTCACGCTCAGTGGTGGCGGTGCGCTGGTAACCGTGTCTGACATCACCGCACGCGGTGGCGCGATCGCCATTCAGGGCACCGGCGTCGGCGGCTCACTGTCCGCAACTAGGCTAAACGCCCGCGATGCAATCACCGTCGCAGGCGCATCCCCGGCGACGGTCACCAATGCAGCGGCAGGCACAACCATCCAGATCACGGGCGGCAGCGGCGTGACCCTGGATGCCCTGCAGGCCGTGGGCGACATCACCGTCAACGCTGTCGGCGCGATCAATGGCGGTGTTGCGACAAGCACGACCGGGACGATCGATTGGCGCAGCCAGACCGGCAATGTAACGACGGGCGCGCTCACGGCTGGCAATGCCGTGATGCTGCGCGGCGCGACGATCGCTGCCGGGCCGCTGCAAGCGGGCAGTCTTGTCGACATTATCGGGAGCAGCGGCGTCACCTCCAGCGCGATCCAGGCCGGCACGAACATCACCGTGGCGGCCACGGGCGGTCCCTTGTCGGTGGCGGGATCGACCGCCGGCGGCGCTGTCACGCTCAGTGGTGGCGGTGCGCTGGTAACCGTGTCTGACATCACCGCACGCGGTGGCGCGATCGCCATTCAGGGCACCGGCGTCGGCGGCTCACTGTCCGCAACTAGGCTAAACGCCCGCGATGCAATCACCGTCGCAGGCGCATCGCCCGTCACGCTCACCAATGCAACGGCAGGCACAACGATCCAGGTGGCGAGCGGCACCGCCAATATCGCGGCAACGGGGCTGACCGCGGGTCAAGGCATCGCGCTTCAGGCAACCACCGGCAGCATCACGGCGCGCACGCTTCGGGCCGGTACCACCCTCCAGCTTGTCAGCGGCGCTGGGACGGTCACCGGCAACGACCTTATCGGCACTGACGTTACCGTCTCCAGCAGCAGCGGGGCGACGACGGCAGCCGGCGTGACCGCGTCGAGTTTCGTATCACTGCAAAGCCAGACCGGTACAGCAAGCGGCAGCGCGCTTTCAGGCCGGACGATCAACGTCTCGGCGGGTAGCGATGCAACCGTCGATACGGCCACAGCAAGTACGGGCCTGACGATCACCAGCGGCGGCACCGCGCGATTGATCGGGAATCTGCTCGCCTCGTCAGTTACCATTGGCAGCCGCGATATCGCGATTGCAACCGGCGCGGCGATCGGCCGTCAGGGAACGACCGACACGATCACACTGTCAAGTCTCGATGCCGTTAGCCCGGCGATCATCGGCGGCGATGGGACGGGCGCAGGGTTTAATCTGTCCGCCGTTGAAGCCAGCCGACTGTTTGCCCGCAACATCACCATCTCGGCGGCGGGATCGACGGGCGGCATCGAGGGCAACGCACCTGGTGGCGGCAGCCTGATCGTCCGCGATTTGGCACTCGCCGCCGGGCCACAGGGCAATCTCGCCACCACCGGCACGCTCGCGCTCACCGCTGGGGGTACGATCCGTGTTGAGGGCGCGGTCAGCCTTACCGGCCTGGCACCGACAGGCTCCTTGTCGCTAAATGCCGGACAATCCATTTCCGTCATCTCCGGCCGGGGCTCGATCGATCTACGTGATGCGGGCGGTGCGCTGGGCGGTGCATTGAACATTTCGGCAGGAAGCGTCTATGCCGCAACCGATGCCGCCATCGCCGATGTTGACGCCGCAAACTCGATTGCCGCACGCACGGTGCGGCTCGCGGCAAATGACGGCGTGGTGATCGAACAAGGCCTGTTGCGCGCCGGTGCCATCCGGCTCGCCGGACCGGACGGCATCTTCATCCAGAATACCGGTGCAACCAGCGCGATCAATTTGCGGCGTGGCTTTACCGCGAACACGATAGATCTGGTGACGAACACGACCACCCAGATTGTCATCAACGGGCGACTGATCAATCCTGCCACGACCAATGGCTTCTTCACGGGCACGAGCACGATTGCCCGCCTTGGCATCAATGGAACGGCGGGCGGGCTGCCGGGCAGTTTCGATCCTTTGTCCACCGCCAATGGCTGCATCATCCTCAATATCGCCGGTTGCACGGGTAGTTCTGATCTGATGCCCAATGATGATCGGCTTTTAGGTGCGTTGGATCCGCTCGCCGGCAACCGCGCCGCGCTCTCGCCGCCCAGCTTGCTGAGCTTCATGCCTTCGCTGCGCAACAGCTACCCGCCGTTGATCGATGAGCCGATTACCGGTGTCGGCAATGAGGATTTGTGGACCATCGAGCCGCCTGCGGCCGACCCCGCTGCTCAGGAGGATCCGAAATGAGGCTGGCGGCAGCGCCAATGGGGACTTGGTGTTGAGCAACCGATTGACCATGGCGGCCCGACTATTGCCTGGCCTGTTCCTTGCCATCGGGCTGATCGTCGCGGTGATCACGCTCGCGGGCAGTGCCGGTGCGGCACCCGGTGTGCGCTCCGAAGGCGTGGCCAGTTGCGCGGGCACGACGTGCCACGGGCGGCTCGAGGGCGACGGCGCGATCGTGCGGCAGGATGAACTCGCGCGCTGGCAGGAGCCCTCCTCGGCGACGGGTGCGCACAGCCGGGCCTATTCGATTTTGTCGGGCGCGCGGGCGCAGCAAATCGCGAGCACGCTTGGCCTGGGCGCTGCGACGACCGCCGCCGATTGCCTCGGCTGCCACGCAACGCCCGCGCAAGGCGCACGCGGCCCGCGCTTCCTGGCGAGCGACGGCGTCGGGTGCGAAGGATGCCACGGCGCAGCTGGCGGCTGGATCGCCTCGCATTATGCGGTCGGTGCGAGCCATGCCGCCAATGTTGCCAACGGGCTGGTCGCGCTCGATCGACCGATCGTGCGGGCCAATCTGTGCCTCGACTGCCATTATGGCAGCGCTCGCCCCGGGCAATTCGTCTCGCACCGCATGATGGCAGCGGGCCACCCGCGCGTGTCTTTCGAGCTCGCCTTGTTCTCAACATTGCAGCAGCACCATCAGGAAGATGCCGATTACGGCAGCCGAAAGGGCTATTCGGACGATCTCAGGCTATGGGCTGTCGGTCAGGCGGTTGCAGTCAAGCGCGCTGCCACGCTCTTTGCCGGGCCGCGCGGCAACGAAGGGGCCTTTCCCGAATTTTATTTCTTCGATTGCCAAAGCTGCCATCGGCGGATCTACGACCAGGCCAGTTTTGATCGCAGCTGGGAAGCCAATCCCGCCCGGCCAATCCCGGCCGGCCTGCCGCCATTCAACGACGAGAACATGATTTTGCTGTCGGCGGCGGCAAAAGTGGCGGCCCCTGCCCTCGCCCCCCGCTTTGATGGCGATGTCCGCGCCTTTCATGCCGCCATTGCCAATGGGCGCGTCGCGGCGATTGGCGCCGGCACCCGGCTGGCGGCCAGTGCCGATGCGCTTGCCACCGCGCTCAGTGGCGTCGATGGGTCAGGCGATCTTGCCTTCGCCATTCTCGATCGTATCGCTGCCCCTGCCACCGCCCCGCGTTTTACCGACTATCAAGGATCGGTGCAGGCGGTGATGGCAACCGATACGTTGTTGAGCGCGCTCATCCGCCAACGACGCGTCACGGTGGGCGCAGCCGCCGGCATCCGCGCCGATATCAACCGGGCCTATGCGGCCGTGCGCGAGCCAAATGGCTATCGCCCCCCTGCCTTTCGCAGCGCGCTGGCAAGCGCGATCCAGAGCATCAGGACGCTGCGGTGAAGCGTCCTGCCGGTCTGCTGTCAGTCCTGGCTCTGTTGCTGCACGCGTGCTCGGGCGGGGGATCGGGCAATGTGCCCGGCGGGCCAACCCCCACACCAACGCCCTCACCTACCCCGGCACCGTCACCCGCGCCGACGAGCCTTTATACCGTGCCCGCTGCCGAAGCGCTGTCGGTGGGCGATGTTCAGGCCGTCATCGCGCATGCCGCCGATGAAGCGCGCGCGCGCCAGTTGCCCGGCGTGATCGCCGTGGTTGACCGTGTCGGCAATGTTCTCGCGGTGTTCCGGATGACCGGTGCGCGGGCAAATGCCACGACGAGCGCCGCGCCCAACGGCCAGAATATCGACGCACAGAATTTGACCTTCCCCGCAGAAGCTGGCGCGATCGCCAAGGCAATTACCGGTGCCTATCTCTCGAGCGGCGGCAACGCGTTCTCGTCACGCACCGCCAGTGAAATCGTCCAGGAACATTTTCCGCCGGCCACGACGACCGCAGGCCTTGAAAGCGGGCCGCTGTTTGGCGTTCAGTTCAGCCAGTTGCCCTGCTCGGATCTGTCGAGCCGCTTCGGTACGGGGGCGATGATCGGCCCCAATCGGTCGCCGCTCGGGCTAGCGGCTGATCCCGGTGGCTTTCCGCTCTACAAGAACGGCGTGCTCGTGGGCGGCGTGGGCGTAATGGCGGATGGCGTCTACGGTTTTGACCCGAACATCATCGATGTAGACGACGATCCTGAAGAGGCGATCGCGCTTGCCGGCACGCTCGGGTTCGAAGCGCCTACCACGATCCGCGCGGACCGCATCTTTGTCGATGGCACCCAGCTGCGCTTCACTGATGTCAATTACAGCCAGCTGCGAACGGCGGCGACGGCATCCTATGCGGCCACCGCTCCCGCGCTCGGCAGCGTGGTGGCCGTGCGCGGCTATGCGGATGCGGTCATCCGCGCAGGCACTGCCTATGGCAGCGAAGCATCGGGCATTCGCCCGGCCACCGCCGCTGAATTCAGCAATCGCGACGCCTTCATCCTCACCGACGGCACCGGTATCAATCGCTTTCCAGTGCGCGGCGGCACCGAGGGGCCTGCGATAGCAACACCCCTTACGGCAACTGAAGTGCGCGCGCTGCTGGAGCAGGCGTTCACGATCATGAGCCGTGCGCGCGCCCAGATCCGCCAACCGCTTGACAGTCGCGCGCAGGTATCGATTTCGGTCGTCGATACCAATGGCGCTATCCTGGGGGTCATCCGATCGCCCGATGCGCCAATCTTCGGGACCGATGTATCGCTGCAAAAGGCACGAACCGCTGCGTTTTTGTCGGGCACACAGGCCGGCGCGCAATTGCTGGCCGATCCGAGCAGCGACGTGCAGCATTTTGTCGGCAATGTCCGGACGTTCTTGCGGGATACATCGGCGCTGACCGGTGCCTTTGCCTTTGCCGATCGATCGACCGGTAATCTCGCTCGCCCCTATTTCCCCGATGGCGAAGTCGGGCGGCCGCCGGGGCCGCTGTCGCGCCCGATTGCCCAGTTCAATCCGTTTTCGACCGGGCTCCAATCGGCACTGGTGCTGACAAATCTTGGCCAGCACCTGCGCTTTGTCACCGGCGCTGCGCCAACCGACACCCGGCCGCGCTGCAGCTTCCTGCCAGACGTCGCAGCCAACCAGAACCGCCTCCAGAATGGCATTCAGATTTTTCCCGGCTCGGTGCCCGTCTATCGCGGCAGCGTGCTGATCGGCGCGATCGGCGTTTCGGGCGACGGGATTGACCAGGATGATATGATCTCGTTCCTCGGCACCCACAATGCCGGTGTGCAGCTCGGCACGATCGGCAATGCGCCCAGGCCCATCCGCGCCGACAATATCATCGTCGATCTCGGCAACGCCCAGGTCCGGCTGCGCTATATTAGCTGCCCCTTCGCGCCCTTTCTCGACACCGCGGCGCAAAATGTCTGCGCGGGGCTTTAGCCGGTGCTGGGGGCCCTTTTGCTGATGCTGCTGTCCGCGCCGCTACAGGATGCGACCGCGCCCCCGGTTCAGGTTGAGCCGGAACCATCAACGCCGACGGTCCAGGATCCCGATGGCCGCCGCCGCCCAGGCTATGAAAAGCCCCTGCCGCCGCCCATCGTCCAGCGCAATGCCGGCGCAATCACCGCCCCCCCGCCAGAAGCATTCCCCACCGATCAACTCCCCATTCCCGATCGGTGGCGGCTGATCCAGTCGTTGGGGCTGGTGACCGAGCATTGGTGGGATCCCTATCACCAAAACACGCTGAAGGGCGATCGGCCGATCAACCGCGAAAAGGTGAAATGGCTGCCCATCCATGAGGATGATTGGTTCTTCAACGTCAACCTCACCAGCGATAGCGTATTCGAGCCGCGCAGCTTCCCGATCCCGGTTGGCGTGCAGACCACCGAGCGCCCCAACAGCCTCGACGTGTTCGGCAAGAACGGCAGCTATGTGCTCTCGCAAACCCTGATAGCCGGGGTGTCGCTCAGCAAGGGCCGCACGACCTTCAAACCGCCCGAGATCGAATATCGCCTGACGCTGGCGCTGAACCTCAATTATGCCAATGTCCCCGAGCGGCGCGTGCTGTTCGTGGAACCGTCCAAAACATCGCAACGCTTCGATCACTTCCTCGGCGTGCAGGAAGCCTTTGTCGATTATCACCTGCGCAACACATCGACACGCTATGATTTCGAATCGGTGCGGGTTGGCATCCAACCATTTCAGACTGATTTTCGCGGGTTCCTGTTCAACGAGGATCAGCTCGGCGTGCGCCTGTTCGGCAACCGCGACAATAACCGCTTCCAGTTCAATCTCGCCGCCTTCTGGCGACTGGAGAAGGACACAAATTCAGGGCTCAACGACGTCACCAAGCGGCCACGCAGCGACTGGGTGTTCGTCGCCAACCTGTATCGGCAGGATTTCATCATCCCCGGCCTGACGAGCCAAATCGCTATGGTCTTCAATCTCAACCGCGAACGCGACAATATCCGGATCGACGACAATGGGTTTCCGGTGCGCCCGGCGCTGCTCGGCAATTTGCGCGGCCGCAATTACGACGTTGTCTATCTGGGCTACAACGCCGATGGGCATCTCGGCCGCATCAATCTCACGGCTTCGGCCTATGCGGCGCTTGGCGAAGACCGCAACAGCATCTTCACCAGCCGCCCGGCGCAAATCCGCGCATGGTTCAGCGCGGCAGAGCTGAGTTATGACAAGGATTGGGTTCGGTTTCGGCTGTCGGGCCTTTATGCCAGCGGAGACGGCAATCCCTATGACAATGTCGAGCAAGGCTTTGACGCCATCTTTGAAAACCCGGTCTTTGCCGGTGCCGATACAAGCTACTGGATTCGCCAGACCATCCCCTTTGCCGGGGGTGGCCGGGTGATCGGCATTAGTGGTCGCAACGGCATTCTCAACAGCCTGCGGTCTTCCAAGGAGCAGGGCCAGTCGAACTTCAACAATCCCGGCACGGCATTGGTCGGCATCGGCAGCGATCTGGATCTCACGCCTCAATTTCGCCTGTCGGGCAACATCAATCACCTCTGGTTCGCCAATACCGCCCCGCTTCAGGCGCTCCGCAATGAGGGCAGCATCCCCAAGGATATTGGCTGGGATCTGTCGACGGCGGCAATCTACCGCCCCAAGGCCAGCCAGAATATCATCTTTCGCCTGTCGGCCGCAGCGTTGCTGCCCGGTAGCGGCTTTCGCGACCTGTTCACCAACACAGACCGCAACCGGCGATATTTTTCGGTGCTGGCCAATATCGTGGTGAGCTACTGATGGTCGCCCGCCGCCACGCATTGACCCGGTGGTTAGTCGCACTCGCTGCTATCGCGCTGCCAGCGGCCCTGTGGGCCGGGAGCGGCGAGGAGAAGCCGGTCGAGCGGCACTATGTCGCCGCACCACCCGCCCCGATGACGCAGACCCAGGCGGATGCAGACGCCAAGTCGGCCGGCTGCACCAGCTGCCACGTCAAGACCGACCAGCCGACCATGCATGCAACGCCCGCCGTCATTCTGGGCTGTACCGATTGCCACGGCGGCAACGCCAAGATCGTCGGCAATCCGGCCAAGGGTTTTGACGATGCCGCCTATGTCGAGGCCCGCGAAAAGGCGCATGTGCTGCCGCGCCATCCCGTTGGCTGGCATTATCCAAGCTCGGCAAATCCCAAGGAAAGCTACACGCTGCTCAATCGCGAAGCGCCAGAGTTCGTCCGCTTCATCAATCCCGGCGACTATCGCATCGCGCGCCAGGCCTGCGGGGCGTGCCATTTGCCGGTAATCGAAGCCGCCGAACGATCGCTCATGGCAAGCGGCGCGATGCTGTGGGGCGGTGCGAGCTATAACAACGGCATCCTGCCATTCAAAAACTATCTGCTGGGTGAGGCCTATACCGCCGATGGCAAGCCAGCCAAGGTGGTGTCGCCCGGCTCGCCCCCCGGCACGATCACCGCAGCGCAAAAGGACCGCGGCGCGCTCGCCGCGCTTTACCCCTTGCCCGAATGGGAGGTCGTTCCCCCCGGTGACATTTTCCGCGTGTTCGAAGCCGGTGGGCGCGTGATTGGCAGCCAGTTTGCAGAGGTTGGCTTGCCCAATCCCAGCGGGGCGATCCAGCGGCTCGACGAGCCCGGTCGGCCTGACCTGAAGCAATCGAACCGTGGGCCGGGCACTGGCCTGCGCATCGCCGTGCCCGTGCTCAATATTCACAAGACCCGTCTCAACGATCCCTTGATGTGGTTCATGGGCACCAACGATCAGCCCGGCGATTATCGCGGATCGGGCTGTACGGGGTGCCATGTCATCTACGCCAATGATCGCGAGCCGCGCCACAGCCTCGTCTATGCCGCCTCGGGCCGCGACGGCCAGACCCAGACCATCGACCCCACTATCGCGTCAAAAACGCACGAGCATGGTGGATTGGTGGGTGCCACCAGCGACAAGGAAAGCGGTCACCCGATCAAGCACAGCTTCACCCGCGCCATTCCGACATCACAGTGCATGAGCTGCCACATGCACCAGCCGAACATCTTCCTGAACTCGTATCTCGGCTACACCATGTGGGACTATGAGTCAGACGCGCCGAGCATGTGGCCGGAAAAGCAGAAATACCCCACCGCCGCCGAAATGCGGGAGGTACTCGATCGCAACCCCGAAGGTGCCGCGCCGCGCGGTAAATGGAGCGATGTCGATTTCCTGCGCAACGTTTACGATTTGAACCCGACGCTGAAGGACACGCAGTTCGCCGATTATCACAGCCATGGCTGGAATTTTCGCGCGATCTTCAAGCGCGACCGCGCCGGTAATCTGCTCGATGCAGAGGGCAAGATCGTGGCACCGGACGATCCGGAGAAATGGCGCAAGACCGGCGAGCCCAAATTCGTGCAGCCGGGCACCAATCCGGGCAAGGCGGTCCATCTGATGGACATCCATGCCGAAAAGGGCATGCAATGCGCCGATTGCCATTTCGCGCAGGACAGCCACGGCAATGGCTTGATCTATGGCGAGGTCGCCAACGCCATCGAGATCCGGTGCAAGGATTGCCACGGCACGGCCGACGCTTATCCCACGCTGCGCACGTCGGGCCCGGCAGCCCCACCCAAGGGCAATGACCTGTCACTGCTGCGCAACCCCGATGGTCAGCGGCGCTTCGAATGGATCGACGGCCCCGCTGGCACCCGCGAACTGGTCCAACGCTCGCTGGTCGATCCCAGTCTCAGCTGGCGCGTGCATCTGGTGAAGAACAGCGTCGATCCCACCAGCCCCTATTTCAACCTGAAAGCCGCACGCGCCAAGCTGATGGGCAAGTCCGCGGCCAGCTCGGGACGATATGAATTCGGGCCAGGCATCGCCAAGAGCGACCTTGCGCATCCTGCCGAGGAAATGGCCTGTTTCACCTGCCATCTGAGCTGGACGACGAGCTGTGGCGGCTGCCATCTGCCGATCGAGGCCAATTGGAAGAGCAGCGTCCAGCATTATGAGGGCGGCGAAACGCGCAACTTTGCCACCTACAATCCGCAGGTCGCGCGCGACGATATGTTCCAGCTCGGCCGCCACATGACCACCAAGGGCAATGAGATTGTCCCGGTGCGCAGTTCGTCGGCCTTGATGCTGTCGTCTACCAACGTCAATCGCGAGCGAATTTACATCCAGCAACCGCCGATCAGCGCGATCGGCTTTTCAAGCCAGGCCTTTGCCCCCCATTTCCCGCACACGGTGCGCACAACCGAAACCAAGACCTGCACCGACTGCCACTTGTCGGCCAAGGACGACAATAACGCGATCATGGCCCAGCTGATGCTGCTCGGCACCGGTACCGTCAATTTCGTCGGCCTCCATGCCTGGACCGGGCTGGAGGGCGGCTTTGAGGCGGTACGCGTGACCGAATGGGACGAGCCACAGGCCGTGATCGGGTCCTATCTCCAGAAATATGCCTATCCCGATTATTGGCGCGCGCATGTCGATGCCAACAAGCGCGAGCTCAAGAACTGGACGCGCGGGCAGACCTTCGACGCCAAATTGTCGGGCGAAACGCGGCCGGCCGAGCAATTCCGCAACATCGTGCAGGGCACGCGTGACCGGGTCAGCTGCCTGCAACTGCGCGGCGAGTATATGTTCGTCGCGCAGGGGCGCGGCGGCTTTCGCGCCTATGACGTCGCCTCTGTCGGCAACAAGGGATTTTCGGACCGCATCGTTTCAGCGCCCTTCTCACCGCTCGGTCATGACGCGCATGTAACAACCCGCAACGCGACCTGCATTGCGCTGCCAACCAATCAGCCGATCGCGCCGACCCGCAACACCCCAGCCATGCGTGACATGAACCAGGAGCAGCCGTTCCTGCCCATCTATCACTATGCCGCCATCACCGATGCAGAGGAGGGGCTGATCCTCGTCAATATCGACACGCTGGCCGACGGCAATTTCAAGAACAACTTCCTCAAGCGCGCTGTGACCTGGAACCCCGATGGCATTCTTGATGGGGCCCGCCACATCACCCTGGCCGGCTCTTATGCTTACATCACGGCCAAGACCGGCCTCGTCGTCGTCGACCTGGCCGATCCGCTGCACCCCAAGGTCGCTGCCGTCCGCCCACTCACCGACGCACGCGCCAGCGCCATCCAGTTCCGCTATCTCTGGGTTACCGATGCCACGGGCGTAAAGCTGTTCGACGTGACCCGGCTCGCCAATCCCGTGGCAGTGCCCAGCGGCACCATCGCGCTGGCCGACGCACGCCGGCTCTATATCGGGCGCACCTATGCCTATATCGCAGCGAAGGTCGATGGGCTCGTCATCGTCGATGTGACCAATCCGCTCCAGCCCCGGATCGATCAGCGCGTGACCTTCGGCGGCACGATGACCGATGCCGAGGATGTGATCGTCGGTGGCACCAACGCATCGCTATTTGCCTATGTCGCCGATGGCCGTGCGGGCCTGAAGGTCATCCAGCTCACCAGCCCCGCCAGCCAGCCCAATTTCTATGGCTTTTCGCCGCGACCGGTGCCCGAGCTGATCGCCTGGGCAAGAACCCCCAGCGCTGCGCTCGCCCTGTCGCGCGGGCTCGATCGTGACCGCGCCGTCGATGAAACCGGTGGCCAGATCGCCGTGTTCGGCCGGCTGGGTGCCCGGCCCTTCAACCGCACTGAAATGGAGGCGCTGTTTCTCAACAAGCAGGGCGTGCCCTACAAGGTCAGCGATACCGGTTCGATGGCCGATTGGCGCCCGCCACTGAAGATACCTGACGCGCCACGGCGCTAGCGATTATCGCGACCGCTCGTCCATCAGTCCCTGGATCATCGGTTGGAGTTTGCTGTCGAAGTGGGCGAGCGTGATGCGCTCCTCGGCAGTATCGAAATGCGTCACCAATTGCCCGCCGCTCCAGCGGTGCAGCGCATAGCCGGGGGCATCGGCCACCACTAGCGCACGATCATCGGGCCGGGCAGAATCGATCGCGCGCAGATCAAGCGCCAATTGCGGCGCGGTTGCCGCGCAGACGGCCAGGATCGTCCCGTTCCATAACGTCGCGATCGGGCGATGAAGATGGCCGCACATCACCGCTTTCACCTGATGCTGCCCGGCAATCGCCCGGGCAAATCGCCCGACCCATGGTTCCTGCGGATCAATATCCATCCACGCAATCCCCACCTCGACCGGCGGATGATGCATGATGATGAGCGTCGGCGTGTGGCGATCTGCATCGAGTGTTGCGCAAAGCCACGCCGCGCGGGTCTCGCAAAACGCCCCGCCATGTCGCCCCGGCTCAAGCGTGTCGAGCACCACCAGCCTCAGGCCGTCCAGCGCCACCACATATTGGTTGAACCCGTCGACAAAGGCAGCGTCGGGGAAGTGCGCGCGATAATTGTCGCGATCGTCATGATTGCCGAGACAACAATGCACCGGAAACGGGCATTGGCTGAGGGCCGTGGCAAGGCGGCGATAACTGTCCGCATCACCCCTGTCGGTCAAATCGCCCGTCACCAGTAAAAGATCGGGGCGATTGGGGCCATCAATCAACGTCTGGAGCACGCGGTTCAGCCGCTGGGCGTTAAGTTCCTCCGGGTTGTCGGGCTCGAAACCCAGATGAACGTCGGTGATCTGTGCGATCAGCATCGCGCTCCCCCTCTTCGCTTACCTTGGCGCACCTGTTGGCGCACGCACGATCGCCATCGGCCCGCGCCACACCGCTTCGCGCTCGCTGCGCCATGGGGCACCGGGCTGCAGATGATAACGATGGCACATCGCACAGCTCGACGGCACCTTGGCACTGCTCGCTTCGCCGCCATGGCACGCACGGCAGCTCTTGATACCCGGCAACAGCAGGTCGCTTGCGCTGCTCGATTGGCGCGCGGTGTGGCAGCTTTCGCATTTCTCGGTGCTGTGGGCGGCATGGTCGAACCAGCCGTGGAACATGTAGCGCAAGGATTGATGCACCGGAACGACGCGCCAGCCGCTGCCCGAGGCGCCCGGTGGGTTGATCACATGACAGTCATAACAAGCGCCGCCTTTGGAGAAAACGGCGCGAATTGCGGCCTCAGCGGAGCCTGGTCGAGTGACAGCGGCGGCATTGAATGTTTGGGCAACCTGCGCCTGTGCGTAATCGCCTGGCCGCCGCCTTGCCATGCCCCCAAGGTCGATCGGCCGGGTCGCCGGCGTCGATCGGTAATGGGCGCGCAGGTCTGCCATCACCTGCTCCGGCGCACCGTGCCGCAGCGTGCGAACCGTGCCGCCAATCTGTTCGAAGCCAAGGCTGTGGCACGCAGCGCAGTTGCGCTCCATGGAAACCGGGAGGAAACGCGTGCCATCCGCGCTCGGCGTGTGGCAATCCTTGCAGCCAAGCGCGCTGCCAAAGCCACTTCCAGAACCAAGCCGCTGTGCCATCCGCGCCACGCCGCCCGTGGCGAGCAGGTGCAGCCGGTGCGGGAACTTCAGGCCGCTATTTTCTACCGGTGCCGCGTCCAGCGACACCCGCTGCAGCACGGGCGTCTCGCCCGGTGCGGTCATCACCACGGGGCTGAACTGGGGGTGGAGTTTGCCAAAATCAGCAGCATTGCCGAGCTTGGTATCGGCCAGCCGCCGCTTCAAATCAGCATGACAATCGCTGCAAAACGCCTGCCGGGTCGGCGGCATCGCGCCCGCGCCTTCATGCTCGCTATGGCAATCAACGCACGCCCCGGGCCCTTGCTTGCCAAAGGCATGTGCGACATCGCGCAGCAATCGCTCCCCCATGCCGGGCGCCGCGCGCGCCATGGCCTGCCGCGCGATCGGGGCATGATCATGCACCTGTTTGTGGCAGCTCTTGCAGCTATCATCGCGCACCGAGACGAACGCCTTAACATGGCACGCCTCGCACTTGCCCTCCAGCGCATGATGCGCATCGCTCAAAGGGCCGCTCGACCAGCTCTGCTGCGTGCGCACGGCATAGATATTGCGCGTATCGGGCGCGCCCTGGGCAGTGCCGTGCCACCAGATCGGCACCCCGACGAACACCGCGATGATCAGCACCGCCAGCATCCAGGCCGTGGCGCGCTTACCCGGTAGCAACCGGCGCAGCGAATAGGCCGTCGCCTCGTCGATGTCGCGCTCGGCCTCCGACAGCGGCTCGACCCGCTCGACCAGCAGCACCACATCCTGGCCTTCGCGCGACACGGTGATCCGGTGCGCACCAAAACGCAGTTCGGTACCCACCGATGCATCGATCGTTGCATCGCTTGTGCGCCTGCCATCGACATCGAAGCCAAGCGTCCCGCTAGCCCGCACGCGCAGCCGCCGCTCGTCGAGCCGATCGATCGTTGCATGCTCAGGCGATACCGCCAGATCGGCCAGCTGGACATCGCCCCCCGCTGCACGACCAACAGAAACCAGCGCCTGGTCCAACACGCGTTCGCGCGTGATGTCGCGGCCAGCAGCGGTGCGTGTGATCTGGCGGAGGCGAAAGGTCATGCGCCCGTCACCAGAAATAGAACACGCTGATAATGTGCGCGCCCAGCGCCGCGATGAGCGCAAAGGTCAGCGGCACATGCAGGTACAGCCAGATTTCGAGCAGCGCCTTCAACCGCAGATGGTTTCTCACCCGCGCGAGCAGCGCATCCTTGCGTTCTAACAAGGCATCCACGCGCTCCAATGGATCATCGCCCAAGTCGGGCCGGTTCCCGGTCTGGCGCCGGATCAGCGCCTGCGCTGCCCGCGTGGCGCAGCGGGGATATCGGCCAGACAGCCTTGCCCACAGGCCACCGCCAAAGGGATCCTGATCGAGCGAGCGCTGCACGATCAGCGCATCGGCCTGCCCAAGCGGCTGTGCCGCCTCATGCAGCTGGCGGTCGATCGCGCGCAGACCGTCGCGCATCTGCGTCTGGGTGAGTTGATCACGATTGGCAGAGAGCGCTGCCGGAATGGTGGCATAGGCAACGACACCGAAAATGCCGGAGGCGATCACCAGCATCATCAGCCCATAGGCCAGCGTATGGACATTCCAGCCCAGCTGAAAGCCGGTATGCAGTGTCGCGATAACGATCAGGCTGAGCCCCAGATAGACATGCGCGCTCGTCCAGCCCTTGAGCGACCAGGCGCCCGCTGTCATCGCACGCTTGCGAACCCCCAGCATCGTCAACCAAATAATCTGCAAAACGCCAATAGTACCAAGCGTATAGCCATACCAGCTGCCGCCATTGGGGCGCGGCTTCACGTCGATCAGCGCATAGCCAATCATCGCCACCAACGACAAAAGCGCGGCAATCTTCAGCCAGCGATAGCCGGCATGGGCCAGGAAACCCTCATGCTTTGCCAAGGTCTGGCGCTGCCGCGTCGCGCTGATGCGTGTCGCCATCAGCCTTGCTCACCCTCGCGGCGCGCGATGCTGAGGAAATCCTCAGGCGCGACGCGAATGGCAGCGCCGGTGGGACATGCCCGAACACAGGCCGGACCGCCATTGATGCCCGTGCACATGTCGCACTTGATTGCCTTTTTGGGCACTTCGGCACCAACGGGGGTGTTCTTCTTGCGCCACGCATAGCTCGGCTCGCCCGGCCCCGGGCCGATGCCGCCAAGCAGCCACGCCAGCAATGCCGGCTTTTTCGGCGGCACGCTGTCCATCCTGATCACGCCATAAGGGCAGTTGCGCTGGCAATTGCCGCAGCCAATGCAACTATCGTCGATGAACACCTCGCCATCGGGGCCGCGGTGGATGGCGTCGGGCGGGCAATCGGCCATGCAGTGCGGGTGCTCGCAGTGACGGCAGCTCGTCGGCACATGCAGATGGGCATAGGTGCGCCCAGCCTCGCGATCCAGCCGCGACAGGCCCTCATGGCTATCGGCGCACGCTCGCTCGCAATTGTCGCAGCCGATGCACAGCTTCTCGTCGATCAGCAAAACATCGGTCGCCTCGCCAATACCATTGTCGACCAGGAATTTTGCGGTTTCGGAATAGAGATCGACGACGGTCGAGAAACTCTCCTTGCGGCTTTCGACAAAGGCGTTGACGTTCTGGCGCGCGGCCATGTCGCGCCGCAATCGGTCCATCAGCAGCGGCTTTCGGGCCATGAGACGCGCAAAGGCGTCGCCCGACAGCTTGATGACTTCCGCCTTGACCGCCGCCTTCACCGTTGCGCTGCGCCGCGCCCCGCTGATCAGCGCCATTTCACCGATATAGGAGCCAGCCGGCAGGTAAGACAAAAACACCGGCTTGCCGCCGATCTTCTTCTCCACGATCATCGATCCGCGCCGCACGACATACATGTCGTTGCCCGCCTCTCCTTCGGTGATCACCGCCTGCCCCGCCGACACGGTCATAATCTCGGCGCTGTCGAGCACCTCGGCGAGGTCCTCGCTCGTCAGCCCCGAGCCGAACAGCTGGAGCAGCTGCCGCTCGGTCGATATCCGCGTAACCGCGCGCTTGGCGGCAGGCACCGATGCCATCAGCTTCAAGGCGGCATTGCGCGATACCTCGACGATCACGCTCGGCGCGGTCGCGCGCACAGTCGCACCGCGACGCCGCCCCGATACCAGCCCGACTTCACCAAAGATCGATCCCTGGCTGATCGGCACATCGACCCCCTGCCCGGTTTCGACCGCCACAGCACCGCTTGCAATGGCGAACAGCGATGAGCCGGCCGCATCGCGCTCGACCACCGCCTCACCCGCCCGATAGGCGCGCACCTCGTTATCGAGCATGAACTCGCGCATCTGCAGCGGCGACAATTCATTGAGGATGCTGATGTTCGCGCGAAGATGCTCCAGCCACCCATCGACCGTGCGTTGCTCGGGCAAGCCATTGAACTTGCGCTCGAGGATTGGCTCGTCGGCGGGCTTCAGCGCGGTATTGCCGTTCAGATATTCGACAACATCATAGCCCTGGTTCATGCAGTGCTTGATCAGCGGATAGCCCGCCAGCGCACCGATCACGAACAGCCCCGCCACCGTCGATTCAAACACCGGCGACAGTTTCGGAAAAGCCTCGCGGTCGTCCGAGGTGAACGCCACGCCGCATGCCTCGATGAACTGGCGCGGCGCGGCTGATCCCATCCGTGCGATGATCCGGTCGCACTTGATGCGCATTTCCCCGTCGCGCGTGTCGAGCGTCAGCCAGCCCGGCTCGATCAGCTTGGGCGTCGTCTCGGTTTGAATCTGGATGCGCCCCGCCGCACCTGCCTCTTCCAGCAGCGCGACATTGGCGGGCTTGGCGCGCGCAAAATCCGGGCTGCGGTTGAGAATGGTGACGATGTTTCCCTGAGCCGCATCAGCGGCCAGCCCCAGCGCATTCTCGATCCCGGCATCGCCCGATCCGACCACGGTGATATGTTCATCGACATATTCGCTCGGATCATCGAGCTGGTACTGGATATGCGGCAGGTCGGTGCCCTCGCAGCGCATCCGGTTCGGGTTGCCCTGCGTGCCGATCGCGAGGATCACCGCATGCGCCAGAACCGTCTCACCCCGCGTCGTCGTGATGGTGAAGTCGTCGCGGGAGCCGGCAATCGCCTTCACCTCGGCCCGATACGCGACGTTGATCTTGCCGGCCGCCGCCTGGTCTCGCCAGGTATCGAGAATCGCCTCCCGCTTGCCCGCGTCAAAATCCAGGTCCGAGCGCAGCACGAGCTGGCTCGGCGTGGCCATCACATGCTTGCCCTTTTGGTATTTGAAGATGGTGTCGGAGAGGTGATCGGTCTTTTCGAGCAGAACGTGCGACAACCCCAGCGCAGCCGCCCTTGCCGCTGCACTCAATCCAGCCGGTCCTGAACCGACGATAGCGATGTCGACGCGATCCGCCACGCAGCCCCCCGTTGGTGTCGGCCGCCCTGCTCGACATCGGTAGCACTGGCACTCGGCGACAGTCTGCGGCAGACTAACAGCTAAGTCGCAACGTACCAGCACCAAATTGCATTGAGGTCACCACAGATGGGTTCGCAGTCCGACATTGCCCGCTGGGGGACGATCGCTTTTGCCGGATCGGCGCTGATCGCAGCAATCGCCATCGGCTATGGCAGCATCGCCAAAACCGGCCGTCCGCCGACGACGACCGCTAGCGCCACCGCCTCTCAGTCGACCGACGAGCTCGAAGCAGCGGCCAAGGCCGATCCATCCAACCCCGCCGGATGGCTGGCGCTGGGCAGCCGCCATGTCGATGCGGGTAATTTCACCGAGGCGGCCGTGGCCTATCGGCACGCGACCGGGGCGGCACCCGGCAATGCGCTCGCCTGGTCGGCGCTGGGTGAGGCGGTGGTGATGGCAAGCAAGCATGATCCGATGCCCGCAGAGGCGCGCGCCGCTTTTCGTCAGGCAGTAACGCTTGATCCCCGCGACCCACGCGCGCGCTATTTCCTCGCCGTCGACCGCGATCTGACCGGCGACCATAGAGGCGCAATTGACGATTGGTTTGCGCTGCTCAAGGACACTCCGCCGGGCGCGCCCTGGGGTCCCGATCTTCGGCGAACGATCGAACAGGTGGCCAAGATCAACAAGATCGACATCGCCGATCGACTGGCCGCCGCACCATCACCAGCCGCGCTCGCCGGTGCGCCAGTGGCAGGGCCAAACGCCGATGATCTGCGCGCCGCCGCCACGATGACCCCCAGCCAGCAAGCAGCGATGGCGACCGAAATGGTCGCGCGGCTGGAGGCAAAGCTGAAGGCAAACCCCGCCAACCCTCCCGGTTGGCTGATGCTCATGCGCAGCCGCATGACGCTCGGCGAACCTGCCAAGGCAACCCAAGCCTTGAAAGATGCGGTAGCCGCCAACCCCGGCGCCGCGGCCCAGCTCAGGGCCGAAGCGGCCGCGCTCGCCATTCCATAAGCTTGCGCGTGAGTCCCGCCCCGATTGAGCCGAGCGTCTAATCCCAAATGCCGCCAACCAGGCCGCAGACTCATAATGCTGCAATGCCGCTTTCGCCCTACCCCCTGCCGTTCGGCCCCAATTGTCGGTTTCCTGAAACCCGCCGTTCGGTGGCCGGCAGCTGTCATGAGCCAAGCTTGGCATCGCAACCGTCCCGGCGCGAGCTGACAAGGAACCGCTTGGGTTCATGTATGTTATCGAAATCTTGCTGTTTGCCTGGCAGCGACAACCGGGCTGATGTCGTCAGTCCGACGTGCGCAGATTGCGACGGTAGCGGCCCGGTGAAATGCCCATCGCCTTGGTGAAGGCGTTGGTGAAGTACGACCGGTCGGAAAAGCCGCACGCGGCAGCGACATCAACTATTTCCAGGTCGCCTGCAGCAAGCAAATGACAGCTATAGGCAATTCGGCGTTCGGACACATATTGGTAGGGCGTCGAACCGGTCGCAAGTTTGAACACGCGTGAGAAATGAAACACCGACATGCCGGTCAGCGCCGCGAGGTCGCCAAGCTGGATGTTCCGATTCAGGTTCGCTGCCACATAATCGTCAACCCGGCGAAGCTTCCAGGCGGGTAGATAGATCCGCTCGACATCACGCGTCAGCCTATCTTGATTGATGTGGACCAGGATAGAGGCAATCGCCGTCGTCAATCCTTCGATCATCATCCGCGATACGAATCCGGGGGCCGCGATTTCGGCCTCGAGCATCCGGATCAGGCTCGTAAGCCTGACATCGTCGACGAACAGCTTCGGCACAAAGCCTTGGTGGGGTTCACTGGCGACCAGTTGCTCGAGATAACCATGCGGAAACATGAGATTGGTCGAACGGGCAGCCGCGGTAAAACTGATCGAGGAATCAATGTCGCGCGGAATGAAGGTTGCCCTCAGAGAGCGCGCGGGTTCCATGACGAAGGGAGAACCAGCGACCTTGCCCTGCGCAGGATTGCCGGTGCCTGGAAAGAGAAACAACAGGTCCGGCTCCCCCGTGCCGCGTACGGCTTCGGTCAAGGTGCTTGCGCCACACTTACCGATCATCCGGTACAGCAGGATTTCGGTCTCGCGGTGCTTGAAGGGGTCGATCAGGGTTTCCTGACCGTAGCGAACGGCATCAATCGGCTCATAGCCTGTTTGTGCGCGAAACGTTGTTACCAGTGGACTAGACATTTTGACTCTCCCGAACAGCCTCTAAAGGCTTGGATGCGGAAGCCCATGGGATTTTACGATACGATAATGCAACGATTGAGCACGTCATCCGGATCAATTCGCCGCAAGAATGTAAAAAAACGCCGACGCGCGCGGTGATAAGTGAGTCTGGCAGCGACCGTAGAGCGCAAAGGGCGGCGCATTTTATGGGTTCACCGCCTAATCTGTTAGTCGCTCACACTTGCCAAGCGCCGCCCCGCGCGCCGGTGCTTCACACCACGCCGAACGCCAGCATCGCATCGGCAACTTTCTTGAATCCAGCGATATTGGCACCCTTCACATAATCGACATAGTCGGCGTCGATCCGCCCATAAGTCAGGCAGCGATCATGAATGCCGTGCATGATGTCCTTCAGCATCTGCTGGAGTTCGGCCTCGCTCCAGCTGCGGCGTTCGCTGTTCTGGCTCATTTCCAGCCCCGAAACGGCAACGCCCCCGGCATTGGCCGCCTTGCCGGGCGCATAAAGGATACGCGCCGCCTTGAAGACATGCACGCCCGCCAGATCGGTCGGCATATTGGCCCCTTCGGAAACCGCGATGCAGCCATTCTTCACCAATTCCCTGGCATCGTCGCCAAGCAGTTCATTCTGCGTCGCGCAGGGCAGCGCGACGTCGCAGGGCACGCCCCAAGGCGTCTTGCCGGGGTGAAAGGAAGCGCTCGGGAACGCAGCGACATATTCCTCGATTCGCCCGCGGCGATGCGTTTTGTGCGCCTTCACCCAATCGATCTTTTCCTGCGTAATGCCGTCGGGATCATGAATGAAGCCGCCTGAATCAGACAAGGTCAGCACCTTGCCGCCCAGCTGGACGATCTTTTCGGCAGCGTGCGTCGCCACATTGCCCGATCCGGAGATGACCGCGGTCTTGCCCTTCAGGTCCTGTCCCTTGGCGGCGAACATGTTGGCCAGGAAATAGACCGCCCCATAGCCGGTCGCCTCGGTGCGGATCAGCGAGCCGCCCCATTCCAGGCCCTTGCCCGTCAGCACGCCGGTAAACTCATTGGTGATGCGCTTGTATTGGCCGAACATGAAGCCAATCTCGCGCCCGCCAACGCCAATGTCGCCCGCCGGTACATCGGTATCGGCACCGATGTGGCGGTACAGCTCGGTCATGAAGCTTTGGCAAAAGCGCATGATCTCGCGCACGCTCTTGCCCTTGGGGTTGAAGTTCGATCCGCCCTTGCCGCCGCCCATCGGCAAGCCAGTGAGCGCGTTCTTGAAGGTCTGCTCGAACGCCAGGAACTTCAGCACCGATTCGGTCACGCTCGGATGGAAGCGGATGCCCCCCTTGTACGGCCCGATCGAGTTATTGTTCTGCACCCGCCAGCCGCGCTGCACGCGCACATTGCCGTTGTCATCCTCCCAGCACACGCGGAACGACACGACCCGGTCGGGCTCGGCGATCCGCCGCAGGATCTGCTGCGCGTGATATTCTTCCTTGTCGGCGATGAAGTCATAGATATCCTCCGCGACTTCCTGCACGGCCTGGATAAACTCGGTCTGCCCCGGGTTGCGCCGCGCGACGCCCTCCATGAATCGATTGAAGTCGACATGATCTGAGATTGCCATTCGCGCTTCTCCCCCTGCCCCATGCCCGTTTCGGGCGCGTTTCGAGTCGCTGCTTTGCGGCAGGTGGGAGTGTGCGCCGCTTACCGTTACGGCGCAAGCCATCGCAACGATGGCTTGCCATTGCGGTGGCCTTTGGGCATCGTGATGGCGCTAGCGAGCGCCGGGCGTGTCGAGGCCCGCAATCGTAATGTCGCCTGCTCGTCATTGTCATCGGCGTACCCAAGCATACCGTCTCGCTGCCTGTTGTGGCGGCGCGGCATTGACCCCGGGGGAGGCAATCCATGAAAGCATCCGATTTGTTCATCCGCTGCCTTGAACAAGAAGGCGTGGAGTATGTTTTCGGCGTACCAGGCGAGGAAAATCTCGATTTCCTGGACAGCCTGTCCCGATCCTCGTCGATCCGGCTCATCCTCACCCGGCATGAACAAGGCGCAGGCTTTATGGCGGCGACCTATGGTCGGCATACCGGCAAGACCGGCGTGTGCCTCGCAACGCTTGGACCGGGCGCGACCAACTTCGTCACGGCTGCCGCCTATGCCACGCTGGGCGGCATGCCCATCCTGATGGTGACCGGCCAAAAGCCGATCAAGAAATCGAAACAGGGCCGGTTCCAGATCCTCGACGTGGTCGATATGATGCGGCCGATCACCAAATACACGCACCAGCTGGCAAGCGCTGACAATATCCCCAGCCGCATCCGTGAAGCCTTCCGCCTCGCGGAGGAGGAAAAGCCCGGTGCCACCCATCTCGAATTGCCAGAGGATGTTGCTGACGAACAAACCGACAGCCAGCCAATCCCGGCATCATTTGCCCGGCGGCCATCGGCGGAGGTGAAGGCGGTGCGCGCTGCAGTTTCAAAGATCGAGCAGGCCCGCTCGCCTTTGCTGGTGATCGGCGCAGGCGCGAACCGCAAGCTCACCGGGCGCATGCTGTTCCAGTTCATTGAGAAGACCGGCATCCCCTTCATCACCACGCAGCTCGGCAAGGGCGCGGTGGATGAAACCCATCCCCGCTTTCTCGGTTGTGCCGCGCTGTCGGCGGGCGATTTCTGCCACCGCGCGATCGAGGCGGCCGATGTCATCATCAATGTCGGCCATGACGTCATTGAAAAACCACCCTTCTTCATGAAGGCAAACGGCACCCAGGTCATTCATGTCTCGACCCGTTCGGCCGAGGTCGATCCCGTCTATTTCCCGCAGATCGAAGTCATCGGCGACATCGCCAATGCGGTTTGGCAAATGAAGGAGGATATTGTGCCGCGCGACTGGCAATGGGCACCGATGCTCGCCGCCCGCGCTGCAGAGGTCGCGCATACGAACAGCCTTGATGGCGACGCGCGCTTCCCGATCTTTCCCGCCCACTTGGTCAAGAAAGTGCGCGAGGCGATGCCGGCCGACGGGATCATCTGCCTCGACAATGGCGTCTACAAAATCTGGTTCGCGCGCAATTACCCTGCCCGCCAGCAAAACACCGTGCTGCTCGATAATGCATTGGCGACGATGGGCGCCGGCCTGCCTTCCGCCATGGCATCGGCGATGGTCTATCCCGATCGCAAGGTGATGGCGATTTGCGGTGATGGCGGCTTCATGATGAACAGCCAGGAAATGGAAACGGCGGTCCGCCTAGGGCTGAACCTGACGGTGCTGATCCTCAACGATGGCAGCTATGGCATGATCCGCTGGAAACAGGCGAACATGGGGTTTGCGGACTTCGGGCTCACCTATGGCAATCCCGATTTCGTCAAATATGCCGAGGCCTATGGCGCGCATGGCTACCGCGTTGAAAGTGCCGCGCATCTGCCCGAACTGCTTGCCCAGACCCTCGCCTCACCCGGGGTTCACCTGATCGATTGCCCGGTCGATTATGCCGACAACGATCGCATCCTGAACCACCAGATCAAGGAACTCAGCGCCGCGCTTTGAGGCGGCCGGCGCTGGCTTCCTGCCCCGATAGGCCCGGTTCTAGGGCACCGTGTTATACATAAGGATCACCCGTCATTGCGAGCGTATCGAAGCAATGACGATTCATGTTTTGATCACAGTGCTTTAACGGGCGTCGCCAGCAGGCAGTCGGTAAAGATACACGCGCGGATGGCGGTTGCGTAGCTTGTTCCAAATGCCGGCCGGCAAATGGCTGGCGATCCCGGCGCGGTCGAGCACCAGCGCCAGCACCGTTGGTTGCGGCTCGTAACTGCCGATCAAGTGCCAGGTAGACTGCGGCTTGAACAACGGCAGTTCCCCAGCCGTCATCTTGAAATTGGCAGCGTCCGCATGGCGTGCATTGTAGAAATAGAGCTGGCCCGCGCGCGGCGGCTCGCCGGTCGCGCGTTCACGCGCCCCACCCCAGCGCAGCAACATATCAGATCGATACCGCGTCATCGGATCGGTCGCGATCGCCTCCTGCGGATAGGCTGCCGTCACCCGCGCAAACTGGCGTTCGCCAAAAACACTGTCCTTGTTTTCCACATAGCTGCCGACCAGATTGGTCCCGATCAGCACGGCAAATGCAGCGGCCGCCCATCGCCGCGTCCGCATCCCTGCTCCCCGCATCATCTGCACCAGCGTCAGCCCAACAAAGATGCAGGCGATAGCGGCGCTGATCATAAAATAGCGCGGGTTCAGCGGCAGCAGCTTTTGCGCCGCCGCGACGCAGAAAAACCAGATCAGCGCAAAGGCCGCGATGATCATCAGGAAATTGCGCGCCTTGGCGTCACCGCCGCCCCTGAAATACTGCCACGCCACCAGCGGTGGCACGAAGAAAAACAGCAGCATGAATTCCTGATTGATCAGCAACACCAGCAGCGGATCGATCAGCGGATTGACGATGACGTTGCCGACCAGGTCGATCGTCCGGTCAATGCTCGGATCATGGTGCAGCGCGATGTTGAACCGATAGAACGGGTCCCCCGTCATCACGCCGAGATAGAGCAGTTCAAGCGACCAGATCGCCAGGAACCCCGCGGCGATCCACAGATAAAGACGCCGATCGAACCGATAGCCGATCACGAAGAACACCGCATAGAACAGCGCGATGAAAATCGCTGTTTCCCGCGTCAGGAAGCCGATGCCGGCCATCGCCCCTGCACCAACCAGCCGTGCCGTCGTCGGCCCGTCCTCGGTGCAGCGCCAGAACAGATAGACCGATGCCCATAGGAAGAACATTTCGATGATGTCGATGCCGGCCACGCTCGCGTTGATCACCAGCAAGGGCGATGTCGCCAGCGCCAGCGTCGCGCCAAAGGCCGCCTGCTTGCCATAAATCTGGGCGACGGCGCGCCAGGCGAGCATGACGAACCCGGTCAGATAGACAATGCCGGGCAGCGCCATGGCGAACTCATTCTCGCCGAACAGCCGAAACGCGACCGCCATCGGCATGGTGATCGTGTAGCGGATCGTGCCATGCCCGCCGACATAGGGGAAATGCTCGATCCAGCCATAGGCCCCGCGCGCAAAGGTCACGTCGTCGGAAGCGATGAAGCCAACCCAGTTGAAGGCGATGAGCAGGTATAGCACCGCCAGGCCCAGCAACAGGCCGTTGATCCCTCTTGCGATCCAGCGGGCGAGCGCAGCCATCATGCGCGCCGGTAAACGACGGTGCGGCTAACCGTGAACGAAACGCCAATCACCACGACTTCCACGATCAGCTTCGACACGATCTGGTCAACATGCAACCCGCTGATCAGAACGCTCAGCAGCATGCTCGACAGCGCCAGATTGGCGATGAACAGGCTGATGTAAGAAAGCATCTGCCGCGCGGTCCCATCGCGCTGATCCCAGGCAAAGGTCACCCGCTTGTGGAGGAAAAAGCCCAGCGCCGCCCCCCCTGCCTTACCCCCGGCATTGGCGGCGACATACGCGCCGGGCAGGGCGGCGAGCAACGCGAGATAGACCAGGAAATCGGCCGCCACCACGCACAGGCCCACCGCCCCATAGCGCACCACCTGTTCGACAGGTGACTGGCTCACGACGTCGCGGCCGACATCTGCTTGGCGGCATCGATGCGCCGACGCGCCCAGCTCGTCGTATCGCGCTGCAGCGGCACCCGTGGTTCGTTGGTCATGTCGAAGCCAAGGAAACTCAGGAAAAGCTGAAATCCCAAAATGATCGGCAGGGTCGCAATCATCACCGTGCCCGTGGACGCAATCATGTGCGATGCGGCGGCCTGATACCAAGCGATCGTCCCGAATAGCATGCCGAATGCCATCAGCAGCACCCCGAACAAGAGCTGCGCCGACGCAAGGCTGAAATCGCGCATGAAATAGGCGTACACAACCCGCTTGCCCATTTCGCGCAGATTCTTGCCGAGGAACTGGCCCAGCACCTGGCCAATCTGCAAATGGCTCGTTTCCGTGCCATACCGCGCCTCCATCGGCACATCCGCCACAACCGCGCGAATATTGCCGAGGTTGATCAGCATGTCGGATTCGAAGAAATAGCGCTCGCTGACATTGGCGAGCTCAAGCCGCTGCAGCGCGCAAGCGTGGATCGCGGTATAGCCATTGGTTGGATCAAAAATGCTCCAATAGCCGCTGGAAAGCTTGGTCAGGAAGGATAGCGCCGCATTGCCGAACAGGCGTAGCCTCGGCATCTGGCGCACATTCCAGATGGAATAGAAGCGGTTACCCTTGGCATAATCGGCCCGACCTGAAACAACCGGCGCGCTGATCATCGGAATCAGCGCTGGGTCCATCTGGCCATCGCCATCGAGCTTGACCACGACGTCGGCACCAGCCGCAAGCGCCGCTGCATACCCCGCCATCACCGCACCACCCACACCCCTGTTCACGGGGTTGAACAGCACGCGCAGGCGCGGGTCGTGACAATGCTGCTCGATATGGTGGCCGGACCGGTCAGGGCACGCATCGTCGATCGCAAAGATCATCGACACTTCAGGCCCAATCGCGGCAATGACATCAAGCACATGCGCCACCACCCGGTAGCACGGGATGACGACGGCAATGACGCCCAATGGGTCAGTGATCCTCGATTGAAACGTCATCCGGTCAATTGCCCACCGCTGCACCCGCAGCACGCCCATTAGCCAAAAGGCGTTAACATTCCATGGTAGGCGCAGTAGTCCTGCCAATATTCGCGTTTATATCAGCGCCTTACATCGACGAAAGGCGCTGCCCGGTTACGCACGTCAAGCCGCCACGATGCCCCAACGAAAAGCGGCGGAGGATTGCTCCCCCGCCGCTTGCGGTGCCCGATCAATCGGTCAGCCAGACGATCTGATCCTACAGGCGCGCGCGCACGCCAAGGAAGAACAACCGGCCCAGGCCCGAGACGGGGTAAGCCGAGCTCGACAGATAAGGCTCTGCATTGGTCAGGTTGTTCACGCCGCCATAGAGCGACGCGGTCTTGAACACGTCGATGTTGAACGACAGACCGTGGATGAAATAGGTCGGCGCAAACCCGGCATCGCCAAACTCGGTAGCAATCCGCTCGATCTGGATCGCTCCTGCAGCGGCCGTGCTGTCGATATATTGCACGCTATAGCCGAAGGCGAACTTGCCACGCTTCACATTGAGGTTCGCGGTGCCTGAGAATTCCGGCACGCTGAGCTCGCGCAGTGCAGGGTTTACCAGAGTCGGGTCGTTCGGGTCGAAGAACCGGTCGACCTTTTCGGTCCAGTTGCCGTTGAGCCCAATGTTGATCTTATAGGTCTTGGCAATGTCGAACGCATAATTGATGCTGGCATCAATGCCCGATGTTTCGATCCGGCCGAAGTTCAGCTGGGTCTGCGTCAGGAAGTTGAAGCCAAATGTCGCCGGGCCGGCCGATGGGCCGTTACGCGTAAAGAGGCTGCAAAACTGGTTCGGGAAAGTCGTGTTGTCGTAACAGGTGTTGACTGTGTCCTGCGCCGTCACCGCCGAAATCGCATTGGCGATGCGGATAGAATAATAATCCACCGATGCCGTCACGCCGCGCAGGAAACGCGGTTGCACCACGGCACCAACGGTGAAGGTCGTCGCGGTTTCCTTGTCGAGGTTCGGGTTGCCGCCGCTGGTGCCCGAGAAGCGACCCGTCAGAGGATCGCTATAATTGGCGATGAAGGTCGCGGGGTTGGCAATACCGAGCGCCGTTGCAGCCGCAATACAGTTAGCGCGGCGGGCGGGCGTGGCATTCTGGTTGACGGTGTCGCACGGATCGGATGGGCGGAACGTCGCCCCCTGTGCCGGGCTGAACAGCTCGGCAATGTTCGGTGCCCGAATCGCGCGGGCGTAGGTGCCGCGGAAGCGGATATCCGGGATGGGTGCCCAGATGCCGTTGACGTTCCAGGTAAACGCCCCGCCCACCGTGGAATAATCGGCATAGCGGCCCGCCGCACCAACCGTCAGCTCGTGGGCGAACCGCGTATTCTTCAGGAGCGGCAGCGAGAATTCGCCAAACACTTCCTTCACGTCAAACGAACCGCCGGTGTTGAGCGTGCGGGTCGATGGATCGAAGATCAGCTGCTGGTTAGCTGATATATCGCCGATGAAGGTGCCCGCAGGCCCCGCAGGCGAATTGGCCGGCAGAATGCCCAGCTCGAGATCGCTGAAGCGCGAGCTGGAGGTCTCGCGGCGATATTCACCACCGATCGCGAACTGGATCGGGCCACCCGGCAGGTTGAAGAAGCTGCCGGTATTGCCGGTGATCGAGCCCGTGATGACGAACTGCGTCAGGCGGAACTGATCGGTCGTCGGCGTGGTGATGAAATCCACAGCTGCCTGGCTGATCGAATTGGTGCCCGCGAGGATGTTGGCAGGGCGACACTGGCCGTCACCGGGCCGGAAGGTGAAGAAACCGCCCTCGATGAACGGGAAGGTCTCCGAGCCCGGATAGGGGGTGTTGCTGATATCGGACCGGCAGATCGGCTGGCCGTTCGGACCACGCACCACGTCGATCGCCGCGAACAACCGGTCATAGCGCACCGAATTACTCTGCGTCACCGAATTGTCAGTGCGGCCATAATTGGCCACCAGCTCGTATTTAAGGTCGCTCGTCACTTCGCCGCGGAGACCGCCGACGATGCGATACGTGTCGCGGTTGGCGGTTTGGATGTTTGGACCAAGATCGAGGAAATCGCGGCTAACCCGCAGGCCGCCCGCGTCATTCGATTCCGCCTGCAGCGCGGCCGGCGTGAAGGGATTGTCGGGGAAGATCAGCAGCGAATCGTAGAAGGTATTGTAATTGTTGCGCGAGGTGGTGTTGGTCCGCGCATATTTTGCATCGACAAAGAATTCCACCGCCGGTGAGAACTCAAAATTGGCGCGAAAATCGCCATAAAAACGTTCACTGCCCGGAATCAACGACGACTGGTTGGTGCGTTCAACCGCACCGTCCCCGCCAAACTGGTTCTGGCTGGTCGAGATGATGCCGTCCTGGAAAATCCGTACGCCGCCGTTGTCGGTGGAGACATAGCAGCCACCGCCGCCAAAGCCGGTCCAGCCGACATAGCTCTCGTTACAATCGGCAATGCCATTGTTGTTGAGATCGGTCGAGAAGCGCGCAAAGTCGGCGCGGAAGATGAGGCCCTGGTTCGAGCTGATCGCAAAGACCGGCTGGCGACCGATGACGAAGGTTGGCGACGTGGCAGCCCGATCGATCAGCGCCTGCTCGGCGGCGGTCGGCGTGCGGCCGGGAAACAGCGTGGCGAACTGGGCCGCCGTCGGGATCGACGGGCCGAACGAAATCCGCGTGGTCCGCGGGCCAGGGCCGCCTACACGGTAATAGCCAGCGAAGTTGGGCGTCGCTGCCGCGCTGATATCACCCTGCTGGAAACGGCGCACGGGATTCTGGTAGGTGGTGGAGTTATTGCCCCGGCCATTATCCGCCGTGAAACCGCGGTCGCCAAACAGGATCTCGGCATCATTGGTATAGCCGCCAGTGATGCTGAAATTGCCGCGTCCGCCGGCAAAGTTGCGGCCATAGGTCGCTTCGATTCGGTATGAATCGCCGTCAAGGCGTGACGAAATGCCAGCCTGGGCATCAATGTTAAAGCCCTGAAAATCCTTCTTCAGCACATAGTTGACCACACCGGTCACTGCGTCTGCGCCATAAACGGCGGAGGCACCGCCGGTCAGCACATCGACGCGCTCGATCAGCGCGTTGGGAATGGTGGCCACGTCAACGGTTTGCGCACCAGCCACGCCCGATACATGGCGATAGCCATCGACCAGCACCAGCGTGCGGTTCGATCCAAGCTGACGCAGGTTGAGCGTTGCCTGACCAACGCCGCCACCGCCGCGCTCAAGCGAATCAGCGACGGTGCCCGATGCAATCAGGGCCGGGATCGTCCTCAGCGTTGCCGTTACGTCCGAGCTACCGGCAGCACGCAGCTGATCGGCGGTCACGCTGCTCACGGGGAGCGGCGCGGTGGCGTTGGGATCGCGCTGCAAACGGCTGCCCGTGACGACGATGGCGTCGTCCTTTTCCTCGGTCGCGGTCGGCTCGTCTGCCCGCCCAGTCTGGGCATGCGCAGGGCTGGCCAGCGCAAACGCAATAATAGATGCACCCGCAAGCGCAGATAGCTTTGAACCCAAACGCATTATTTCCCCCTGATGAAATAAGATTTCATGACAAGGGTGTAACAACAAAATCTAGTTTGCAATGCAGCATTGAATGTGGCGCGCGGGGCCGTTCAGAATCCTGGAACGTGTAACTTTAAAGCCACAAATCCTGCAATCTCCCGCCAACCTGCCGCAAATTTCGGCAGCCGGCGACGCCCATGCACATCGTTTCTTCCTGCAATCAGCCAATGCGCCTTAGCGACGATGCCTGGCTTTGGCAGGCGGCCGCACCGGAGACGCCACCGGCCGGGTGTAGAGGATCAGCATCAGATTATCCCCGGTATCGCGCATCGGATTGGTCGAAATCTTGCTCACGCGGCCAGCTTGCGGGGCGACAAGGGTTTCAATGATCCGGCCAAATGAATCCGCCAGCGTTGCCACCGTCTGCCCCTTCTCCACCCGGTCACCCAGGTCCACCAACAGCGTTGCATAGCCCCCCTTGCTGGTATCGACCCGGGCCAGCGTATCGCCGATATAAGGAATAACGATGCGCGCCGGGGCGCTGCCAGGCGGCAGCATCTTCAAATCCTCCATCACCCGCTCAATGCCGTCGACCGCCCGCCCGATTACCACGCGGTCAAACATTTCAGGGCGTTCGAGCTCAAGCGTGATCGCGGGCACGCCGCTCTTCAACATCTCGGTCTCGACGCTGCCGGTCACGCCGGGGTCGAGCTTGATCATATCCGGACCGATCAACTCGCCAATCGCCCGCGCGCGATCGCTCCCGGCAAAGATGTACATCGGATACGCCGTGCCGCGCGATTCAGTGTGGAGATCAATCGCGGTATCGGCATTGGGGCGCATCACCTGCGACCACAGCCTGCCGGCATAGACATTGGCGCGATCGGTACTTTTCGGATCGCCCGGCATCAACCGGTTGAGATTGGCCCCGTCCAGCCCGCCGTCCGGCGTAAACGCGCGGGTGTGATGAAGGAGCCCCGGCGTGTTGAGCCCCGGCACGGCGACGATCGTGCCGGAAAGCCGCGCTGGGTCGATCGTGCGCACCAAGCGGTGGATCACATCAATGCCGTTGTGCTCGTCGCCATGGATACCGGCCGTCAGCAACAGGCGGTGGCCAGGCTGCGCGCCGCGCACCACGACCACGGGCACATACCAGGCCTGGCCAATCGCATTATCGGTGACGCGAAACCAGAAGCGGTGGACTTGGCCCGGTGCCAGATCGCTGGCGTCGAGCCGGTCGATCACTGCAATACCGTCAATCCGGTCGCCGGTAAGCACGGTTTGCGCCGCTGCGGGTAATCCCGCGAGGCTCCCTGCGCTGGTCAGTAGAACAAGGCACAAGCCGCGCCAGATTTTACCCGCGGCTCCCCCAAACAAACCAACAATGCGCATTCAGCCCCTCCCCCGCCCCGGCATGATGCCGGGGATGTTTCAGAGGCTTGTGGCAAATTGAGCCCGCCGATGGAAGCCGATGGCAGCGCCCGCCCGCAAACCTTGCGGGAATATGCCCGATCCACCCGCGCATCGCGCGATCACGGCTCAGCTGACTCCCGTGCGCTCTTCATAGGCGCTGATCGCCGCTTCGCTGGCCAGCGTCAGGCCAATTTCATCGGTCCCCTTCATCAGACAGTCCCGCCGAAACGGATCGAGCGCAAAGGGGAAGCGGTCCTGGAACGGGGTCGTGACCGTCATCGTGGCAAGGTCGACCGTAATCGGGTCGGTTTCAGCGACCGCCATCAGCCGGTCGATCGCTTCCTGCGGCAGCACCACGGTCACCATGCCATTCTTGAAAGCATTGCCCGCGAAAATGTCGGAAAAAGAAGGCGCGATCACCGCCTTCACGCCCATGTCCATCAACGCCCAAACGGCATGTTCGCGGCTCGATCCGCAGCCGAAATTATCGCCGGCGATGATGATCGAGGCACCCGCATGCGCCGGCGCATCGAACACATTGCCCTCAACCCGTCTGATCGTTTCAAAGGCGTATTGGCCAAGACCCACCCGGCTGATCGTCTTGAGATGTTCAGCCGCAATGATCACATCGGTATCGATATTGGCCGCGCCAAAAGGATAGGCCTTGCCCTCGACCTGTTCGACAGGGTTCATGCCATCATCTCCCGCACATCGCTCAAGCGGCCGTTGATCGCGGCGGCGGCGGCCATTGCGGGCGACAGCAGATGCGTGCGCGCGCCCGGCCCCTGCCGCCCCACGAAATTGCGGTTCGAGGTGGAGGCGCAGCGCTCGCCCGGCGGCACCTTGTCCGGGTTCATGCCCAGGCACATCGAGCAGCCCGGCTCGCGCCATTCGAACCCGGCCTCGGTGAAGATGCGGTCGAGCCCCTCGGCCTCGGCCTGCCGCCGCACCAGGCCTGACCCGGGCACCACCAGCGCCTGGCGGATGCGGTCACTGATCCGCCGTCCCTTCAGCACCGCCGCCGCCGCGCGCAGATCCTCGATCCGGCTGTTCGTGCAACTGCCGATAAAGATGTTTTCAACGGTGATGTCAGTAATCGCCATCCCCGGCACCAGTCCCATATAATCCAGCGCACGGATAGCTGCAGACCGCCGGGCTGGATCGCTGATGCGCTCCGGATCGGGCACAGCCCCGCCAATGTCGATCACATCGTCGAGGCTTGTTCCCCAGGTAACGGTCGGTCCGATATCGGCGGCGTCGAGCGTGATCCGCTTGTCGAAATGAGCCCCCGGATCGGTGGCAAGCATCCGCCACTGCGCGACCTTCTGGTCCCAGGCGTCGCCCTTCGGTGCCATTGGGCGATCCTTCAGATACGCAAAGGTCACGTCATCCGGCGCGACCAGGCCAGATCGCGCGCCTGCCTCGATCGACATGTTGCACACCGTCAACCGCCCCTCGATGCTCATCGCCTCAAAGGTACTGCCGCGATATTCAATGACATGCCCCGTGCCCCCCGCCGCCCCCAGCCTGCCGATGATCGCCAGCACCAGATCCTTCGCCGTCACGCCGAAACCCAGCGCGCCCTCGACACGCACTTCCATCGTCTTGGACGGGGCGAGTTGCAGCGTTTGCGTCGCCAGCACATGCTCGACTTCGCTGGTGCCGATGCCAAAGGCGAGCGCCCCCAGCGCCCCATGCGCGGCTGTATGGCTATCCCCGCAAACCAGCGTCGTGCCGGGCAGCGTAAAGCCCTGCTCCGGGCCGACGACATGGACGATGCCCTGCTGCGCGGCGCGGTCGTTGATATAGGGCACGCCGAATTCTGCGACATTCGTCTCGAGCGCGGCCAGCTGCGCCGCGCTCGCCGGGTCAGCGATCGGGATGCGGTTGCCTGTCGCATCAACGCGCGGCGTCGTCGGCAGGTTATGGTCGGGCACGGCGAGCGTCAGATCGGGCCGACGCACCCGCCGCCCCGCCAGCCGAAGCCCCTCAAACGCCTGTGGCGACGTCACCTCATGCACCAGGTGCCGGTCGATGTAGATCAGGCAGGTGCCGTCCGCGCGGCGCTCGACGACATGCGCATCCCAGATTTTCTCGTAGAGCGTCCTTGGCCGGTCGGTCATGCGCTCACCCCCGTTTGCGCGTGCAGGCGCGCGCGCACCGCGTCACCGAACTCGCTGCAGCGTGCCGATCCGCCAAGGTCGGCCGTGCGGATGCCATCGAGCAGCACGTCCTGCATCGCCTGGCGCAATGCCTCGGCCGCCTCGCCCTCACCAAGCATAGCGAGCATCATCGCCGCACTTTCCATCATCCCCGCCGGATTGGCGCGGTCCTGCCCGGCGATATCGGGGGCCGAACCATGGATCGGCTCGAACAACCCGCCGCTGCCGACACCCGTGCTCGCCGATCCCAGTAAGCCGATCGATCCCGGCACCACTGACAATTCATCGGACAAAATATCACCAAACAGGTTCTCGGTGAGGATCACATCGAACCGTTTTGGATTTTTGATAAGCTCCATCGCGGCTGCATCGACATAAAGATGGTCGAGCACAACATCGGGATATCCCGTCGCCACTTCGGTAACCACCCGCCGCCACAGCTTGGAGGAGGCCAGCACATTCGCCTTGTCGACAGACGTCACCTTCCCCCGCCGCGCCTGCGCCGCCCGGAAAGCGACATGCGCGATCCGCTCAATCTCCACCCGGCTATAGGCGCACACGTCACTCGCATGATCCTCGGCCAGAATATGCTCACCGAAATAGAGCCCGCCGGTCAGCTCGCGCACGACCAATATGTCGATCCCCTCCACCAGCGCTGCGCGCAGGGGCGACAGGTCTTCCATCCCGGCGATCATGCGCGCGGGCCGCAGATTGGCGAAAAGGCCCAGTTCCTTGCGCAGCCGCAACAGCCCCGTCTCGGGCGTCACTGCCAGCCCCGCCCATTTCGGCCCGCCAATCGCCCCCATCAAAATGGCATCCGCGCCGCGCGCTGCCGCCAGCGTTTCCTCCGGCAGCGGATCGCCATGATTGTCGATGGCAATTCCGCCGAAATCATAAGACGCAAAGCGCAGCCCGAACCCGAAGCGATCAGCCAGCATCCCCAGGCACGCAACGGCCTCGTGAGTGACCTCGGGGCCGATGCCGTCGCCTGGCAGCACCGCGATTGTCCATGATTTGCTCATCTCGTTGGTCTCTATGGTTGTGGCGTTATGGCGCTCATGGCTGCCCGATATACCAGCCCGATATACCAGCATGCCCGCTGATACGCCCAATGATTGTGCTGCGCCGCCACAGCCTGTGGCAACCTTAGCTTTGCAAAAAACCAGCCCCGTCAGCTGCCGGGAGCAAGCGCCAATCTCCTTATCGGCACGCTAATATTGCGCAAGAGGGGAGTTGATGCGATGGAAAGTTACGTACAGAAACCCCTTCCCCCCACTTACCAGCCTCCAAAGGTGACATGATGACCGAGCCCGCAAACCCTGCGCGCGACCTGCCCTCCCGCGAACTGCTTGACGGCGCGGCTCGCGCGCCCGCCCGCGCCATGCTCCGCGCCGCCGGCATGGATGACGAGGCAATGTCCAAGCCGATGGTGGCGATCGTCAACAGCTGGTCGACCGTCACGCCGTGCAATATCCACCTTCGCGCACTTGCCGATCATGCCCGCGCCGGCATCATCGAGGCGGGCGGCACGCCTGTCGATTTCAACACCATCGTCGTCACCGATGGCATTTCGATGGGCACGCCCGGCATGCGCGCCTCGCTGATGAGCCGCGAGTGCATCGCCGATTCGGCTGAGCTCGCCGTACGCGGGCATATGCTGGACGCGGTGCTGTTCCTCGTTGGCTGCGACAAGACCATCCCGGCGGCGGCGATGGCGGCAGCGCGGCTCGATCTGCCCTCGGTCATTTTGTACGGCGGCTCGATCATGCCCGGCAAGCTGGGTGACAAGGCGCTGACGATCCAGGATGTGTTCGAGGCGGTTGGCGGCCACGGCGCAGGCACCGTCGATGATGCCGGACTGCTCGCGGTGGAAAAAGCCGCCTGCCCGGGTGCCGGTGCCTGTGGCGGCCAGTTCACGGCCAACACCATGGCGCTGGCGATGAGCTTTCTCGGCTTCTCGCCCATGGGCCTGAACGATGTCCCCGCCGTCCACCCCGACAAGGGCGCCAGCGCGCGTGAGGCGGGTCGCGTGCTGATGGATGCGGTGCGTGCCGGGCGCAATGCGCGGCAGTTCATCACGCCTGCCAGCCTCAAAAATGCGATCGTCGCTGGCACGGCAACGGCAGGCTCGACCAATCTCGTCCTGCACCTGCTGGCGATTGCCCGCGAGGCCGGCATTCCCGAAAGCGCCTTCGCCATCGATTTGTTTGATGAGATTTCACGCGCCACGCCAGTCATCGCCGATCTCAAGCCCGGCGGTCGCTTCATGGCCCCCGATATGAGCGCAGCGGGCGGCACCGCGCTGCTCGGTCGGCGGCTGATGGAAGCCGGGCTCATCACCGATGAGCCGACCGTCACCGGCAAGAGCCTGTTCGATTATTTCAGGGACGCTGCCGAAACCCCGGGCCAGGAAGTGATCCTGTCCGCCGATCATCCGCTCAAGCCTCGCGGCGGCTATGGCATCCTCTACGGCAATATCGCGCCCGAAGGCTGTGTCGTTAAGCTCGCCGGGCATGAGCGACTGCGCCACGAAGGGTCGGCCAAGGTGTTCGATGGCGAGGAGGCGACATTCGCCGCCGTCGCCGCTGGCGAAATCGAACCCGGCGACGTCGTCGTCATTCGCGGCGAGGGGCCGGTCGGCGGCCCCGGCATGCGCGAAATGCTGGGCGTCACTGCCGCTATCCAGGGACGCGGACTGGGCGACAGTGTCGCGCTCGTCACCGATGGGCGCTTTTCGGGCGCGACCTATGGCTTCATGGTCGGGCACATCTCGCCAGAAATGGCACGCGGCGGGCCAATCGGCCGGTTACAGACGGGCGACCGGATCGTCATCGACGTGGAGGGCCGCACAATCTCGACCGACGCCGATCTTGAGTCGCGCGCACCCGCGCCGCCGCCTTCCCGCGTCGTCACGGGTGCCTATGCCAAATATGCAGCACTGGTCGGCTCCGCCTCGCAAGGTGCTGTGACCAGCGGGGCGTAAAGCCAACTGCGCCGCGCTGACCCGTTCGTCCCGAGCGAAGTCGAGGGGCGTGGCACAAGCGCTGTGCAGCGTATCTCGACTTCAGCCCGACGGACCGAAGCTCGCCCTGAGCGCTTGCGTTGCCAGGCTGTGGACTCATAAAAAGCAGCCTGTCGGCTTTCGCCCCACTTGCGGACATTGACAAACGTGACGGCCGGACGCTGTTTGGGTCATGCGCTGCCTTTTATATGTTCTCACTTTGGGGCTCGGTGGCTGCAGCTTGCAAGCGAAAGAACTCGTGCTCCCAAGCTGTTGGGACAGCAAAACTCTAAGCCTACCCGCATCAGCGAACGTAACCGCACAACACGCTCTCGTCTTCTATTCGCCAGACGGACCGTTGACGCTGCACCCGAGTGGTTGCGACGGTGCACCCTTCTGGTTGGACGTATCCGACGACTTGTTAAGGCGTATGAGGCGCGATGAGAGCCAACGAGACTGGAACGGCGGAAAGTTCTTTGAAGCAATATTACGCGGAAAAGTCGTTCGGAGCCCCGATACTCCGGGTCGAGTAATCATCAGAGTTGAGGAACTTGGCGGCTTGCGACGGGTCCAAACGCCGAAGCGCCTACTCGCATTGGATAAGGGCAGCTAAACGCCCTTTGCTGACATTCTGCTTCCGCCGCAATGTCGGTCGTTCGGCGTGGATCGCGTCAATACAGCGGCTCGGGCAGCTTCCATGCGGGAGGCGCGTCGTCGAAGTTTCCCCACAACCGCCATTTATGTGGAACTCGATCATAAGAGGCCAGTCCCCATTGTGGTGGGTCAGGCCATCCGAACCAGTCGCGGTCGATCAGGTATAATGTCTCGTCGTCGAAATTAGCGATAAACCCGGTCCCGGTCTTCCGCGCCCAATCGTAGTCCTGTCCGAGTGCGTGGCTGGGCGGCCAATCGTCCGCGCCAGCACGTCGCCAATCAAGCGACCAACTCGCTCGTTCGCTAAAGCCCGACCTTATGGATCGCGAACGGAAAAAGCCGAGTGTCCAAGGAATAGGCTCCCAACCCACGCAACCATGCTCCTACGCATCTAGTGGCGACAATGTGCGACAGAAGCAGACTGTCGGCAATCCACCTACATCCGGCCATTCGGCCCTTGTGACGATAGCGGTCGTTTATAGGTTCACGCCCTAGACAGTCGAAGGGGGCTGCCTTTTTTTCGACCGTTGAAAAGATAAGCAGGGCTTCGACTCGTTCAGTCCGAACCGAGATGGGCGCGTTTGAACCCCGCTCGATGCCGGGCGAACCGCCCTAATGCCCCGCCGCCTGCTTATGCGGCACGAAATGCATCACCCCGGCAATAGCACCGCCCACTATCGCACCGACAATCGCCGAGCCAATCGCGCCGATCAACCACTCGACCACGCCGCCCATCATCGGCATCCCCCCTGCGGCAGCGGTGGCGGTGCCGTGCACCCAATGCGGGATGGTCTCCAGGTGGAACACTTCCAGCCCGTGGACGATAATGCCGCCGCCGACCCACAGCATCGCGACGGTACCGATAATCGCGAGCGCTTCCAGCAGCAGGGGCATCGCCGTCACCAGCCCGCGCCCAATGGCGCGCACCGTCGACGTCCGGCGCTTGGCGAGATTGAGGCCGATATCGTCCATCTTCACGATGATGGCGACAACGCCGTACACGCCGATCGTGACGGCAACCGCCACCAGGGCCAGCACCACCGCCTGCATCAGGATCGCCATCGGTGGCAGGCCTGCAAGCGCAATCGCCATGATCTCGGCTGACAGGATCAGGTCGGTGCGAATGGCGCCCGACACCTGGCGCTGCTCCAGCTGCTCGGCATCGGTAATCTCGGCCACCTCGTCGCTATGATCATTGCCGCTCAGCGCCGCGACAATCTTTTCGGCACCTTCAAAGCAAAGATAGCTGCCGCCGATCATCAGAATCGGCGTGATCGCCCATGGCGCAAACGCGCTCAGCAGCAAGGCGGCAGGCAGCAGGAAGACGAGCTTGTTACGTGCCGAACCAATCGCGATCTTGCCGATGATCGGCAGCTCGCGATCAGGCGTCAGCCCAACGACATAGCTCGGCGTTACGGCCGCATCGTCGATCACGACGCCCGCTGCCTTGGCGCTTGCCTGCGCCGTTGCCGCCGCGACATCGTCGACAGAGGCCGCCGCCATCTTGGCGAGCACTGCGATATCGTCGAGCAAGGCCACTAATCCGCCCGGCATAGCATCCCTTTCCTGAAAACGCCTTCTGCCCCGCTACTCAACGAGCGCGCGCGCCTTGTCGAGCCGGGCCGCATAGGCATCGATCACCGCCGCCGTCCGCTTGGCATAGATAACGGCGTCGTCGAAGCGTCGTTCCTCAATTGCCTCGCGCACCCCCGGCAGGGTCTTGGCACCATAGCCGGTGAATAGCCCGGGCGCATAAATCAGGTTGCGGAACCACGGCCGCCCGGGCAGCCCCGCCTCATCGACCAGCAATTGATCGATATCGGCGAGCAGCGCGTTCAGCTTTTGCCGCTTGGCCGGCGCGAGCGCCACCCCCTTGGCAGCAAAAGCCGCGTCATACGCGGTCGCTGACTTCTTCAGATGGTCGACCGCATTCTCCAGCACCGCCAGCTCGATATAGGGCGTGCGGACAACAGGCGGCGGCGCGGCCACCGGATCGAGCGGATCGCTCGCCAGGCCGAAGGACCCATCCTCCACCATCTTGAAGCGCTTGTCATCGGCTGCCCGCCGGTCAGCCGCAAGCTTCTTCACTTCGGCGAGATACCCGGCAACCGCCGTCGCAAAATCGCCAAAGCGCTGCGGCGGTGTGGCTGCATCCGCCATCCGCAACACCATGCGCCCCACCGTTTTCGACAGCACCGTGCCGTAAATCAGGCCGGGATCATCGAATGTCGTGAAATGGTGATAGCTGTCATAGATCGAATGATAGACCCCGTCCCCCTGGTCCTCACCGCCAAAGCCGATGTTGAGTGCCGGCAACCCCAGATGCTGCAGAAACGCCGAATAATCGGAACCCGATCCAAGCGCCCCCATCTGCAGATCGCCACCCGCTTCGGCCCCGGCGAGCAGCTCGGCGGGGAAATTCGCCCCGCCAAAGGCATCCGCGCGGATTCCATTGTGCAACCGCTCGAGCACGGACTTGCCGGTCTGCGGATCGGTGACACTGCGCGCCGCATCGCTCACCATATGCTGGAAATCATGACTGCCCTGCGCACCCAGAAAACCGCGCCCATTGCCGTCGGTATTGATGTACAGCAGCGCCTTGGCCTTCAGCTCTGCCGCATGCGCCTCTACCCATTCGGTCGAACCGAGCAGCCCCGGCTCCTCGCCGTCCCAACTCGCATAGACGATCGTGCGATCTGGCCGCCACCCGGTCTTGAGCAGCGCCCCGAGCGCCTTGGCTTCGGCCAGCATCGCGACATTGCCGGACAGCGGATCCTGCGCGCCGAACACCCAGCCATCATGATGATTGCCGCGCACGATCCACTGGTCGGGAAATGTCGCGCCCTTGATCGTCGCGATGACGTTATAGACCGGCTTGAGCGTCCAGTCGGACTTGACCGCCAGATGCACCTTCACCCCGCCGTCACCGCCCAGATGATAGGTAAAGGGCAGGCCGCCACGAAAATTGGCCGGTGCCTTGCGCCCGCCAAGCTGGCCAAGCAGCTTGGTCGCGTCGCCATAGGAAATCGGCAATGTCGGAATCTTCAAGATCGTCGGCGCGGTCTCGCGCGTCAGCCGCTTCGCCCCCTCGGTCGCGCCGATGCCGGGCGTCAGCGGATCGCCCGGTGCGACGACCAGATCGACCACCGATCCGCGCTGCACCCCGGTCGATGGCCGCGTGCCGCCCTTGGGATAGGGATCGCCCGAGACATAACCGTCCTGCGCCGGATCCGAATAGATCAGGCAGCCGATCGCCCCGTGCTGCTGCGCCAGTTTCGGCTTCAGCCCGCGCCAGCCGCCGCCATAGCGCGCAATCGCGATCTTGCCCTTCACGCTGATGCCGCGCCGCTCCAGCGCCTCATAATCCTCGGGCAGCCCGTAATTCACATAGACGAGGTCGGCGGTCACATCGCCGTCCCCCTGATAGGCGACATAGGGCGGCAAGGCATTGGCGAGCTTGCCCGATGTATCATCCTCCGCAATCGTCGGCTCCTGCCCGCCCAGCGTCACCGGAGTGGGGGCGATCAGCTCGATCGTGGTCGAGATCGGCGTCGGGTAGAGCACCTGAAACGTCTCGATATGCGCATCCCAGCCCCATTGCTTGAACAGCGCCAGCGTCGCCTCGGCATTCGCCTTGTTATGCGGTGCGCCGACATGGTTGGGCTCGGCCGACATGCGCTTCAGCCAGTCGATCTGGTCCTGCGCCTTGATCTGCGCATCGAACGCCGCTTCCAGCGCAGGTCCAGCCTTGGGCCCGGCCGCCAGCGCGCCAGTCGCCAGCGCAAGCGACGAGATCGCAGCAAGCAGCATCGTATTTTTGGCCAAGTCGAATTCCCCCAAAAGACAAGCCGTACGATTGTGGCGGGCGATGCTGCGGGCTGCAAGCGATGATGCGGGCAACCGCCAGCGCGCCGTCAATCGAGCGGCACGTCGCGCAACATGCCTGACAACGCGGCGAGATCGTCAGCCACCGCTGCTGCCAGCCGCGACTCCATGGCCCGGTACCGGGCAAGCACGTCGCGCCCCGCAGCCGTCAGTCGAGCCCCGCGCCCTTCGCCGCCGCCAGCGATGGTGTCGACGAGCCGGTCCCTGAAGCAGCGGTTCATGCTGTCGACCAGCAACCAGGTGCGGCGATAACTCATCCCCATCGCCCTGCCCGCAGCCGAGATCGATCCCTGCGCATCGATCGCCTCCAGCAGATCGGCCTTGCCCGGCCCGAGCGCCGGCTCCTCCCCGCAAAAAATCTGTGCCTTGAGTTTGAGCCGACCGACACGCATCCTTGTTCTCCCGGCACCACAATAGCCCGCCCCATGCCCGCGCACTATATCTGCGGCAGCGTGGCAGCGACTAAAGCATCATGCCTCAATTCCAGTTATCCGTCATTGCGAGCGCAGCGAAGCAATCCAGTGTCCCGCGCGCGTCGCTGGATTGCTTCGCTGCGCTCGCAATGACGATTCATATTTCCAGCCAGATGAATTAGCGATGGTCACCACAGCATCGCCAACAAAGGACGACCACGCCATGCCGCTATATGAAATAGACGGGAGCCGCCCGGTCATCGATCCGGCCGGGGCATGGGTCGCCCCAAGCGCCGATGTCATCGGCGATGTCCATCTGGGTGCCGATGCGAGCGTATGGTTCGGCGCGGTCATCCGGGGGGATAACACGCCGATGCTGATCGGCGCGCGCACCAACATCCAGGAATCGGCGATGCTGCACTCTGATCCCGGCGCACCGCTGACGATCGGTGTCGACTGCACCATCGGGCATCACGCGATCCTGCACGGCTGCACGATCGGCGATGGCGTGCTCATCGGCATGGGGGCAATCGTGCTCAACCGCGCCGTCATCGGCGACGGGTCGATCGTCGGCGCGGGTGCGCTGGTGACAGAGGGCAAGACGTTCCCGCCGAACAGCCTCATCGTCGGCAGCCCGGCGCGCGCGGTGCGCGAACTCGATGCGGCATCAGCGGCCATGCTGAAGGCCTCTGCCGCGCATTATGTCGCTAAGAGCAAGGCCTATGCAACGGGGCTGACCCGCATCGATTGATGCAGGCCAGCCCCGCCCTGCTTTACTAAACCCGGGGCTTTACTTCACCCAGGCCATCACCGCCGGCCGGGTGCGGTCAGCCAGCTGCTTGCGCACGCCGATCAGCGCGACCGTGCGCGTTGCACCGCCGCGTGCCGCTTCCGGCAGGTTCTTTTCGGCATAGGCCATGATCTTGCCCGGCATTGCGGGATCATTCGATCCGCCGCCGAGGCTCGGCACATAGCCGGATCGGGTGCTGGGTTCCAGAAACGCGTTGACGATATCAGGGTTGGCAACCGCGAAATCGAATGCAAAATCGGGATGCCGTCCAGAGATCGACCGCAGCAGGCTCGCCTTTTGCGGTGCGGTCAGTTCGTCAGTGCGCAGCAGCTCCAGGGCGCGTTTGGCAAGGGCATCATCCCTCGCCACACCCAGCAGCGAGATATAGCTGTTGCGCACCACCGGGTTGGTCGTCGAGCGGGTCAGCTTGAGCAGCGCCTCCCATTCCTCAGGCGTCGCGTTGACGGCATAGGTGCTGAGCACGGGCCCGCGGATCGACGGCGGAATAGCGTTGGCATCGGTCGCAAGTGCCGCGACGTAGCGCCGGGCAACTGCTGCCATTTCCGCATCGCCGTTCACGCCCAGCCGACGCATCACATTCTCGCGCAGGTTGGTGATCAGCGGCGTCTCGTCAGGCTGCGCCTCATAGCCAACCCGCTTCATCACCGGTGCCAGGAAAGCGACGGTGCGCTGGCGCACCGGCTCTTCAAGCTCGGTCTTGTCGAACACGCCAATGATCGTGCCGAGCTGATCGGAAATCGTCGCCAGTTCCAGCGGATTGGCATCGGCGGTCACCTGCCCCACCAGCGCCAGATAGCGCGACAGGTCCTGATCGCCGCTGAGCGCCAGCGCAAAATCATCGCCGAGCGTACCCAGTTGATCGGTCAGCTCCAGCTTGCCGAAATCGCGCACCAGCGCGGCGTGGCTCGCATCATCATAGCGCACCCGCACATAGCTGCCCTTGTCGCGGTTGAGCACCACCGTGCCGCAACCCTGCACATTGGCAAGGGTGGGTGCCTCGCCGCTGACGATCGTGCTGGAAACGGGGCCACCGACGATGCCCAGCGTCAACGGCACATGCCATGTCTGCGGCTTCTTGGACGGCGCGTCGAGGCCGAAGCGCCCTTGCGAGAGCAGAACCTGCGTCGTGCCATTGGCGCACGTCGCCCCGGTCAGCGTCACCATTGGCACGCCGCCTTGCAGCGTAAAATCATGCGCGCCCTGTGTTACCGGCTTGCCGGACGCGGCCTCCAGCTCGGCCCAGAGCTGGTCGGTTTGCGTGTTCCCATATTTATACTTGGCCATGTAGCGGCGGATGCCCGCGCGGAACGGATCAGCACCGATCGTCGATTCGATCATGCCGATAACGGCCTGGCCCTTTTGATAGGTAATGCTGTCAAACGCCTCACCGATCTGGTCGACCGTCTCGACATGGCGGATGATCGGGTGGGTCGCGGCGGTTGCATCCAGTCCAAGCGCCCCTTCGCGGTCCTCGGCGACAGCCTTGGCCTTGGCAAACCAGGTCGGGTTCAGATCGTTACTGGCCTTGTTTTCCATCCATGAGGCAAAGCCTTCGTTAAGCCAAAGATCGTCCCACCAGCCCATGGTGACGAGGTCACCGAACCACTGGTGCGCCATTTCATGCGCAACCACGGTAAAGATGCGCTCACGCCCGCTCTGCGTCGCCCGCTTGGGGTCGAACAGCAGAATCGGCTCGAAGTAGAATATGGCCCCCCAATTTTCCATCGCACCAAAGAACTGGCTGGATCCGGGTCCGGCAATCATGTCGAGCTTCGGCAGCGGATAGGGCTGGCCGAAATAGTCATTGAAATAGGTCAGCAGCCGCTTGGCCTCGGCCAGCGCATAATCGCCCTGATCGATAACGCCGCGACGCGTGATGACGCCGATCTCGGTCTTGCCGGCCATCACCGTCTTGCGCTCGACATCGCCCATGCCAAGGAACAGCAGATAGCTGGACATGACCGGCGTTTCGGCGAAGCTGAAGATCTGCTTGCCATCCTCGCGCGTGGTGATGGTGGCCGGCATGTTGGAGAAAGCCGTTTGTTTGGCGGGCGCGACAGCGCTCAACTTGAACTTGGCCTTGAACGAGGGTTCATCCCACATCGGCGCAAACCGGCGCGCATCGGGCGCTTCGAATTGGGTCACCAGCATCCGTGCGGCGCTGCCATCGGGATTAGTATAGTCGATCGCAAACAGGCCATTGGCCGCGTCGTTGATCTTGCCCGACCAGGCAAATGTCATCACGTGCGCACCAGGATTGGCAGCTGCGGGCAGCTTGACGACCAGCTGCTGCGTTTCGGCCATCATGGTAAATGACGCCGGCTTGCCGTCAAATGTCGCAGACGTAATGGAAAGATCGGCAGCGTTGAGGATAATCTCGGACGTTGCTTGCTTCACGTCGATCGTGACGCGCTCTGTCCCGGTAAAGGTCTTGGCGGCGGCATTGGGCTCAACGCTGATCTCATAGAGAACAGGACGCACCGCCTTTGGTAGCTGGCCGGCTGCAAGCGCAGGTGCCGAGACACCGATGAGCAGCACGAATGACAAGGCGGTTGACGCAAAAGACTTCATGAAACGCGACTCCAGTCCGAGATAAGCGGCGGACCCTAACCATTTCGACAAGCGTTGCAATTGAACGTCGTAGCGCGCGCCGCTGGACAGCAAATTCAGTTGCGCTATGAAACGCGCATGAGCCTACCGCCCCTGTTTGATCGCCTGCGCCTGCCCGTCATCGGGTCGCCGCTCTTTATCATTTCCGGTCCCGATCTGGTGATCGCGCAGTGCAAGGCGGGAATCGTCGGTTCCTTCCCGGCGCTGAACGCCCGGCCGCAGGGGTTGCTTGACGAGTGGCTTCACCGAATCACCGAAGAGCTGGCAGCGTGGAACCGCGACAATCCTGATCGTCCGGCCGCGCCCTATGCCGTCAACCAGATCGTGCACAAATCCAACGACCGGCTCGAGGCTGATCTTGCGACCTGCGCCAAGTGGCAGGTGCCCATCACCATCACGTCGCTTGGCGCGCGTGAAGACCTCAACGCCGCCGTCCATGGCTGGGGCGGCATCACGCTGCACGACATCATCGACGATCGCTTCGCCCGCAAGGCCATTGAGAAAGGCGCCGACGGCCTCATTGCCGTGGCAGCCGGTGCCGGCGGCCATGCCGGGCGCCTCTCCCCCTTCGCGCTGATCCAGGAAATCCGCGCCTGGTTTGATGGCCCATTGGCGCTGTCAGGCTCGATCGCCAATGGCGGCGCGGTGCTCGCCGCCCAGGCGATGGGGGCCGATCTCGCCTATATCGGCTCCGCCTTTATCGCGACCGAAGAGGCTAATGCCGATGCGGCCTACAAACAGTCGATCGTCGACAGCAAGGCAGCCGACATCGTCTATTCCAACCTCTTCACCGGCGTGCACGGCAATTATCTGCGCAGCTCGATCGAGGCCGCTGGGCTCGATCCGGACAATTTGCCCGATGGCGACTTGAAGACGATGAATTTCGGCGGCGACAATGGCTCAAAGGCCAAGGCGTGGCGCGATATCTGGGGCTCGGGTCAGGGCATCGGCATCATCGATGCCGTCGAAAGCGTGGCAGCGCGGGTCGATCGGTTGGACCGTGAATATCATGCAGCGCTCGGTCGCATCACCCAGCCGCGCCAGGGCGGGCACGGCTAGAACGCCGATTCCAGCCGCTGCAGCATCGACCGCGCCGGGCTCGGCATCGGCTCCGGCATCGCCTGCATCGCGTCCAGCCGGGCGGCGCGGCGATAGAGATCGATGCTTGTCTCGATCAGGACCTGCGCCTGGGTCGGCATCGCCGCCAGCGCCTCCGGCTCGGTAACGGGCGGCACGCCCAATCGCCGCGATGGCTCCAGCGCCTCACGCACCGTCATCTCGCCCGCCTCGATCGCGCGCTGCGTCAGCAGCCAGGCGATCACATGCATCAGCCGCGTCGTCACCTTGAGCGATTCGCACGAAAAGGACACGCGCGCCATCGGATCGAGCGACTCGCGCTCCCGTCGCCCGCCTTCATCGAAATAGCTGCGCGCCTCGTCGGCAAGCAGCATCGCCTCGACATACAGCGAATCAACCAGCCGACGATGTACGCGCATTTCCGTCACAATTGTCCTCAACAGGTCATGCGTGCCAGAAAACGGCCGCGAATAAAATCAGCTGATTGCGCCCTTTGCCAAAAGGGCGTCCCAATCCGGATCAGGCGATGATATCCGGCACGAGCTGGTCGCTCAGATGCATGATTTCGTCGCGCAACCGCAATTTGCGCTTCTTCAGCCGCGCGATCTGCAGCTGGTCGCTTGAATTTTGGTCGAGCAGCGCATCGATCGCAGAATCCAGGTCGCGGTGCTCGATCCGCAGCAACTCGATTCGCTTGTTGATCAGCCGCTCATCCATCGCCTGTCCTTATTGATCGCGCTGTCTTAGCAAATCGCGGCCGCTCGGCGAGGCCAAATCCTCCTCGCCTATCCGATCATCGACAAAAACCGTTCATCCATCGCGGATCATCATCAAAGGGGGCGACAGGCGGGCAGTTGAGTGATTTACTCATAGATCGGCTGGAATTCGCCGGCCGCTAATCAAGGAGGTTCGCTCCCATGCACAGCGCCCACATAATGGCCCTCGAAGCGAAACACGCCAAGCTCGATCGCCGGATCGCCACAGAAGCGCAACGACCGTTGCCCGATCCGCTCGCGCTGGCCACCTTGAAGAAAGAAAAATTGCGCGTGAAGGAAGAACTGGCACTGCTCTAATCATGCCCATGGGCGGCCCGGCACGTGCCGTGGTCGCCCGCTAGGCCTGCCCTAGGCACATCTCGGCAGGCAAAAGCCCACCAAAAAGCGTCAGTTACCGTGTCGGCAGGATCGGCAGGATAGGCTTGGTGAAGACAGGCGTCTTGGTGCCGCCGATCACTGGCTTGCGCGCCAGAATCGGGTCGATCATCTGGTCAAACGCCACACCCACACGGCCCGCAGCATTCCACGCTACCCGGCCGGTAACGCAACCAACGCCGCGCAATTCGAGTTCGATGGCGGTTCCCTGGGGAACAGGCTCTGCAACTTCCGCCATGAGGCCGCCAGCCGAGAGATTGCGCACGCGAACTTGGTCTGTTGTTGGTGCGCCCACGATACGGAACTGGGCCGTCAGGAAAAGACTGTCCCGATCCTTGCCGCGCTGACTGGACGTGTCACCACTTGGTTCCACGTCAAAGGGGTCATGCGCGAACTGGTCCATTACCTGCTCTGTCAAAAGATGGTGGTCAACCTTCACTAGAGCATCAAACCTTATCAAATCGCTTAAAGCGCCTCCGTATTATTCCTCGCGTGAGACTTTTTCATGACGCTCGTGCCGCTCCTGCGCTTCAACCGTCATGGTTGCGATGGGCCGTGCCTCCAGCCGGGCGAGCGAGATGGGCTCGCCGGTTACTTCGCAAAAACCATATTCGCCCTCGTCGATCCGGCGCAGCGCTGCATCGATCTTCGAGATCAGCTTGCGCTGGCGGTCGCGCGTGCGCAGTTCGATTGACCAGTCCGTTTCGCTCGATGCCCGATCGGTCAAGTCTGCCTCGCGCAGGCTGTCCGCTTGCAGTTGCGATAGCGTGCCCTGTGCTTCCAACAGGATCGCGTCTTTCCACGCCATCAGCTTTGCCCGGAAATAGGTAAGCTGCCGCTGATTCATGAACGGCTCATCAGCGCTTGGCCGATAGCCGTCATCGCCAGTGCCCTGTCGCGGTTCGGAATGCTCGTGATCGCTCAATTGTTTCAACACCGTTGCCATCCCCGCTCTCCCGTTTGCGCTGCGCGGCATTTGGCACCGTCTGCAGCCCACGGCGGGCCTATACCGGTGAGTGCTGCGCTCCACAAGCAACAGTAAGGCATGAAATCTAAGCTTTTTTGGCTGAATGGGGTCGAACGAGGCGATGCCCCATGAATCGCCACGCCTTTGCGGACGCGGCGTTGGCGGCGTTTACCAATCAAAAGTCCATCCGAAGGTTAACAACCGGGTAGTCTGAGCGACAATTACGTCCCGCCATGAAACATTAACCATAGTGACTGCGGTATTTGGCTAAACTCGGCCCGCTCACGCCCGCATTTGATGGTTAACGAAGTTGAACTTAACATTTTATTCTGCACTCTCATCAAATACCGAACCCGATCGCTTAAATGGCTTTGGATAACGGCGGCTTCCGCCGGATGTGAAAGAGAGACACGATGTCCGTTCGAATGGCCTTGGCAAAACTGTGCGCCTGCACATGCGGCGGTGCCTTGATCGGCGGCGGCGCAGTGCACGTGACCGAATCAGCGCAGCCGCGCACCGCCCACGTCAAGCATTACAAGGCCAAGCGCGCCGTTCGGTCGCAAGCGCACCGCAGCGTTGCGCGGGTACGCCGTGTGGTCACCCGCACCAGTGTCGCCTGCGCACCCGGCATCGTGACCGTGGCGACCCAGGGGACGCCTGTGCCACTGCCACCGCCCTATCTCGGGTCGAGTGGCGAGTTCCCGGTCGTATCGAGCAGCGGCGGCAGCGGCGGTAGCAGCATTCTGGTGGGTGGCAGCGGCGGCTTTGGCGGCGGCGGCTTCTTCGCCGGCGGCTTTTTCGGCGGCGGCAGCGGCGGCGGCGGTGGCGGCAACATCGTCATCTCGTCGACGTCGAGCAGCAGCGGCGGGTCGACCTCGTCCGGCGGCACGTCTTCGGGCACCACGTCGTCCGGCACCACGGGCAGCACGGGCTCGAGTGGGGTGATCGTCAACATCTCGTCCACGTCGAGCGGCAATATCTCCAGCGGCGGGTCGGGCGGCACGTCAAGCAGCACCGGCGGGTCGTCGACCAGCACGGGTGGGTCTTCTACCAGCACCGGCGGATCGTCGACTGGCGGATCATCGACCAGTACGGGTGGATCGTCCACGGGTGGGTCATCGACCAGCACGTCGAGCGGCGGCTCCAGCGGCTTCATTTCTTCGGCCAGCGGCGGCTCGTCGACGAGCAGCAGCAGCAGCACCAGTAGCGGCTTCAGCACGACAAGCACCGGCTTCAGCACGAGCACCGGCATGACCACCTCGGGCATGACGACATCGGGCATGACCACCTCTGGCATGACCTCCACCAGCTCGGGCGGCCCGCCGACCCCGGTGCCCGCGCCGCCGATGGTGTTGTTGTTCGGTGCCGCCGCCGCCGCTTTGGTCGGGCGCAAGCGCTTCGCGAAAAAGCAAGCCGCCGCGCAATAGGCCGGCAGCCCGGCTGGGTTGCCGCAGGGCTATGGTTTGTTACGCGCTTGCCTAGCCTGCAACGGCTGGGCATAGCCTGCGGCCATGCACGATATACGCTTGATCCGTGACGACCCGGCAGCTTTTGACGCGGCGCTCGCCCGGCGCGGGCTCGCCCCGATTGCCGACACGCTGGTAGCGCTGGACGAACGGCGCCGCGCACTCATCACCGAGGCGCAGATCGGCCAGGCCCGCCGCAACGAAGCCTCCAAGGCGATTGGTGCCGCCAAGGGCAAGGGCGATCATGCGCTCGCCGAATCGATGATGGCCGAAGTCGCCACCTTGAAAGAGCGGCTGCCCGCGATCGAGGCCGAGGAAAAAGAGGCGGCCGCCCGGCTCAAGGCCGAGCTGGAGATCATCCCCAATCTACCCGCCGCCGATGTGCCCGATGGCACCAGCGAGGAAGACAATGTCGAGGTCGCCCGCTGGGGCACGCCGCGCGCCTTCGATTTCACCCCCCGCGAACATGCCGATCTCGCCCCGGCGCTCGGCATGGATTTCGAAACCGGCACGCGGCTTTCCGGTTCACGCTTCACCTTCCTGCGCGGCGACATGGCCCGCCTCCACCGCGCGCTCGGCCAGTTCATGCTCGACGTCCAGACCCGCGAGCACGGCTATGAGGAATGCAACCCGCCGGTGCTCGTCAAGGACGAGGCGATGTATGGCACTGATAAGTTGCCGAAGTTTGCCGAGGATAGCTTCGGCACCACGAGACGATACAATCCGTTGAGAGAAATCGGATATGAAATTGACTTCCTTTTTGGACTTAAAGACAGGGTTGATGTCACGAACCTCCAGGGTGTTGAAGCGGAAAATCTAGAAAGTCGGTTGGATGCACTTGAAGACCGAATGAATCGGATCACCGTGCTCCGCGGATTGATTCCAGACGTATCCGAACAGATGTGGCTCATCCCCACCTCAGAAGTCTCCCTCACCGCCAGCATCATGGGCGAGCTGCTCGACGAAAGCGCCTTGCCCATGCGCCTCACCGCGCTCACCCTCTGCTTCCGTTCCGAAGCCGGCGCGGCGGGCCGCGACACGCGCGGATTCATCCGCCAGCACCAGTTCGAGAAGTGCGAACTCGTCAGCATCGTCCACCCCGACGAAAGCGAGACCGAGCATGATCGCATGACCCGCGCGGCGGAAACGATCCTCGAACGCCTCAACCTTCCCTATCGCAAGCTGCTGCTCTGCACCGGCGACATGGGCTTCGGCGCGCGCAAGACCTTTGACCTTGAAGTGTGGCTGCCCGGCCAGGGCGCCTATCGCGAAATTTCGTCCTGCTCGAACACCGGCGACTTCCAGGCACGGCGCATGAACACGCGATATCGTGTCGCGGGCGAGCAAAAGAAGACCGAATTCGTGCACACACTCAACGGTTCCGGGCTCGCCGTCGGCCGCACGCTCGTGGCGGTGATCGAGAATTATCAGAACCAAGACGGCAGCGTCACCGTGCCCGAGGCGCTAAAGCCTTATATGGGCGGCATTACCCGCCTCGAGCCGCGCGGCTGATGCGTATCCTCCTCACCAATGACGATGGCTATCACGCCCCCGGCCTCAAGGTGCTTGAGGCGATCGCGGCGACGCTCTCGGACGATGTCTGGATCGTCGCCCCCGCCGACGAGCAATCAGGCGCGGGCCATTCATTGACCCTAACTCGCCCACTAAGAGTCAGAAAACACGGCGAAAAACGCTTCGCGGTCGCCGGCACGCCCACCGACGCCGTCATGATGGCCCTCGCCCGCCTGATGAAGGACAATCCCCCCGACCTCATCCTTTCTGGTGTCAACCGGGGTGCCAACCTGGCCGAGGACGTCACCTATTCCGGCACCGTCTCCGCCGCGATGGAAGGCGCGCTCGCCGGCGTCCGCTCGATCGCCCTCAGCCAAGCCTATGCCCGCGAAGGCATGGGCGATGTCGTCCCCTTCGATGCCGCCCGAACCTGGGGCGAAAAGGTCCTCCGCCCGCTGCTCGATGCGCCACTTGCACCGCGCACCTTGGTCAACATAAATTTCCCCGCCATGGCAGCAGACAAGGTGCTCGGCGTCCGCGTCGTCAGCCAAGGCTTGCGGGACTATGGTCGGCTCCAGATCATCGGCAATCGCGATCCGCGCGGCTATGAATATTTTTGGTTCGGCCTCGGACCCTCGATTGAAACCCCGGCCCATTCGACCGACGTCGAAGCCGTCGCCGACGGATACATCGCCGTGACGCCGCTGCATCTCGACCTGACACACCGCGAGTCGCTCGAGATGCTGGGCGAGGCATATCGCTGAGGGGGAGGCATGATGCGAGGATCCGGGCGGCTGATGTTCCCGTTGCTGCTGGCAACACTGGTCGCGGCCTGTATTCCAGGTGGTGGCCGCTATGACGAGCAGGCAGACCGGCTGCCACCACCTCCGCTCGCCTATCCGGATCGAGCTGCACAACTGGCACCGCCGCCGCCGCCACAACAATCGCGCGTTCAAGCCTGGGAAGCGCGCCCGGTTACTGCCGATGCCCGAAAAGTGGACGCCCAGGATTACATCGTCGAGGCCGGCGATACGCTGCGCGGAATCGCCAACAAAACGGGGTCCGGTTCCGAGGCGATCGCCCGGGCCAATGGGCTGCTGCCTCCCTTCATGATAAAGACCGGCCAGCGGCTCAGCATTCCCGCAGGGCGTTATCACCTCGTCAAGCCCGGCGAGACCGGCATTGCCATAGCGCGCGCCTATGGTGTCGAATGGTCACGCGTCGTCAGCGAAAACGCCCTGGTCGATCCTTATGTGCTGCGGGCGGGCCAGCGGATCATCATTCCCCATGCCGGGCCATTAAGCCCGGCCGAGCGCGCTGCTGCCTTCCACCTGGACATCGAGGATATCGTCACGGGCAGCGAGCCGGCGCTGGCCACCAACGATCGCCCTGCCCGGCCCAGCCCGTCCGCCGCGCGCGTGCTGCCCCCCACGGCGGCGGTCGCCTCGCCGCAAGGCCGGGTCAATGCCTTTGGCTGGCCAGTGACCGGCAGCGTCGTCAGGCGGTTCGGCCCCGGGGCCAATGGCGTGCGCAGCGATGGCATCAAGATTGCGGTGCCAATCAACACGCCGATTCTGGCGACGGCCGACGGTGTGGTTGCCTACACTGGTGATGAGGTTGCGGGCCTTGGCGGATTGGTGATGCTCAAGCACGGTGATGCCTGGACCAGCGTCTATGGTCATACCCGCCAGATCCTCGTCCAACGCGGACAATCAGTGAAGCGCGGCCAGACAATTGCGCTGTCAGGCGATTCGGGCTTCGCCGATCGGCCCGAACTCCATTTCGAACTCCGCAAAGGCCGCGCGCCCGTCGATCCGTTGAACCAATTGCCCAAACGGTAACAGCGCACAGCCAATTGCGCAGGCAATTGCGCAGGCGGGTGCACATCCTCTAAGCGCTGCCGTCATGACTGAATTCTCGTCCGATCTGCTCCGCCTGCTGTCTTCGCGCGGCTATATCCACCAATTGACCGATGCAGAGGGCCTGGACGCGCTCGCCGCGAAGCAGGTGGTGCCCGGTTATGGCGGGTTCGATGCGACTGCGCCATCGCTGCATGTCGGCAATCTCATGCTGATCATGCTGCTGCGCCGGCTGCAGCAGTCCGGCCACAAACCCATCGTGATCATGGGCGGCGGCACAACCAAGGTCGGCGATCCTTCCGGCAAGGATGAGGGTCGCAAGCTGCTCGACAATGACGCGATCAACGCCAACATTGCATCGATCCGCCGCGTGTTCGAACGGTTCCTGACCTTTGGCAAAGGGCCGACCGATGCAGTGATGATCAATAATGACGACTGGCTCAGCCAGCTCGGCTATATCGAGCTGCTGCGTGATGTCGGCCGGCATTTCACGATCAACCGGATGCTGACCTTCGATTCCGTGAAGCTGCGGCTTGACCGGGAACAGCCGCTGACCTTCCTCGAATTCAACTACATGATCCTCCAGGCCTATGATTTCCTGAAGCTTTCACGCGACCATGACTGCCGCCTTCAAATGGGTGGATCAGACCAATGGGGCAATATCGTCAACGGCATCGAGCTGACTCGCCGCATCGACGGCACCGAAGTTTTTGGCGTGACAGCACCGCTTATAACCAAGGCCGATGGAACGAAGATGGGCAAATCGGTTTCAGGTGCCGTGTGGCTGAATGAAGAACAGCTATCACATTATGATTACTGGCAGTTTTGGCGCAATGTAGACGACCGCGATGTCGGGCGCTTCCTGCGGCTTTTCACCGATCTGCCGCTCGACGAGATCGCCCGGCTTGAAGCGCTTGAAGGTGCCGAGATCAACGCGGCGAAGATCGCGCTGGCCAACGCGGCGACGGCGATGTGCCGGGGCGAGGCCGCGGCCGGGGATGCGGCCGAGACGGCCCGGCGCACCTTCGAGGAGGGCGCCTCGGGCGACGCACTGCCGAGCCACAGCGTGCCCGGCGGGGCCATCGCGCTGATAGATGCACTGGTCGGCTTGGGCTTTGCGTCATCGAAGGGCGACGCACGACGATTGATCAAAGGCGGCGGCGCACGGGTCGATGGCGAAAAGATCGCCGACGAAAACTACATCGTCGCTGTCTTGCAAGAAACAGTGCGTATCTCGGCGGGCAAGAAGAATCACGGCCTGCTTCACGCGGTGCAATAGAGCATTGTAAATCTGTACTTAACCAGGTCCCTACTGCTTCAGTTTATTCCCCACCCTTAGATGTCGTAACGTAAACAGGGGAATTAGTAGGGATGGCGACCACCGCATCCGCGGCACTGAAGGACCACCGCTCGACCGATCGAGACGAGGTTCACTTCCGCGCCAACGGGGTTGGGCAGGATGCGAAGCCACTGTTGATGGTGATCGTCAACATGTCCGCGATGGGCCTGATGGCGCGCTGCGACGCCGATCTTCAGCCCGACGAACGGATTTGTATCCAGCTGCCAATCATCGGCACGACCAGTGCGGTGATCCGGTGGGCGCTGGGCGGCAGGATCGGCTGTGAACTCGACCGCATCATCGATCGTGCGGACTATTACGAACTGCTCGCCGTCATGCTCAAATCCCGCTGATCAGCCGGAGCGCAACAACGCGACCCCGGCATCGCGCTCGAACAGATAGAGCGCGACCCTAGCCGCCTGGCCGCGCGGCGCGCTGAGGCCACCGTCGCGATCGATCAGCAGGCGCGTGTCGTCATGCGCAATCGGCAGCAACTCGTTCAGCATCTCGGGCGTGGCAAGGCGAAACTGCGCCTCGCCCGATTGCCTTGTGCCCAGCAATTCGCCCGCCCCGCGCAGCCGCAAATCCTCTTCGGCGATACGGAAACCGTCAGTCGTCTCGCGCATCAGCGCAAGCCGCGCGCGCGATGTTTCGCTCAGGGCACTGCCGCGAACGAGGAGGCAATTGGACGCGCCACTACCCCGCCCCACCCGTCCACGCAGCTGGTGAAGCTGGGCCAGGCCAAAGCGATCCGCCGCTTCGATGATGATGAGGGTCGCGTTGGGAACGTCCACGCCGACCTCGATGACCGTGGTCGCGACCAGCACGCCGATCCGGCCGGCTGAAAAATCCGCCATCACGGCGTCTTTCTCCAGCCCCTTCATCCGGCCATGGACGAGCCCGACTTTGTCGCCAAAGCGCGCGCGCAGCGTCGCCGCGCGATCCTCCGCCGCCGCAAGGTCGGTCTTCTCGCTCTCCTCGACGAGCGGGCACACCCAATAGGCTTGCCCCCCGGCCGACAAATGCCGACCCAGCGCGTTGACGACGTCGTCGAGCCGGTCCTCAGACAGCACCCGCGTCTCGATCGGCTGGCGACCGGGGGGCATTTCATCCAACCGGCTAACGTCCATCTCGCCGTAAAGCGCGAGCGTCAGCGTGCGGGGGATGGGCGTCGCGGTCATTGCGAGCAGGTGCGGCGGGTGCTGGCCCTTGCCGGTCAGCAACATACGCTGCGCGACGCCGAAGCGGTGCTGCTCATCGACCACCACAAGCCCCAGATCCTTGTAGCCGACCGCTTCCTGGAAGATCGCATGCGTGCCGATCAGAATATCGATCGACCCATCGGCAAGGCCCATCAAGGTCGCCTCGCGCACGCGGCCTTTGTCTCGCCCGGTCAGCACCGCAATGTTGATGGGCAGTCCGCTCAGCAAGCTGCGCAGGCTTTCGTAATGTTGGCGAGCGAGAATTTCGGTCGGCGCAAGGAGCGCCCCCTGCGCGCCCGCCTCGACCGCGACAAGCAGCGCCATTGCTGCGACCAGGGTCTTGCCCGAACCGACATCGCCTTGCAGCAACCGAAGCATCGGCTGGGACTGGCGCAAATCGCCCTCGATCTCATTGATCGAGCGCGATTGCGCGCCCGTTGGCGTATAGGGCAGGTTGAGCATCGCGCGCAGCCGTCCGTCTCCAATCAGCGCCCTGCCCTTGCGTGCCCGCGACGAGGCGCGCACCAGCGTGAGGGCCAGCTGATTGGCGAAGAGTTCGTCATAGGCGAGCCGCTCGCGCGCCTTGGCATCCGACGGATCGGCATGGATGCGGGCGAGCGCCGCGCGCCAGGCGGGCCATTGGTGTTTCGCAAGCAACCCGGGTTCGATCCATTCGGCAAGCTCGGGCGCGCGCTCCACCGCTTGCGCCGCCATCTGCCCCATCCGCTTCGAGGTCAGCCCCTCCGACAGCGGATAGATCGCCTCGCGTTCGGGCTGATCCTCCGACTCTTCGAGCGGCAGGACGTAATCGGGATGGACGATCTGCAATTCCTGCCCGTACACTTCCAGCCGCCCCGAGACGCGGCGCGGTTCGCCGATCGGCGCTAGCTTCTTCACCCAGCCCGAATTGCCGCCGAAATAGACCAGGCTGACATAATTCCCCTTGGCATCGGTCGCCTGCGCGCGCGTCGGCCCCCGGCCTGCGCTCGACCGATACGAGACGGCCGTCAGCGTGATCGCGATGGTGCGCCCTGCATCGGCCATGTCGAGCTCTTCGCGCGCGATCCGGTCAATCCAGCCGGTCGGCAAATGAAACGCGACATCAACAACGCGGCTCAGCCCCAGCCGGTCGAGCGGCTTGGCGAGCGCTGGCCCCACGCCTTTCAGCGCGGTGACTTCAGCAAAGAGTGGATTGAGGATTTCTGGCCGCATGACTATCTGGGCTGTCTTACCCCCAGCCGACGGCGCGCGCAAAGCACCGTCGGCCAATCGTCGTTGGAAAGCCCATGGACCGCGCCACCCGCCTCAAACGGCTCCATTTCCGCGCCCACCACCGCGGCACCAAGGAGGCTGATCTGCTGATCGGCGGCTTCTTCGATGCGCATGGCTCCGGCTGGTCGGAGGAAGAGATGGTGCTGTTCGAGGAACTGCTCGAGGAGCAGGACGTCGATATTATGGCCTGGGCGATGGGCACGGATGTCGCGCCAGAACGCTATGCGGGGTCGATCCTGGCGGCGTTGAAGACGCTGAATTACGTGCCGGTGGCCAACTAACTCCCTCTCCCCTTCAGGGGAGAGGGTCGGGGAGAGGGGCAGTCAAGCAGCGCAACGCCCGAAACCGCCCCTCACCCAACCCTCTCCCCACAGGGGAGAGGGCTAAGGACTTACCAAATGCCGAACCTCCAAACCATCCTCGCCGCCAAAGCGCCGCTCACCCTGGCAGGCGTTCCCACCGGCTTCCTGCCCTGGCTGCTCGCCGATCTGGCGCGCGCCGCGACCACCCGCGCCGTTTTTATCGCGGCAGACGAGGCGGAGATGCGCGCGATCGCCACCGCCGCGCAGTATTTTGCGCCCGAGCTTGAGACGATCAGCTTTCCCGCCTGGGACTGTCTGCCCTATGACCGCGCCTCGCCGACATTGCGTGTCATGGCCGAGCGGGTCGCCGCGCTCCACCGGCTGCAACAGCCGCGCAAGGGTCCCCAACTGCTGGTCACGACCGCCAACGCCGCCGCCCAGCGCACGCTGACGCCGTTTCGCGTCCGCCAACTCGTGGCGACGCTGCGCCCTGGTGAGCGGATCGGGCGCGACAAGTTGGCCGGGTTGCTGCAGGCCAATGGCTATCAGCGCGTCGAAACCGTCACCGATTCGGGCGAGTTCGCGGTACGCGGCGGTCTGGTCGATCTATTCCCGAGCGGCGAGGAACACGGACTACGGCTCGATTTCTTCGGCGACGAGATTGAAAGTGTGCGCACCTTCGATCCGGGTGATCAGCGCACCACCGGGCGCGTCGACGGCTTCACCCTGCTCCCCGCCTCGGAAGCCCTGCTCGATGACGAAAGCGTCAAGCGCTTTCGCAGCCGCTACCGCGAGCGCTTCGGCGCGAATGCGACCGGCGACCCGCTCTATCAAGCGATATCGGAGAGCCGCCGCCTCTCCGGCATGGAGCATTGGCTGCCCTTGTTCGAAGAGAAATTGACCACGCTGTTTGATCATCTGGGTGAAGGCGCGATCGTGGTGCGCGATTCGGGCGTGGCGGCGGCGGCGGACTCGCGGTTTGAGGCGGTCACCGATTACCACGCCAACCGGGTGCGCGCTGGGTCGAGTGATCCGGGCAGCTACCGGCCACTCCCGCCCGAGATGCTGTATCTGAAGGTCGATGAGTGGGCCGACCGGCTCAATCAGTCGGTGGCGCATCTCCTCACGAAGTTCCACGAGCCCGACAGCGCCAACGTCATCGATTTCAACGTCGATGGCGCGAAAGATTTCGGGGCCGAGCGCGCATCGGGCGCGAATGTATATGAGGCCGTCGTCGCGCACATCGCCAAGTTGCGCAAGGACGGCCGCAAGCCTGTGCTCGCCAGCTATTCGGTCGGCGCGCGCGAGCGATTGAGCGGGTTGCTCGCTGATCACGGGCTAAAGGGCGCGAAGGCGGCGGAAAGCTGGCAGGAAGCGCTCGGCGTGGCGGACAAGAGCGTCGCGCTCATTGTCTTGCCGCTCGATCATGGCTTCGCAGCCCCGTCGGTATCGGTGCTCACCGAGCAGGACATGCTTGGCGACCGGCTCGTCCGCCGTGCAAAACGTCGCAAATCCGCTGACGCCTTTCTTGCCGAACTCGCCACGCTCTCCCCGGGCGACCTCGTCGTTCATGTCGATCACGGCATCGGCCGCTACACCGGCCTGACGTCGATTCCGGTCGGTGCATCGCCGCACGATTGCGTCGCGCTCGAATATGCCGGCGGCGACAAGCTCTATGTGCCGGTCGAGAATATCGATGTGCTCAGCCGCTATGGCAGCGATGATGCCGCCACGCTCGATCGGTTGGGCGGCGAGGCATGGCAGCGGCGCAAGAGCCGGATGAAAGAGCGCATCCGCGAAATCGCGGGTGAACTCATCGCCATCGCCGCCGAACGCGCTTTGCGCCCCGCCGATATCGCCGAGCCCGACGCAAGTGGCTATCCCAGCTTCGTCGATCGCTTCCCCTATGAGGAAACCGACGATCAGGACCGCGCGATCAGCGAAGTGCTGGAGGATCTGGCAGCGGGCAAGCCGATGGACCGGCTGATCGTTGGCGATGTCGGCTTCGGCAAAACCGAGATCGCGCTGCGCGGGGCGTTCGTGGCGGCGATGGCCGGGCTGCAAGTCGCGGTCGTGTGCCCCACCACATTGCTCGCACGCCAGCATTTCAACAATTTCGTCGGCCGGTTCGAAGGGTTTCCCCTGCGCATCGGCCGCCTCTCGCGTCTCGTCACCGCCGCTGAGGCCAAGGCGACGCGCGAAGGACTGGAGGACGGCACGATCGACATCGTCATCGGCACCCATGCCATTCTCGCCAAAAGCGTGGGCTTCAAGCGGCTCGGGCTGGTCGTGGTCGATGAGGAGCAGCGTTTCGGCGTTACCCATAAGGAGCGACTGAAGGCTCTCAAGACTGACGTCCATGTGCTGACCCTCACGGCCACCCCCATTCCGCGCACGCTGCAGATGGCGATGAGCGGCCTGCGCGAGCTGTCCGTCATCCAGACTCCCCCGGTCGACCGGCTCGCGGTGCGCACCTATGTCATGCCGTGGGACCCCGTCGTGCTGCGTGAGGCGCTGCTGCGCGAGCATTACCGCGGCGGCCAGAGCTTCTTCGTCACCCCCCGCATCGCCGATCTGCCCGATATCGAGGCGTTCCTGACCAAGCAGGTGCCCGAGATCCGTTACGTCGTCGCCCACGGCCAGATGGCGCCGACCGAGGTCGAGGAGCGGATGAGCGCCTTCTACGACAAGAAGTTCGAGGTGCTTGTCTCCACCACCATCGTCGAGTCCGGCCTCGATATCCCGAGCGCCAACACCATGATCATCCACCGCGCCGACAAGTTCGGCCTCGCCCAGCTCTATCAGCTGCGCGGGCGCGTCGGCCGCGCCAAGACGCGCGCCTATGCCTATCTCACCACCCCCGCCGACCGGATCGTCACCGAGACCGCCGAAAAGCGGTTAAAGGTCTTGTCCGATCTCGAGAATCTCGGCGCCGGCTTCCAGCTGGCGAGCCATGATCTCGACATTCGCGGCGCCGGCAATCTGCTGGGGGACGAACAGTCCGGCCATATCCGCGAGGTCGGCTACGAGCTCTACCAGTCGATGCTGGAAGAGGCGATCATGGACGCCAAGGCCGGCGGCATGGCCAAGCGTCCGCGCGATTTCTCACCCCAGATCACCATCGATGCGCCGATCCTGATCCCCGATGATTATGTGCCCGATCTTGATCTGCGCATGGGGCTCTATCGCCGCCTCAACGACCTAGACGAACCGCAGGCGATCGAGGCATTCGCCGCCGAACTGATCGACCGCTTCGGCAAGCTGCCCGACGCGACCGAAAATCTGATCCGCCTGATCGAGATCAAGCTCCACGCCAAGAACGCCGGTGTCGCCAAGATCGATGTCGGCCCGCGCGGCGCGCTGGTGTCGTTCCATGACGATCGCCCGCCCAGCATTCCGGGTCTGCTCGCGTATGTGGAGCGCGTCGGTGCAATCGCCAAGCTGCGCCCAGACAGCAAGCTGGTCCTGACTCGCGCGTGGGGCGATCCCAAGGCGCGGCTTAACGGCGCGCTACAACTGGCACGCGGACTCGCCAAGGCCGCTAGCTAAAAACATTTCGTTTCAACAACGACGAATTCTATGTTTCAATACTATACGTCCTGATGCGCGGGAGGACCGACGTGCTCGAGTTGACGATTGCCGAACGATGGACACTGGTTGGCGACGCGCTGCAACAGATGTTGCAAGCGCCAACCATCACCAGTGCCATTGCCATCGTCCGCGACGTTGCCCGGGCAATTGCCAAGGCCGACGGCATCACAATCGTCGAGCGGATTGGCGCTGAAACTGATTATCTTGCAGAAGATACGATCGAGCCATTGTGGGCTGGTCTACAGTTCCCAATCGACAAATGCCTGGCCGGCAGGGCAATGACCGAAGAGCGAACTGTTCTTGTGTCGGACATAACCCAAGTGGAGAATATTCCTCTTAACGTTTACCTCGCCACTTTCATCCGCAGTCTGGTTGCGGTACCGATCGGCGACGCCCCGCCAACCCACGCCATCTGCGCCTATTGGAAGGATACAGCGCCAATTGATGACGATACCCTGGCGCTGATGGAGGCACTGGGGCGTAGCATGGGTGCGGCATTTGCTGTGATCCAGGTGCGCGGGTTGGTTGATCACGCCCAACAGCGGCTTCCGGTTACTGGCTAACGTGGTTGCTGATCACGAGCTGTGGTCGGCGATAATGCGCCAGTTTCCGCCTTCCTTGCGAAAAATCAGCGTCGTCGGCCCGCTCTGCGTTTTCCCGTCCGCATAAGTGAGGGTGTACTGGGCGATGTAAAGCGCGTGCTGCGGGTCGAGTAGCCGAAAATCCAGCGTTTTGAAGGTCAGCGTGCCGCGCTTGGCAGCGTTATCGAATGCATAGCGCGCCTTGTACCGCGCGGTCATCGCCACTTTGCCGCGAAGCAACCCCTCTGAGGTAACGAAGCTGGTGTCGGGCGCGTCCGAATACACCGCCATGAACCGGTTTACATCGCCCGCGTTCCATCCGGCGGCACTTTCAGTCATCGCCGCCTCGACTGCATGTTTTTCAGGCGGATGCGCCACTGCGGGCATGGCCAGTAGCAGCGCAACGCACATCATCAGGCCGGCAAAAATTCGTGGCATCATCATTTCCCCCAGGCGGTCACGAGCGATGCCAACGCAGCAGTATCAAGCGGCTCGGCGCACAGGAAACCCTGATAATATTGGCAGCCTTCCTTGGCGAGCAGATCGAGCTGTTCCTCCGTCTCCACCCCTTCGGCAATTACCGACAGCCCAAGCGATCGCGCCATGTCGATCACACCGCGCACGACAATCCGGTCGCGCGTTGATCCGGCGATATCCTGTGCCAGCTTCTTGTCGATCTTGAGATAATCGAGCGGTAGCGCCTTCAGATAGGCGAGGCTTGAGTAACCGGTGCCGAAATCATCGATCGCGACCCGGCAACCGGCGCTTCTCAGCCCGGCTAGGAGCATGGCGGCGATGCCCAAATCCTCAATCAGGCCACTTTCGGTAATCTCAACGGTAAGGCGCGAGCGGGGGAAACCGCTGCTATCGACGCGGTCGAGAAAGATATCGGCAAATCCCGGACGTGCGATGTCCGCCGCCGTCAGGTTGAGCGCGAGGCGCAGGCTGTTCAGGCAGGCAGGCCAAGCGGCAGCACGCGCCAATACCGTGCGCTGAATGTGATCGGACAGGCCAATCACCAGATCAGCACGGTCGGCGGCGGCGAACAATGTTTCGGCGCCGATCGGCCCCATCACCGGGTGCTCCCAGCGGGCGAGCGCCTCCACCCCGGTAATGGCACCGCTCGTTATCGCCACCTGAGGCTGAAACAGGATGTCGACTTCTCCCTGCTCCATCGCCCGGCGAAGATCGACCGCGAGGATATCGAGGGGTGCCCTCTCGCCCCCGTCCCGGCGCGCGATCTGGATGGTCAGGCTGTCGGAAGCCTTCGCATTGGCCAACGCCTCGCTGGCGCGCCGCAGCAGGCTTGGAGTCTGATCGTCCGCCTCAGCCGAGGCAATGCCGATGCGGCACCCAAGCACGGCGACTGCGCCCCCTGCAACGAAGGGGCGCGTCATGCATTCGGCGATGCGCCCGGCGACAAGTTCGACGCGACCTGGGGTATCAGCACTCGCAACGAGGAACTCCGATCCCCCCATGCGCGCAACGATTGCTGCCTTGCCGAGCAGTTCGCCCGCCACCTCGTCGATGCGGCGCTGTGCCGTTCGGAGCAACGCATCGCCTGCTGTGCGCCCATAGGCAGTGTTGACGATATCAAAGCGATTGAGTGCAATGAGCATGACATGGATAGGCGGTCCATCGCGGTCGCCGGGCACGGGCTTCAAGGCATCCTCAAGCCAGCGCCGCGCGCTGGCCGCATCGCGCACACCCGACAATGCCTCCCGCAAGACCAGCGATGGCTCGGGCGTCGCGCCAAGCCGTTCGATCACCGCATCGATCTGGCCCGTTCCCGGATCGACCTGCAAATGCTGCACCACTCGCCCTAGGCCTGCTACGTCATGCGCAAACGCCGTCGCCCCGCCGGTCGTGAACAGCCGACGCAGCGCACGCAAGGCATTGGTGCGGTCGTCGCGCGCGAGCCGGCGCAACAGTCCGCGGGCCGATGGAGCATCGTCGAGATCCAGCAGGTTATCGAGCGCCGAGGTTGTTCGCACGGTCTTGCCATGGCTCTGATATTGCCAGCCGAGCGGTTCGGCAGAAATTTGCGCGGGGTGCCAGCTGCCAGACAGCCGCTCGGCATGGCGCGCGGCAAACCGCAGTGCCTGAATGAATTCATGTTCGCTATGCGGGCTCGACAGAAAATGCGTCGCGCCAGCATCAAGGAAGGTCCCCACTTCCCCCACGTCCCCGCGCGACACAAGCACCAGCAGCGCGCCGCCATTGGCGGAGATCGTGTCGCCAAGCGCCGCCACCGCCGCGAGGCCATCACCCAGCGCGCCGCGCGCATCGACGACGGCGACCTGCGCACCGCTTGCCAGATACCGCCGCTCTGCTCCCTCGGCGCGGCGCGCGGCGATGACCTGCCACCCGCTGCGTGAGGCAAGCGCTGCTAGTTCGTCGCGCTGGCGAAAGGACAGGATGAAAAGTGCCGCCGCCGCTCCGGCCAGCTGGCTGGATTCTGCTTCATTGGCGACTAAAGGACTGACCATGGCATATAGCCTAGCCCGCGCCGTTCACTTCGCCAATCCGCAAACACCCGTGCGATGCATGCTTGCCCGCCATCGCGGGCCAGATCGGCGGTTCGGGGTTGTCTGCAACGCCGTGAAGCCCTAGCTCCGTGCTGATGGCGTGCGCCCCTGCCCTTGTCGACCGCTTTGGCCGAACGATCAGCTATTTGCGGATTTCGGTAACGGACCGGTGCGATCTGCGCTGCCACTATTGCATGGCGGAGGAAATGACCTTCCTGCCCAAGGCCCAGTTGTTGAGCCTCGAAGAGATCGCGATCATTGCCGAACGATTTATCGCGCGTGGGGTGACCAAGATCAGATTGAGCGGTGGTGAGCCACTCGTGCGTCGTGATGTCGCAGACCTTGCGCGCAGGCTGGGGCGACATGTGGGCAACGGCCTCGACGAGCTGACCATGACGACCAACGGCACCCGCCTGGTCGAGCATGCCCATGCCTTGGTCGACGCGGGCATCCGCCGCATCAATGTGAGCCTGGACAGCCGCGACCCCGATGTGTTCCGGCATATCACCCGCCACGGCGACGTCGCACGGGTGATCGGCGGCATCATGGCGGCACAGTCGGCTGGGCTGAAGATCAAGATCAACATGGTGGCGCTGAAAGGCCTGAATGAGCACGAGATCGCGTCAATGCTCGTGTGGTGCGGCGAGAATGGCTTCGATCTATCGCTGATCGAGACGATGCCGATGGGGGCGATCGATGAGGACCGCGCAGACCGGTTCCTGCCGCTGACCGCAGTGTTCGACGATCTATCGGCCAAGTTCACGCTTGCGCGCGATGATCACCGCAGCGGCGGCCCGGCTCGCTATTGGCGGGTGGCACCCTATGGCACGCGACTGGGCCTGATCTCGCCCCTCACCGCCAATTTCTGCGATGGCTGCAACCGCGTCAGGCTGACGACCGAGGGCAAACTCTATATGTGCCTTGGCCATGACGATCAGGTCGATCTGAAGGGCATTTTGCGGACGCACGGCGTCGAAGCGCTGGATGCGGCGCTTGATGAGGCGATGATGCTGAAGCCGGCGCGCCACGATTTTCAGATCGAGCGGGGTGCAGCGCCAGCCGTTGCCCGTCACATGAGCGTTACCGGCGGATGACCGTCTACACCCGGCGAGCGCTGGTGGCATCGCCGACCGCCCCGGCGCAAGCTGCCGCGAACGAACTGCGACAGCAATATGACTGGGTGCCGATTGCCGACGCAGAAATGCTCGTCGCACTCGGCGGCGACGGTTTCATGCTGCAGACGCTGCACAATCTGCTCGAAGGCCCGGGAGACCCGCTGCCGGTGTTCGGCATGAACCTGGGTACGGTCGGCTTCCTGATGAACGAATGGCGGCAATATGGGCTGGATGGGCGTCTTGCGCTCAGCAAGGCGTTCAAGGTGACGCCGCTCAGGATGATGGCCGAGACAATTGCCGGCGAGCGCCAATCGCTGCCCGCGATCAACGAGGTGTCGCTGCTCCGCGAAACGCGCGAGACTGCGAAGATCGAGGTCACCGTCAACGACCGGATCGTCATCCCCGAACTGGTGTGCGACGGCATCCTGGCCGCCACCCCCGTCGGCTCGACCGCGTATAATTTTTCCGCACAAGGCCCGATTCTGCCACTTGGCTCAGCACTCACCGCGTTAACGCCGATCAGCGCGTTCCGGCCCCGCTTCTGGCGCGGCGCGATCCTGCCCGACAAGACGCGTATCCGCTTGCGCGTGCTCGAACCTGCCAAGCGCCCCGTCAGCGCCGTTGCCGACCAGCGCGAAGTCCGCGACGTGGCGATGGTCGATATCGCCATCGATCGCAGCCGCGAGCTGACGCTGTTGTTCGATCCCGAACACGCGCTCGATGATCGCATCACCATGGAACAGTTCATTTCCTGACCCGGTCCTCCAGGGCTCGATGCAGCAATCGGGCCTGACCAGCGAAACAGGGGTTGCATCCGCTGGCGCTGGGTAATAGAGGCTGCCCCTCGCTGTTCCCTGATAGCTCAGCGGTAGAGTAGGTGACTGTTAATCACTTGGTCGTTGGTTCGAATCCAACTCAGGGAGCCACTTCTTTCGCAGGCCTGTTCACAAGGGCCGATCCAGGCGTTGCCAGCATGCATCGCCCCGCCCTAGGGTGAGGATCACGAGCCGGTGCAATAATCGGCCGTTGGGAGAGACTAGATGCGCTACACCGCCACGCTTTGCACCCTGATGCTGTCGATCACCGGCTGCTCGACCGCACCCGCGACGGACGCGCAAGGCTTTGTGATCGATCCGGGCTTCGAAAAAAAGCTGCAAGAGCAGTTGCTCGACGCCAAGCCCGGCACGGTCGTGATGATCCCGGCCGGCAAATACGCGCTCACCCGCAGCCTGAGCGTTGCGGTGCCCGGCGTCACCATCAAGGGCGCAGGCATGGACAAATCCATCCTCTCCTTCGCGCGCCAGACGTCGGGCGCTGAAGGGCTGCTCGTGACCGGCGACGATTTCACCCTGCAGGATATCGCGATCGAGGACAGCAAGGGCGATGCGCTCAAGATCAACGGCACCAAGAACGCGGTGATGCGCCGGGTCCGCGCCGAATGGACCGGCGGCGCCAAAACCTCGAATGGCGCGTACGGCCTTTACCCGGTGCAGGTCACCAATGTGCTGATCGAGGGCAGCGTGGTGAAGGGAGCGTCCGACGCGGGCATCTATGTCGGCCAGTCGAGCAACATCATCGTGCGCAACAACCGTGCAGAGGGCAATGTCGCAGGCATCGAGATCGAAAACTCGACCGCCGCCGACGTTCACGACAATGACGTGACCAATAATGCCGGCGGCATTCTGGTGTTCAACATGCCCGATCTGCCCGTGCCCGGCAGCAAGGCGCGCGTCTTCAAGAACCGCGTGGTCGCCAATAATCACGCCAATTTCGCCACCAAGGGCACCGCTGTCGCCTCGGTGCCGACCGGCTCCGGGGTGATCATCAATTCCAACGACGATGTCGAAATCTTCGATAATGACCTGAAAGACAATCAGACCGCCAATGTCATCATCTCCAGCTTCTATTCGCTGGGGTTTGCTGCGACGCGCGGGATTGCGGCTGCCTATGATCCCTTTCCGCAGAATATCTATGTAACGGGCAACCGCATTTCTGGCGGCGGGACCAACCCTGGTGCCAAATATGCACCGCTCAAGGCGCTCGGCGGCGGCGCGCTACCGGCAGTGTTGTGGGATGGGTTCACCGATCCGAAGGTCACTAGCGCAGGCATCTGCGTCCAGAATGGCGATGCCAAGGTGCTGAACGTCGATGGCCCCAACAAATCCGCCAATCCCCGAATCGATACCAGCGTGAATTGCGCGCCGGCCAGGCGCCTGCCCGAAATTGCCCTGCCCGCCGCGATGACCAAGGGCTGATGGGCACGTGACCCGGTTGTTGCTGGCACTGATCATGGCGTTCGCGCTCGGCGGCTGTGCAGCGCGCCCGGCGATCGTGACCTTTCATGCCGAAGAGAACCCCGACGCGATTTCGGACTGGGGCCTGTTCGATGTTGCAAACGGGCGCATTACGCCGCGCGCGGGCCTCGTCACTTATGAACTCGCAACACCCTTGTTCAGTGATTACGCCCAGAAATGGCGCACGGTGTTCGTGCCCAAGGGCATGAGCGCCCGGTACGACCCGACAAACACGTTCGACTTTCCGGTTGGCACCATCATCGCCAAGACCTTTTATTACTCGACGTCTGCGACTGCCGATCATGTCCTGAAAGTGACGACCGCCAATTATCAGCCGGGGGGCAAGGGGCTTGACCTCAGCCATGCCCGCATGATCGAAACCCGCCTGCTCGTGAAGCGCGCGGCCGGTTGGCAGGCCCTGCCTTATGTTTGGAATGCCGAGCAGACCGAGGCGACGCTGCAACGCACCGGGGCTGAAATCCCGCTGACCTTCGCCGATGCCGGCAAATCCACCCGCTTCACCTACACCGTCCCGAATGTGAACCAGTGCGCTGGCTGCCACGCCACAGACCGGACGAAAGCGTTGATGCCGATTGGCATGAAGGCGCGTCACCTCAACCGCGATTTCCCTGGTATTGGCGGGGAGATCAACCAGCTGACGCGGCTGACCACTATTGGCTATCTGACAGGCGCGCCCGAGCCCGATGCAGCGCCGCGCGATGCACGGTTCAACGATTTAACCGCCAGCATCGACGCCCGCGCGCGCGCCTATCTCGATATCAACTGTGCGCATTGCCACAGCGCCACTGGTCCTGCGCGCGTCTCCGGCCTGTGGCTCGATTCACCGACGATGGACATGCGTAAGCTCGGCACCTGCAAGCCGCCGATCGCGGCGGGTACCGGTACTGGCAACCGCGCCTACAGCATCGTTCCCGGCCACCCCGAGCGATCGATCATGGCCTATCGTCTGGAAAGCGACGACCCCGGCGAAATGATGCCGGAAAACGGCCGCAGCCTGACGCACGCCGAGGGCGTAGCGCTGATCAAGCAGTGGATCGCGGGGCTCAAGGGGGCGTGTGAGGCAGGCGCATAGTCGCTTGCCCCGAACCACCAGTCGTTACCCGTCATTGCGAGCGCAGCGAAGCAATCCATCGTGCCGCAAGTGGAGGGCCTGGATTGCTTCGTTGCGCTCGCAATGACGAGCCGTAATGCAGGCGCCCGCCGCTACCCCAACGCCTTGCGCAGCAGCTCGTTGACCACCCCCGGATTGGCCTTGCCGCCCATCGCCTTCATCGTTTGTCCCACAAAAAAGCCGAACAGCGCTTCCTTACCCGCTTTGAACTGCGCCACCTTGTCGGCATTGGCGGCCAGGACGTCACCGATAACCGCCTCGATCGCGCCGGTGTCGCTGGTCTGCTTCAGCCCGCGCTCATCGACGATGGCGGCAGCGCCCTGCCCGGTCTCGAGCATGATCTCGAAAACCTGCTTGGCAAGGCTGCCTGAAAGCGTACCGTCTGCGACGAGCCCCAGCAACTCCGCCGCCTGCGCCGGACTGACCGGCGAGCTCGCGATATCCTTGCCTAGCCGGTTGAGCGCGCCGAACAGCTCAGACGTTACCCAGTTCGCGCCCGCAACCGCAGGCGATCCGGCCTCGAGCAGCGCATCGAACCAGCGCGCCGCATCGACGTCCGCCGTCAGCACCGCGGCGGCATAAGGCGTTATGCCCTGCGCCTCATAGCGTTTGCGCTTGGCGTCCGGCAATTCGGGCAGGCTGGCGCGGCATTCCTCCAGAAACGCATCGTCAAGCACCAGTGGCAGCAGATCGGGATCGGGGAAGTATCGGTAATCATGCGCGTCTTCCTTCGACCGCATCGAGCGCGTCTCGTTGCGGTCAGGATCGTAGAGCCGCGTTTCCTGCACGATCCGCCCGCCGCTTTCGAGCACCTCAATCTGGCGCTTGGCCTCCTGCTCGACGACCGCCATCACGAAGCGCACCGAGTTGACGTTCTTGGTCTCGGTGCGCGTACCCAGCGGATCGCCCGGCTTGCGTACTGAGACATTGACGTCGGCGCGCATCGATCCCTGATCCATATTGCCGTCGCACGAGCCGACATAGCGCAGAATCGATCGCAGCTTCGACAGATACGCCCCTGCTTCAGCGGGCGAAGCCATATCCGGCTTCGACACGATTTCCATCAGCGCGACGCCCGAGCGGTTAAGATCGACATAGGAACGCGTCGGGTGCTGATCGTGCATCAGCTTGCCCGCATCCTGCTCGACATGGATGCGCTCGACGCCGATCCGCTTGGTCGCGGCATCGGGGTTCTTGTCGTCGAGGCTGATCATGATCGCCCCCTCACCAACGATCGGATGATAGAGCTGGCTGATCTGATAGCCCTGCGGCAGATCGGCGTAGAAGTAATTCTTGCGATCGAACCGCGACCATTTGTTGATCTGTGCCTCGATCGCCATGCCGGTGCGCACCGCCTGGCGAATGCACTCGCGGTTCGGCACGGGCAGCATGCCAGGCATGGCCGCATCGACCAGCGACACCTGCGTGTTGGGCTCAGCACCGAACGCGGTAGCAGCGCCTGAGAACAGCTTGGCGTTGGAGGTGACCTGCGCATGAACTTCGAGGCCGACAACGACCTCCCAATCACCGGTTTCGCCTTTGATTCGGTAATCGTTCATAGCCAATCGCACTCTAAGCCTGTTGTGTCTGCCATCCCGCTG
>CAZXBM010000003.1:0-118957 GCA_964638495.1 uncultured Stakelama sp. | reverse complement strand
ATCCAAGAATACCAACCGCATAGACCCAAGCCGCAGGCAGGGCTTTTATCTTGCCCTCTGTTCTGTTTCCGACAGTTTCTACGCCGACCAACTTGCTCGTCACCGCCGACAATACGCAATTGCCGCCGATGGCCGCCCAGCACACGATTTCGCAGGCGGTGCTTCATTGCGCGGACCGGGCTTCGTTCCGAGCAACGAAAAGGGAGCTTTCGGCCGGGAGGAGCGACCGACGGGAAGGCGCTGGCGAAGACGACGTCTGTGCAGCCCCGGTGGCGACAGATGGATCGTCTCGAATTATCGGCGGTGCATTGGCAGTGGTAGGCGATGGCCCTCGGTCACGCCCCACGCGCGTTGGATTGGCGACGAGAATATCGAGAATTCGATTTGCGTCGCTGGGCGCAGGCTGGGCGGCCGAAACACCATTAGCGCGCACGAACAATGGGGCCTCGAAGGGGGAAGGTGGGCGCCTGGCAGCAGGTTCGCTGGCGCTATCCACCGCGGCGAATCCGAGCGCCGGGGCCAGCCTCGACAGATAATTGACGGTCTCTGCAGGTAGGGGACGGCTTCCGTCGAGGTGGCTTTCCCAGCGCCCTGGCCCAGCATTGTAGGCCGCCAAAAAGCCGGGCGCTCCGTAGCGATCGTACATCTGGCGCAGATAGGCCGTGCCCGCGAGAATGTTGTTGCGGACGTCGAAAGGGTCCATGCCAATCCCGAGTTGCCGGCGCAATTCGGCGTAGGTCGCGGGCATGACTTGCATCAGCCCGATCGCGCCGGCGCGCGATACCGCGCGGCGATCGCCATTGCTTTCAACGCGCATGACGGCGCGGATCCAAGCTTCGGGAATGCCGAACCGCCGGGAGGCTTCGTCGATGGCCGTTGCTATCGGATCTCCCGCATTCTGTGCTGCTACCGGCTCCTTCGCGGGCGTTGCGTTAGCGCCGACTGTCACGCTCAAGAGCAGCGCGACCGTCGTCAAACCGAGTCGGCTGGCGCGAGGGAATGTCATGATTGCCGATCCTCCGCGGTCCAGAGCGGTCGAGCGACCCCGAGGATGGCACTGGCAGGAAGTGGCCCGAAGTACCGACCGTCCAGCGATCCGCTGCTGTCAGGATTGAGCAGAAAAACCTGATCGGCGGCGAGTGTTTGGCAGCCGCGCCAGACGGGCAGCGGGCGACCCCGTCGATCCCGACTGAGGGCCTCACCCACCATGACGCCGTCGACGGTGATGGTGCGATCACGCCGGCAGACGCGTTGCCCTGGAAGGGCCGCGACATGCTTGAGAAGCGGCACCCCCTCAGGCAGATAGCCGCCCTCCGACAGAAATCGCGCGAGTGGTTCTGGCGGATGGACGACGGCGATATCCATGCGCTCGGGCGAGCGGCGCGGATCAACCGCATACAGGCCGATCGGCACGCTTGCGCTGGCATTCCAGATCACGCGCGGGAGCGGGTGGATGACGGCGGTTATGGCAAGAATGCCGATCGCCGCCGTCGCTGCGGCGAGAGGTTTCCATGGCAATTTCATCGGTTCAGACTCCGCCGTGAAAGCCAGGCCGCGTGCCGTCGAACCGTGTAGGGACGCGGCTCCTCGGCAGCGGCAAGGCGGTTGTGGATGTGTCGCCAGTGGTCCGGACAGGCGTCGGCGGGCTGCACGCCAAGCGCCTCGACCTGATCGATCAGTTGCAGGACGCGCTCGACTTTGGCCCAACCGTTTGCGCGCAGCAGAACCTCACCCCCTGGCGCGACGCCGGGGATGGTCGTGTAGGCTTCGTTCGCATGGCAGGCGCGCAGAATATCGATGCGGGAGACGAGGGTTCCGTGGTCCCCGGCGGCCCACCGGATGAAGGCGAACACGCTGTCCGGCCTGAACCAAAAGGCCCGACGCCGACGATCGAGAATCTCTTCGTCCGCGACATGGCCGAAGCGGATCCAGCGTTCGATCTTGCCCTCAAGATGGAGCAGTTCAACGCGTGTTCTGAGGACGGTATCGGTCATCCGGGCGAACTTTCGTCGTCCGGAAATTCGCGATCGAGCAGCGCGCGCAACATATCGGCGACGGTTTGGCCGTTCCGAAAGGCGATAATCTTGAGTCGGCCGCGCATCGCCGGCGTCACGTCGATGGTGAGGCGCGCCGTATAGCTGTCACGCAGCCCGGATGACGGTCGATCAGGCGCGCGCACCCAGGCGTCTGGGTCGCTGGGACGACGGACGAAGGCCGGCTTGCGAGGATCGGTCATTGCGCCAATCCATCGAGTTCATCGGCCAGCGCCTCGATGTCGCGTGTCGCCATTTGTCCGGTGTCGCTCTCCGACGCGAGGCGGCCGGTGCGTGCCGCGTCGGCGAATGCGACCCGCTGGCCGACACGGCTCGCGAGCATCGGCGGATCCTGGTCAGCCAGTGCCTCTGCGGTTTCGCGGGCAATGACGGTGCGCGCCGCGCAGCGATTGAGGAGCATCCGGGCGCGCAGTTCCGGTCGGAAGATACGGGCTTCGTCGAGCAGCCTGAGCATCTCGCTGGAAGCCCAGCCATCGAATGGCGAAGGCTGAGCCGGAATGAGCACCAGATCGGCTGCGAGGAGTGCGGAACGCGCGATGCCGGCGACTCGCGGTGGGCCATCAATGATCAGATGGTCGGTGTCGCGGGCAAGGTCGGGAAGCTCCTTGTGGAGTGTTTCGCGCGCAAGCCCGAGGACGCCGAAAAGTCGTGGCAGACCCTCGCGCAGCCGTTGATCTGCCCAGTCGAGCGCCGACGCTTGCGGGTCCGCATCGACGACCAGAACACGCCGGCCGCGGGCGCTCCAGGCGCCCGCCAGATGCAAGGCGAGCGTCGTCTTTCCAACGCCGCCCTTCTGGTTGAGGAAGGCGACGATCATCGCCCGCTCCGATCCGCGCGCTGCAGGCCGCGCGGAGCCGCCAACTGGGTTAGAAAGAATCCGAAGGATTCTAGGTTAGAGATGTTAAGGGCGGAGTATCGCGTTGAAATCGCAACGAATATCGGCGATTTCGGTCCTCGATAGCACGAGGCGGCGGTCCCCGATGGCACGATAGCGGCGGTCCTTGATAGCACGACGCAATTCACAGCTTATCCCCAGCGAAAGCGCCGCGCAGCCGACGTGGGATCGCAAAATCCAGCGGGTCGGTGGTGGGGACGAAGACCAGGCGATCAAAGCCATAGGGACGTTCAAGCGTCAGCTTATAACCCGGCAGGGGCTGGCGGCGGACGATGTCGCGCAGGTCATAAGCGAAGTGCTTGAGCGGGCTCAGCGAGCCGGATTTTGCGTGCAGATGGGTGAGGTCGAAACTCCAGCCGCCGGGCTGGCGCCCGCCATGCTTGCGGACGATCCGATAGAGCCAGCGCTCCAGCCCGCCGGTCAGATCGAAATAGGCCCGGTCGATCGTCAGGATCAGAGCATCGTCGAGGACGGCCGAGTAGAACCAGTCGGGCAGGATAAGTTCGACCCCGTAGGGGCGGCCTTTGCTGTCGGACGTTTCCTTCCACTCGTTGATCCAGGAGAAGCGGTGCCGACGCCGTTCACTGGGCTGGCGGATGGTTGTGGCGACCGTCGTTGCCTGAAGACGGTCGAGGCCGGCCTTCAGGCGATCATAGTCTCGCGCTGACGTGCCACGGCCCACGAAGGTCAAGATCTCATAGGGCGTCGCCGCAACCAGCCTCGATGTCCGAAAGCCGTGGTCGCGCGCTTCGACCAACTGACTGGCTGCCCAGATCAGTACATCGGCGTCCCAGATCGTAGCCATACCATGCTCGGGCACGGCCTCGACGCGGATCGCGACGGAGCCTGCCTGAAAGTCGATCGGCTTGAGCCGCTTGGATTTCGCCAGGCTGAAGAATGGGTAGGCCATCAAGTCCTGGGCATCACGCGGCGCCAGATCGCCAGGGATGGCGCGGAAAAGCTCAAGCTGGTCGCGCTCGGGCGTCGGGTGGCGACGCCCCGGCTGCGCGCTCGGTCGCGCGCTCATCGACGGTGCTCGAAGGATGTTTCTTCCGTGTGCCGTTTGGCGGGAAGGACGACGCTTCCGGTCTCGTCTGTCGTGGAAGACTTCGCGCCGCGATCAACCCAGATCTGGAGGTCCTCGACGCGATAAACCACGCGGCCGCCGATCTTGGAGTATCGCGGGCCAGTTCCGTAGGTCCGGTGCTTTTCGAGCGTGCGCCCTGAAAGGCCGAGAAAGCGCGCGGCCTCGGGTGTACGAAGGCAGCGGGGTGGTAATGTCGCGGTCGCGGATGAGGACATGATCGAACCTCCGAAAGCTTGCGGCGGCTCTGGCGAGCTGCCGACGGTCGAAGGCGAATGTGGCGAAGTAGGAAAAGGCCGAGGCGGGTCGCAAACGACGCCCCCTGTTTCCGACCCGTCAGCCGGACATTTTCGCGGCCCAGCCGGGCGCCGTGTCAGGATTTCAGGAGCTTGCGGTATCCGCCGGCTATGAGGGCCAGGCCGTCCCGGATCAGGCGGGCGGTTCGGCTGCGCAGATGATGGTCGTCGAATGCGACGCCCTCTGGCACCTGCTCCGGACCAAATATGGTCACTGCGATGTCACGGCGTGTGGCGCCGGCATGGCGGGCGTCAACGGCGCGCAGGCTCATCGCCAGACGCTCTCGGCGTGACGCTGGGAGCTCGCTTGCATAGGGAAGAGGCTGTTGGCCCGTCAGCGCACGCCATAAGCGAGCCATCGCTTCGATCCGCGTTGGGATGTTGGCATCGAGCGGAACGATCGCCATCAGCGGCGCGTCAAGCGGCAGGCCGGGCGCGAGCTTTGCCGTGCCCGAGGCCTTGGAGGCACCGATCTTTGCGTAAGCGCCATCATCGCTGGCAATATCGTGGCGCAGCGGGAGCTGCCCAGCCGTCACGTCGCCTAGCCCGGTAGTATCGGCGACGAGCTGGATCAGGCGGGGATCATAATTGGCAAGCCAATAGACTTCGGTCTCTTCCGCCGCCCGGCGAGGGTCCACCGCGAAATCGCAGGCCCCAGCGCTGTGCCATCAGGTCAGCGGCATCTGCCGAGGAGCGCATCACCGACGCATAGGCCCTTTGATACGCTGGATTGCGGCGCAGAAATTCCCAGGCCAGATCGGCCGCCGGAAGCTCCTTTGCCCGAAGATAAGGCCCAGAATCTCGCCAGTTACGCTTACTCGACATCGCGAACTCCTTGCACAGGACGCGCCACGGTTGCGCGCCGCTATAGGATTCGGGATGGCATTCTTGGGATTGAACCCCGGTGAGCTAGGCATGGTGTTCGTGAAAACCGATCACGCCAAAATGGATATTCTATCGCGTGATGGCGGGCAGCACGGACGTCAGGCTTTGGGCCAAACAAGCGATTGATACCCCTGCGCGCTGATCCACCGCGCCCGTGCCAAGTGGCTGTCGTAGATGGCACGCGCCCGCTCAAGGTCGGCGTTCGGATCGACGCCAAATATGATTTCCACCGCCTCGCGCCAATCAGCGCCGTCGTCGGCGGCATCAATCAGACGCAAATAGGTGGGCATCTGGTCACGATCATAGGCGGTGAGATCGGGAACGTCTGGGGCGAGATCTGAAATCGGCGAGTTGGCCATCACGGACGAGCGCGGCTGAGAGGGGGCTGAATCACGAGGTTAATGAAACTGCCAAGCGTTGCCGCACAAGCAGTTTTTTGCACTGCGGCACTGCTGAAAATGGGACGCGGTCGCACGCTCACAGCCTTCAAGCCAATGGTCTGTAGAGAATACTCCGTGGTGAAATACTCTACAAGCCAGTGCTGTCTCGTTCATGGAGATACGAGAGGTACTCGCGCTTAACCTGCGGAATTACCGGCAGGCTCAAGAGCTTTCCCAGGAAGAGCTCGCGCACCGTGCCGAGATCGACCGGACGTATATCAGTTCATTGGAACGGTGCGTTTATGCCGCCAGCATCGATGTGTTGGATCGGTTGGCGCATGTTTTAGGTGTCGAAGCGGCCGATCTGTTGCGTCGGCCCGACCCCGAGGCGGAACCCGCGCCGACTTCTGAGACTTAACCAGGACCGATAAAAATACGCGGTGGGGCGAGTCCCCGCCCGGGCTGGCCCGGGCGGGGTGAGAGGCTCAGTCGCCGTTGCGCTTGGCGGCGCGCGACCAGATCAGGCTGAAGGTGTCGCCCTCTTCGTCGTCGAAGAGATTGGCGTAGATCGGAGCGGTGAAGCTGGGATCATCGAGCTTGAGGCCCAGATATTCGCGGCCCTCGTTCGAGGTCTTGCTCCACGCGGCGCCGATCTCGGCACGGCCGACGTAAACCCGATGGCTCGGCGCGTTGTCGCCGCTGCGGTTCGCCTCGGGGACGATGCGGACGCCCTTGGCCTGGACGCTGAGCGTCACGATCTCGCCGCTGAACTCGTTGCCGCTCTTCTTGAAGGTGCCGATGGTCGCCATGTTAAGTCTCCTTGGATGCTATTTCGAGCACCGCGCCCATCGCGGCCTCGATGGTGATCAAGGGGCCGGAGGCGATCGACGCCGCACCCTTCAGGGCCGCAGCGCAGCGGAGGATGTCGGTCGGGAGACTTTCTTGTCCCGCGAGGAGGCCCGCCGGGCCGGGGAAGAAAGTCGGACGACAGGCGTTGCGGCTGAGGCGATCGAGGCGAAGCCGGCCTTCGGCCAGATCAGTCCATCAAGAGACCGCTTGGGTGTGTGCATTGATAGCCGATCCAACCGGAGACCTGGCGAATGTCCTTGGCTCCAAGCAAGGCAAAAACGCAGACGGCGCATTGTCGGATAGTCCAGCGTACAAAACGGCGCGCACGGCCCGATTGTCGGGGTGGCAGTAGAGAAGTGAAATGATCATGGGGATTGTCGATCTTCGCCGAGTCGCCGTGGGAGGCTCCCTGAACGAAAGCGGCAATGGGCAGGCTCGTTTAACCGGCAACCGCGCTTAATCGCCAATCTCAGACAAGAAGGGGGCCATACTCTCCAGCCCCGTTCGCGCCCGGTGCGTCATGGTGATGACCTGAGCTGCTGCAACTGCTTGGGTCGGTCCGGGCGGGGAATCATTCTGGCGAGACGTTATTGCCCTGATAGACGCGCGTCTGAAGGGGTGGCTCGAAAGCCTGCCCCGCGGGGCAAAGCAAGCCGAGCCAGGGCAGTGAGGCTGATCGCTCCAGCGCCGAAAAGGGCAAAGGCTTGGCGCCATCCCTCAGCCGGGATCGCCAGCGCGGCGAGCCCGTGCGTGGCATGATAGCCCGCAATCGCGGCGGGGATCGCGAAGAGTCCTGCGACTGCGACGCGGACCAACGTAGACGGGACGAGCGTAAAGACCATTTGGCCTGCGGTAAGCGTGGCGATGCCAGCTAGAAGACCGAGAAAAATAGCGCCGATTGGACCAGCACCGGTATCGGTCGTCGCGAGCCCCACGGACACAGCGGCGAACAGCGGAAGAGCGAAAACGGCGAGGTTGAACAGCAACCAACACATCGCACCCAGTACGATGATCAGCATGATGATGCCCAGAATGATCATGGCGGTGTACTCCGTTGCAAACAGAAACGGTCGCGCCTCCACCACCACCACGGCGCAGCGTCGAGTATAGCCCAAAAGTCGGCTGGGCGGGAGCGCGTTTTTGCGCTTCCGCCCAACTGGTGTGGCTCACGACCAGGGGTCATATTCATGAACGACGCTGTCGGGGTCGCCGTCAAACTCGGCCGAGGGCATGACGCCGAACTCGGATCCTGCCTTGAAAAGGGTGACGCAGACCATGAGGGTCTTTGCGAGGTTCCAGGCGCTACGTTGGGCGAGAGAAAGCGACATCGTTCCGGCTCCTGTCTGGAGGCGGGGACCATCCCCGCTCGACAGGCGCCCGAAGTGTCCGGGACACGGCCGCGGTCACCGCGCCAGGCGTTAGCCCAGCGGCCGCAAGCTCCGCTTAGCGGACCCTTTACGGGTTGACCGTGGAAGGCCGGGCCCGGACCAAGGAAAGCGGCTATGAGAGCGGTGTGGGCAACGACGGGAGAGGGAAGAATGTCAGACGAAGTTCTTCTCTCCGAAGCAAAGCAGCGCTTCCTCGACGCTCAGCAAGACGTCGAAACCCTCCGACAAAAGATCGCGGTGGCTCAGTGCCCACTACAGATCGGGGACACAGTTATGATCGTTGATGGCGGCAAGACCTATGAGGGTGTGGTCGAGCATGTCGGTCATGCCATGTCTGCTGCAGAGCTACTTGGTCCGGTAGTGGGAGCCCCGACCCTTTGGGCGGCGAGCGGCCACCGTGTGAACAAGACAACGGGCCAGATCGGGAAGTGGTCATTTACGATTGTCAGCGACAGCGCCGAATTTCTCGACGGCAAATGGGTGATTGCCGAACGCAGTATCGAGGCCTTTCTCGGTCTGGCGCCCCACAACGGGCGCTAGCGTTGGCTGGTCGGCGGCGCTCACGCGCCGCCGCCTTTCCGGAAATCGAACAGCGGGATGCCGAGTTTGCGAGCTTTGTCCGCAAGATTGTCGGAAATGCCCGATCCTGGGAACACGATGACTCCGATCGGCAGGATGTCGAGGAGTTGGTCATTGCGCTTGAAGGGCGCGGCTTTGGCGTGGCGGGTCCAGTCTGGTTTGAAAGCGACCTGTGCGACGTTGCGATTGTCGGCCCAGCAGGCCGCGATGCGCTCCGCCCCCTTGGGGGAGCCGCCGTGCAACAGCACCATGTCTGGGTGTTTGGCGCGGACCCGATCAAGTGCTGCCCAAACCGCCTGATGATCGTTGAAGTCGGAGCCACCCGTAAAGGCGACCTTGGCGCCGGCGGGGAGCATCACCTCGTTCTCGGCGCGCTTGCGGGCGGCAATGAAGTCGCGGCTGTCGATCATTGCCGAGGTCAGCGCCTTGCGATTGACCATTGAGCCTGAGCGCGGGCGCCAGGTTGACCGGAGGTGGGTCTCGAACTGGTCGGCTGCCTGATCACGCATAAATTCAAAGGCGTTGCGGCGTTCAATGAGCGTCATGCCTTCGGCGATCTTACGCTCCAGCTCGACGGATTTGACCTCCGAGCCGTCCTGCTCGCGCTGTCCGCGCTTTTGGGCTTGCTCGTTATCGTCGAGTTCGCGTTCGATCCGTTCGGCGGCGCGGTGGAAGAGGTTCACGGTCGACCACAACAGGTCGTCGAGGTCGGGTTCAAGACGTGTGTGTTGGAATGTGGAAGCCAGGGCGTCGAAGATGTCGGCGATCGCGCCCCGGACGTGGCGTTCTTCGGGCAACGGCCTGGGATCGGGTTCATCCTCGAAGGGCCTGTGTCCAAAGAGTTGCAGCTCATCGAGGAGGCTGGAGGTGGGGGATTGCTCGTGCAGCGGTTCGAAATCGGGATCGGTGCTCATGGTGTCCTGCCTGTCCGTTTGCCGGCCGCGCCCATCGCGGCCTTCGCAGGCGACGAAGAGCGGGGGCGGCGCGGGCCTGCACCGCCGGTCCGAAGGACCGAGCGGCCGCAGCGCAGCGTAGGACGGCGAAGGCGGGCTATTTTGGCTCGCGATGCAAAGGTCCGCAGGACCGGCGGAAAATAGCCCGCCGCAGCCGTTGTCGACCCGAACCGCCTCCGGTCCGATCGCCCTCTCAGAAGGCCGTGGGCGCCGCGCCTCAAACACAAGGCCAGACCGAGCGTTCCTCCCGCTTTACGGACAACAAGCGTCTTCCTGCCGATCACCATCGATCAGGGAAATCGGACAATATCGTCGGGCAGGAGCTGATCGCGGAGCTCGCGCGTGACCGCATCGCGTCCAAGCTGCTGCAGATCGTCGTTGAAGTCGCCGAGGTTGGGTTTCAGTGGAATGACTTGGATCCCCAGGGCGATCGCGCGTTCGGCCAGCGTTTCCTGCGCCCGATCACCGGCAGGGTCGGCATCGTGAGCGATATAGAGCCGACGGAGCGTGGGGGGCAGGATCAACGCCGCGAGGTGGTTGGCCGACAGGGCTGCGGCCATCGGTAGGGTAGGCATGATCTGACGAACCGAAAGCATTGTTTCGATGCCCTCACCGGCAACGAGCACATCCAAAGCATGACCGAACCGCACTGCATTGCCCAAGAGCTGGCCCATGGCCCGTCTGGGGGTGGAGATGTCGGCCTTGTGCGAGCCTGAAGGATCGAGCCAGGTCCGATGGGCTCCGGTGATCGTGCCGTCGAGATCGGTGACCGCTGCAATAATGGCTGGCCAGGCGTCGCGCAGGCGATCACGCGGGTCTTCGTCATCACCGCGATACCAGCAGCGAGGATGAAAGCGCAGGGAGTCGCCATGCCGCACATCCGTAATGCCGCGTCGGCGCAAATACGATTGTGCGACTGTGCCCGTGATCGGCCTCGACATCGCAAATAGGCGACGAGCCGCGTCTGGCGACCCTGTTGGCACCGGCGCGGCCGGTCGCCTATCGGCATGAGACTCGGTTCGTGGCAGGCTGAGGAACAGGCGAGCCTCGTCCAAGGTGTCGCGCAGGCTTTGCAGATTTCGGCAGGCGGCGATCAGGTCGAGCAAATCGCCATGATCGCCCGTCGCGGCGTCGGTCCATTTGCCGGCCGCGCCGCTGCCGGTTTCGACGCCGCGCAGCCGGACATAGAGACTGCGGCCTGGGTTGTTGTTGATGTCGCCGACAAGCCAGTATCGGCCTTCGCGGCGTCCATTGGACAAATAATGTCGGCAGACCGCCTCGGCGTTACGCGCGAGACGGTCGGCCAGCTCAGCAGCAGGGCCGTGCATTGCCGGTCTCCGGTCACGCTGCGGCATGGCGGGTTGCCGCCCGAGGGGCGATCCGTTCGATAGGGTGCCGACTGAGCAAACTCGCTGTAATCGAAGGACCGTTGCTGCCCGTCGGGATGAACAGGCGCAGCTTCCAGGCGATGATTTCGGAGGTTAAACCGATGGCTTTCAGCCGCGCGACCATCGCGCTGGTGAAACCCACCAATTCGATCCGTTGAACGCCCATGACGAGCGAACGACGCAGGGACATCGCATCGGTAAGGTGAAGTGTATCCCCCTTGGTCAGCACGGCGGCAAACGCATCACCTGCAGCCATGCTTACGGGCGCTTCTCCGAAGGCCTGAGCCACCCATGCTGCCGCGACCTGCCGGCCGATCACGCGCTCGCCATCGTCAGTCTGAAGCCGGTAAACCCGACATCCTTCTCCGGGAAGGCGTCGCCAGATGGGCAACAGCAGCCCGGTGACGATGTGCGAGGTGACTTCGGTAAACGTCGGCAATTCGGCGATTTCCGCACTCCACGCGTGGGCAAAGCGCTCCGCGTCGACCTCTTCCCAGGCCGATTCCTCAAGAGCGCTTTGCGCCATGGCCATTCGCTCGACTGGGCGGAGCAGCCGGACGCGGCGCTCCACCTCGCCGTCATCGAGCGTCAGACTGGGGGCCGGAATTTGTACCGCTGCCCGCTTCGAACGGTGGTTGATCATCAAGCGGCAGTCGCGGTCGGCACCGCGCTCAACCGCTTCGGCAAGTGAAATCGGCCGGGTCGGGTTTCGCTCGACGACCGTAAAGACCTGGGTCTCGGCGCCTGTCGCAGGGTGGGTATAGAGCGTGCGGCGCTCGGTGACGCGTAGCGAGTGCGCCGTGATGGTCTCGACGCCGCGATCATAGACGCCGGCGGCGATTGCGCCTTCGATCTTGGCGCGAAGCAAACCTTCGAACACGTCGAAGATCGTGCCTTGCAGGTCGATGGTCAGCGCCAGCATCCGGTTGAGGAATTGCGTGATTGGCGGCAGTTCCTCGCGCAGGGTGCCGTCGCGATCGGTCAGTTTGAGGGCCGTGGCGTCCTCGAACCGTTGCAGCGTACAGCCCGGCACCTTGCCGAGCAGGAGCAGTGTGTAGAGCTGGCGCAGTGCCGCTTTGGCATAGGCGCTTTCGAGGTTGTCTTCGGCACGGAACAGACCCTGTCCGCCGGTCTGCCGCTGTCCTTTGGTAATCGCGCCCAACGTGTCGAGCCGCCGCGCAATGGTCGATAGAAACCGCTTTTCCGCTTTCACGTCGGTCGAGATCGGCCTGAAGATGGGCGGCTGAGCCTGGTGGGTGCGATTGGTGCGCCCGAGCCCTTGGATGGCCGTATCCGCCTTCCAGCCTGCCTCGAGCAAATAGTGTATGCGCAGCCGCCTGTTTCTGGCGCCAAGGTCGGCATGATAGCTTCGGCCCGTGCCACCTGCGTCGGAGAACACGAGAACGCGCTTGTCATCGTCCTGAAAAGCAGCGGTCTCCGCCAGGTTGGCGCTGCCCGCGCGATTTTCCACACACAGACGCCGTTCGCCATCCGCGCCGATGCGGGCGACGACGCGTCGGGACCGTCCGGTGACTTCGGCGACCTGCTCGGTGCCGAACCGCTGGACGATCTGATCGAGGGCGCCTTGCACCGGGGCCAGTGCGCCGAGATGCTCGATGAGACGATCGCGGCGTTCGAGCGCATCGCGGCATTGCACGGGCTGGCCATCCCGCATCACCGGCCGCGAGCACAGGTTACCCTCGCCATCGGTATAGGGTTCGAAGAGCTGGGTTGGGAACGAGTGCGCCAGATAGTCTAGGACATATTCGCGCGGGGTGATGTCGACGGCGATATCGCCCCATTCTTCGGTGGGAATGTCGGCGAGTCTCCGCTCGAGCAAGGCTTCGCCTGTGGAGACGATCTGGACGACGCAGGCGTGACCTTCGGCAAGGTCACGGTCGATCGCCGCGATCAGCGTCGGGGTCTTCATGGCGGTAATCAGATGATTGAAGAAGCGCTGCTTGGCGCTCTCAAAGGCCGACCGCGCCGCGGACTTGGCCTGAGCGTTCAGCGTCTTGGTTCCGCCATCCGGCCCGGCACCAGTGATGTTGGCGGCTTCAAGGGCGGCCGACAGATTGTTGTGAATGATCTCGAACGCGCCGGCATAGGCGTCATAGATGCCGGTCTGCTCGGCTGTCAGCCGGTGTTCGACGATCTCATATTCGACCCCTTCGTAGGACAGCGAGCGAGCGGCATAGAGGCCGAGCGCTTTGAGGTCGCGGGCGAGCACTTCCATCGCGGCGACGCCACCGGCCTCGATTGCCTGCACGAACTCGGCGCGGTTGGCGAACGGGAAGTCTTCGCCACCCCACAGGCCGAGCCGTTGGGCATAAGCGAGGTTGTGAACCGTCGTCGCGCCGGTCGCCGAGACGTAGAGTATGCGGGCATCGGGAAGCGCATGTTGCAGGCGTAAGCCAGCCTTGCCCTGCTGCGACGCGGCCTGCTCGCCGCGTTCGCCCTTGCCGCCTGCGGCATTCTGCATGGCGTGGGATTCGTCGAACACGATGACCCCGTCGAAGTCGGAGCCCAACCAGTCGACGATTTGTCGGACGCGTGAAACCTTCCCCTCGCGTTCGTCGGACCGTAGCGTGGCATAGGTGGTAAAAAGGATGCCTTCCTCCAGTCGGATGGGCGCTCCTTGGCGAAAGCGGGAGAGCGGCGTCACCAACAGCCGCTCCTGGCCGAGGGCCGACCAGTCGCGCTGGGCGTCCTCAATGAGCGCGTCGGATTTCGAGACCCACAGCGCGCGTCGACGGCCCTTCAGCCAATTGTCGAGAAGGACGCCGGCGACTTGGCGGCCCTTGCCCGCGCCCGTCCCATCGCCGAGCATGAAGCCTCGGCGAAATCGGACCATGCCGTCGGCATTTTCAGGCGCGGCACTGATCTGGTCGAAGGTCGCATCGACTGTCCAGGCGCCTGCCAACTGGCCATGATGGGCTTCGCCCGCATAGATGACGGTTTCAAGCTGGGCATCGGAGAGAAGGCCGGCTTCGATCAATCCCTCCGGCAGGAGCGGAACATAGCTCGGCTTCGGTGGGCACACAGAAGCCATGGACGCGGACTGCACGAGCGGCGTCGGATGGGGGCGAGCTCCATCGATGGCCACTGATTGCAGTCCGTAGCCTTCATAGAGAGCCTCGGTGATCCGATCGGCTGCGGGTTGGGACCAGTCCACCACGGAATAGCGGAGCGGCACGGCGGCGGGGTCGATCGATTGCGACGCAGATCGTGCAGGCGACGCAACGGATTTCCGCAAAGGCGGCTTTGCTGAGACGCGGCTCGGCGTAAAAGCGGCGCTGATGGGCAGGCGCGCGGGAATCGCATTGTCGACCCAAGCCAGAAGCTCGGTCGTACTGGACGCCATGCCGGGTGTGACGGGGAAGCATGATGGGTCATCGGCCGGGAGACGGTCGATCACGGTCAGGCGCGTTTCGGTCGTTGTACCATGCCGAGCATAGACACGGCCGTCGATCGCGGCGGAGAAGACGATTTGGCCCCGCGCCTGAAGGTCGATGAACGCATCGCGCCATGCTGCATTGTAGGGGGACAGGCTCGCCCCAGTGATGGCGACCAGGCGACCGCCTTCGGCGAGACGGGCCAGGGCGGAGTTGATGTGCCGCAGGGCCGCGTCGGCGACGCGGCCTTCGACCTGCGCTGCGACCGAGAAGGGCGGATTCATGAGGACGGCGCTAGGGACGAGCCCGGCGTCGAGATGATCATGGATGTGGGCGGCGTCAAACCGAGTGACGACCGCGGTCGAAAAGAGGTGACCGAGAAGGTCGGCGCGGGTTTCGCCCAATTCATTGAGCGCCAATTCGGCGCCAGCAAGCTCAGCGAAGATGGCAAGCAATCCGGTCCCGGCCGATGGCTCCAGAACCAGATCACCCGGCGTGATCATGGCTGCGCGTGCCGCGATCCAGGCAAGGGGCAACGGCGTCGAGAATTGCTGGAGCGCCTCGCTTTCTATCGAGCGTCGGGTGTGGGTGGGGAGCAGGCCGGCAATCTTGCTGACCACGTCAAGCTGCGAACTGGCCGGACGGCCGCACAGCGCCGGTCCAAATCGGCGCAGGAATGCGATCTGCGCTGCTTCGCACGCCTCATAAGCGTCTTTCCAGGTCCACAGCCCTTCGGCGTCCGATCCGCCAAACGCTGCCTCCATAGTGGTGCGAAGGGCGCGGGCATCGAGCGCCGTGCCCGCGATCAGGGTGGGAAGGAGATCCAGAGCGGCGCGGTGGAGCGCGAGGGCGCGAGTGGCAGGCGCGCGGCTTGTCACGGTGAGGGTTGGGGACGCGAGTGCGGTTGATGTCATGGCGGGTCATCCGGGAGAGCAGGAGGAGGGCAAGCCGATCGGCGCTCTCTCTCGACCGCACCGGCTCGCCCCCTCCCGGCCCCGCTCTCACTCTGTTTCTGCAAAGCCGCCGCCGTCGACCGGAGGCAGATAGGCGTCGAACGGATTGACGGGCGCGAGATGCCCGAACGGCGTGAAGACATAGTCTTCGCCGTCTCGGCCGACGGCCCAAAGGACGTAGCGCAGCTCGCGCGTCTCGGCGTCTAGGCATTCCATCAGGGCCAGATCATCATTGCGGGCGGCCTGTAGGAGAGTCTGGAAATTGCGGGAGGCATGGTCGGGGATCGGCATGGCAAGCTCCTGACAAAAGAAAGGCCCGCCAGAAGGCGGGCCGAAAGGTGGGAGTGGAGCGGGGCGGCCGGACGCCGCCCCGCGATGTTCATTCAGCGGCGATGGCGTGCTCGAACCCTGTATCCGGCTTGGGGTCGGAGGCTCCGGTCTCGTCATCCTCGTCTGCGGTCAGGAAAGCCGGCAGCGCTTCGGGCTCCGATCCGTCCGGTTCGAGCAGGACGGGTTGATCGGTTGCGGTGCGCAACGGCTCCGGCAGCCAGCCTGAACCGGCCAGCAGCCGTTCGGCCTCCTTGGCCATATCGCCCTTCTTGAGGTGCTCGATGAGCTGGGCCTCGCGATCACCCTTGCCGTCGCGAACAGCCTCCAGAATGCGCGGCTTGGTCACGCGGCCGAGGTAGGATTCGACCGTCGGGGTCCAGCCTGCGGCGACCATGTCGAGATCGACGACCTGCGCCAACGCGTCAGCATGTTTCATCCTGTCGCCCTGGTTCCAGGACTGGTGGACGGCGTTGATGCTGAAGCTGACGCAGTGGGCGAACAGTGCCCCGCGTCGATCCGTATCGAAGGTGGTCAACGTCTGCCACAACGCACCGGGGTCCTGAGGCAGTTGATCCGACCAGCTCGCATGACGCGCGGTGATCGCGTGCGCCGACGCTGTGTCGTTGAGACCAGGCACCTGGTGACCAAAGGCGGAGTGCTTGGCTTCGATCTCCAGGCACGTCGCGGTACTGAAGCGGTAGAACGTCTTCAGCGCGAGGGCATGAAGGACGGCGAGATAGGCCGTGTCGGGGTCGGCACCCACTGCGTTGCGCAAGGCCAGCGTCCGATGCGCAGTCAGTTCGGTCATCAGCCGCTCGGGCAGCGGCTTGATGGTGTCGTCATCCTCATCGGGTTCGCCGCCGGGCTGGGCTGCGCCGCCGATCGTGATGACGGCGCGCTGGACGCCGGCATCGGGCTCGGAAGGCTCGACGGCATCGTCGGTATCGCCACGGGTGGCATCCGGCTCGGCTTCTGCCTCGTCCTCCGGTCGCACAAACCCGCGTTCGATCTTGAGGCTGCCGGAGCTGTCGAGGCTGACAAAGGTGCCCGCCCGCGTGATGTCAGCCGGATCGAACAGCGCCGGTCGGTTCTGAAGATCTTCGAGCGCGGCCTCGATTTCGCCGAGGCGCTGGTCGGCCTCGTCGGGCAGCTCCTCGGCCTCGGCGTAGGTTTTCTCGAGCGCCGCATACTCCTGGCTGAGCGCCTCGTAGGTCGCGTGTTCTTCATCGGTCAGCGAGCTGGTGGACGGCAAGGCGCGGAGTCCGCGCGTGTGTCCGTAATCGAAACCGATGTCGGCGCTGATCCACTTCCAGCCTTCGGCAGCGACGGTCTCCGCAGCCGCCGCGAGTTTGTCTGAGACCAGACGGTCGAGAAGCGCCGGATCCTGGAACCACCCACCGTCGTCGGTCTGGAAGAGGTCACGCGAGATGTCGCCGCCTGCAGCTTCATAGGCTTCCGCGCCGATGAAACGTGCGCGTCGATCGGAAGCGCGCACGGCGCCTTCGGTCAACATGCGCCGGATCTGATAGGCTTCCTTGTAGGGGTTGCGCGCGAGCGCCTCCCAGACCTGTTCCTGACGCGCATGGTCGTTTGTGACGGTGAAGGCCATCAGCTGGTCCAAGGTCAATTCGTCCTCGGCGTAGAGGGCGAGCAGCCGGTCGGATACGGACGCCAACTTGAGGCGCTGGCGAACGATGGCCGGCGTGACGAAGAAGCGCGCCGCGATTGCCTCGTCGCCCTGACCCTGTTCGCGCAAAGTCTGGAAGGCACGAAACTGGTCGAGCGGATGCAGCGGCTCACGTTGACTGTTTTCGGCGAGCGAATCCTCTTCGGCCGAGATGTCCGCGCTCTCGCGGATGACACAGGGCACGGGTGCTGTTCGAGACAGGCGTTTTTGTTTCACGAGCCTTTCGAGCGCACGATAGCGCCGACCTCCGGCCGGCACTTCGAACATGCCCGTTTCATTGCCTTCGGCATCGACGACCGCGCGGACGTTGAGGCTTTGAAGCAAGGTCCGTCGTGCAATGTCCTCGGCAAGATCTTCGATCGAGACGCCGGACTTGATCCGGCGCACATTGGACTGGCTCAGCACGAGCTTGTTGAAGGGGATGTCCCGCGAGGGGGACAGGACGATCTTCTTGGAAGCCTGGGTCATGGGATATTCTCCGTGACGGGCGGCCGGGAGCCTCTCTCTCGACCCTGACCCGTCACGAAGTCCGTCTCGACCCTCTTACTCTCCTGGACTCCGGCCGAGCTGGCGCGCAGTGGGCGAGGTCAGGCCGCTTCCCGATCCTCCTCCCGTGCCGTCGCACTGGGCGCGAAGGCCAGGAGGTAGTCCGCCGCTTTGGAGGCCGCGCTCGCCGCGCGCACGATGGCGCGATTGTCCTCGCGCAGGACGTCGAGCCAGGCGCCGATGTAATCGGCATGGCGCACGGTCGGCGCGATGCCGAGGTTCGCGCAGCAGAAGGCCGACGTCATTTCCGCGACGAGCTCCTCGCGCGAATAGGCCTTCGACCCAAAGCCACCGCTCAGGTCGCGCGCGAGGCGTCCGGGATGGCCCGACCAATGCCCCAGCTCATGCAAGGCCGTGCGATGCCAGTTGATCGGCTCGAAATAGGCCTCGGGCCTGGGGATCTGAATAAAATCGGGACCCGGTGCATAGAAGGCCTTGTCTCCGCCCAGACGCAGGTCGGCGCCGCTGGCACGAATGAGCGCCTCGACCTCTGGTACGATCAGACCTTCGGGAATGGGTGGGGGCGGTGCCGAAAGCCCGTCGGGCAGTCCCTCACATTGGGCGATATTGAACACCGTGAAGCGTTTAAGAAAGGGAATGGCGGCTGGATCGTCACCATTGTCCTGTGCCCGGCGACGCTCGTCATCGGGGATGAAGCGATCGGCATAGACGACGGTGGTGCCGTGTTCGCCTTTGCGGACATTGCCGCCCAGCCCCAGAGCCTGGCGGAAGGTGAGCCAGCCTTGCGTGGCGAAGCCATGTTGGACGACCGCGCCCCAGAGGATCAGGACGTTGATGCCGGAATAGCCACGATCGGTCGCGGCGTTCCGCGGCATGGCAAGTGGCGCCGATACCGTACTCGAGCCCCAGGGCTGGACCCAGGGGAGGCGGCCTGCCTCCAGTTCGGCAATAATCTTGGTCGTGATCTCGTCGTAGATGTTCGAGCGCTGGGTTCGGGCATGGCCTTTGGAAGCTGGGCGTGTCATCGCGTATCTCCGCGACGGGCCGGCCAGAGAACCTCTCTCGACCTTCAAAACCCGTCACGGCGACAGCCGCAGCCCTCTCCCTCTCATGTGCGCCGGCGGATCCGACAGCTACCTAGTGACCGACACGCGGACCTGATCAAGCAGGCTCCGCGTCACGGCCAAGGCCTGATCGGGCGACATCGCCAAGCCGCCGGTGGCCACCAATTCGGACAGTCTGTGCCGCTTATAGTAGGGGCTGATAGTGGCGATCAGGGCGGCAAGGTCGCGATGCGCTGGTACAAATCCGACCTTCGCGGCTTCGCCGAGGGCTTTGGCGATGTCATGCCGCACCTCGATGCGGCAGCGATCGTCGTCCCATCCCCGCTCAACAAGGAGCGCTTTGAGCCCGAGTTCGAGCGCATAGCCGACATTCTTTAAAAGCGGTTCTCCGCAAAGCCGGGCTTCAGTTTCGGCGACGTGATCGGCCATGACGAGGAAGCTCGCGGCCCGTTCGAGCAGATGTGCCTGAAGCGTGGGTTTCATCGCGTGAGTCTCATGCTGACGGTCAGAGACAACGCACGTCGCTGCGAATGGATTCCGCCGTCAGGATTGGTTGTCACCGCGGGGGCGTTGCGGGGTGCTCCGCGCAGAAGGGGTCGGACGAGACGTGTCGGCTCGACCGCAGGGGAAGGCATTCCCCTCCCGGACTCAGACTGTTCCTGATCGAGGTTCGACGATCAGTTGCCGCCTTCTGGCGCGTGCCGCGCACGGAGTAGATCGGCGATCGAGCGGCCATGGACGCGGCAGACGGCGATCACCCGGTCGAAAACGATCACGCGGCCACGTCGCCCGCGCCGCGCCTCGCAAGCTACACTCTGACCGAACGCAACCTGCTCGAGGAGCGATTTGGACAGGCGGCCATCAGGGGCGTGGAGTTCCGGCGCGTCAAAGTCCGCCAAGCGCACTTCGATCCAGGTGTTTGGATCGTTGGAATTGCCGACGCACAGCCCGTCGCCGTCACCGACATAGCGGACCGTTCCCGAAAACTGCTGCCCCGGCTGAGAGGGCAGGCGACCTTCGCAGGGGTCCGCACGGGCGGGCGTCGCCATCACTGAGAAAACAAAGGCGCTGAGGGCGAACGCTACTGGATTCATGGCGTCGGTGACACTTCGACCAAGAGATAATGAAGCGAAGTCGTACCCTCCGCCCACTGGAACTGGTAGTCGCGGGCTAGCGTGATGGGCGGGCCGAAGTCGCTGCCGGTGTTGTAGCTCAGGGTCCTTCCGGCCTGATATATCGCTCCGTTGCGAAAGTCGAAGTCGCTAGTCGCTCCGGAATAGGCCTCGTTGCTGACGTAATGCAGATGGTCTGTGCCGACGATCATGAAGCCGACATCCGCGACGTCGCCGCAGCTTTCCAAGCGCGCGATGTCCTTGAAAACCTCATAGCGATTGTTGGGTTCGCGGTGATTTTTGCGTTTGAAGAATTTCAGCTCGATCGCGCATCGCCACTGACGACCTTCGTCATCTGTGATCCGGAACCACACATCGATGCGGCCGCGTTTGCCACCTGCGCCGAGCAGGCGCTTTTCCAACTGGACCGAGAAGGTCTCGCGTTCGCTTATAATTTCGAGGTCGGCGGCCGTGGCGATGATACGCCGAGGTGGAGCTGGAGGGTCGCTTCGCTCTCGCATTCCACGCGCCCACCCGCGATCTGGCGAAAGAGGGTCTGAACAGACAATTGGACGATATTGCGTAGGCGCTGGACAGACATTGGCTTTAATCCCCGCTCAACGGATGCCGGCTCGGTGTGCGGAGGCCGTCTATTGGTCCTGTCCTTCTAACTTCCGGCGTTTTCTCTGCAAGGGATTGGCAACACGGCTGGATCGTTGCCGGCGGATTACGTCCATGCGGAGACGAGCCAGGCCTTGCCTGCCATCATCACGCCTCGTCCTTCGACATGATGGTGACCGAACACCGTGAGCAAATCTTCCCGAACGCGGTGCTGAAGACTCTCGTCCTCGTGTTGGACTAGACGGCCCGCAGCCAATGAAGACATGGCGAAGTTAACCGCGACATCCGGCGAGGCACCCACCCCACCAATCGGTTGCAGACCATGGTAGGCGATGATGTCGATATCGGCGAACCGCGCGTTTTCCAGGACGGTTTTTAGGTAATCCGTGTCCTCGAAGGCGAACGGCCCCGGCGCGCGAGGCACAGCCGGCGGTACGTCGATGTGACGTCGCAGTGCGGCCATCATTTCCATCATCCAGGGATTGTCACGAGGCGGACCCCAGACCGCGAGGTCAAGTCGACCGCCCTGCTTGAGGCAGCCGTGCAAATTGGAAAAGGCTTCGACCGGGTGTGGGAAGAACATGCTGCCAAAGCGGGAGACCATTCTGTCGAAGGCCGCCTCCGGCTTATAGGACGCCGCATCGCCGCATTCGAATGTCGCATTGCGAGTGTCGGCGGCTTCGGCCCGTTCGCGAGCTTTGGCGATCAGGTCGGGCGAGATATCGATGCCGGTGACGGACCCTCCGGGGCCGACCGACTCTGCGATCGTAAGACTGGTCGCCCCGCCACCGCATCCCAGATCGAGGACGCGTTCCCCGGTCTTGAAAGACGCTCTTGCTAGCAGGGCGTCGCCGATCGGCGCGATCATCGATTCAAACTGGTCGATGCCGGCCAACCATCGGGTGCCCATTTCACCTGCCCAGTCCTCGGGCTGAGGGGTCTCGGAGGCGTCGGATTGGGCATTCGTCATGGGCGGCCTCACTTAATTGAAAGAATGCAGAATCTAAGCGTTTAGCCAGGTCCTGATAACGAGCGCGACGATACCGAGGGCGGCGACGCTCATGGTCCAGATCGCGACCATCCATAGCAGCCGCTTCCAAAGAGGCGCTTCGTCCATCAATGATACCCGTGCGTGCCGACCTTGCCGCGAAAGACCCAATAGGCCCAGGCGGTATAGGCGAGGATTATGGGGACGATGATCACAGTCCCGACCAGCATGAACAACTGGCTCGACGCGGGCGCCGCCGCATCCCAGATCGTGATCTGGTCGGGCACGATATAGGGAAAGAGGCTGATCCCGAGGCCCGCGAAGCCAAGCAGGAATAGGCCGAGCGCAATTGCGAAGGGCAGGCGTTCCGAACCTTTGTTCAGGCTGCGGAAGAAGAAGAGCCCCGCGATCACGACCAGGATCGGAACCTGAGCGGTCAGGAGAACCCCCGGCATCTCGAACCAGCGCTGCCAGTAGGCGTAGTCAAGGAAGGGCGTTGCGGCGCTGACGGCGGCCATGCCGCCGAGCGTCGCGACGCCGAGGATACGCGCCAGCCGCACGGCATGACCCTGGGCCGTGCCCTCGACCTTCCAGATCAGCCAGGTCGCGCCCAAGAGCGCGTATCCGGCGACGACACCGATGCCGGTCAGCAGGCTGAACGGGGTCAGCCAGTCGAGCCAAGCCCCGGCATAGGCCCAGCCCCCGGCCTCGACGCTTTCGACGACGGTGACCCCCTGAAGGATCGCGCCCAGGATCATGCCTTGCGCCATAGCGGCGACGACCGAGCCGACGGTGAACGCGACGTCCCAGAGCGCCCGGTGGCGTGGATCGCGCCACCGGAACTCGAACGCGACGCCGCGAAACACGAGGCCCAGCAGCATCGCGATCATCAGCGGATATGTGGCGGGCAGTATGATGCCGTAGGCGAGCGGAAAGGCCGCGAAGAGTCCGCCGCCGCCCAGCACCAGCCATGTCTCATTGCCGTCCCAAACCGGAGCGATCGAATTCATGGCCTGATCCCGTTCCTCGCCGACGGCGAAGAAGGGAAACAGGATGCCGATCCCGAGGTCGAAGCCGTCCATGACGACATAGGCGAAGACGGCGAAGGCGATGATGAAGGCCCAGATGACCGTCAGATCGAGTGCATAGGTCATGGCTTACTCCGCCGGTCGGGGTGCGCCATCAAGCGCGGGTGCGGGTGTGATGCCAGCGGACCGAATCGGCGTTTGTGGCGGTTCGGTCTCATGGGCTTGGGGTGTGTGGCCCATCAGCTTCAGCAGATACCAGGCGCCAGCGCCGAACACGAAAAAGTAGACGACCACGAAGGCGATCAACGAAGCCGCAACGGCCGGGGCCGCGAGCGGGGAGTGGGATTGCCCCGTCAGCAGTTGGCCATAGACGGTATAAGGCTGCCGCCCCACCTCGGTCGTGATCCATCCCGCGATGACCGCCACAAAACCGGTCGGCCCCATCAGGATGGCGAGCCGGTGCAGCAGCGGCCAGTCGTATAGCGATCGACGGGTACGGGCGACGAGGCTGATCACCCCGAGGCCCAGCATCGCGAAGCCGAGGCCGACCATCACGCGGAAGGACCAGAAGACGATGGCGACCGGGGGTTCGCGGTTATCGGGGATCGTGTCCAACCCGGCCAGCGGCGCGTTCGGGTCATGTTTCAGGATCAGGGATGAGGCTTTGGGGATCTCGATGGCGTAGTCGACGCGCTTCTCGGCGCTGTTCGGAATGCCAAAGAGGATCAGCGGCGCACCATCGGGATGGCTTTCATAGTGTCCCTCCATCGCCATGACCTTGGCAGGCTGGTGCTCCAGCGTGTTGAGGCCGTGCAGGTCGCCCGCGAAGATCTGGATCGGAGCCACGATGGCCGCCATCCACATGGCCATGGAGAACATCTTGCGGGCATAGGGGTTGGTGCGGTCCTTCAGCAGGTGCCATGCACCGACAGCCCCTACCACGAGCGAGGTGGTCAGGTAGGAGGCGATGAGAGTGTGCAGCAGCCTGTAGGGGAAGCTGGGGTTGAAGATGATCGTGAGCCATGATCCGGCCGGAACGAACTGACCCGCTGCATTGATTTCGAAGCCGGTCGGCGTCTGCATCCAGCTGTTCACGCTGAGAATCCAGGTGGCCGAAATGAAGGTGCCCAGCGCCACCATACAGGTCGCTGCAAAATGCAGCTTCCGGCCCACCTTGCTCATGCCGAACAGCATGACCCCCAGGAACCCCGCTTCAAGGAAGAAGGCGGTCAGGACCTCATAGGCCATGAGGGGGCCGAGCACCGGCCCGGTTTTGACCGAGAAGACCGACCAGTTCGTCCCGAACTGATAGGACATGACGATGCCGGACACGACACCCATGGCAAAGACCACGGCGAAGATCTTCAGCCAGTATTTGAACAGGTCCAGATAGACGCTTTTGCCAGTCTTCAGCCAAAGCCCCTCGAGGACAGCCAGGTAGCTGGCGAGGCCGATGGAGAAGGAGGGGAAGATGAAGTGAAAGCTGACCGTAAAGGCGAACTGGATGCGCGCCAGTATGACGGGATCGAGATGATCAAACACTGGCGGTTGTCCCGAAAAATGCGCCCGCGCTCTTCCAGAGCATGTAGGCGGCAACAACGAAGATGAGCACGGAGAAGACCGTCGTGAGCAGGCCTGTCGTGCCCGAGAGCTTCTTGGCTGCGAGCGCGCCGCCGAAGCTGCCGACGAGGCCGCCGACGACAAAGATGCCCGCCAGGGGCCAGTCGATCAGGCCGGAGAAGGCGTAGTTGAGCGCCGTTGTCAGGCCGAAGGCCGTCACGGCGACGAGCGATGATCCGATCGCGTTGAGGATCGGCATCCCCGTCGAGGCGACCAGGCCAGGTACAATCAGGAACCCGCCTCCGATCCCAAAGAATCCGGAGAAGACGCCCGTGCCGAGGCCATAGCCCAGAACCTTGGGTGCCTTCTCGCGGTTACATTCCGCACCTGGATTGCCGATGTCGCCGCGGCCTCGCAGCATGAGGACACCCACAACCACCATGACGATCGCGAACAGGAAGAGCAGTTTCTGCCCGTCGAAGGCTTTGCCGACGGTGGAGCCTGCAAAGGCTCCGGCAATGCCGGCGCCGGCATACATCAGCGCGCAGCGCCACTTTACGGTGCCGTTGCGCGCATGGTTCATCAGCCCCGCTGCTGCGTTCGCCGCGACTGCGAGTGCGCTGGTGCCGATCGCCACGTGCGGGCTGGGGACGCCGACCAGATAGACCATCAGCGGTACGGCGAGGATTGACCCGCCTCCGCCCACCAGACCGAGCGTGAAGCCCACGAGACCCCCGGACAAGGCACCGAGGAGGTATTGAACAGGTTCGAGGGTCATGCGGCGTCACGGTGTTGGGGACCGGCCATCCATTCGCGGCCCTTGAGCATCGCATTCCAGTATATCCACGGCAGGCCTTCGGACTTCAGCAGCCAGGACAGGCGCTGCGGCTTCGTGCCCTCGATGATCCAGCTCGGGAAGCTGGGCAGCAGCTTGCCGCCATAGCCGAACTCGGCGAGCAGGATCTTGCCGCGCTCGACCGTCAACGGACAGGAGCCGTAGCCGTCGTAGATGGCGGTCGGAGCTTTGTTGGTGAGAACGGCGATCAGGTTCTCGGCCACGACCGGCGCCTGCTTGCGCGCCGCAGCCATGGTCTTGGCATTCGGGGTCGAACCGCCGTCGCCCAAGCCGAAGACGTTCGCATGACGGATATGCTGGAGGCTGGCCTGGTTGACATCGACATAGCCCGCCTCATTGGCAAGCGGACTACGCGCCACGAAGGCCGGGGCCTTCTGCGGCGGCGTGACATGGATCATGTCGAAGGACTTTGTGACCTCGCCCGTCTTCTCTCTGAAGGTGGCCGTGCGGTCGGAGCCGTTGACGGCGATCAGGGTGGACTCAAACTGAAGGTCGATCCCGTAGCGGGCGATGTATTCCATCAGCGGCGGCACGAACTCCTTCACGCCGAACAGGACGGCGCCCGCGTTGTGGAACTGGACATCGATCTCCTTGAGCACGCCGGTCCGCTGCCAGTGGTCGCAGGACAGATACATCGCCTTCTGCGGCGCGCCGGCGCATTTGATCGGCATGGGCGGCTGGGTGAACAGGGCGGTGCCGTGCTTCAGGTTCTGCACCAGGTCCCAGGTGTAGGGGGCGGTCTCGTAGCTGTAGTTGGAGGTGACGCCGTTCTTGCCGAGCGTCCCGGGCAGGCCGTCGATTGCGGCCCAGTCCAGGGTGTTGCCGGGCGCTACGACCAGGGCGCGGTAGCCGACCGTGCTGCCGTCCTCCAGCGTGACCTGATCGCGCTCCGGTTGGAAGCTGGCGACCGCGCCCTTGATCCAGCGAACACCCGCCGGGATCACCGACGCCTCTGCCCTGCGGGTGTCCTTCACGTCGAACACCCCGCCGCCCACCATGGTCCAGCCTGGCTGATAGTCGTGGGTCTCGCGCGGCTCGATCACCACGATGTCGAGGTTGCGATCGCGTTCCAGAAGCGAGGCGGCCGTGGCCAGACCGGCCGAACCTCCGCCGACAATGACCACATCGGCCTGCTCGGCCTGCGCGCCGATCGGGGCGGTCATCCGGGTTTCCAGCCGGGGACGCAGCGCTGAAAGATCATAGCCCGCTCCGGCAGCGGTCGCGATCAGGACGTCAGCCGGTTGAGCCCCCACCTGGGAGAGAGCCCATAGCGTCGTCGAGCGTGTCCCGGTGCGGCAGTAGGCAAGCACGGGGCCATCAAGACGTGAAAGGGCGTGCGCCATCAGGGCGACGTCCTCGTCGCTGATCTTTCCGCCTACCGTTGGCACATGGGCAAAGCCCATGCCGTGGGACGCGGCCAAAGCTTGCATCTCGGTCGCGCTCGGCTGACCCGGTTCCTCGCCGTCCGGTCGGTTGTCGATAATCGCGCGAAAGCCGTCGCGGGCCGCCTCGGCGAGGTCCGCTTCGCTGAGCTGTGGCGAAACCGAAAGAGAGGGAGTGAGGGCCTTGAACGGCATGACGATCGTCCTTGAACGGGGATGTTCGGATATTGGCTCAGCGGTGCCGGGGCCGCGTGGACAGGCCGAACGGCATGTAGGCCGGGCAGGTCGCGGTCAGGCTGGTCAGCAAAAGGACGACCGCGACGGCTCCAAGAACCAGGGCGAGGGTCCCGCTGATGAGCCCCAGTCCATAGGCTCCGATGACGGCGGCGACGGCGGCGAGCCGGATGACCCGGTCGAGCGTTCCCATGTTTTTCACGGTAGGTGTCCTTGCGTTGGAAGGGAGCCGGCGCGTCCGTAGTGACCGCTCCGGCTCCGGGGGTCAGGCCGCGATCGGGCGGGTCGAGAAATACCAGTCAGTGTATTTGAAGCCCTCGCCCTCGCGGGCATTGGCCGCTTCCACGGTCTTCGGTGGCGAGACGATGGCGTCGTCGCCCGGCTGCCATCCCGCAGGTGTGGCGACGCCATTGGCGTCGCTCGTCTGCATGGCGGTGACCAGACGGACGATCTCGGGGATCGAGCGGCCGTTGCTCATCGGATAGTAGAGCATGGCCCGCAGCACGCCTTCGGGATCGATCAAGAAGGTGGCGCGCACGGCCGAGGTGTCGCTGGCCCCCTCGTGGATCATGCCGTAGGCGCGGGCCACGTCCATCTTGAGGTCTTCGATGATCGGGAACGGGATCTCGACGCCGAACTTCTCGGCGATGTTCCGTGTCCAGGCGATGTGGGAGAAAATGCTGTCGATCGACAGGCCCAGCAGTTCGCAGTTCTTGCCTTTCAGCTCAGCGGCCACTCCAGCGAAGCCGATGAACTCCGTGGTGCAGACGGGGGTGAAATCGGACGGGTGCGAGAACAGCACCAACCATTTGCCCTTGTAGTCGGCCAGCGAACGATCGCCGTGGGTGGTCTTGGCCGAGAAGTTCGGAGCGGGTGCGTTCAGGCGCGGCAGGCCGACGGCGGATTGGGTGTCAAACATTGGATGTCTCCAGGGTTGGCTGCTTCACCGGAGCGGCGGGCAGCAGGCGGTGCAGGATCATCCCGCCCAGCATCGCCACGACGAAGATGGCGGCGGGAACGGGGGCGATGGCGAGGTCGGCGATGGCGGGACCGGGGCAGAGCCCGGCGATGCCCCAGCCGATACCGAACAGAGCGGCCCCGCCGATCAGGCGGGGGTCGAGATCGCGCGCTGTGGGTAGGGCGAACCGTTCAGCGGCCATGGGCGAAGTCATCCGCCTCTGGAATCGCCATGCGATGGCCATGGGGATCAGGGCACCGCCCATGACAAAGGCGAGCGTCGGGTCCCAGGCACCGAACAAGTCAAGGAAGCCCCGCACGCGCTGCGGATCGGCCATGCCCGACACGGCCAGCCCGGCCCCGAACAGGGCACCCGCGATCAGGGCGAAGACTATCGGGCGCTTCATTGTCCCAGCCCCATGGTGTTCATGACGGCAACCGTCGCGAAGCCCGTGAGCATGAAACTGGCGGTCGCCACCAGCGACCGCGCCGACAGTCTGGACATGCCGCAGACCCCGTGTCCACTCGTGCAGCCGCTGCCCAGCCTCGTGCCGAACCCGACGACCAGACCGCCGATGACCAGGGCGGCCAAACCTTGCTCGAACCGTGCCTCGACGGGCCCAAGGATCAGGGCGACCAGCAGGGCACCCAGAGGGAGGCCGACCACGAAGGCGATCGCCAGCGGACGGGGCGCGCCATCGACGGTGATCCCGCTGGCCCGCGCCGCCAGACCGCTGACGCCGGCGATGCGGCCCAGGCCCAGCAACATGATGGCGGAGGCCGTGCCGATCATCAGGCCGCCGATCAGTCCCTGGACCGGCATGGCGTTGGCGAAAAGGTCACCCATCACAAGACGTCCAGCGGAATCTTGAGGTAGCGGGTGCCGTTCGATTCAGGCTCGGGCAGATGGCCGCCGCGCATGTTCACCTGGATGGAAGGCAGGATCAGCTTGGGCATCGACAGGGTTGCGTCACGCGCATCGCGCATGGCCACAAACTCGTCCTCGCCGACGCCTTCATGCACATGGACGTTGCCTGCGCGCTGGGCGCCGACCGTGGTTTCCCAGGCGAAGGTGTCGCGTCCGGCGGCCTTGTAGTCGTGGCAGTGGAACAGCCGGGTCCGCTCGGGCAAGGCCATCAAGCGACGGATCGACCGGTAAAGCTGGCGGGAGTCGCCGCCGGGGAAGTCGGCCCGTGCCGTGCCGTAATCTGGCATGAACAGGGTGTCGCCCGTGAAGACGGCGTCGCCGATGACATAGGCCAGGTCTGCCGGCGTATGGCCGGGCACGTGAAGCGCGATGGCCTCCAGCCCGCCGATCTGGAACCGGTCACCGTCCTCGAACAGCCGGTCGAACTCCGACCCGTCGCGGACGAACTCGGTGCCTTCGTTGAAGATCTTTCCGAAGACATTCTGAACGTGGATGATCTCGCGACCGATGGCGAGCGTGCCCCCAAGCTTGTCCTTGAGATACGGCGCAGCTGATAGATGATCGGCGTGAGCGTGCGTTTCCAGCAGCCAAGCTACCGACAGCTTCTCGGCCTGCACATAGGCGATGATGGCGTCCGCCGACGCGAATGAAGTGCGACCCGCTGCAGGGTCGTAATCCAGCACGCTGTCCACGACGGCCGCTTGGCGGGTCGCCGGATCGTGGACGACATAGCTGACGGTGTTGGTCGGCTCGTCAAAGAAGCTCTTTACAACGGGGCGCTGACCGGAGCCGCCATGCGCGTCGCCGATGATGGCAGCTGCTTGCTCCAGATGGGGATCGCTCATGAGGTGCTCCGACTCAGAATTTATCAATTACAATATGTGTGTAATCGTGTATCTGAGTTGCGTCAATCCAATTGGGATGCCAACCAGCAATGATGACTGACTCGAATCTTCCCCCTGCAGCGTCCCTCCAGCGTCCCCTTCGCATTGGTGACACTGCGCCTGGGTTTCAGGCGCGCTCGACACTCGGCGAGGTTCGGCTGTCGGACTATCGCGGAAAGTGGCTGGTGTTCTTCTCGCACCCGGCTGATTTCACGCCGGTCTGCACGAGCGAATTCGTCAGCATCACAAGGGCTGCTGAAGCCTTTGCCGCGTTAGACTGCGGATTGCTGGGGCTGTCGGTAGACAGCCTCTATTCGCATCTCGCCTGGGTTCGTGCGATCCGACAGAAGTTCGCCGTCACCATCCCGTTTCCTATCGTCGAGGATCCGTCCATGGCGATCGGCCGCGCCTATGGGATGATTGAGCCGCATTCGGACGATTCATCGGCGGTGCGGGCCACCTACTTTATTGATCCCGAAGGCGTGATCCGGGCGATGACGTGGTATCCCCTGAATGTCGGGCGCTCAGTCGACGAAATGCTCCGTATGGTCGCTGCGCTCAAGCGAACGGCTGCTGACGATGTGTTGGCACCCGAAGGCTGGCATCCGGGCGATGACCTGCTTGTCACTCCGCCGCAGGATCAACACGCCGTGCTGGCCGGAGATGACGAACACTGGTTCTATCAGACGACGGCGGACGCGAAGTGACGCTATATTCCTCTCGGTCTGCAGCAGATGTCGCCGCTGAGCGCCTCAAGATTTACGCCCAGCCGCAGCGGCTGATGATCCTGTCGCGGCTGATCGATGGCGAACACACCGTGAGCGAGATCGACGAGGCGACCGGAATCGGCCAGCCTGCGCTCAGCCAGCAGCTCGCCGAACTACGGCGCGCAGATATCGTGAAGACGCGTCGCGCCTCAAAGCAGGTTTACTATCGGCTCGCTGACGAGAACGTGATGGTTTGCGTCAAAGGCATCGAGGCGATGTTTGGTGGTGATGGCAACGCAGCGGGTGCGCTATCGCTTGCTCTGGTTGGTGCAAACCCTGTTCGGCCGGTCTCCCGACCGAAGGGTGCAGCAGCCTTCGCACGGGTGGGGTAGCATGGTCGTCAGGGCTATCGAGAATTCGGCAAGCGCGTTAGTCTGTTTGCCACCGAAACAGACCACGGAGTGACGGTATTTTCAGACCGCATCTATGGTGTGGTCTAAGCCTTCCTAGCCGCCGAAAAAGCGACGAACGGGGCGAAAGGTAGCGATTGATCTGGAAATGCGAGTGTCTGGGAGGGACGTAAAAATCCCAATGAAATCAACAGCCCGACTTTTTGACGGCATGTGCAGCGGCATTCGAAAACTGAAAAAATATTTTGATTAGGAAAATCAAGAAGTTATGGTGTCGGCGCACAATCGAGTGGGAATGATCCAGGGCCATTTCGCGTTTTCGTCGGCAGGCGCTGCACTTCCTGTAGGAAATTGATTTGAAATCGAACCTGAGCCGCGAAGGGCGCGTGGCCGTGAGTTCGCGTCAGAGCGTGGCAATAGCGGCAATCTGTGCCCGTAGCCTCGGCTTTGCAAAGTCAAGAAAGGCGCGAAGCTTCAGCGGGATCATCGCCTGGCCGCCATGCACCAGATGGACGGGCAAGGGCTCCGGAATGTAGTCGCTCAAGACCCTGACGAGTTGCCCCGATCGGAGCGCGCTGGCCCCTTGATAGGACGTTACCCGGCAAATACCGACCCCGGCAATCGCGGCATCGATCAGCGATCCGGCGGTATTGACGGCGAAGCGGGGGCGGATCGTGACGGTCTGGCTCGCAGTGCCCTTCCCCAACCGCCAATCCCGCGCTTGCTCCAGCCCCTCAAACGCAATGCAATCATGCTCGACCAGCGCTTCAGGCGTCAGGGGGGCACCGCGCCGCGCGATATAATCCGGGCTGGCACAGGTGATCCAATGAACGTCGCCGACATGGCTGGCCACCAGCGTGCTGTTGGGCAGCTTGCCGATGCGGATGGCGGCATCGACGTGGTTCTCGGCAAGATCGACGACGTGATCCGCCAGGACCAGCTTGAGGTTCACTTCGGGATAGGCGGACAGAAACTCAATCGCGATCGGCGTGACATGCAGCTTGCCGAACATGATTGAGGCCGTAACGAGCAAATCGCCGCGTGGTGCTCGATACTCACCAGACGCCGCGCGCTCGGCATCTTCAAGCATGTCGAGCACTACCCGGCTACTGCCAACAAAGGCACGCCCTGCATCGGTCAACAGCAGCTTGCGGCTGGTGCGCGTTACCAGTTGGGTGCCGAGATGATGTTCAAGATCCGATACTTTGCGGCTCACCGTTGGCAAGGGCATCCGCAACTTGCGCGAGGCGGCCGAGAGGCTGCCGCCGTCGACTGCTGCGAGCAGGGTTTTGATCGCATCGAAACGGTCCATGCCTAGCTTCCAGAAAATGAGATGCCGGACCGTTTATTTGGACAGCATTCATCAAAATTGGAAGCTCGAAAATTTCTGACCCAGGGTGCGCCGCCCGGTCTGAAAAAGGAGCGGTGCCTCGCTGCGACCAAGCGGAACGGGAAGTGCTTTACGCGATCCAACTTGATCTCATGTCCGCATCGCAATGTGTTCTCTCATCGGCCACATCCCGGCGGGTGCGGTCGCGCTTCATGGTATCGGCGCGATCGTCGAAAGCGTGCGCCACGCAGAGAATCTGCCGCTGGCGATGATTACCGGCTACAAGCGGGTGGCTGAAGGGACGGACATCGACAATGCGCCTGCTGCTGGTTGAAGATAATGCGCGCCTGGCAAGCCTGATCCGCGAAGGCCTCGACCGCCAGGGCTTTGCCGTCGATTGGTGCGAAACGGTGGATGGCGCGCAACACGCGCTGAAGATCAACGATTATAACCTGATGCTGCTCGATCTTGGCCTGCCGGATGGCGAGGGGCTCGATCTTGTTCGGGGCTTGCGGCGGCGGCAGGATATGATGCCGATCCTCATTCTAACGGCGCGTGGCGGGCTTGATGACCGCGTATTGGGGCTCGATGCGGGCGCAGACGATTATCTGGTCAAGCCGTTCCAGATCCCCGAACTCGCCGCGCGGTGCCGCGCACTGCTGAGACGGCCGGGTGCGTCGCTCGGTACCGAACTCATGGTGGGCAACGTCATGCTGCATTCCGCCGAACGCAGCGTTGCGGTGGGCGGTGTGTCTGTCGATGCGACCCCGCGCGAGGTTGACCTGCTCGAATGCCTGTTGCGGCGGGCAGGCCATGTGGTCGCCAAGCCGGCGCTGGAGGGTGCGCTCTATTCGATGGACGCAGCGGTGACGCCGAACGCGCTTGAGGCATGCATGTCGCGGCTGCGCAAGCGCCTGACGACGGCAGGGGCCGATGTGCAGATCCGCACTGTCCATGGTGTGGGCTATGCATTGTTCGCGCCGATCACCATCTATGCCTAAAGGCGATCATGGATAGGGCCGGCAACAGCAAGCGAGGGCCGCAGGGACCGACATTGTTTCGGCAGATTGCCGTGCGTCTGGCTGCCTTCACGCTGCTGTTTGCGTTGCTCGACATCGGTATCGTCATCGCGACATACAGCCGACAGCCGCAATCGCTCGCGCAGGAATTGCTGACGCTGGAAGCGACAAAGGCGCAAAGCGGGCTGCCGCTGTCGCCCGATCTGCTGGCCGGGCCGCCGGGCGCGGAGCATTGGGCGGTTCGCTACGTCCAGCCCGATGCCGATCAACCGACCGCATCGCCTTTGGGCATAACCACCGCCACCAGCGGGCTGATGGACTGGACCAGGCGTGACCGGATTGCCAGCGGCTACCGCATTTCGGGCGTTCGTGCGGTCACGCATGATGGCGAGCGGCGCTGGTTGTTTATGCAGTTCGAGGGACGGGGTATCCAGCCTTATATCCCGGTGATCGCCGACGAAATTGTGCAGCATGTGTTGTTGCCCCTCATTCCGCTGTGTCTGTTGCTGCTGTTGTTCAACATCTTTGCCGTTCGCCGCGTCCTCCAGCCGCTTCGCCGCGCCGAAGCAGAAGTCGATGCACTCGACCCCGACAATGTCCTGTTGCGCCTGTCCGAAGCGCCCGAACCGCGCGAGGTCAACACGCTGGTGCGCGCGGTCAATCGGGCGCTCACCCGGCTCGACGAAACCATGGCGATCTTGCGGGGCTTTACCGCAAATGCCGCCCACGAACTGCGCACGCCGCTGGCAATCATGCAGCTCTCGCTCGACAAGCTACCGCCGGGGCAACAGCGCGACGAGCTTCAGGCCGATACCCAACATATGGCCCGCCTCGTCGGCCAGATGCTTGATCTTGCACAGGCCGATGCACTGGCGGTGGAGCCCGACACATCGGTTGACCTCGCCGATATCGGCCGCGACATCGTTGCCGCGATGGCACCAAAAGTGTTCGAGGCACAGCGCGACCTGCGCTTCGATGCAATTGGCGATACCCGCGCGCTTGGCCATGCCGAGGCAATCTATCGGATCTACAGAAACCTGATCGACAATGCGATGGCGCACGCCCCAGGCGAGACCCCTATCGAGGTGACCGCCGGCCCCGGGCCGCAGATCAGCGTGCGCGACCATGGGCCCGGCATTGCTGACGACGACCTGCCCCACATCTTCGAACGATTCTGGCGCAAGGACCGGCGCAAGACCGATGGCGCGGGCCTGGGGCTGGGCATCGTCCTGCGCCTTGCACAGGCGCATGGGGGCGCGATCAGCGTGGAGAATGCCCCAGGGGGTGGCGCGGTGTTTCGCGTCGTCTTCGCTTCGCCCGACGCGCGGGGCTGAGCGCAGCCGTCAGGTCTCTGTCAGGAACCGGGTCAATGGATTGCCGCAACGGAGGTGATCATGCCCGACCTAACGACGACCCTTGCGCCATCATCCGCGACCATCCGCGTCTGGGATATCCCGGTCCGCGTCTTCCATTGGCTGCTGGTGGCGACGATCCTGCTTGCCTTCCTGTCGTCAGAAGAAGACAGCGCGCTCGCACCCTGGCACGTGCCTGCCGGTTGGATCGCCGCGCTGCTGATCGCGTTTCGCATCATGTGGGGCTTGGTCGGCGGTGAGCATGCGCGCTTTGCCGATTTTCTGCGGCCCGGCCAGATCGGACATCATCTGACGAGCCTGTTCTCGGGTAAGCCTGAACGATCGATCGGGCATAATGCGCTGGGCGGGGTGGCCATCATCGCGTTGCTCGGCACGGTTGGCGGCATCATCTACTCAGGTGCCACGATGCAAGGCGAGGCAGAGGGTGGCCTGCACGAAGTGCTGGCGAACATTTTGCTCGGCCTGATCGCGCTCCATGTCGTTGCGGTGATCACCATGTCGCTGCTGACCAAGGACAATCTGATCGGCGCGTTCATCACTGGCCGCAAGCGCGCTGATCTGCACCCCGGCGTCGCCGACGCCCGCTCGCCTGCGCCGCTGGGTATTCCGATGGCGACGGTCGCGATCGGCGCGGCAGCCTATGCCATCACGATTGTCGATCCGGTTGCCTTTACGCCCGGCGCCCATGCCGAAGCTGGCGACAATGGTGACGAGACTGGCGGCGGGGCCGGTGAGGGCGGGCGCGACAATGACTAGGCTGCGCCTGGTGCGCGTCGGTCGGACCGGGCGCAATCTAGGGCACCAGCCATGAGCGGTTTGCGCACCAGCCTGTTGAGCCGCGAGGTCATCCCCTTTTACCTGTCGCTCGCCGCGCTTGGCGGGGCGGCGTTGGCCATTGACGCCGGGTTGCATCTTGCCAATGCGGTGTGGATCGGTCGCTATCTCGGCATTCCCGGTGTGCTGCTGATCCTGGCGTCGTCGGGCTATTCGATGCGCAAGCGCGGGCTGATCAAATCGGGCAAGCCGGCCGATCTGCTGCGCTGGCATGAACGGCTCGCCTGGGCAGGATCGCTGCTGGTGCTCGTCCATGCCGGCATCCATTTCAACGCGATTCTCGCCTGGCTGGCGGTGTGGGCGATGCTCATCAACATCGCCAGTGGCCTGACCGGCAAACATCTGCTCGGCCGATCACGCAAGCGGCTGGAGGCGACCCGCGCGCGGCTTCGCTCGCAGGGGCTGTCGGCAGAAGCGCTCGAAGAGCAGACCTATTGGGACAGCCTGACCTTCGACGTCGTCAAGGCATGGCGCGTCGTCCACTTGCCGATCACATTGGCGTTCGGCGTGCTGGCGCTGGCGCACATCATCGCGATCTGCCTGTTCTGGGGGTGGAGTTGATGCGCCGCTGGGGCCTTTGGCTGATCGTGATTAACCTGTGCGGGCTGATCGCGCTTGTTTTCGCCCTGCCGCACCTGATGGTCGCGCCGGGGCCGTTGATCCCCGAGCATGCGCGCATCACGACGAACTGCTTTGCCTGCCATGCGCCGTTCACGGGTGCGTCAGCGACGCGCTGCACTGCCTGCCACAAGGTCGCCGATATCGGCATCCGCACCACCACCGGCGCAGCGGTAAAGGGGGATGGCGATAAGGTCGCCTTCCACCAGGCGTTGATCACGCCCAACTGCATGGCCTGCCACACCGACCATAGCGGCCCGAAACTGGTGAAGGCATCGCAGCAACGCTTCGCGCACGCGCTGTTACTGCCCGATGTGCGCGGCCAGTGCGCGACGTGCCACCGCGCGCCGCAAACGCCGCTGCATGCGCAGGCGGGCCGCAACTGCGCTGCGTGTCACACCCAGGCCGGCTGGAAACCCGCGACCTTCGACCATGCAAAATTCTTCGCGCTGACCGGACCGCATAAGGCATCCTGCGCGACATGCCATATCGGCGGCGACACCAGCCGCTATACGTGTTACAGCTGCCACGAGCACCAGCCCAACCAAATCCGCGCCCTTCATGCAGAGGAGGGCATCCGCAACATCGAGAATTGCGCGCGCTGCCATCGCAGCGGTGCTGGCGAAGGGGGTGATGGTGGTGAGGGGCGTGAGCGTGGCGGCGATGACTGAGCATGGTCGTCGCACAGGACTGTCCGCTGCAGAGGCGGCTCGACGGTTGGCGGCGGAGGGCCCCAACGAGCTTCCCCGTGCGGGACGACGCTCCATGCTGCGGATCGCGCTCGAGGTGTTGCGTGAGCCGATGTTGGCTTTGCTCTTGGCGGGCGGCATTGCCTATCTGCTGCTTGGCGATTTGACCGAGGCGCTGATCCTGCTCGGCTTTGCGACCTTTTCGGTAGCCGTGACCGTCATCCAGGAAACCCGCACCGAGCATGTGCTGGAGGCCTTGCGTGACCTGTCCGCGCCGCACGCGCTGGTCATTCGCGATGGCGCGCGCGTCCATGTGCCGGGGCGCGAGGTGGTCCGCGACGATCTGATCGTGCTCGAGCAAGGCGATCGGATCGCTGCCGATGCTGTATTGGTCGAGGCCAACGATCTTCAGACCGACGAGTCGCTGCTGACGGGCGAATCCCTGCCGGTTGGCAAGATCGTCGCTGAGAATGACGCCGCGCTGGAGGCACGCCGCCCCGGTGGCGACGACCAGCCCTTTGTGTATGCCGGTTCGCTCGTCGCGCGCGGCAGCGGCACCGCGCGCGTGCTGGCGACCGGGCCGCGCAGCGAAATCGGTCGGATCGGTCAGTCGTTGGCAACGCTTGATACCGAAGCGCCGCGCCTGCGCCGTGAAACGACCCGGATCGTGACATGGTGTGCAATCGGCGGCGGTGCGGTCGCGCTGCTCGTGGTGCTGCTCTACGGCCTGCTGCGCGGTGGCTGGATCGAGGCCGCACTCGCGGGGATCGCCATCGGCATGTCGATGCTGCCCGAGGAATTTCCCGTCGTGCTGACGGTGTTTCTGGCGATGGGTGCCTGGCGGATCGGCAAGGTCGGGGTGCTCACGCGCCGCGCGGCTGCTATCGAAACGCTCGGCTCGGCGACCGTGCTGTGCACCGACAAGACCGGCACGCTGACTGAAAACCGGATGTCGCTTGGCGAGTTGTGGTTGCCTACTGGCGAGACGTTCAAGATCGCGCCTGACGTCGTGGCCCCGGAGTCCTTTCACGCCCTGATCGAGACGGCGGCGCTGGCGAGTGCACCTGAGCCAACCGATCCGATGGACATCGCGCTGCACGCCGCGCGCGCCGCTGTTCCGGGGATCGCTGCGATTAACGGCAGCCCGGTGCATGCCTATGCGCTGCGCCCCGAGCTGCTGGCCATGTCGAACATCTGGGACGATGCTGGCACGCTGTCAGTCTCGGCCAAGGGCGCACCGGAAGCGATTGCCGGCCTGTGCCACCTGTCCAGCGACGCGTTGGCCGCCATGACTGCCGCCGTCGAGGCAATGGCGGTGCGTGGTATCCGCGTGCTTGCCGTCGCGACAGCCACGCCCCCAAATCGTCGTTGGGCCGAAACCCAGACTGCCTATGATTACGCGCTGACAGGGCTCGTCGGCCTCGCGGATCCAATACGCGCCAGCGTGCCCGGCGCGGTCGCGGAATGCCGCAGCGCGGGCATTCGCGTGGTGATGATCACCGGCGATTATGCGGCGACCGCGCGATCGATCGCTACACAGGCGGGGATTGCCGACGCCAATGTGTTGACCGGAGCCGATCTGGCATCGCTCGACGACAAGCAACTTGCCCAGCGATTGAAGACCGTGACGGTCTTTGCCCGCATCATGCCCGAACAGAAGCTGCGCATCGTGCAGGCCTTTAAAACTGCCGGTGAAATCGTCGCGATGACCGGCGATGGGGTCAATGACGCGCCTTCGCTCAAGGCGGCGCATATCGGGATCGCGATGGGCAAGCGTGGCACCGACGTGGCGCGCGAGGCCGCCGCGATGGTGCTGCTCGATGACGATTTCGGGTCGATCGTGCAATCAGTCCGGCTCGGGCGGCGGATCTATGACAATATCCGCGAGGCGATGGCCTTTATCTTCGCGGTGCATGTGCCGATCGCCGGGCTGGCGCTGCTGCCCTTGTTTTTCGGGCTGCCGATTCTCTTCGGGCCGATCCATATCGCGCTGCTCGAAATGGTGATCGACCCCGTCTGTGCTTTGGTATTCGAGGCTGAGCGTGACGAGGACGACATCATGGTCCGCCCGCCGCGCGACCCGGCCGAGCCGCTGTTTTCGCTCGGCATGATCGCGTGGAGCGTGTTCCAGGGCGCGGTGTCCTTCGCGATGCTGGCGACGGTGTTCTTCGTCGAAACGGCGGCAGCGATGCCGGAAGGTGAGCTTCGCGCGCTGATCTTTTTTGCGTTGATTGCCGAGATTATGGCGCTGATCCTGGTCAACCGCTCGTTCAGCGCATCGCTTGGCGACGCGCTCGTTCGGCACAATGCCGCGCTGCGCTATGTGGTCGTTGCGGTTGTCGCGATCACCGCGCTGATCCTGTTCCTGCCGTCCGCGCAAACCCTGCTGAAATTCGGATCGATCGCGTGGACGGACATGGCGCTGGCGGCGGGGCTGGGCATCATGCTTTTGGTGCTGTTGGAGTCCAGCAAGGCAGTCATCGCACGCGGGATGCCGCGCCGTGTGAAGGCCTTGCCCATCAACACCGCGGCAAGGGTATGACCGCACCGCCCGCACCGCGCACCGCGATCGAGCGCGCCTTTCTGCTGCTGCTGCTCGCGGCGTCGTCGATCGCGTTTGGCTGGCTCATCGGGCCATTTATCGGCGCGATCCTGTGGGGGGTGATTGCCGCGATCCTGTTCAAGCCGCTCAATGACCGGCTGCTGGCGACGATGCCGGGCCGCCGCAACCTTGCCGCTGCTGCCACCTTATTGATCATCGTCGCGGTCGGGGTGATCCCCGCGATGCTGCTTGGCGCAGCGTTGCTGAGCCAGGCGACGACCATCTACGGCCAGTTTCAGTCGGGGCAGATCGATTTCGGTCGCGGTTTCGTCGAAGCCGAACGCCACTTGCCGCAGATGGTGCGCGATTGGCTCGCTGACCTGGGGCTAAGCGATTTCGCGGCGGTGCGTGAGCGGATCACTCGTGGCGTCGCCAACAGCCTGCAGACGCTCGCGGGCCAGGCGTTCAACGTCGGGCAAAGCGCCTTTGCATTTTTCCTCTCGCTCGGCGTGATGCTCTATCTGACCTTCTTCCTGCTGCGCGACGGACGCGCATTGACCGCGATTGTCGAACGCAGCCTGCCGCTGCCGGTCGATCAGCGCCTGTTGCTGGTGTCGCGGTTTATCGCCGTGGTGCGCGCAACCATCAAGGGCAGCATGATCGTCGCGATATTGCAGGGATTGATCGGCGGCATCGTGTTCTGGAGCCTGGGCATCGGCGGCGCGTTGCTGTGGGGTGTGGCGATGGCTATTTTCTCGCTGTTTCCAGCGATCGGCACGGGTTTGGTCTGGGTGCCTGTGACCGCCTATCTGCTCGCCACCGGCGATGTGTGGCGCGGGGCGGCGCTGTTCGCATGTGGGTTCTTCATCATCAGCAGCGTCGATAACATCGTCCGGCCAATCCTTGTCGGGCGCGATGCGCGCATGCCCGATTATGTCGTGCTGATCGCAACGCTGGGCGGGTTCGAGCTGATGGGGTTCAATGGCTTTGTGATCGGGCCGGTCATTGCCGCGCTGTTCCTGGCGGCATGGGAGATCTTCGGCGATACGCAAGGTGGGGGGACGACGGACTAAGTCGCTCACCGTCCACCCTTAACAGACGGTGGCAGGGTTTTGCTGCTGTGGCTCAGCCTGTCGCCGCGAACGCGGGCAGCGGCTCATATTGGCCTATTTACTAATCGTGCAGGTCTGCGACAAACGAGTCGTTACACCACCGGTGCATCGGAACCCAAAAAAGTGAGAGCTGTCCGTGCTTGCGATGGATAAACCGCTGCATTCCAAGCCTTGGCTGCAGTCCAGTGTCTGACCCCCAACGCGAAGCACCGTCACGGCTTTTCTTCAGCTATTCGCGCGCTGATCGCGACGCTGCGCAGCCGATTATCGCCGTGCTGGAGGATGCCGGGTTCAGCGTCTGGTGGGACGGGCTGCTCGAAGCCGGCACGGTCTTCACGCAGACCACCGAGGCCGCGCTGGAATCCGCCGTTGCGGTCGTCGTCTTGTGGTCAGCAACGTCGGTCAATTCGCACTGGGTTCGCGACGAAGCGCAGATCGGGCGCGACAAACGTCGACTGGTGCCGCTGTCGATCGATGGCAGCATCCCTCCCTTGGGGTTTCGACAGTTTCAGTGCATCGATTTGTCATCATGGGACGGCAACCCGGATGCCGAGGCGATCCGCAACGTCAAACGCGTCATCGCGCAGTTCGCCGGGCGGGAGGAGGTAGCTCCGCCCGTCGCGCTGCCGCTCGTCGCTGCGCCAAAACCCGTTTCACGGCGCTGGTTGCTGGCAGCCAGCGGCACCGCGGTGGCCGCCGCTGGCGGAATCGGCGTGGTATGGCGCAATGGGGCGTTCGGCGGTGCCGCCGACGATCGGCCGCCAAGTCTGGCGATCCTGCCCTTTGCCAATCTGAGCGACGATGCCAGCCAGGCCTATTTCGCCGATGGCCTGTCACAAGAGCTGCGCAGCGCGCTCAGCGGGGATCGCGACATCGAGGTTGTCGCGCAGACATCGTCGAGCGCGGCCAGCAAGGATCGCGGCGATCCCAAAAAGGTCGCCGCCAGTCTGGGCGTGAGCTATCTGCTCGACGGCAGCGTCAGGCGGGAAGGCAACCGGGTGCGCGTGTCTGCCCAGCTGATCGATGGGAGCACCGGTTTTGACCGCTGGTCGGAAACCTATCAGCATGCGGTCGCTGACATCTTCACCGTCCAGACCGACATCGCGCAGCGAGTGACCAAGGCGCTGACGGCGGCCATTCCCGGGGCCAATGGCCGGACTGCGACGCGGATTGGATCGACCGCTAACTCGGTCGCGCTCGATGCCTATCTGCGCGGCGTGGCGCTCTATGACCTGGCAGCCGACGAAATGAGCGACCGCGCCGCGCTGGCGCAATTTGATGCAGCCGTGGCGGCAGACCCCAGCTATGCCGCCGCCTGGGCGGCGCGCGCGCGGGCGCAAACGACGATCGCCAATAATTATGGCAAGACGGGCGAGCTTTTGCCATTGTACGACGAGGCGATCGCCTCTGCCCGCAAGGCGGTTGGGCTTGCGCCCCGGCTTGCTGATGGCCAGGCAGCGCTCGGCTATGTGCTGTTCAATGGCAGGCTCGATGCCAAGGCCGCAGCGGAGCCCTATGCGCTGGCGCTTCGCGACGGCAGCGGCAGCGCTGACATCCTGCAGAGCTATGCGACCTATGCCGCACGCACCGGGCAATTCGATGAAGCCCGCCGCGCGATCGCCAAGGCGGCCAAGCTTGACCCGCTCAACGCGACGACATTTCGGACCATGGGCATGGTGGAATTTGCGGCGGGCGATTATCCAGCGGCGCGCGTCGCGTTTGTCCAGGCGCTGAAGCTCAACCCCGAGATCGCCGCGGCGCACGGCGTGTTGGGCCAGATCGCCTATCTGTCCGGCGATACCAAGAATGCTGCAGTGCATTTCGCGCGCGAGCGGTCCCAGCTTTATCAGCTGGCGGGCTGGGCGATCGTCCGTCGGCGCACCGGCGATCTGGCAGGGGCGCAAACGGCTCTGGCCAGCCTGCGAACCGACTATGGTGACAATGCGCTGTACCAGGAAGCGCAAATCCTGGCCCAGTGGGGCGACATCGAGGGGGCCATCGCGCGGCTGGAAAAGGCCCGAACAGTCGGCGATTCAGGATTGGTGCTGGCCCGCAATGATCCGTTGCTGACGCCGCTGCGCAAGGATCCGCGCTTTGCCGCGCTGCTTGCGAGCATGGGGTTTTCCTGACCGCTTATTGACCTGCCGGAGCGGAGGCGGGCCGGTGCGCAATCAGATCGACAAAGCTGTCCGACGCATCGCCATTGGCGGGGCAGGCTCCGCCCAACAATCGCAGCCGCAGCTGGCCGGGGGACAGCCGGTGTGTTCGCAGTACGGCGGCTGCAGCCGACCATAGCCGCTGTTGCGCCTGGGCTTGCTGATCATCGGTGCCATAGGCGTTCAGCAGCAGGTCGTCCGATCCGTCTGGCTTTAACGCATCGAGCTGGCGGGTGAGTGCTGCCGCGTCGTCGGGGCTGATGTCGGTTGCATCGCCTGCGAACCGGATGCGCGCTGCCACGTCCCCTGGCGCGGGGCATGACGGGGTGAAGCTGATGACGACGCGGCGATTTTCAGCGGCAGCCGACAGGGTGCGCGCGACTGCCGCCGGGTCGCCTTCGCCCAAGCCTTGCCCGTCGATTTCGGGTGCAAGCGCGGGCAGGCTGGCCTTGAAAAATGCGGCAACCGCATCGCTGCGCTGTTGCGATAGATCGAGATTATAGGCGCTGTTCCCCGTGCGATCGGTGTGACCGATGATGTTCACCCCCGCTACGCCGCAGGCACGCGCGCGATTGACGAGGCGGTCGAGCTCCGCTGTGTCGACAGGCATCAGGGCCGCGCTGTCGAACGCGAACGAGACCTGCCCCACCACGCCTGCGCATTGCTCGATCGGCAATGAACGCGCGATCTGGGCGGGTTGATCCTGGAACCGGATGATGGGGATTGCCGGCGCGGGCATTGGATATGACGTCGCCGAATATGCCTGTGGCGTCGATTGATCCGGCGGCGGCGGCGGCGGAGGCGGAGGCGGAGGCGGAGGGGGTGGTGGCACCGGCGGCTCTTCGATGACGGCCGATTGATCGTTGGTGCCGCGACGCGTCAGCCGCCTTGCCACGCGGTGGCGGATGGCGGGCACCGCCGGCGCAACCGTTGCGCGGCGCACTACTCGACGACGGACCGGCGACACGACCGCTGGCGTTGGCTGGTCGATAACAGGCGCGACGACCGGCTCTTCGGCGATTGGCGCAGCGGGTGGCATCGGCGCAACCGGCGATGGCTCGGCTGGCTCCTCCACCTTGGGCGGTGCTGGCGGTGTGGCACTTGGCTGGAGGAACCAGGCATAGAGCCCATAGACCCCCGCACAGAGCACGCCGACCGACGATACCAGCTTGGCCATCGTGCCCAGGTTCGAATTGATCGAATTACCAATATTGTCCAACCGTTTGCTGCCCGCCTCGATCTTGTCGAGCAGATCGGGGGTGGGGGCCGGCGGGATGATGGTGGCGCTGGCGGTGGCTACCGCAGCCGTCGCCATAGCCGGGGCCGGCTCGACATAGACAAACCGGTCCGCATCCCCCGATGTGTAGAGTGCGGGTGTAATCAGCTCGACTTGCGTCAACTCATCGGCTTGGGTGCGTATGGCGCAGCGCCCGATCGATACAGCGCTGGCGACGCTGACGCCCTCGGTGAGCGCGGTATAAAAAGCCTGCGAAAAGCTGATCGCGGCATCGTCTGACACGGGATGCTGCATCGCGACGACGAACGGGATGTTGAGGCGGACCAACAAGTTTTGCGCGACGCCTGCGATTGGCGACGTCCGCGATGTGACCCCGCTTTCACAACTGTTCAACACCACCAGCCAAGGACGCCAGTTGAGCAGCATCATCGCCAGCGTATCTGCATCCAGCGTATCATATTTGGCATCGGCCGGATCGGCGGGGGGCACATCGCCCGGTTTGCTCGCGACCTCAAGATAGAGCCGCCCCTGATTCTCCACAAAGGCGCTATGGCCGATATAGTGGATGATGTGGGGTTTCCACGATTGCAGCACATCCTTCAGCGCGCCGCGTGTCGCGCTGGCCATGGTCTTGATATCGAACTGGTCGACATTGTCCTTGACCAGCTCGTCGACACGTTTTTGGATGTTGGCGATCTCGGTCGATGCGTCGAGATCCTTGAACGGGTTGGACGAGACGACAAGCAGCCTGATGGGGCGCGTAATCGGCGGCGGCAGTTCGTGCCGCGCCTCTAGCAGGCGGACGATGTTGGACGATGCGTCGATCGCGAGAAAATTATCGCTCGATTGAAGGTAAAGCGCTTCCCAGGGCACGCCCGAAAGCTCAGGCGCGTCCGACAGATCGATCCGGATCTCGAACCCGTCATTGTCGGCGATACGGTCCTCCAGCGCCCCGATCGCCTTCATGCCGTCCGGCGTTTCGGGATTGAAGATCGACGCGAAGATACGCTGGCCGATTTCCTTCAGCGTCGGCAGATTGCTTGCACTGAAGAACTGCTGATCGGGCGACAAGGTCGCCACATCGCCACGAAAGCTGCGCGTCGGCTTGTCGCTGTCAGCGGCTTCCGACACCAGATCGCCGATCGACGGGGGCAGCGCTGCACTGAACTTATGCGTCGTGCCGGATCGCTTGATGACGACGGCATAGTTTCCGTCGCTGACATGCGCGAAGCTGATGATCCATTTTGCGGCCGCCACCCGATAACCCCCCGCTCAACATCAGGCGATCAGGGCCAGCCCCGGTTCGAGCTCGCCCTTGGCATTATCTGCGATCTGCCGGGTTGCCCCGCGTTTTGCGATCGGCTGGGTTGCCCCGAAATACGCGCTTGGCGGTATTGCCGGGCGTTGAATTCTCCTCCGGCGTTGCGGTGGCTGCAGTCGCAGGCGCTGTTTTGTCACTGGCGGTCGCATCGGTTTTGGCGATATCGGAAGGATTATCCAAACTTGTACCCATGTCGCGCTCCCTTAATAAAACATGCTGATCGTAACTTTCCTTATAACAAAATTACAGGCAAACCAAGCCATGCCCTACGTGCCGCCCGCCACACCGTTTGCCGTTCCTTGCCGCTCGACACGGGCGGATATATACGGCGCAGGGCGCGCGCAGTGAAGCAAGACGCGCCTGCGCATCCGCGCACCGGTTTCAGCGTATCGATAACGGGTCATCGTCGGTCGCACTTGTCCTATCCGGCCGACGAGCGCGCATTGCAGTCGGCGCTTGGCGCAATCCTGGCCGATATCGATGAAGCGGTCGCCGAGCTCGCGACGGCGATCGGGCAAGAGCGCGTGGGCCCTACCCGGATGCACAGCCTGTTGGCAGAAGGCGCCGATTCGCTTGGTGCCCAGATGGCGATCGACCATGGCTGGCAATTGGTCAGCCCGATTCCTTTTGGCCGCAATCTATCCCGCGCCATTCATGCCCGGCCGATGTCCGGCGACGACGCACGCGCTATTTTGGCAGGCGGCGATCCAAGCCATAGTGACACGCTGGCCCGGCTGCGCCCGTTGGACATGCTGAGTGACGCGGCAAAACTGTTCGAGCTGCAGGAGCAGGATGAACGTCTCTCGGCCTTGTTGCTGGCAACGCTTGACCGACCCGATGATTTTGCCGCCGCCCAGACGTTCGCGCTGGAAGCCGGCATGCGCTTTGCCCTGTCTGGCCGGATGCTGATCGAACAGTCGCATCTGCTCATCGCTATATGGGACGGGCATTCGACCGCGAATGTCGGGGGTACCGGGCACACCGTATCGGTGGCGCTCGACCTTGGCGTGCCGGTCTTGTGGATCGACGTTGCGCAGCCCGATCAATGGCGCATCCTGCATGTGCCCGAGGCGCTTGCCACGCACGGTGTGCAACTGGTGCCAATGGACCCGCGCGCCGAGTTGCGCAGCATCGTGCGCGAAAGCCTGTTGCCGCCCGATGCCGTCACGCCGAGCAAGGCACAATGGCCAGCCGGGCTTGCGGCCATTGCCGAGAACCAGTGGCGCAGCGGATCGAGCTGGCGCAATCAGGCCTATGCCCGGGTGGAGGCCGTGTTTGGTGCGACCAAGGGCCGGCCGGGCTGGCGATCGCTGCGGCAACGCTATGAAACGCCCGATGAAATTGAGCATGGCAGCGGTGCGCCGATGATGGCGGCGATCGATTCGGTCAGTGGCATCGATCCGGCGATCCATGGCGATATTGTTGACGGCGTGCTGCGGCGCTTTGCCTGGGCGGATGGAATCTCCACCCATATGTCGCAACGCTATCGCAGCGGCATGACCATCAACTTCCTGCTGGCCAGCCTCGCGATCATCAGCGGCATTGCCTATCTGCCGATCGTCGAGGTTGACGAGAAATGGATGTTTGCAGGCGTCGAGCTGCTGTTGTTGCTCGCCATCATTGGCATCACCGTCGGCGGGCAGCGCCAGCGGCTGCACCAGCGTTGGTTCGAGACGCGCCGGGTCGCCGAATATTTCAGGCACAGTGCGTTGACGCTGGCCTTTGGTGTGTCGCGATCGGTCGGACAATGGCCGCGTGGCACGGAAACGTCTTGGCCCGAATGGTATGTGCGGCAAAGCTTGCGTGAGATTGGCCTGCCCCATGCCCAACTGAGCCAGGCCAGCCTGCGGCAGGGGCTCGTGGCCCTGCGGGACCATCATGTCGCGCCGCAGCGCGCCTATCACGCCGCCAAGGCGGCGCACCTCAACCGGGTGCACCACCGGCTGGAGCATCTGTCCGACCGGTTGTTCGCGCTCGCAGTGCTGACGGTCGCGATCTTCCTGGTGTTTGCCGCGGTGATGTCGATGGGCGGCTTTTCAGCGCATGATCTGAAGCATCCGGCCAAGTGGTTCACGGTGCTGGCGGTGGCGTTGCCAACGCTCGGCGGTGCGCTGGCGGGCTTGCGCTTCTTCGGCGATTTTGAGCGATTGGGGGCGATATCGGAGGTGACGGCCGAGAAGCTTAGCGCGATCGAGGGCCGGATTGCCCTGCTGCTCAGCGCGACCGACGACCGGCTGAGTTATGGCACCTTTGCCGATTTGCTGCGCTCGACCGATGCCGTGGTGATTGCAGAAATTGAAAACTGGCAGTCAGTGTTCAGCGCCAAACGCATTTCGGTGCCTGTGTAGCCCGGCCACGGTTCAGACCCGTCGATATCGGAAGTACCACATTTTAGGCGCAAAAATCACATAACATTATGATTAAAAAGACGAAAAACGCAGTTTTTTAAGGGCCAATTTTACGAATGTAATCACATGGAAAGCACGGTTTTTCACTTGGCATCCGTTTCTGACCGACCCTTTGCGCCATGTTATACGATTGTGTCAGGCAACGCTTGGAGTGGTGTTTGAGCATTCCCGATTCAACTCCTGGGCCCATGTTCGCGGACTAACATCAACGATGCTTAACAGATTGCGGCGATCTATCTCCGCTTAACTGTTCTGTTGCCCTGGCGTTTGCACTTGCGTCCCACTCCTCAACACCTGGCTGTTAGGAATGTAATGCGGTGCGGTCGCAAAGCGCGAGGAATGTCCATTTGATCCGTTGTGCGGGCGCGACTCATTGTCGGCGCAAATTGATGTGGGAATTTCGTACCGTCGCAGCTCTCCATTCCCTGACGACAAACCTTTGAGCCTAAAACTGCCCATTGAAGGCCCCACCGCGGGCCGTAGAGCGCCGAAAATATATTTTGCGCCGCCGGACTCGCCTCCGTCCACCGCGCTCTCATATGGTCACAAAAGGCGAAATTCACGGATGCGGCGCTTGCGCGGGGGATGTGCCGAATTTGACAAATTCGCCGATGAGCCGTTCTATGTCCGCATTAAGGCGACGTGAGCAACAGTCGCGTCGTCGGGGTGGCTGCCTTAGGCACGCCCGGTGCTGATTGGAGATGAGTTGGTGGTGGAGGCTCCTGTGAACCAAATCGAAGTCCCCTCTGACGACGAAGTTGTAGACACCCTGAGCAAGCTGGGTGGCGGCAGGGCGACCGCCGTGCAACTATGTAAAGCATTGATGGACGCAGGACATCCTGAACGGCAGAGCCAGCTCGCAATTCAACGCGCCGCTGAGCGCCGGCGTCTACATATCCTCAAGGATTGGACGCTAAGCCTTGAACCAGAGGTGGCTAAGGCGGCTTAAATCAATTGACGTGGGCGATAGCTGACCGTCAAGCGCGGCGGCATTTCAACGGTGATGGCGATCAGCGATCGGAGTTTGAACGCGATCGTGATCGCGTTCTGTACTCGTCTGCGTTCCATCGGCTCGCGGGGATCACTCAAATTGTTCGCGCCGGCGAAGCCGACGTGTTTCACACACGCCAGCAGCATACGATAAAAGTCGCGCAGGTAGGAAGGCGGCTTGGCCAAAAGCTTCAAGCAGAGCAGCCAGACGAAGCAGCCTTTCGCGGTTTGGATGCGGAAGTCGTCGAAGCGGCTTGCTTAGCGCACGACCTCGGTCACCCGCCGTTTGGCCACATTGGCGAATCGACCCTAAATGAGCTGGTCACTCCTGGAGATGCCGACGGCTTTGAAGGGAACGCGCAGTCATTTCGCATACTCGCCAAATTAGCGGTGCGATTTCCTGACGCTCCAGGCATCGACATGACTAGAGCGACGCTAGCAGCCTGCCTCAAGTACCCGTGGTTTCGGGGCCATTCGGGTAAGGAGTCTAAGAAATGGTCTGCCTATCAGAGCGAAAAAGAAGATTTCGATTTCGCACGTCAAAGTCACCAGCATGAAAATAAGACGCTCGAAGCGGAACTGATGGATTGGGCCGATGATGTAGCCTACTCGGTCCATGACCTTGAAGATTTTCATCGTTGTAATGCGCTGCCTTGGCAGCGGGTGTTCGATGATCGAGAAAAAATTATTGCTCACGCCTTAGGTCAGCATGGCGACCAAGCAAAAAAACAGCGCTTGATAGCTGCGTATGATCGCCTTCAAGGCTTTTTGCAGGGCACATACAGCGCCTTGTTATCAGATTCATACGATGGGACCAGAGATCAAAGAGAACAGTTACGCCGTATGACATCCCAACTGATAGGGAAGTACATCGGCTCTGTTTCGATAAATACTGATCGTGATGACCCTACAGCAGTTACCTTCAACGAAGATGCAGTCGATGAAGTTCAAATTCTAAAGCAGATTACACGCGACTACATCATCGGAAGTCCGAACCTAGCTGCCCAACAGCACGGTCAGAAACGCATCATCACGGGCCTGTTCGAAGCCCTATCTGCGGATTGCCACAACTCGAACGGATATCCCTCTTTTCTGCCCATCCGACTAAGGTATTTGCGACCGATCGCAAGTACGAGTCCTGCGCGCTTCGTTGCAGACTGTATCGCCAGTTTATCCGAATCTGAAGCAGTGGCACTCCATGCTCGATTGACGGGCGTAGCTACGGGTTCGGTTCTGGACCCGATTGTCCGCTGATAAATAGCTGATAAATAGGCGTATCGCCGTCAAGGACTGTGACTGGTCGTGATTAATTGCGCGCCTTGTCGATCGCAGCCACCACATCGACCAATTGCTCGCGCAGCCCGAGAATACCAATGGCTAAAACCAGATCTGGCCGGTCGGACAATTCCAGCACGGCCTTGAGGACGATGTTCGAATGCCGCATGAGAATCACCAGATTGTCAGCACTGGGGCCGTTCTTGCCGTCGAACCAGTTGCGTACCGCACGTTCGTTTGAGTGGGTCAGCCGCGCGACAGTTTTGACCGATGACGGCGTTGCACCGAATTCTGCGCGGAGCGCTGCTGCGATGACATGGGCCAGCGACTCCGGCGTGATCGCCGGAAAAGTTTTTCCTGATTCCGACTGAATCTTTCGGTCCTTCTTGGTGAACGACATTCGCCCCTCCTCCAGATAAGTTTTCGGGGAGTTTAGCGCGTCTCCTGGGAGCGAACTGGAAGCATCGGTCGTGACAAACACTTCGGGCAATAGCGACGACAAGCCTGAGCGCCTGATACGGGCGGCGCAGTACGTGCGCATGTCGACCGAGCATCAGAAATACTCGACTGAGAATCAGGCAGAGATCATTGCCGAGTATGCGGCGCATCGCGGCTTCGAGATCGTTCGGACCTATGAGGACTCGGGGAAGAGCGGCCTCAAGTTGGACGGCCGGCTTTCACTTCAAAAGCTGATCGCGGACGTCCGCTCGGGTAACACCGACTTCGAGGTGGCCCTCGTCTATGATGTCAGCCGATGGGGCCGGTTTCAGGATGCCGACGAAAGCGCCTACTATGAGTTCATCTGCCGCGAAGGCGGGATCAAGGTGCACTACTGTGCGGAGCAGTTCGAAAACGACGGCAGCCTGAGTGCGACAATCATCAAGAGCATGAAGCGGGCAATGGCAGGCGAATACAGCCGGGAATTGTCCGCCAAGGTCTTTACCGGACAGTGTCGCCTCATCCGGCTTGGTTTCCGACAGGGAGGTCCAGCAGGGTTCGGCCTGCGCCGCGTGCTGGTCGATGAGCACTGCAATCCCAAGACGACACTCGAACGTGGCGAGCAGAAAAGCCTCCAGACCGACCGCGTGGTCCTGCAACCTGGCCCGCCCGAAGAAGTCGAGATGGTGCGACGCCTCTACCGCATGTTCGTCGTTCAGCAGCGAACCGAAAGCGAGATTGCCGGGATATTGAACGGCGAAGGACATGTGACCGATCTCGGCCGCCCGTGGACCCGAGGCACGGTTCACCAGATCCTGACCAACGAAAAATACATCGGCAACAATGTCTACAACAGGGTCTCGTTCAAACTGAAGGCCAAGCGAGTCCTCAATCCACCCGACATGTGGGTCCGCCATGATGGGGCCTTCGAGCCGATTGTCGAACCAGACTTCTATGAAGCTGCGCAGCGCATCATCGACGCCCGGAGCAAGCGCTACACCGACAAGGAACTGCTCGACAGGCTCGCGGCCTTGTTGGCCGAGAAGGGGTGGCTTTCGGGGCTGGTCATCGACGAAGTCGAGGACATGCCGTCCAGCATGACGTTCCGCCACCGGTTCGGCAGCCTGGTGCGGGCCTATGAGCTGGTCGGTTATTCGCCGTCGCGGGACTACCGCTACATCGAAACCAACCGGGCCTTGCGAGCCCTCCACCCCGACGTCGTCCAGAAGGTTATCGCCGGGATCGAGAGCGCCGGCGGTTCGGTCCGCCGGGACCCGGTTTCGGATCTGTTGCACATCAACGAGGAGTTCACGGCGGCGCTGGTCATAGCCCGCTGCCAGGTCAGTCCAGCAGGAAACCTGCGCTGGAAGATCCGATTCGATCAGGGTCTTCGTCCGGGAATTACGATCGCAGCCCGGATGGAGGACGATAACCGCACGATACGGGACTACTATCTGCTGCCCTGGCTCGATCTCGGAAAGTCACCTGACCTAAGGCTCGCGCCCGAGAATGGCATCCTGCTCGATGCCTATCGGTACGAGACGCTTGAAGCCTTCATGGATCTGACGCGCCGTGCGGCGCTGCGGGTGGCCGCATGAGCGACCCTGTCCCCGAAATCCGCATGGTGCCGGTCGACCTCATCACGATTCTCAATCCGCGTGTGCGGAACAAACGCATCTTCCAGGAGCTGGTGGACAGCATCGCCCATCTGGGACTGAAGAAGCCGATCACGGTGAGCCAGCGCGCCGGCAAGACACGCTATGATCTGGTTTGCGGACAGGGTCGGCTAGAAGCCTTCATCGCGCTTGGTCAGTCCGAAATCCCAGCCATCATCGTCGATGCCTCGGAAGAGGACTGCTATGTGATGAGCCTGGTCGAGAACCTGGCCCGGCGACAGCATAGCCCACTAGAACTCGTCCATGCCATCGGCGTGCTGGCAGCCCGCGGATATTCGCACAGCGAAATCGCCGCGAAAGTGGATTTCTCCTACGAATATGTCGCTGCGATCTGCGTCTTGCTCGACAACGGCGAGGAGAAGCTGATTTCCGCGGTCGAACGCGGCGTCATCCCGCATACCATCGCCATGGAGATCGCGAGGGCCAAAGAGGGCGAGGTCCAGCAAGCCCTGGCTCAGGCGTATGAGGAGAAGACCATTCCGGGCAACCAGGTGCTCGCGATCCGGCAGATCATCGAGCAGCGCAACACGAGTGGCAAGCAGACGAGCAAGCGCGGGCAGCGCCCTTGGCGGTCGCGCCCGGTAACATCTGAAAGCCTCATCCGCTCGTATCAGCGCGAAACCGAGCGCCAGAAGCTCCTCATCAAGCGAGCCTCCCTCGCCCGGAGCCGGCTCCTGTTCGTGACCAATGCCATGCGCCGCCTGCTGGCAGACGAGCATTTCGTCACGCTGCTACGCGCGGAAGGCCTCAACAGCATACCGCAGGCCCTCGCTGAGCGGATCGGCCCCGTGGAGCGGCCATGAACAGCCCCGTGAAAATCGCCTTCGAGCAGCAAGTGCTCCAAATTCCGATCAGCAAATTGCTGCCAACGCGGACCCTGCCCAAGGGCATGCATGACAGCGTCAAGTATCGCCGGATTGCCGCCTCGGTTGCGGAAGTGGGGCTTATCGAGCCGATCTCTGTCGCCCGGCAGCGCGACGGGACGTTCCTCATCCTCGACGGCCATGTCCGTCTGGATGCCTTGCGCGCGCTCGGGGCAACGGAAGCGGCCTGTGTCGTCGCCAGTGACGACGAATCCTTCACCTACAACAAGCGGGTCAACCGGCTTGCGACCATCCAGGAACACTACATGATCGTGCGCGCGCTCGAGCGCGGTGTTTCGGAAGAAAAGCTGGCGCGCGCACTCAACGTCGATGTGAAAGTCATCCGGACAAGGCGCCATCTGCTCTCGGGGATCAGCAAGGATGTCGCCGAACTGCTGAAGGACAAGCCGGTCGGCCACAATGCCTTCCAGAAACTCCGGAAGATGAAGCCGATCCGTCAGCTTGAGGTCGCCGAACTCATGGTGTCGGCCAACAACTACACGTCTTCATACGCAAAGGCGTTGCTGGCGACGTCGAAACCCGCCGATCTCCACAAGCCGGACGATCTCAAGAAATCCACGGGACTATCGACGGAACAGATGGCCCGGCTCGAGCGGGAAATGGCTGCGCTGAATGACGACTACAAGGAATTGGAGGTCTCCTACGGCGACGACATGCTGGTTCTCGTGGTCGCGTCCGGCTTCCTCGAACGACTGATCTCGAAGCCCGAAATCAAGCGCTTTCTCGAAACCCGGCACCCGGAGTTTTCGGAGAATTTTCGCGCCATCGTGCAAGCCACCTCGCTCGATCACGCCTCGACGGTGTGAAGGGCCGATATTGCTGTGGGGACCGGGACCCATTGAGCGCCGGGACCGTCGGAGAAGCCGCCGTGAGGGGTGGATCGAGGACGGCGGCGGGAATGGCGGCGAACCCGCAGGAAGCCCGCTAGGTCAGCCGCCATAGGGCTGACTGCATGCCGTTCTCCGGCATGATATTTGGATGAAATGGGCGCGCCGGTTCAAGAATGGTCATCTCCCGGCGCGCCCTGTGTAGAAGTCTCGCGAAAATGGGCGCATCTCCTCAGATTGAAAACATTAATTTACTCGTCAATGACTTGCACTCGGGATATTTCACAGTCCACCGCAAAGTCTGACGTGATAATCAGACAGAAGAACGGGGAACGAGCACTGCCCGGGACGCATATCGAACTTCGCCATCTTCGCTATGTCGTTGCGGCGGCGGACCATGGTAGCTTCCGCCGAGCAGCTGTTGCACTTGGTATCCAAGAATCGGCAGTCAGTCGCAGAATTCGCGACCTCGAGGATCGCTTGGGGACGGCGTTCTTCATCCGCTCGCCGGGCGGCGTGAAGCTCACTCACGCCGGTAAACAGTTCGTCCAGCGGGGGCGCAAGGCCTTGGCGGAAATCGGCATGGCCAAGGCGGAGGTCTCCGCAATTGGTCGCGGTGAGGACGGGCACCTCAGGATCGGGATATTCTCTTCCCTCGCCTCCGGGTTCTTGTCGGATCTCATTCAGACGTTCGGCGAGCAGTACGCTGCGATCAAACTCACCTTCATCGATGGCAATCCGGCGGACCATCTGGTCGCGATCCGCCAGCATCAGTTGGATATCGCCTTCATAACAGGCGCCGGTGAATGGCCCGGATTTGCGAGCCAACAGCTCTGGTCCGAGCGCATCTTCGTAGTTTTGCCATCGGATCATCCGCGTGCTGGCGAGCCTCAGGTGCAATTCGGTGTTCTCGCCCACGAAACGTTCATCGTCAGCGAAGCCGCACCTGGCCAAGAAATCCATGATTATCTGGTGCAGCGGCTTGCCGATCTTGGACGCCACCCGGAAATCCACCATCATGCCGTCGGGCGCGATAATCTCATGCGGCTCGTCGCCTTGGGCCGGGGCCTCACCGTAACCAGCGAGGCAACCACAGCTGCGCAATTTCCAGGGGTCGTCTTCCGCCCGATCGAAGATGAAATTCTGCCCTTCTGCGCCGTCTGGTCACCCAACAACGACAATCCTGCGCTTTTGGGCCTGATGGAACTGGCGCGGTCGATGACCGACGCAACCGAGCAGTCGGCCTTCAGCTTTCTTGATCCCGAAGCGACAAGCGATTCGGGCAAGGATCTCGTTTCCAAGCCATGATGGTGATCGAGACAACGGCCGATCAGTCGCCTGCTGCGCGATCTGCTTCGCGGCGCGCCTTGGCAAAGCCGCGATCCGAGGCGACGAAGCGCTCGAGCATGGGCACGATCAGACGCAACGGATCAGAAGATCCTTGGCCGCCCTCACGGCCGAGGATCGCAGCGTAGGCAACGAGATCGCGGTGCAGGCTTGCCGGCAGCTCCAGTGTGATCTTGACTGGCTTGTCGTCCGCGATCGGGCCGAGTTTCAGCTTGGCCATGTCAGCCTCCGTATGGTTCGAGAACCAGGTCGTGCGTGACCATGACCCGCACTGGAAATCCCGGCCTGATGGTCAGGGTTGGCGCGATGCCCAACTGGCGGCTCACGATCTGTTGACCCGTCTGGTTGATGCTGTTCGAAGCGCCTGAACGCAGCGCCTGCACCAGATTGCTCTCGTTCTGGTTGGTCCCGGCTTCTGCGCCAACCGCGAGCAGCGTCGAGAGCGCGGCGGCCTTGAACATCTCCCCCCAATGGAAATCGACGCCATCCTCGAGCCCGGCATAACCCTCGGCATTCGCACCTGGCTGCCGCTCAAGAACGATCGAGCGGCCATCGGGCATGATGAGCCGGTTCCAGACCATCAAGACCCGGCGCTGCCCGAAACCGACGCCGCTGTCATACTGGCCGACGATCCGCGTCCCCTGAGGCACCAGCAAGATACGCCCAGTTGGGCTGTCGTAGACGTTCTGGGTCACCTGCGCCGTGATCTGGCCGGGGAGGTCGGAGCGGATACCGGTGATCAGCGCGGCCGGAATGACGGCGCCCGCTTGCAGCACATTGGGCGATACAGGTCCGGTGATCCGATCGGGCGCCACCGTGCGCTTGTCGGGCGTTTGCCCAAGAAAGGCGAGTTGCCGGTCCTGCGCTGAAGGTGTGGCGGGCTGCGGCGCGAGGCCAAGCCCGGCCAGGTCGCTCGCCGCCGGTACGGGCGGCGGGGAGGACGAGGCATTTCCCGAAGCGGCCTGAGAGGCGGAGAACAGGCGGGCGGTTCTCGCGGCCTCCAGCTCTTGGTGCCGGCGCTGCATTTCCGGATCAGGGCCGGCAGGCGCGGCCACCGGCGCTGCCATCCCGGGCACGGGAACCGGCTGACCGTTGTTTTGCGCTGCGAGAATGGGGCGACCCAGATCGCCCGGGAGCGGCGGTCCGAGGCGGGGCACTGCGCCATAGTCCTTTGGAAGCCCGGCCAGTCCATCGGGCGCGCTGCGGCCATCCGTGGCGTAGAGTTCCTCGTTTGCCTTGCCGCCCTGCTGGACCTGGAGCGCGTAGATCAGCGCGCCGCCGATACCGAGGCCCGCTGTGACACCGAGCGCGGCCAGCACCTTGCGCGACAGGCGGGTCACACGGGGCGGTTCAGGCCGCAGCCGCATGCGGACCACCGGCTCGCCGGTCAGCGGCAGAGCGTCATCTCCGTCTGGCGCATCCGGCCGGACATCGCCCTGCCGCGCCCCACCTTCTTCCCTTCCCGGGCCCTGTTCGTCCGTCACGATGCCGGCCTCCCGTCGGTGCGGGCGATCCGAACGCGCTGCGGGCTTTTTCCGGACCCCAGGCGCAGTTCTGCTGCCGCGAAGAGCCGATCGACGATTATGTAGTTCGCGCGGACCCGGTAGTTCACCAACTCGGAGGTATTACCCTCTGGGCCGACGACGAAGATCGGCGGCATTTCGCCCTGGGCAACACCGCGGGGAAACTCGATGAAGACCTGACGACCATCATCAAAGGCGCGCAGGGGCTTCCACGGGACGCGGTCGCCAGAGACTTGGTAGCGAAAGTTGACCCGGGTGAGATCGATGCCCGAGGCAACTGGCTCGGCGGCCCTTGCCTCGGCATTCTGGCGATGAAGGGCGATGAGCTGGTCTTGCGGATACTGCCACGACACCGAGGCCATATAGGTCTTGTCGGTGGACCGCAGTTCGATGTGGTAGGTGCGCGACGTGGTGTTGATGACGAGGTTGGTCATCAGCGATGCGCGGGTCGGTTTGACGAGGATGTGGACCTGCCGCGATGCCCCGACGCCGCTTTCGGTGTCACCGATGATCCAGCGCACGGTATCCCCGGCAGCGACAGGGCCGGAGCCGACGAGTTGTTCTCCGGGCTGGAGGCTGATGTCCGTTATCTGTCCCGGCGCGGTATAGACCTGATAAAGCGCCCCATCGACGAACGGGTAGATCTGGATGGCATTGATGAAGCCGTTCCTGACCGGTTGCATCCGCGCGGCGGCATTGGCGGCGTTCACGCGGGAGGCTGGATCAGGCAGGTCGGGCGTTGGCGCGCTGTCCGGGCCAAGCGGCTTCAGCTGTCCCGTTAGAGCCAAGATCTTCGGCATTTCGACAACCTGGACCGGTGCTGGCGGATCGGCGGTCTGCACGGCGGCGGGCGCATCATCGAAATTGATGGCGGGCGGCTTCTGCACTGTCGCGCAGCCGCCGAGGACAGATGTGCCGAGCAGCAGAGGCAGCGCCGTTTTGCGCATGGCCGGGATGGCGGAGATGAAGAAAGCCGGGAAGAGCGGGCTCGCAGCTTTGCGCAAGGTGGGTGTCATTGTCCAAGCTCCTTCGACCAGTTGATGGCGTTGACGTAGATGCCGAGCGGATTGGCCCGGAGTTTCTCGGGATCGCGGGGCGGTTGCACGGCGATGGTGAGGATGGCGGTCCAGCGCTCGGTCGCGGCGAGCGAGCCGTCCTGATAGGTGCGTTGGACCCAGGCCACGCGGAACGAGGTCGGCGATGCGCGGATCACACTGGAGACGTCGATCGCCACTTGCGTCTTGCCGACCTTGGCGAACGGATCGTTGGCGCGAGCATAGTCGCCCAAGGCAAGTGCTCCGGCTTGCGTCGTGAAGTCGTAGGCGCGCAGCCAGTTCTGGCGCACGATGATGGGGTCTGCCGGGATGCTGCGGACCTGCTCGATGAAACGAGCGAGGTAGAAGGCGATTTGGGGATCGGACGGCTGATAGTCGGCAGTAGCCGGAGCGACTGCTTGCGCCTGCCCCAGATGGTCTACCTGCACCACCCAGGGTACGATCGAGCCGCTGGCGGTCTGCCAGATCAGCGCTGCGGAGAGACCTGCTGACAGCATGAGCGAGCCGAATGCCATCAGCCGCCAGCCATGCGCCTGAACGCGGGCCGAGCCTATGCGGTCATCCCAGATTTGGCCGGCGCGCTGGTAGGGTGTCTCGGGCTCAGGCGATTTGCCGTAATGGGTCGAGGGTCGTTTGAAGAGGCTCATGGTCAGTCGCTTTCGGAAAGGTTGATGGACGTGCCGCCGCCATGGCTGTCGCCTGATTTGACGGCGTGCGCGGCGACCTGGACACCTTGGGAGAGCTGCTGATTGCGCTTCATGCGCTTGGCCCAATCGGGCTGGCCTTCGGCAGTTGCGGGCGACGCGGCGACGCCAGAAGCCTCTTCTTCAGCAGTACCGCCAGCGATCTCGGCAGCCGCATTGGCGCCGGATTGATAGCTGGACCTGAGGCTATCGGCCGCCTTCGAGGCCGCGCGCTTGAGGGGAGAGACGGCAGCTTGCGCGCCAGTGCTAGCGACATTGCCCACGCCCGACGCAACGCCGGTCATGCCGGACTGTCCTGCGGCTCCCAGACTGTAGGCTGTCGATGCACCGCCTGCGAGGGTTGCGCCGCCACGAGCGGCGGCGGCGGTGCCGGCGACCAGTGATGCCCCGCCCGAGGCGATGGCGCCGGCGGCGGCCGCACCGGCGACGGCCGCGCCGCCGGCTGCAAGTCCGGTGCCCACGGCGGCGCCTGCGCCAAGTTGTGGTCCGCCCGAGACAATGCCGTTGGCGATGCCCGGCCCGAAGATGCCGAGGCCAAGCAGCGACAGTGCGGCCAGGACGATCGCCATCGCATCGTCGATCGATGGCGTCGCGCCGCCAAACCCTGCGGTGAATTCCGAAAAGAGCGTTGAGCCGATGCCGATGATGACGGCAAGGACGAGGACCTTGATGCCCGACGAAATGACGTTGCCGAGCACACGTTCGGCCATGAAAGCGCTTTTGCCGAAGAGTCCGAAGGGAATGAGCACGAAGCCTGCGAGCGTGGTCAGCTTGAACTCGATCAGGGTGACGAACAGCTGGACGGCGAGCACGAAGAAGGCGAGCAGCACGAGCACCCAGGCGAAGAGCATGCAGGCGATCTGGATGAAGTTTTCGAAGAAGGACCAGTAGCCCATCAGATTGGAGATGGAGTCGAGCAGCGGGCGACCGGCATCGAGGCCGGTCTGCGCGACTTTGCCCGGTCGCAGGAGATCAGCGGTGCTGAATCCCGTTCCGCTCGCTTTCAGGCCGAGGCCGGCAAAGCTCTCGAAGACGATGCGGGCAAGATTGTTCCAGTTGCCGATGATGTAGGCGAACATGCCCACGAACAGGGTCTTCTTGATGAGGCGCGCCATGATGTCGTCGTCGGTGCCCCACGACCAGAACAGCGCGGCGAGCGTGACGTCGATGACGACCAGCGTCGTGGCAATGAACGCCACCTCGCCGTGCAGAAGGCCGAAGCCCCCATCGATGTAGCGGGTGAAGACCTCGAGAAAATGGTCGATGACGCCTGTGCCGCCCATGGTCAGCGGACCTCCGACCGGGCTGCAGAGACCTCGCCTGGCGCAGGAGGCTGGCCGAGAAAGCGGCGGCGATTGTCGGCCCATGCCTTGAGGCATTGGGGATCGGCGGCCCCCGCTTCGCCTGCCTGCGAGCAACGGGTCAGTTGCTCATCAAGCGGATCATGCCGAACGATGGACGGCTGCTTCGATAGGGCCGAATCGGGCAGTGGGTCGCTCCGGTCCATATCGATCGCCGTTGCCGTGATCGCGAGCGCCACGAAGGCGACTGCGCCAATGCGTGCGAGGGTTTTGCCGTCCATCGTCGGGCCTCAGTTACCGGGCTGGAACATCTTGGCGTTGCCGGGCTGGTAGCCCGCGCCGGGGGTCAGAAACCGGCGGCGCTGTTCCTGCCCTTGCGCAGCGGCGGCCGCCTGTTCCGCTGACTGGAGCGCCTGCGCCCGACCGTTGGCAGCGACGACGGCGGTGAGATCGGCGAGCTGCTGAGCCTGAAGCGCGAGGAGCTGATTGCCGGCCTGTGCGGCCTGCAAGGCACCGGTTGCACCCTGGCTCTGGCCGATGAGAGCGGACATCTGGGAGCGGTTGGTGCCTAAATTGCCGACCACGCCGGCCTGCACCTTCATCGCGTCTTGCAAACTGCCGACGGTATTCTGCCAGCGCGCGCGTGCATCGATGATGAGCTGGGTATCGCTCGCCGACATGGCGGTGCTGCCGTATTTGAGCTGGAAGGCGCGATCGATCGACTGCACGTCGTAGGCGATGTTCTGGGCCTGGCTCAGGAGCGATTGGGTGCGCTGCACCGACTGCTGAAGCTGCTGGAGCGCGGAATAGGGCAGGCTCGCGAGATTGCGGGCCTGGTTGATCAGCGACTGCGCCTGATTTTGCAGCGACGTGATCTGATTGGTGATCTGCTGGAGCGATCGCGCCGCCGTCAGCACGTTCTGTGCGTAGTTCGACGGATCGTAGACGATCCCGCCGAACCCGAATTGGGCATAAGCTGGCGCTGCCAGCATCGGCGAGAGAGCGACAGGGGCGACAAGCAGCGCGGCAATGAGCCGAACGCTGCGCGAGCGGCGCAGTTTCATGGGGCTTTGTCCTGGTTGGTGAGGTTGGGGGCGAGGTCAGCGGCCCAGCCGAGCCCGCGGTGTCGAAGCCATTGAAGGAGGAAGGCTTCGCGCCCGTGCTCGCTGAGGATCTTGGCAATGGCGGCCTGATCGGTTTTCGACGAGGCAGCGCAGAGCGCCAGCGCAACATCGGACAGTCCCAGCTCGAAGAGCCGGTTGCCACGACGGGACTGGCAGTAATAGTCGCGCTTGGGAGCGGCGCGCGCGATGATCTCGATCTGGCGGTCGTTGAGCCCGAAACGGCGATAGATGGCCGTGATCTGGGGCTCGATCGCCCGTTCGTTGGGCAGCATCAGACGGGTCTGGCAGCTTTCGATGATGGCCGGCGCGATTGGCGACCCGTCGATGTCGGACAGCGACTGGGTGGCAAAGACGACGCTGGCGTTCTTCTTGCGCAGTGTCTTGAGCCATTCGCGCAGCTGACCGGCGAACCCCTCGTCATCGAGCGCCAGCCAGCCTTCATCGATGATGATCAGCGTGGGTGACCCATCGAGGCGGTCTTCGATCCGGTGGAACAGGTAGGCCAGGACAGCGGAAGCCGCGCCGGTTCCGATGAGCCCCTCGGTCTCGAAGGCTTGTACCGTGGCGCTGCCGAGATATTCGGCCTCGGCATCGAGAAGGCGGCCATAAGCGCCGCCCACGCAGTAGGGCCGAAGTGCCTGCTTGAGGTCGTTGGACTGGAGCAGGACGGCAAGTCCGGTAACGGTCCGTTCCTCGACCGGCGCCGATGCCAGAGAAGTAAGCGCCGTCCAGATGTATTCCTTCACGTCAGGTGTGATTGCCACGCCTTCGCGCGCAAGGATCGCGCTGATCCAGTCAGCGGCCCAGCCCCGTTCGGCAAGCTCGTCGACGCGCGCGAGTGGTTGCAGGTTGACGGATGTGTCCGAGGCGTCGGTGAGCCCGCCACCAAGATCGTGCCAATCACCGCCCATGGCGAGCGCGGCCGCGCGGATCGAACCGCCGAAATCGAAGGCAAAGACCTGAGCACCGGCGTAGCGCCGGAACTGAAGCGCCATGAGGGCGAGCAGGACGGACTTGCCCGCGCCGGTCGGACCAACGACGAGCGTGTGCCCGACATCGCCGACATGAATGGAAAACCGGAACGGGGTCGAGCCTTCGGTCTTGCCGAAGAGCAGTGGGGGCGCTGCAAAATGCTCGTCCCGTTCCGGCCCCGCCCACACCGCTGACAAGGGTATCATGTGGGCGAGGTTCAAAGTGCTGATGGGCGGCTGCCGGACATTGGCATAGAGATGCCCCGGCAGAGAGCCGAGCCAGGCATCGACCGCATTGATGGTCTCGGGCGTGGCCGTGAAATCGCGGCCCTGGATGACCTTCTCGACTAGGCGGAGCTTTTCATCGGCGGTACGGGGATCTGCGTCCCAGACCGTTACGGTCGCCGTGACGTAGGCCATGCCGGCATAGTCTGCGCCGAGTTCCTGAAGCGCGAGATCAGCGTCGACTGCCTTATTGGAAGCGTCTGTGTCGACGAGGACCGAGGCCTCGTTCGTCATAACCTCTTTCAGGATCGCAGCGACGCTCTTGCGCTTGGCGAACCATTGCCGCCTGATCTTGGTCAGCAGTTTGGTTGCGTCGGTCTTGTCGAGCAGGATCGCGCGCGTTGCCCAGCGGTAGGGAAAGGCGAGGCGGTTGAGCTCATCGAGCAGGCCCGGCGTGGTCGCCGTCGGAAAACCGGTGATGGTGAGAACGCGCAGATGCGATGCGCCCAGCCGCGGTTCGAGGCCGCCGGTCAGCGGCTGATCGGCGAGCAGCGCATCGAGATAAATAGGCGTTTCCGGTACGCGGACCCGGTGCCGCCGGGTGGATACGCAAGCGTGCAGATAGGTCAGCGTCTCGGCATCCCCGAGCCACCGGCATTCGGGCATGAAGGCTTCGATCAGGCGCAAGATGCGGTCGGTGCGATCGGCAAAGCCGCTCAGGACTTCGGCGGGGTCGGCACCGCCGCGTTCCCTGCCCTCGTAGAGCCAGCTTTCCGCGCGGGAGGCATCCTCGGCGGGCGGCAGATAGCAGATAGTGAGGTAGTAGGCGGACTCGAAGTGCGCCCCGGCTTCTTCGAAATCGGCTTTGCGCTCGGCATCGACCAGCGCCGAGGCTGCGTCGGGGAACCGGCAGCCAGGATAGTGTGCGGCGGCATGCCGGTGGGCTTCGACAAAGATCGCCCAGCCTGATCCGAGGCGCCGGAAGGCGTTGTTGAGCCGTCCGGCCACGGCGACGAGTTCGGCGGGGACTGCGGAATCGAGATCTGGCCCCCGGAACTGCGCAGTCCTCTGGAAGCTGCCGTCCTTGTTGAGGACGATGCCTTCGCCGACCAGCGCCGCCCATGGCAGAAAGTCGGCGAGCCGGCTGTTTCGGTTGCTGTATTCGGCCAGGTTGAACACGGGAGCCCCCTCAGACGGAAAGATGACCGGGGATGCGCAGATGACGGCGCACCACATCGACGAAGAGCGGATCACGTTTGGCTGCCCAGACGGCGATCACGTGGCCGATGGCCCAGACGCCTATGCCAATGAGCCAAAGGCGCAGGCCAAGGCCGATTGCGCCGGCAAGCGTGCCGTTCAGGATGGCGAGGCCGCGCGGAGCGCCGCCGAGCAGGATCTGCTCGGTCAGCGCCCGATGAACCGGGACGGTATAGCCCACGATCTCGCCGCCCTGATCGGCACTGCCGATCATCAGACGAGCGCCCCGCCGCCAAACGAGAAGAACGACAGGAAGAAGCTCGATGCGGCAAAGGCAATCGAGAGGCCGAAGACGATCTGGATCAGGCGCCGGAAGCCACCCGAGGTGTCGCCAAACGCCAGTGTCAGGCCGGTAGTGATGATGATGATCACCGCGATGATCTTGGCGACCGGGCCTTCGATCGACTGGAGGATGGATTGCAGCGGGGCTTCCCACGGCATGGAGGAGCCGGAGGCGTGGGCTGCGGGCGCCATCATGGCGGTGATGATCACCGCGGACATGGATGTTGCCAGACGGTGAGTGGGGCGGCGGACAGGCAGGTTCATTGGCAAGCTCCTTGTACGGGCTGAGGGATGATGGGGCTGACGGAGTAGTCCCCGTCCGGGCCGAGGCCTTCGACGCGAGCGAGTTCGACGAGGCGGCGAGAGGTGCCGCGCCCAGCGAGGACGGCGATGAGATCGATGGTCTCAGCGATCAGCGCACGGGGCACGGTGACGACGGCTTCCTGGATGAGTTGCTCCATCCGTCGCAGCGCGCCGATGGCGCTGCTGGCATGGATCGTGCCGATTCCGCCGGGATGGCCGGTGCCCCATGCCTTGAGGAGATCGAGGGCTTCTGACCCACGCACCTCGCCGATTGGAATGCGGTCGGGGCGCAGGCGCAGCGACGAGCGGACCAGTTCGGAGAGCGATGCGACGCCATCCTTGGTTCGCATGGCAACGAGGTTGGGCGCGGTGCATTGCAGCTCTCGCGTGTCCTCGATGATGACGACACGATCTTCGGTTTTCGCGACTTCGGCCAGAAGTGCGTTCGTGAGCGTCGTCTTGCCGGTTGAGGTGCCGCCAGCGACGAGGATGTTGGCACGGGTCGCAACACCGACCCGAAGCGCTTCGGCCTGGGCTTCCGCCATGATCCCCGCAGCGACGTAATCCTCGAGGGTGAAGACCGCGACGGCGGGCTTGCGAATGGCGAAGGCAGGCGCAGCGACGACAGGCGGGAGCAGCCCCTCGAACCGCTCCCCCGTTTCGGGAAGTTCTGCTGATACGCGCGGTGCGCCGGTGTGCACTTCGACGCCGACATGGTGCGCGACCAGACGAACGATGCGCTCGCCATCGGCGGCTGAGAGGCGCTCGCCGGTATCGGACAGGCCTTCCGAGAGGCGATCAATCCACAGCCGCCCATCTGGATTGAGCATCACTTCAACGACAGAAGGGTCTTCCAGCAGGCGGGCAATGCCGGGGCCGAGCGCGGTGCGCAGCATGCGCGCGCCTCGTGCCGATCTTTCCGAATTGTGATGTGAAGCCGCCATCGGGTCCCCGTTTTCGACGGGGAGAACAGGCTCTCCCCGGCTTGGGGATGATTAAGAGAGCCAGAAATTGGGCCGGTTCAACAGCTTTCGGTCGTAGTAGTACTGTGGCGTGCAAATACAGGAAAACGACGGAGTTCCAGGGTGTTCGTGCACGGCGAGAGCCCAGGTTCTCTCCTCTGCTAGGCCGATGGTCGCACGAACCGGCCGAATCATGGCGGGTTTGCAGGAATGACCGATATAACCTGCATGAATGGCTCTGGTGCCCACCGTCGCGGTCATTCTATTGATTCTTAACTTTCCTCATGATATTGACCGTTATCGCGGTCGAGAAGCGATTTTATGACCGCCATAACCGGCATTGAGGTTCATATGAACGAGCATCCCCGCACTTACTCGCGCGTGACGCGCGAAGCGCTGACCATGATGGGAGGGCTCATTCGTCTCGCACGCAAGCAGCGCAAAATGTCGGAAGCGGACCTCGCGGCCCGGGTCGGCATTGCGCGCAGCACGCTGCAATTGATCGAGAAGGGTCACGCCAAGGTGGAAATCGGACTGGTGTTCGAGGCTGCGACACTCGTGGGCGTGCCGTTATTCGTCGACGAGCCTTCGCGGCTTGCTCCGGAGATTTCGCGGATCAACGACAAGTTGGCGCTCCTTCCCCAGTCAGTGCGGCGTCCGCGCTCGGAGGTGAAAGATGACTTCTGACCGACCTCGGCACGCTGCGGCAGCTGGTGCTGCCCAAGGTCCTGTCCCACCAGCGACCGAAGCTTTCGTGTGGATATGGCTACCGGGCGCTCTCGAGCCTGTCATTGCCGGGCGGATCGAGCTGGAGGGCGGCCTCTATGCCTTCAACTATGGTCGTTCCTATCTGGAGCGGGCGGACGCCATACCGATCTATGCGCCCGAGTTGCCTCTCCAGCGCGGCAGGATAGCGCCCAACGCCCCGCTTGAAATGGCCGGGTGCTTGAGGGACGGTGCGCCTGATGCATGGGGCCGCCGGGTCATCATCAATCGGCTGACGGGTCTGCGCGGTGAGGCAGCGCACTACGTCGATTTCGACGAGCTGACCTTCATGCTCAATTCGGGTTCCGACCGCATTGGTGCGCTCGATTTCCAGACGTCAGCGGACAAATTTCAGCCGCGCGAACAGGAAAATGCGACGCTAGAAGAGCTTCTGGAAGCGGCCGAACGGGTGGAGCGAGGTGAACCCATTCCCCCGGCCCTCGAAAAGGCGCTGTTCCATGGCAGTTCCATTGGCGGCGCACGCCCCAAAGCCTTGATCCAGGACGGCGCGGACAAGTTCATCGCCAAATTTTCGGCGACCAACGACACCATGGCCGTCGTGAAGGCGGAGTTCGTTGCCATGCGCCTGGCAGCAGAAGCGGGGCTGAACGTCGCACCTGTCCGGCTTGCCAAGGCCAGCGGCAAGGACGTGCTTCTGGTGCGCCGTTTCGATCGCGAATGGAACGGAACTGGCTGGACGCGCCGCGCAATGGTCTCGGCCCTGACGATGTTCGGGCTCAGCGAAATGCAGGCCCGCTACGCGAGCTACGTTGATCTGGCCGAGATGGTGCGCGCGCGCTTCACCGATCCGCAAGCTACACTGCGCGAACTGTTCGGCCGGTTGGTCTTCAATGTGCTGACGGGCAATACGGACGACCATGCCCGCAACCATGCGGCGTTCTGGGATGGCGCCCTTCTCTCGCTGACCCAGGCCTACGATATATGCCCGCAGCCGCGTAACGGCCGTGAGGCCAATCAGGCGATGCTGGTGAAAGGCGAGGACAAGCGGAGCCTTCTGGAAACCTGCCGCATCTCGGCACCGAATTTCCTGCTTAGTGATCGCGATGCCCGTGAACTCATCAACACCCAGGTCGAGACGATCATCCACTTGTGGGGTGCCGTCTGCAATGAGGCCGAACTGAGCGAGGTCGATCGCAGTTACCTGTGGCGGCGCCAGTTCCTCAACGACTACGCCTTCGAAGGCTATGTCGATGAAGCGCTCGGCCGGGTCCAATAGCGGCTTCGCGCTCATATCGCTGCTGGGGCCGGCCTCTCAGACGAACTTATCGCTGATCGCACTACTCCTGCTCATCTGGATAATGATGCGTTGCATCGACCGGTTTAACCCACCGCACTTTGCCGCCATCGACCATCATTACAGAGAACAGCGGGTTGCGCAGAAACCTGTCATTCGTGAAGCAGCTAAGATGGTCACGTCACATACAATTCAACCGGAAAACCCGTGGTTTATCTGACGACTGGTGCACTGTTCGTCACATTAAGTCTGCGCTCCAGAATCTCAATCATTGGCCGGTCGACAAGGTGTTCAAAGCGCTGACTTCTCACCCACCGGGCTCGATTCAGCATCCAGAACGCTACGTTGGTGGCAATCATCGGCTGGTGGAGCGCATTTGGCACAAACAACGAGAAGGCTGCTGCATAGTTTTCGCCAAGCTCACGCGAATGCCAACAGCCTAGCAGCGGAAACCCGGTCCACATGATAGCTTCCATATAATTCAGCTCGTTGGTCAGCTTCGAAATCTCTTGCTGGTCTCCAAGCATGGGCAACTGCAGTGTTGCGAGTAGCCCATTACCAAGCTGCGGGTGGGCCAGATCCGTGAGAAGTCTGATCAGGGCGCTGTCATCGCCAAAGGGCGTCTCCAGCGTAAGACCGGTTGGATCGCCCATGCCGAAGCAGCTGTCTGATCGCCCCCAAGTCTCGGCAAATTTGACAAACTCCTCGCAGCCATCCCACCTGCTTCGCTCCTTGCCGATCGGAACGATAACTTGGCCCAATACGCCAAGGATCTGATCTAGAGGCGCCTGCGGATCGGAAGGGTCTGGCGATGTGTCGGGCTCTGCATGCAACAACTGCGCTAGTTCACTGGTCTGGATCTGAGCATTAATTGGCTGCAAAATAGCCATCCGGGCAAAAAATTCTGGAAGCCACCCTGCAGTTTCTTCTCTGATATAAGCTGTAGCGGATAGCCACAAACGAGTTGGATCAATGCCCTCGAATGCTTCATCGCCGATAGCGCCTTGCACGTCGGCTGGGGTGAACAACCATGCGTAGGTCGACGTGTAGAGATGCGCCATGGACGCCAGCAAAGGCGAGAGTGTTTCGCTGCGAAAATCAATGCCGCGGATGAAGTCCGTATCTATCCTGATGCGCACCGCAGAGTCAGCATATGCCTCGTGCTGGTTTGCACCGCATTTCAGGCAAAAATCGCCCGGCCACCAAGAAAAAGCATGATATCCCTCAGGGCCGTCCTCCTGCCAATGGGCCTTGCCAGGATCGATCATCCAGGTGTCTGCTATCCGCTGCAGAAATCCTCTGGGATCGAGAACGCAGCCTTCGGTCTTGGTTTCTGCCATGCTTATAAATCCTGACGATCAGTAATTATTTTGCTGCAAACGGATTAGGTCAATACGTTCCAGTGCCGGAAGTAAATCGGGATATCAAACCCATCATCTTCCCCTTGCCGGCATTGGTATTCGCGAGCATTTGCACTTTCAAATCTATCAGATGGATAATGCCTGCCGAAGGGTCGGTGCAGCGCCTATCGCCTCCCAAAGATAGAGCGAGGGTGACCGGAATCGACCAAAATGGCCCAGAGCTGCTGTCCCGCCATATATTGGCCGCAAGAGGTCGAAATCCCGTATGATACCGTCTGGCGTCAGGTCCCAGATTTCCTGGACAACCTTTGCAATCCTATCGTCAGGAACGATGCCGGTGCCGTACGTGTCAACATTGACGGAGACTGGCTCCGCCACACCAATGGCATAGGCGAGTTGAACTGTGCAGCGCCTTGCCAAGCCCGCTGCCACGATGTTCTTGGCCACATGCCGTGCTGCATATGCGGCCGATCGGTCAACTTTTGTTGCGTCCTTTCCGGAAAAGGCCCCGCCGCCGTGGGGGCAGGCTCCGCCGTAGGTATCAACGATGATCTTCCGCCCGGTGAGACCTGTGTCGCCCTTCGGGCCGCCCACAGTGAACGGCCCAGCTGGATTGAGAAAGGCCTTGAAGCCGTCAGCCCGCATGGCTTGTGGCACGACGTGGTCGAGCACCTCGGCTCCGAGATAATCTCGCACATCTTCAATCGCGATACCCTGCGCATGCTGCCAAGACAGGACAACAGTATCGATACCGGTTGGAACCCCCTCGACGTAGCGGACGGTCACTTGAGCCTTGCCGTCAGGCTTCAAAATGCCAGCGCCGGGGACGATAAGCGAGCTTGCGCGTTCAATCAGATCCGTGGCCAATGACCATGCCAATGGCATGAGTGCCTCGGTCTCATCCACGGCATGGCCGAACATCAAGCCTTGGTCGCCAGCCCCAGTAGCTTCTCCGCCATCGACACCAGCTTGGATCTCCTGGCTCTGATGGTTGAACCGCACCTCAATCTCGCAGGTATCCGGATCAATATCATGTTCTGAGGTGCCGTACCCGATCTGCCGAAGGGCATTGCGGACAATGGAAGGTGCAGCCGACCGAACAGCATCGAAGTCTTCGACCCGCCCCGTCCGGAATTCACCAGCGACGATGATCTTGTCGTTGGCAGCAAAAGTCTCGCACGCAACGCGCGCATTGCGGTCACGTTCGAGAAAAGCATCGAGAACGGCGTCGGAAATCCGATCGCATAATTTGTCAGGGTGACCAGCGGAAACCGATTCCGAGGTAAAAAGGCCATTGAAAACAGACATGGTATTCTCCGGTTTTAGCCATTTCGACGACGTCGGGGGTGGCAATCAGGAACAAATCCCCCCGGCCTGTGAGGTGGGCCAACCCGATGTGAGGTGCGACGATCAGCGCAGCAAAATCAGTTCGCCGGTGCCGGTCGCATCAATCCATACGATCGCATTTTGCTCGTATTTGATGCCAAGCTCACACGCTTGATCACGTGTGATTCCAATCGCGCAATAGCTCGCTTCAGCAGGCCAGGACGTATCCTCACCGTGTCCCGCACCGTCAATTATCAGAGCGCCGAGCACGGCCAAATCTTCACGCAGGTGGTCCTGGCGATCTTTGTTCTCATCAACAGTAAGCGGCTGGCTGAAGGGATTTTCGGCAGTGACGAATGCACCGCCATCCGCTGCGGCCGACTCGATCAGCTCTGCAAGTGCTTTTGACGGATGGCCGATGCGAAGCACGATTTCACCGTTTTCAGTTTGCATCAGGTACTGTGTGCGATTGTAAGCCTCGAGCAGTTCGGCTGGCACTTCGGAGACAGACATAAAAAAACCCTCCTTGCGGAGGGTCGACACGGCTTCCGCTTCGTTGCTCCGAAGAGCCACATCTGCTTTCGCAAAACCACCTTGCCCGGATCGGCAGGTTGGCGTGGGTGTCGACCCAACTCTTGATGACAGCTCACGTATACTCAATCACTGTGCGGTATTGCAAGAGCCAAAATGCATGGCTTGTCGTCTGAGCCCCTGATTGCACTTCAGATGTGATTAGAGCCCGCCCTACGAGAAGGACGGACAGATGATGCGAACGACGGGTTATCCCAGGTGCGGCCATTTATCGGCGAGGGACCGTATGCCTACCTCTGGTCGCCCCCCGGATTCGGACCTTGGCGCATTCAAATCTCGTCTATTCCGTTTCCCGCTACGAAAAGCACCCTTTCGAACCGTCCCATTTACCTTGAAAAATTTCATTGTAGCGGCCCGCTTAGGGCGCTGCGCCGTTTCCAGCATCGATTGATAAGTCTTCTGGGATTTCCTGTCGCAGTTTCGGTCCCTTCGCCAGTCTGCGGCCGAGGGCCGTGACGAAGGCATCGTAGCGCTCCCCTGCCTTCGCCCTAGCTGCTTGTGCTGCCGGTTCAGCCAAAGCGGGTGTGGTCGCAAGCCAGAAGCGGATGAAAACCGCCAATGTCTCGATAGCGATGCCCGTATCGCGCTCTATCCGCGCCATCCGCCGATCAATCTGGTCGAGGCGCTTGGCGAGCGCAGCTTCGCGGCGATCGGCGGCGTCGGGCGATAAGAACGAGGCGATAGCCGCTTCGGCCACCAGGGATTGGGAATGGCTGCGGCGCGCGGCGTAATCGGCCAACATCGTCATGACATCGGGATCGAGATAGACGGAAATCTGCGTCTTCTTCTTGCGGTTGGTCATGGGTCAAATATCCATCCCATCGCCAAGGTCGAGCGAGGCCTGCCGAGCCACGCCCTGCATGATCCCGGTCAGCGCACGGTTTCGTGCGGGCAGCTCATCGCCCTCGTCGTGGTAATCGCCCTCGATCTCGAACTCGTTGGCGATGGGCTGTCGGTTCTCGACGGGCTGGACCAGGCTAAGCTCGGGCTGGTGGCGGCGCTCTGAATCGGTCGGATCGTCGTCCTCGCTCGCATTGGCTATCGATGCCTCGGCATTCGCAGGCTGCGCTGGCAACGGTAAACTGGTCCAGTCGTCTGGCTGTGGCTGCTTCGGTACGGCCAAGGCAGGTGGCGGCAACAGGCGCTCCTTGAACCGGGCATCCTCGAAATAGCGTGCCTTCTTGGCTCGGATCGGCGGGATGCCAGCGACCATGACGATCTCGTCAGCGGGTGGAAGCTGCATGATCTCGCCCGGCGTCAGCAGGGGCCGAGCCGTCTCCGATCGCGACACCATCAAATGGCCGAGCCATGGCGAAAGACGGTGCCCGGCGTAGTTGCGCATCGCCTTCATTTCGGTAGCGGTGCCGAGGGCATCGGAGACACGCTTGGCGGTGCGCTCGTCGTTGGTCGCGAAACTCACGCGAACATGGCAGTTGTCGAGGATCGAATTGTTAGGGCCATAGGCCTTTTCGATCTGGTTAAGCGACTGCGCGATGAGGAAGCTTTTCAGCCCATAGCCAGCCATGAACGCCAGCGCGCTTTCGAAAAAGTCGAGGCGGCCCAGTGCAGGAAACTCGTCGAGCATCAACAGTAACCGATGCCTGCCGCCCTTGGCCTGCAAGTCTTCGGTGAGGCGGCGCCCGATCTGGTTTAGCAGAAGCCGAATGAGCGGCTTGGTCCGGTTGATGTCGGACGGCGGGATGACGAGGTAGAGCGTCGTGGGACGTTTGCCAGCGACGATGTCCGTGATGCGCCAGTCACAGCGCCGGGTCACGGCTGCGACCACGGGATCGCGGTAAAGGCCAAGGAACGACATGGCCGTCGACAGCACGCCGGATCGCTCGTTGTCCGATTTGTTGAGCAATTCTCGCGCCGCACTTGCGATGACCGGATGCGGTCCATTCTTCCCCAGGTGAGCGGTCGTCATCATCGCCGCGAGCGTCGATTCGATGGGGCGCTTGGGATCGGACAGAAACGCGGCAACACCGGCGAGTGTCTTGTCGGCTTCGGCATAGAGGACATGGAGGATGGCCCCCACCAGCAGCGCATGGCTGGTCTTCTCCCAGTGGTTGCGCTTCTCCAGGCTGCCTTCGGGATCGACGAGGATGTCGGCGATGTTCTGAACGTCACGCACCTCCCATTCGCCGCGCCGGACTTCGAGCAGCGGGTTGTAGGCGGCGGATTTGGCATTGGTTGGGTCGAACAGCAGTACGCGGCCATGACGGGCGCGGAAGCCGGCGGTGAGTTGCCAGTTCTCGCCTTTGATGTCGTGAACGATAGCCGATCCGGGCCATGCCAAGAGCGATGGGACCACCAAGCCAACGCCTTTGCCGGATCGTGTGGGTGCGAAGCACAGTACATGCTCCGGGCCGTCGTGCCGCAAATAGTCGTAGTGGAAACGGCCGAGAACGACCCCATCAGGACCGAGCAGACCTGCTGCTCTGACTTCAGTTGGTTCGGCCCAGCGCGCCGAGCCATAGGTCTCGACCTTCTTTGCCTCCCGCGCGCGCCAGACAGACATTGCCATGGCGACCGCGACCGCGATGAAGCCGCCAGATGCGGCGATGTAGGCGCCTTGGACAAAGATGGCTGGGGCATAAGCATCAAAGCCGAACCACCACCAAAAGAACGACGGCGGCGAATAGACTGGAAAGCCAAAGAGCCGGAACCACGGGGCGCCTAGCTCCGGCTGAAAGGCTAGACGCCAAGCGACCCATTCTGTCGCAGCCCACGTCGTTGTGAGCACGATCAGGAAGACGGTGATAATCTGGCCCCAGAGGATCTTTGTGGCGGCCATGAGAGGTCCTTTCGTTGGCGGTTGATCAGAGGCCGAGGCCACGTTTGCGGGCGAAGCTCCACTCGATGCCGCCATCGTTGCGGACCACACCGGAGACGTGGCGGCCGAGGTGCTTTTCGAGAGCAGGTGTCCAGGGCACGAGCTGGAAGCCAAGGCCGTCATCGAGCATCGCAAAGCGGCCCGAAGCCAGTGTCAGGCGCTGGCGATAGGTTCCGGCAACATATTCGCCGCTCCCTGCGCGGTGGAACGGCTTGCCGGTTTCCGCAGCAAGCTTGTCGCCGAGTGCCGCCAGTTCCTGACGCCGCAGCGTATCAAGCAGATTTCGCGCGAAGTTGACCTGTGAACCGCGCCGCTCGGCAAGCCCTTGGTTGACGAGATATTCGGCCCGGCGATCAAGGGCGTCGCGCACTTCTGCGCCGAAGCCGCTGTCCGACATTGCCGATGGTCCGCGGGCGATAGCCTGCCGGTCAAGCCAGGTCGCACCTGGGGCAGTAATCTGGCGTTCGAGGTCGAGATCCGACCTGACAGCCAGCGCAGCGCGTCGGACGCCGCGCGCATCATCGAAGGTTCGCAACTCGACGATCGATCCCGCCGCACTGTCGCCAGCGGCTTCGAGGTCGGAAAGCTTTACGTGATGGGTCCGGCCATCGACACCATCGACCACTGCATAGGCGCTGGCCTTGAGCTCATCATCGAGACCGCGCGCGACCAGGCGGCCCACAACGGGTTGATCGAGCCGTTCCGCTGCGAGGACATAGCTGGATGAAGCGCGCTCAATGCCTCCTTCCGTAAGCGCGCGGTGCATGCGCTTGATGATGTCGCCGCGCTCACCAATTTCGCGCAAGGTCACCTCTGCCTTGTCATCAATGGTCCATTGGCCGTGACCGACCTGCACCGCGAGCCCCAGTGCCTCCAGCTTCCGCAGCCGACCAATCTTGAGAGTCTGGAACGGATCGGGCTCCCCACCGGGCACCGGTGCCACATCGATGATACCGCTTCTGTCGCCATCGCGAACGAGTTGTCGATCAAGCTGGGTCCACCGATCGGCGACGATCTGCTGTTCCAGTGTCCGGCGAATATCGAGGTCGGTGCGCGGCCCCAATTCCTGGGTAATGAGGTCCCGCGCGCGGTCGCGCATGCCCGCCTTGATGTAGTCGCGGGCGATGACGAGATCCTGCCCATCGTCGCGCACGCCGCGCACGATCAGATGAACATGAGGATGCTCGGTGTTCCAATGATCGACCGCCGCCCATTCGAGCGGCGAGCCGAGGTCTTTTTCCATCTGCAACACGAGGTCGCGGGTGAAGCTCTTCAGGTCCGACATTTCCAGCGCGTCGTCAGGCGAGACGATGAACCGGAAATGGTGTCGATCGTCTGCGCAGCGGTCTGCAAATGCCTTGCCTTCGACGGCGTCAGCATCCGGGCCAAATAGCCGCGCCTTCTCACCATCACGGGTCACGCCTTCCCGGCGCAGATAATCGAGATGGTTTGCAAGCGGCGCGCTGCGGGAACTATGACGGACGACCCGGGCCTTGATGACGGCACCGCGCGTGCGCGCGTTGATGAGCCGATTGGCCTGAATGCTGGCGCGTTGCCCTCGCCCGAAACGCGATGTGTTACTGGCCTTGATGCGGCCGGAGCGAGAGATGCCGCCACCCGCCTTTTGCGCGGCTGCCAGAGCTTGGGCGATAAAGGGTCTTGCCCGCTGCGCGCTCCCAGAACGAACGCGGCCGGGACGGATGCGGAACTCACGGTCATCATCCATGGCCAGACCCGCCAATGTGCATAAGGCATATTGGAAACAAGATGTTAGGCCGGTCCGGCACCTTGCAAAAAACCATCGCAGGGTGCGTATCCCCACGAAAAACGTCACAAAAACAAGCAACCGACCGAAGCGCAACGTGCGCCCTTTTATCCTGCCCTCTATCGGTTGTGGGGACAGTCTTCGCCCATATCCCGCTATCGTGCGACAGAATGTGCCGGGGCCAAGCGGTGATCATTGACGCCTGTCTCCAGTCGATCGGGCGATAAACAGCCCTTGCGAGCCTGCCGCCCTCGTCAATGCATCGGGCCGTGGACGTTCATTGATCTGCTTGTCGATCGGCACCGCGGATGCCGGACTCTGCTGTTCACCGTGCCCAACGAAGAGTGGTGAACGTGTCCACGCGAAGCGATCAACCATCGCAATCGCTGTTGGATTCGCGGCGCTTGTTGGCCCGATTGCGGGCATGATGACGGTGACATAGGCGCGCGTTTCAGCGGGCAAAGGTCGTCCGCGGAGCGCCGCTTCATAGCGACCCGGGCCAGCGTTGTACGCAGCGATCCAGCCGGGAGAACCATAGCGATCGAACAATTCACGGATGTAGCCTGCGCCCGCGATGATGTTGTCGTGCGGATCAAATGGGTCCGCGCCGAGACGATGGCGGTCTCGCAATTCCTTCCAGGTCGCCGGCATGATCTGCATCAGTCCGATTGCTCCCTTGGGCGAAACGGCGCGCGGCCGCCCACGACTTTCAGCGCGCATGATGGCGTGTAGCCAAGTGACGGGAAGCGCGAAGCGCGAAGCCGCCTCGGCAATGAACTCGCCGAAGGGAACGCCAGGCATCGCGCGTTCGGTTGCTGCAGATTGCGCAAGCGTGGCGGTCGGCAAAACGCATGCGCACGTCAGGCCGGAAAGGAAAAGGAGGGCAGTGCGACGCATGGCATCAATCCCGCGCGTCGCGCTTGTTGGTGCGACTCCAGTGCAGTGACCAGGACGCACCTTCAGCGCCGTCACGGAACAGATTGGCGCGGATGGCCTGTGGCAGGGTGGGATCGTCGATGATCAGGGCAATGAATGAGCCTGCGCGCTCGCCGGTCCGTTTCCAGGCCGCGCCAATTTCTGGTCCGCACTCAGTCCCGTCGCCAGAATCGAGATGAATGCGATAGTCCGGAGCATTGTCGGTGTCGGAAGCATCTGCGGGCACGATGATGATTTCGCGGCAGTGGGCGAAGGTATGGATGCGCCCGGTGAAGCGATCCGACTGCCGGGTGAAGGTGCCGATCTGAGGCATCGAAGTCTCCTTGGGTTGCGTGGTGTGATATGCGTCGGCGCGCAGTGCGGCTTGCCGGCGATGGTGGTCAGCGGGGTGTTCGAGGGGTGTCGGCACGCCAAACGAAGTCGCCGGTGCCAGCCTCGTCGGTGTAAATGGGCGTGGCTCGACCGATCACCGTTCCCGCCGGGATGGGGCCGAAATAGCGACCGTCGATACTGTCTCTCACAGCGGCGTTCATAAGGAATATGCTGCCCGCCATGATGCGACGGCAGCCCTGCCAGACCGGAAGATTGCGCCTCATTCGGTCCCGGTCGAGCGCCGTACCGAGCACCATGCCGTCCACGGTCACCGTGTCTTTCAAACGGCACACAGTCTGTCCCGGCAGGGCCGCGACATGCTTCATCAAGGGCACACCTCGGGCAATGTAGCCGCGCTCCACCATGAAGTCTGCGAGCGGCCGGGGAGGCATCACGGCCACGATGTCCCCGACGCGTAGGTCACGGGACGGACCAATGTCGTAAAGGCCAATCGGAACACTGGCCGACGCATTCCAGACCAACCGAAGCGGCATGGAAACAAAGGCTGTGATGCCAGTGCCGAGCACCGTGAAATACGTTGCCATGACGTAGCAGAAGCGGGTCATCCTTCGATCTCCCGCCGCTTGAGCCACGCTTGATGGCGCTCAGCTGTGTAAGCGCGGGGTGCCTGACCGACGCTCATTCGGTTGGCCACATGGCGCCAGTGATCCGGGGCTATGTCGCAGCCTTCGAGCCCGGCGGCTTCCACGGTATCGATGTGGCGGAGCACTTGCTCGACCTTCGGCCAACCATCGACTGTAAGCAGGATTTCACCACCAGGCCGCACAAATGGTAGCGTCTGGTAGGCTTCGCTTGGTCCGACGGCGCGCACGACATCGATCCGGGAAACGACGGTTCCGTAGTCGTTGGCGGCCCATCGAACGAAAGCAAATACGCTGCCCGGGCGGTAGGAGAGAACCCGGCGTCGGCGATCCAGAAGCTGTTCGTGAACATGGCGGCCGAACCTGATCCAATTCTCGATCCGCTTTTCGATATGCGTGAGTTCAACGTGGGTCAGCGTGTCGGCACAGCGCGCGTGCGGCAACACATGGGCACGCGCGCTGGGAGCCGTGACATTGGTCATGACGGGTCTCCTGGGATGATTGCAGTCGAGGGGCGAAAGGTGCTGAGACAGCGCGCGCGTCGGGGCCAATGGTTCAGCATTGCGGCTTCTCCGGTGGCACATCGAAGGGAAGCTTGGGCGCTTGCGCCACATCCTGGTCGTTGCGGTTGGGAGGTCGCCGGGGCCGGACGTTGACCGAGAGATGGCCGCGAACCGTGTCGATGAGGGTGCGCACATCACGCGCGCGCGCTTCAAAGTTAGATTCTTGGTTAGAGTCTAAGTTAGAGACGGAAATTCTGCTTTTGCTGTTTGGGTTTAGACCTCGTTCCGGTTCCCGTTGGCACGACCCATGGGTTCCTGATGGCACGTGCCCCTCGGTTCCCGATGGCACGACGCCGTCCACAGGCTTTCCACAAGGTGCCGACGGCTTGAATGCGAGCAGCGTGCGGCCGCCGCGTTCGACCTCGAGGAGCAAGACATAGCCAGGGAGCGGCTGACGACGAACGATGTCGCGCAGCTCGAAAGCGAACCGCTTGAAGGGCGACAGGCTGCCAGACTTCTGGTGCAGATGACGCAAGTCGAAGCGCCAGCCATTGCGTTGCTTGCCGCCATGTTTGCGCACGAGGCGATAGAGCCAGCGATCAAGGCCGCCTGTAAGCCCGAAATATGCCCGGTCGATGGTCAGCACGAGCGCATCGTCAAGTACGGCTTGATAGAACCAGTCGGGGAGGATCAGCTCGATACCGTCAGGTCGGCCGTTGCCGTCCCGACGCTCCTTCCATTCGTTGATCCAAGAAAATCGGTGCCGGCGCCCTTCGGCATGCTGGCGAATCGACGTGGCCACAGTGGTCGATTGCAGCCGGTCAAAGGCAGCCTTCAGCCGCTGATAATCGCGCAAGGACGTACCGCGCCCGATGAACTTGAGCACTTCATAGGGCGTTGCAACGATCAGGCGGGACGTCCGAAATCCTGCATCGCGTGCCTCGACGATCTGGCTGGCAGCCCAGATCAGGATGTCCGCATCCCAGATGGTTGCCATGCCGTGATCAGGCACTGCTTCGACCCGGATCGTGACATTGCCGGAGGCAAAATCGATGGGGGTTACCCGGTGGGTCTTGGACAGGGAAAAGAAGGGATAGGCCATCAGGTCCTGCGCGTCGCGCGGCGCGACATTGCCGGGGATCGTGCGGAACAGATCAAGCTGACCGCGTTCCGATAGGGATGTGAGGCGAATCGCCATGGTTCGGGTCAGCCAGGGTCAGCGCGCGAAGCGGCTGGCCATCGAAACGGCATCTTCTGGATGCCACTTCGCCGGCAGCACCGTGCCGCGTGGGTCTGATGTCGAGGTGACGGCGCCGCGCTCGGCCCAGTGCTGCAAATCGTCGATCGAGTAGACGACCCGGCCACCGAGTTTCTTGTAGGCGGGGCCGGTGCCGTAAGTCCGGTGTTTCTCAAGCGTTCGAGGCGAAAGGCTGAGAAACGCGGCCGCTTCCTTGGTGCGCAGGTAGCGTGGCGGCAGAACGGCGAGATCGGGTCGCATGGGTCGGCCTTTCGTTGCCCGCCGAAGATCCGGCGGTCGAAGGCCACAATGGCGAAGCAAAATTGGCGAGGTGGAGTGGGGTTTTGAGGGGGCCTAAATTCCCACACCGGGAATTGGGGGGCGTCGCTCAGGTGCGGCGTCGGTGCCTTAAGAGGTGGCGATAGCCGCCCGCGACCATGGCGCGGGCATCCTTCAACAAGGCCATGATCGCGAAGCGAGACGAAGACGCCTGCCATTCGTCGCGGGTAACAGGACCGGTGCGGAACAGGATTTGCGCTATGTCCTGCTGCGTGGCTCCGTCGCGCGAGCCGTCAAATGCTTGCAGCATGCGCCGTGCGCGCTGGCGCTGTTGGCGGGTCAGCCTCGTATCTGGGGGAATTGTGCGGCGGTGCATGGCTGCCAGGAGGCGGTGCACGGCTTCGAGCCTGGAAAATCCATCAATGTCGAGCGGTATGACCGCCGCGAGCGGCAGGCCCTCTCTTGCGACAGTCAGGACCTGAACCTGATTGCCATTACCCAGCAAAACCATTCTGTCGGCTTTGGCGGCATCCCAGTCGCCGTCTAAGCGCTCAGGATCTAGCCAGTGTTGCTCAGCACGAACCAGCTCATCAGGCGCAGCGGCAAGAACGACGACACTGGTATCGTCCTGCGCCATCCAGAACACTGGTTGGGTAGCGTGATCGATCGCGGGGTCTGCCGCGAAATCGCAACCTCCAGCGCTGACGGATGGTCTCCGTCAGCGTGGTCGTGTCAGCGTCCTTTGCTGACAATGCCTCGAAGTCCTGATTGTAGCCTTCGTTTCTGCGCAGCCATTCCCATGCAAGCGCCGAGGCGGTCATCTCCTCGACAGGTTCATAGCGTGCCGCAGACCGCCATTGTGATGCGTCTGGCATCATCCTGCTTCTCCCTCGATATCAATCGATTGCGGGAGGGGTATGATTCCGAGATACGGGCAGCGCTGGAAGTCTCAATGTTGGCAACAGGTGATGCCGCAGCGGCATCACCGGCTAGTCGGTTTCATCTTTGCGCAGCAGTTCCTGATAGCCGCGCTTGGTCATCCATTGAGCGCGCGCAAGATGAGCGTCATGGACCTTGCGCGACCGTTCCGGCTCTGACGCAGGATTGATGCCGAACAGGATTTCTGCAGCCTCGCGCCAATCGGCACCGTCTCGGTGGGCATCAAGCAGCCGTAGATACAGAACCATATGCTCGCGGTCGTAAGCCGTCAGCTTCTCACCTTGCGGCGGTTCATCAAGGAACTGCGGTTTCGATTGGCCCATCACCGGATACCAGGTTGCCCTAAGCATGTGTGCGCGTGCCCACTGGTTCTAACATTGATCCAGGACAGCGTTGCCCAGAATTTTTCGGGGAAATGGATAGCCTGGCTTGATCCGCTAGGGCTTGGCCAGTTGCTTTCCTGATTCGTGGAGCCGCAGAACACCTTCGCCCTTTTCCGTGGACAGAAGGACGATGCCGGCTGATTCGAAGGCCCGCCGTACCTGATCGCGCGTCGTCTCATAGACCTCGAGCCCGCTTTCGGATTCGAGGCGCTTAAGCGCGGTCAGCGATACTTGGGCCCTGTCAGCGAGCGTCTCCTGTGTCCATCCCAGCAACGCGCGCGCGGCCCGCGATTGTCGAGCGGTGATCATGCACGATCACCTCCCACCGGCGCGAGCGCACACGCCAGAACTACGACTATATTAGTCGCTCTTGGCCGGATTGCCACTGCAATCCACCACCAACTGAACCTTGAAACGCAAGTTACTTGCCGTCCAGCTTCGAACTGATTCGGTCGCCGAAGCGGCGGAGGCCCCGGCCGTTCTGGCCGGGGCCTCCGCCGGGACCTCAGTCGCCCCGGCGGCCGTTCGGCCGGGACCAGATCAGCGAGTAGCCTTCGCCGTCTTCGTCGTCGAAGAGGTTGGCGTAGATCGGGGCGTTGAAGCTGGGATCATCGATCTTCAGGCCGAGGTAGTCGCGACCCTCGCCCGAGCGCTTCGACCAGGCTGCACCGATTTCGGCACGGCCGACCAGAACCCGGTGGCTGGGGGCGTTTTCGCCGTTCGCGCGCGGGTCGGGGATGATACGCACGCCCTTGGCCTGGACGTTGAGGGTGACGATGTCGCCGGTGAACTCGTTCGTGCCAGCCTTCTTGAAGGTGCCGATGGTAGCCATGAGAAATCTCCATTCTTTCGTATTCGAGCCCGCACCATTGCGGCCTCGATGGCGATCGGGGGGCCGGAGGCGACCGACGGCGCACAGCTTGCTGCCGAAGCATCGCGGAGGACGGCGCAAAGGCAGCTTTCTTGTTTCGCGAGGAATGGCGGCTTCAGCCGGCAGGGGAAGAAAGTTGGCGCAAGCGCCGTTGCGGCATAGGCGGTCGAGGCGAAGCCGACCTTCGGCCAGATCAGCCAATTGAAGAGGCCGATTGGAGCAGGCGCAAGGCGATCAGCGACAGGAGATATTGGCGACCTCGCGCGATCCACGAGGCAGGAAGGGCGACGTTTGCCGTCTGCTTGTTCCCGCCAGTTCCGGCTGCGCTACGCCATCATCCGCACCGACGACTGTGCGAAGCCCCGGTCTGGTGGTTACGCTGGCCATCGCGCAAATGCTGCGGTCTGTTCGAGTATCCTCGGTGTAGGTGCCGGACTGCGGTATGATCGCGATCCAGACTCAGCCCGGCGATTTCTGACTTCGCAGACGAGTCCGGCGATGCATCGACACGCTCGCCTTCTGGCCCACCGATCCCCGGGGATGTCAGGCCCTTGCGAGGTTCGGGCTGGATCGGTCGGTGGCTGCCATTCCCGCGACCCGGGTGAACGCGGTGACACCGACAGCGATCGCGCCGATGACCGAGAAGGTCATTTGCCACGTTTCGGACGGCATGGTGTGCTTCAGGATGCCGTGGGTCGCATGATAGCCGGCGAACACGGCGGGCGCGACGAAGGCGAGCGCAATGAGCAGCCGCGCCCAGAGGGGGCGTATGGTCATCAGCAAGATCTGACCAAGACCCAGCGTCAATCCTGCGGCGGTGAGGCCGACCAGGATCGCGCCGAGCCAGCCGGCGCCAGTGTGATAGGCCCAGGTTCCTGCGCTCATCCCGACAAAGAAGGGCAGCGCAAAAACAGCAAGCGTGAACAGCAACCAGCAAAAGAAGCCGATTGCAGCGATGGACAGCAGTATGCCGAGGACAATCATGGTGGTGCTCTCCCGTGAGAAATGGTCCGACGGTCGCGCCTCCACCACCTCCACGGCGCGTTGGGCAGTATAGCGAAAGTCAGGGCCGAGCGGGAGCAGAAATCGAGGGGATCTCTGCTCCGATTGGCCCGTCGCAACCCGTCAGGGGGCAAATGGATCGATTTCGGCGATGACTTCGGCGTCGTGATCGAATTCGGTGGCGGGAACGACCGAAAGGCTGCCGTCGCCGGCGCGGAAAATGACGATGGCGACCATCAGGGTTGCTGCGAGACTGAAGGCAAAAGCTTGTGCGTCGTTGAGGGACATCGGACCTGCTCCTGTTCGAAGCGGAGGCGCATCCCCCGCTGACAGGCGCCCGAAGTGACCGGCCAAGGGCTGCAATCACCGTGCTGGCAAAGCCAGTGCGGCGGCACGCTTGCGTAGTCCGACCCTTCACGGGTTGATGGCGTCAAGCCCTTGGCCGGGCCAAGGATTAGCGCATTTGAAGGGGGTGATGAACTTCGCGACAGGTGTCTGGGTTCCAGCCCGATGCTCGTGTAATCAGGGAGGTGAGCCTCCTGCACCCCGGGTTTGGTCGTTCTCGTCAAATTTGAGCCAAGGCCTGATTTGGCGCCCCATCTTCTCGACGATCGGGATCGGAGCGAGGGCTCCGCGTGTCGTGACCGACCATTGGGAGCCATCGATATAAGGCTGATCATCGCGGGTATAACCGGCGGAAATAATTCCGCCTTGGCAGCTTAGTTCGAGGCGCTGCAAGACACCGCCAATCGAGCCGACAAACTCATTTTCGATATCTCGCAGCGCCCCTTCTTCCACGAGTTTTTTATCGGCCACATCATGTTGAGCCAGAAGTAGCTCGCGATCCGCACGATCCTGTTTGGGGTTGATTTTGGCTTTGACGCTAGCCTTGTGCTTTCCGACCTTGTCTCTGAGGTTGCTAGCATACTGCTCAAACAGCGCATCCTGGCCGATAGTCATGAGTGTATTTCCATCGGCCCATTCGAGTTTTTGACGGAGGCCTTCCTCAAGGCGCCATGTGAGCTTCGCTACCCATGGCTTTTCGCCTTCAAAACCGAAGAGCAGGAACAACGCGATCGGATTGCCGACTCCGCTGTGCTTATGGAAGTAATCCGTGATGAATGTTCCTGCCAGATTCACCAAGCCAGCAGCTTCCGGCGTCGGTTCATTGCCCTGCGGGGCTATGAGCGCGCCGAAAGCTCGAGAAAGGTGCGTGACGAGTGACAGGCACTCGAAACACGAGCCTGAAAAGCCGAGCCCGACCTGCGTTTCGTAATAGGGGGTTTCCCAAGTGCCGGTTCCCGGGGTGAGTGCGTCCAATTGGAAGCACCGGACGGGAAGGGCAAACAGTTTCGTCGTTGTATCGCTGACTGTCTTGAAAGAACCGTCTTCGCGCCTGATCGAGGCTCGACTATCTGCCAGCGCAGCGAGGCGACGGACTCCAAAGCTACTATCTAGTCGCACGCTGACAAGTGTCATCAATCGCCCCTGTAGGTCTGTGAACTGATCACCCTGACAGAGCTGAGTAATTGCTTCCAGGAAATTGGGGAGGCATCATTTGCAGGGGCGACGCTTATGCGCCGCCCGAGCTGAACCGATAGACCGGAATCCCGAGCTTGCGGGCCTTGTCAGCGAGATTGTCCTGAATACCCGTGCCAGGGAAGATGATGACGCCGATCGGCATGACGGAGAGCATCTGATCGTTGCGCTTGAAGGGCGCTGCCTTCGCATGGCGCGTCCAGTCGGGTTTGAAGGCGATCTGCGGCACCTTACGGGTATTCGCCCAACGTGATGCGATTTTCTCGGCACCCTTGGGCGAGCCTCCATGCATCAGCACCATGTCGGGATGCTTGGCTCTGATCTGGTCAAGCTTGGCCCAGATCAACTGATGGTCCGTGCTCTCGCCGCCTGAAAATGCAATCTTCGGCCCTGCGGGAAGGAGCACTTCGGTTTCAGCACGCCGTTTGGCGCTGATAAAGTCGCGACTGTCGATCATGGCGGACGTCAGGTGGCGATGGTTGACCATGGAGCCAGAGTGCGGTTTCCAGCTTGACCGGGTTTGCCGCTCGAAATGGTCAGCGGCCTGATCGCGCATCAGTTCGAAGGCATCCCTCCGTTCAAGGAGACTTTGACCCAGGGCAGTCAGGCGTTCCAGTTCGACTGACTTCACCTCGCTGCCATCCTGCTCGTTCTGAAGGCGGCGCTGGCCGACCTCATTATCGTCGAGTTCGCGTTCGATCCTCTGGCAAGCTCGGTGAAAGAGGTTGACGGTCGACCACAGGAGATCGTCGAGGTCGGGTTCGAGGCGTGTGTCTTCCATGCTGGAAATCAGGGCATCGAAGATGTCCGCGATGGCACCTGCGACACGGTTGCCTTCGGGCAATGGTCGGGGATCGGGTTCATCCTCGAAGGGGCGGTAGCCGTAGAGCTGAAGCTCCTGCAGAACGTGGTCGGTCGGGGAAGAGGCGTGGTCAGGTTCAAAGTCGTCGTGGTCGTCCATCGGATGCTCCATCGATTGGACCGCGCCCTCGCGGCCTTCATGGCGATGAAGCCCACGAACGGGCTGGCCCTGCACTCGGAGAGCCGAAGCGACAGCGGAGGATGGCAGAGGCCCGTTATTTTGCTTCGCGATGGAAAGGCGCGCCAAGGGCGCGCCGCCGGAAAATAGCGGACCGCCGCCATTGCCGGGCTGGAACGTTTGTGGGCCTATCGCCCTCTCGAAGGCCGGGCGCGGCCTCTTCTCGATGGCGGGATTTATAGCGATGGATAGGATGGCATATGGCCGCACACCGTGCCCGGGCCGCTGGTTAAGCAGGGAAGTCCAAGAAGCGAGCGACATCTTGCGGGGCTAGTTGGCCCCGGACACCCGCCCGCAGTGCATTGATGCCGTATTCGCAGAGGTCCTCGTTGAAATCCCCGAGCGCCGGCGACAGCACGATCGCCTCGATCCCTGCCGCGTTGGCTCGCTCGACCAGGCTAGCACGTGCCCAGTCGCCCGCAGGATCATTGTCGCGGATGATGTAGAGACGGCGCAACGCATCAGGGAACGCGGTGGCAGCGAGGTGCCCTGCCGAGAGCGCTGCCGCCACAGGAATGCCAGGCGAGACTTCGCGAACGGACAAGACGCTTTCGATGCCTTCACCGGCGGCCATGATTTCGCCGGGCACGCCAAAGCGAACCGCATGGCCGAGCAGGTCTCCCATCGCCTTACGCGGCGTATCGACGGGCGCCTTGTCCTTGCCGCCCGGTGTGAGCCAGGTACGATGAACCCCGGTGATCTGGCCATCGAGATCGGTGACGGCGGCGATCATTGCTGGCCATGTCTGGGTGACCTCGTCTCCGTCCGATCTGTAATAGCAGCGGGGATGGAAGCGCAGGCTGGCTGGCCCGGGAGGAGAAGCAATGCCACGGTGTCGCAGATAGGTGTCGGCCAGAGAACCGCCGAGTGGCTGCGACATGGCAAAGAGCCGCCTTGCAGCCTCGACCGAACCTGACGCAGCGCGCGGCAACTTGTCCTTCAGTCGAACGGGTTCTGGGTGTGGCAGGCTTAGAAAGGCGCGTGCTTCCGCGGCAACATCGGCAAAATCAACCAGCCCCAGTGCCAATTGAATGATGTCGAGCAAATCGCCGTGCTCGCCGGTCGCGGCATCCTGCCATTTGCCCGCAGGGCCTTTGGGGGAGTCGCTGAGCCGGATAAAGAGGGAGCGCCCCGGCGTGTTGTACGCGTTGCCCACCAGCCAGTAGTTGCCCTGTTTGCGGCCTGCATCGAGATAACGGCGGCACACCGCCTCGGCGTTTCGGCCAAGCCGGTGTGCAAGTTCACCAGCATCATGACGGACCATCACGCCGCCTCCCTCTCAACGATGCGCAAGAGCGGGTAGGTCTCGAGCAAACGGCTGAGCACGGCCGGGCCATGGTGATCAACCGGCACGAAGAAGCGCAGCTTCCATGCAATGATCTCGGTAAAGAGGCCGAAGGCGCGCAATCTCTCACGCATCGCCTCGGTGAAGCCGGTGAGTTCGATGCGGCTCGCACCCATGATCCTCACTCGGCGCAGCCCGAGCCCTTCAGCAAGATCGATGACCGCGCGCCCTTCGATCAATGCCACATAGGTATCTTCGCCGGTTAAGGCGGGCACCCCAACCGTAGCGGCGTTTGCAGCCCAAGCCGGGGAGACCCGGCGTCCGATGATCCGTTCGCCGTCATCGGTCTGGAGGCGATAGACCCGCGTCGATTCAGTCGGCAAGCGCTTCCACATCGGGAGCAGCAGGCCCGCCACGATGTGGACGGTGCTGTCGGTAAAGGTCGGAACATCGTCCAGCTCGCGGTTCCAGGCATGCGCAAAGGTTTGGTCGTCAACTTCTTCCCAGTGGCTGTCAGCCATCATCGCGAGGGTCACATGATGGTATTCCATCGGTCGAATCAGCCGGACGCGGCGTTCGATCTCACCATCATCAAGCATCAGCGATGGCGCGGGCACCTGCACCGCGGCGCGGCCTGACTTGGCATTGACCAGCAAGCGCCCGTGGTCGTTCTCGCGCCATGCCAGCGCGTCGCCAAGCGACATTGGCCGGTTCCGCTCACGCTGGACGATCGTCAGCAGCCGCGTTTCCGCACCCGTTGCGGGATGCGTGTAGACGGTCGCCCGGTTGGCGACGGTGAAGCTTTCCGCGTTGAGGGTTTCGAGGCCCAGATCGTAGGTTCCACCGGCGATCGCACCGGCCACTTTGGCATCGAGCAGTTGCTCGAAGGCGGTGAAGAGGATGCCCTGCAGCGCGATGGTCAGCGCAAGCAGACGATTGAGGAATGTCGTGATCGGCGGAAGCTCGTCCTTGATGCCGTTGGTATCGGTCAACTTCAGGCCGGTTGCGGCCTCGAAGCGCTCCAGCGAGCAGCCGTCGATCTTGCCGCGCACGATCAGTAGGTAGAGCTGGCGCAACGCGGCGCGCGCATAAGGGCTTTCGAGGTTGTCTTCGGGGCGAAAGAGCCCTTGACCACCGGTCTGCCGCTGGCCGCGAGTGATGGCCCCGAGGGTATCGAGCCTGCGCGCGATCGTACTGAGAAACCGCTTCTCGGCCTTCACATCCGTTGCGATCGGACGGAAAAGCGGCGGCTGCGCCTGATTGGTGCGGTTGGTGCGACCGAGACCTTGGATCGCCGCGTCGGCCTTCCAGCCCGGTTCGAGCAGATAGTGGACACGCAGGCGCTGGTTTCGAGCAGAAAGATCAGCGTGATAGCTGCGCCCCGTGCCGCCTGCGTCGGAAAAGATCAGGATGCGTTTCAGGTCATCCATGAAGGCGGCGGTTTCCGCGAGATTGGCGCTGGCTGCTCGGTTTTCGACGGCGAAGCGTTCGCCCTTCCGCACGATCCGCCGCGATCGGCCAGTGACTTCGGCAACCATGTCGGTGCCGAAGCGCTGGATGATTTGGTCGAGTGCGCCAGGGACAGGTGCGAGTGAGGCGAGCCGTTCGATGAGGTCGTCGCGGCGGCGAACTGCTTCACGGCACTCGACCGGTTGGCCATCGCGGACCACCGGCCGCGAAGCAAGATTGCCCTCGCTGTCGGTGTAGGGCTCGTAGAGCTGCACCGGGAAGGAATGCTGCAAATACGACAGGACATATTCGCGCGGAGTGATGTCTACACGAACATCGCTCCACTCCTCGGTCGGGATATCCGCCAAGCGCCGCTCCATCAGGGCTTCGCCGGTCGATACAATCTGGATCACGGCGGCATGGCCTGCTTCGAGATCATGCTCGATCGCACGGATAAGGGTTGGCGTCTTCATGGAGGTCAACAGATGCCCGAAGAACCTCTGCTTCACAGATTCGAAGGCGCTGCGTGCCGCCGATTTGGCTTGGCGGTTCAGCGTGCCATCACTCCCGGTGATGTTTGCGGCTTCCATTGCCGCATCAAGGTGGTTGTGAATGATGGTGAAAGCCCCGGCGTAAGCATCGTAAATCCGGCGCTGGTCATCGGTCAGCTGGTGCTCGACCATTTCATATTCAACGCCGTCATAGGACAGCGAACGGGCGGTATAGAGCCCGAGCGAACGCAGGTCGCGGGCGAGCACCTCCATTGCTGCGACGCCGCCCTCCTCAATGGCCTCGACGAATTCGGCGCGAGTGGCGAACGGGAAATCCTCTCCGCCCCAGAGGCCGAGGCGCTGGGCATAGGCGAGGTTGTGAACGCTGGTCGCACCGGTCGCGGAGACATAGACCACCCGGGCATTGGGAAGTGCATGTTGCAGGCGCAGACCGGCGCGCCCCTGTTGCGATGGGGCGACGTCACCGCGTTCTCCCTTACCGCCACCGGCGTTCTGCATGGCATGGCTCTCGTCGAAGATGATCACACCGTCGAAATCGGTTCCCAACCAATCGACGATTTGACGGACCCGCGAAACCTTCTCGCCGCGCTCGTCGGAGCGCAGCGTGGCATAGGTTGCAAACAGGATGCCTTCGGTCAGCCCGATTGGCTTGCCCTGATTGAAGCGTGACAATGGCGTCACCAAAAGCCGCTCCATCCCGAGTGCCGACCAATCGCGCTGCGCGTCTTCGATCAGCTTGTCGGACTTTGAAATCCAGACCGCCTTGCGCCGACCCTGAAGCCAGTTGTCAAGTATGATGCCGGCCGATTGGCGGCCCTTGCCCGCCCCGGTTCCATCGCCAAGCATGAAGCCGCGCCGAAAGCGGACGGCATTCGATGCCCCGTCAGGCGCGGCTTGTACGAGATCGCAGGTTTCATCGACGGTCCATGAACCGGCGAGATAATCGCTGTGGGCCTCGCCTGCATAAATGAGGGTTTCGAGTTGGGCATCGGACAAGACGCCAAGGATATTGGCGGGAAGGATCGGATGATAGCTGGGTTTGGGCGGCGTGACTGAGGCCATGGCAGCGGACTGCACGAGTTTGGTGGGGTGGGCTGTCGATCCGGGGATATGGATCGCCTGAAGGGCGAAACTCTCATAGAGGCCATCGCTCATCCGTTCGGCTTCAGGCGGAGCCGAGTCGATTGCCTCGTAAGCAAGGCTTACGCCTTGCGGATCGATTGCTGCGGAGGCGGCCGGACGCGCGGCCATAGTGCGCGAGATACAGCCACGGACGGTTTTCGGCGGCGCTGTTCCGACCGGGGCTGCGAGGGCCGCAAGAGTGACGGGCAATCGCGCTGGCATCTGGCGCTCGATCCAGTCGAGCAGAGTGGCGACGTCGGGGGCGATGCCTGGCGAGGCCGGAAAAGCCTGCGGATCGTCAGCCGGGGCTTTGTCGATGACAGTCAGCCGTGTCGAGAATGTTGTGCCATGGCGTGCATAGACCGATCCCGCAATCGCAGCGCTGAACACCACGCGGGCACGTCCCTGTAAGGAGATGAAGGCATCACGCCAACCGGGGTGCTCTGGCCCGACATTGGCGCCGGTGATGGTGACCAGCCTGCCGCCGGGCGCGAGGCGAGCGAGCGCGGAGGCGATGTGGCGAAAGCCGGCGTCCTGAACGCGGCCAGCAACATGGGCCATCGCCGAGAAGGGCGGATTCATCAGCACCACGGATGGGATCGCTGCCGCGTCGAGGTAGTCATCGATCTGGGCCGCATCGAACCGAGTAACGGGCAATGCAGGAAAGATGGCGGCAAGTAAGCCTGCACGGGTTTCCGCCAGCTCGTTTAGAATGAGCGAACCGCCTGCTGTCTGCGCGAGAATGCCAAGCAGGCCGGTGCCCGCCGAAGGTTCCAGAACCCGGTCGGAAGAGCCAATTGCGGCGGCGGTCAGCGCCGCGAGCCCAAGTGGGAGCGGAGTGGAAAACTGCTGGAGGGTCTGGCTTTCCTCGGAACGGCGCGTGTGGGTGGGGAGCAGGTCGGCGATCCTGGTCAGCACATCGAGCCGTGCCGCAGCTGTGGCGGCTTTGCGGAACAAGGCCTTGCCGAATTTGCGGAGGAACAGGGCGGTTGCGACTTCGCAGGCCTCGTAGGCGAGCTTCCATTCCCATGCGCCCGACGCATCCGAGGCGCCGATGGCAGTTTCCATGGCGTTCCGCAGGATGGCCGCATCGATGCGCTCGCCTGCTTCGAGACGCGGCAATAGGATCTGGGCAGCGGTCAGAATGTTGGAAGAATGGGCGTGCGAGTGCGGCATCGCCGGAGCACCGGCGATAGCGGGAAGGATGGTCATTGCGGGGAACCTCAAGGGGAGAGCGGGATGATCAAGCCCCGCGCGACGCTCTCTCTCAGCCGCGCGGGTCTCAACCCGGCCCGGCGATCCTCTCCCTCTTCCGGGGACATCGAGCAGCAATTTATGGATTTGGAGCAGTCTGGCGGCTAACCGGGCGCCCTCATCAATTCACGAAAGACCGATTTATCATGAACAATAGTGATCTTGCCGACGCCGTTGCCGCTGCAAACGGCCTGACCAAGGCCGATGCCCGCAAGTATGTCGACGGCGTCTTTGCCGCCGTTGCCGATGCCGCAGCCAAGGGCGATGAAGTCGCGATCAACGGTTTTGGCAAGTTCAAGGTCAAGGACACGCCCGCCCGCGAAGGCCGTAATCCGTCGACGGGCGCGACCATCCAGATCGCCGCGTCCAAGAAGCTGACTTTCGCGCCGGCAAAGGCGATCAAAGACAAGCTGAACGGCTAAAGGATCGACAGCGCCCGGCCTACGTCGGGCGCTGCTCCTTCATCCGAACCGGCGGCCCATGCCGGTGAAGGTGTAGGCATTTGCAATGATGGTCTGGTCGACCGACAGATCGGACGTTTGATACTCGTAGTCCCGTTCCAGCTGGCGGTAGATCCAGCGCGCCAGATCGCGCATCGCTTCGATCACGATGTCTTCGGCTTCATCGGTCATGTCCTGGCTGGTCGGGCTCGCGCGTTCGACGGCAACGTCCATGCAGTACTCGTGATAGTAGTGCCCGCAGTTGCGGGTCAAAGCCCGCAGCTGGTAGAAATTACGCTGTTGCACGGCCTGCAAGGCATCAGCGATGTCGTGCAGATCGGTATCCTTCGGTGCGTAGGCGCGGATTTTTGCCGGGGCATTTCGCACATAGGCGTAACCACCTTCAAAGCAGGCGCCATCGCCCTGGCTCCAGAAGCCCCGGAAAAAGATGCAGGGTTCCTGCCGCGATCCGCCACTCATGAGGCGAACGCTGGTGGTCCGCAGTGTGACACCGATAAGACCGCAGATCGCCTCAAAATCGGCATAGACGGCATCGTACCAGTCATGGTCGAAGCCGCCTTCGCGATACCAGGCGCGGGCCTTTTCCTTGGCGGCATCGTCCAGCTCGTCGAGCCGATAGACGATGGTTTCGATGACCTCAGGCATCGCCGTCCCCTCCTGCGAGTACTGAGGCGAGCCAGCCATCGGTATATGTCCAGGCCAGGGTTTCGCCGGTGGCAAGGTCGAGCACGTGCGCACCGCCGCCAAAGCCATCGAGTCGCGGCTTCGAGCAGGTGTTGGCGTATTGAAAGCCCCAGCGGCCAGTGAGCTGAAACTGCTCGGCACAGCGTTTCACGAACTGGATGACGCGCTCGGGATCACCAGTCACGTCATCGCGTATCCAGAGCGCGGTGCCGCCATGCTCGGGCTGGATCGAGAGGAGAAAGCCATCAGACGGCGGCTCCTCGGACGCCCCGTCCTCGGATAGGGTATTGTAGAGATCGAGTGCGCAGGCGGCGTTGGTGGGCGTGCCGACATCGAGCAGGCACGAAAAGTGGGTGAAATAGTCGGCCATATGAACCTCCGAAAAATCGCCCGATCCAGCGCTGGCATCGCCGCGCAGTCGTCACCGGGCTGAGGTGGGGAAGCGACAGGCCGGGATCATTGCCCGACATGCCAAAGGGCGCGGAGAGCAGCGCCGTGCCGCTCTCCGCGCGGGGTGATCATTCAGCAGCGATGGCCGCGGCGTCTTCGTCCTCGGCTTCGGTCAGCTCATCGTCCTCACCGTCACTGGTAAGGAAAGCCGGCAAAGTGGTGTCTTCACTGCCCTGATCAGCAAGATCGCTGCCTGTAGCGCACTCGGGATCGGCGAGACGCAGCGGTTCAGGCAGCCAGCCAGAGTCGGCAAGCAGGCGTTCGGCCTCTTTGGCCATGTCGCCCTTCTTCATGTGATCGATGAGCTGCGCCGCACGTTCGCCTGCGCCTTCACGCACGGCTTCGAGAATGCGGGGCTTGGTGACCCGGCCAAGATAGTTGCCGACGGTTGGCCGCCAACCCACCTGCACCATGTCGAGGCCGGTTTCCCGTGCCAGGCGATCTGCCTGGGCGAAGCGCAGTTGCAGACCGTACTCGCTCACGCCCGAGCCGCTGTAAGGGTTGGGGCGCTCATAGAGCGCGTTCACCCCGTAGCTGACGCAATGGGCGAGAAGTGCCATGCGGTTTTCCTCGTCGAGCTCGGCCAGCCAATCCCACAGAGCCGTGTCATCGGCAGGGATTTGGCTTTTCCAGTGCTCGTTGCGTTCGTCGACCGACTTGACCGACATGCTGTCGCCCAATTCTTCCGCTTGGGCCGGGAAGAAGATGTGCCGGACCTGAGCTTCGAGAACACCATTGGCCGAGCGATGGTGGAAGGCGTCCGAGACCAGCTTGTGCAGCAAGGCAGTCATCGCGATCCTGGGATGCTGGGCAACGGCATCGCGCAAGGCCAACGTGCGGTGCGCTGTCAGTTCGGTGACCAGGCGTTCGGGCAACGGCTTGATGCCATCGTCCTCGTCTTCCTCGGTGGGCACCGGCTGGCTGCCCATCGTGACGACCACCGGCCTGACCGCATGCGACAGCGACGGCGCATGCTGCCCATCAACTGCGGCCTCATTGTCATCTGGCTCAGATGCCGCCGACACCTCGTCCTCGGAACGGACATAGCCCCGGTCGGCAATCAGCGATCCATCGGAATCGATGGTGACGAAAACGCCGGCGATCGCCATTTCAGCCGGCTCATAGTGCATGGGACGGCTGTCCAGCGCCTCCAAGGCGGCCTCGATCTCGCCAAGCCGCTGATCGATCTCGTCGGGCAGTTCGTCAGCGTCCTCGTATTGTTCGGTGAGGCGATCGAGTTCGGCCTGCAATCCTGCGCGCGTTGCCTGCTCTTCAGCCGTCATGTCGATCGGTGTGCCGACGATCTCGCGCATCCCGTGGCTGACGCCGTAGGGAACGCTCAAGCTGGCTTCGACCCACTTCCATCCCTCAGCTGCGATCTGATCGGCCTCAGCACGCAGCTTTTCCGCGACAAGCCGATCGAGGAGGCCGACATCCTGGAGCCAACCGCCATCATCGGTCTGGAAGAGATCGCGCAGCACGATGCCGCCGGCCGCTTCGTAGGCCGCGAGGCCAACGAACAAGGCGCGCTTGTCGGAAGCCCGGACCGTGGTTTCAGTGAGCATACGGCGGATCTGCCAGGGTTCCTTCTGCCAGCTGTCACGGATCGCGTCCCAGACCTGCTCTTGCCGCGCGTGATCCTCGGAGACGGTGAAGGCCATGAGCTGTTCGAGTGTCATGCCGTCGTCGGCATAAACCTCGTGCAATGTGGGCGAGACAGCGGCGAGGCGGAGGCGCTGCTTCACGACGTTAACGCCGACGAAGAAGGCTGCAGCGATGGCTTCCTCCGTCATGCCCTTGTCACGCAAGGCCTGGAAGGCGCGGAACTGGTCGAGCGGATGGAGCGGCGCGCGTTCGATATTTTCGACCAGCGAGACTTCATCGATGAGGATGCCGCTGTTGGCATCGCCAACGACGCAGGGCACCGACGAGGTGCGGGCAAGGCGTTTCTGCTTGGCGAGGAGTTCGAGCGCCCGATAGCGCCGACCGCCGGCCGGAACCTCGAACATGCCGGTTTCCGCACCGTCCGCGTCGAGGACAGGGCGGACGTGCAGTGACTGGATGAGGCCGCAGCGTGCGATGGATTCGGCCAGCTCCTCGACCGAAACGCCGGCCTTCACGCGCCGGACGTTGGACTGGCTGAGAACCAGCTTGTTGAAGGGAATGTCGCGCGAGGTCGACAGGGTGATTTTCTGGGCAGCAGTAGCCATGGCAGTACCTTTCGTGACGGGCTACCCGAGAGCCTCTCTCTCGAACCCGAAACCCGTCACGAAGCGAAGCGCCGCCCTCTTCCTTTCGGAGGGGGCAGCGCAACGCTGGGAACCAAGACCTTGCCGTAACCCAGGGGTCAGTGGACGCGGTCGAGCAACTTCTTGGCCTTGGCCTCCATGTCGAGGCGGGCGTCCTGGTGGGGCTTGTCGCGGGCAACCGCCGTGATGCCCTGAACGAAATCGAAGATTGATTCGGGCGGACGGCCTTCCTCGGCGAGCACCGTCTCAATGATCTTGCCGGTCTCGGCCTTGGAAAATCCCCGCTTGCGCAGGAAATCACTGCGATCCTCATCGGTGCGGGCAACGATCCGCTCGCGGGCGGCCTTGATGCCGTTGACGAAGGGCTGCGGCGATGAGTTCGCAAAGTTCAGCAAGGCCGGCGCCGCTTCATGAGCGAAGCGATTGGCGGCATATTTGCTGTGACGGATCGTGATTTCCTCGAAATCCTCGACGCCCCAGAGGTTCCGGTTCTGGCAGACGGCGCGCAGATAGAAGCTGGCCATGCCGAGCGTCTTGGCGCCGACCTCGGAGTTCCAGCAGTAGAAGCCCCGAAAGTAGAGGTCGGGAGACCCGTCGGGCAACCGCCCTGCCTCGATTGGATTGAGATCGTCGACCAGGAACAGGAACACGTCGCGGTCGGACGCATAAAGGGTGGTCGTGTCGCGGGTGATGTCGACGCGCGGATTGTAGATCCCGGTCGACCAATCGAGCACGCCGGGCACCTTCCAGCGCGTGTCGCCGGTTCCGTTGCCGGCGATCTTTTGCACGGCTTCGACCAGTTCATGGTCATAGATGCGCCCATAATCAGGCCCGGTCACCGCCCGCAGTTCGATGCGGCCGTTGTCGGTCTCCAACGTCTTGATCTGCTCGGCGCGATGCGAAGAAAGGCCGTACTGCAGGTTGATCGCTGCCAACGGCGCGGGGAGCTGGCGCAGGTAGGAAGCGGGTGCGCCCACCTGGCTCGCCAGCTGGCCAAAGCTCCAGTGCGTCGGGGCGACTGGCGTGTCAGCGCCGGGCAGGATCAGAGCCAGGCGCTCGGGATCGGTGCGGTTGGCTTCGACATGGATGAGGGTGGTTTCGACGACGCGGGTCCGGCTACGCTCGGACCGGCCGCGCACCGCGTTGGCCAGATCGCCAAGCGAGAGAAACCTCTCGTCATTGGGCCGCGAGAACCACTCCGACGAGACCCGCCCGACCCGCTCGCCGCGCGTGACATCGACCTTGTATCCGCCGCGCGTATCGGGGCGGGCATCGAGAACCTGCATGTTCATGGGAAAACCTCCATGACGGGCGCCGGAAGCCTCTCTCCCGACCATTCACCGTCACGGAAATTCTTGACCCTCTCTCACTCTTCTCGGGGCGTTGCGGGGTGTCCCCGCTGAAGGGGTAGGTCGAGATCCTAGCTCGGCCGCAGGGGAAGCCGTTCCCCAACCGAAGCTTCCCTTATCGGCGACCCGCTCTGAGTCGGCGGGCCTTGGCCTGCTCACTACCCTGAAGGCGGCGCAGCATCCGTTTGGCGATGTGGGGCGCGATCCTCCTGTGAAGGCTCATCAAGTCTTCCCGGTGGCAGTGCCGGATAATCTTGCCGCTGCCACACGGGCAGACCCAATGCCCCTTCGGCCATGCCTGCGACAACAACCGGAGATGGTAGATCAGAGCTTCTCGACGGTTGGCGATACCAAGCGCGTCGGCATAGGCTTCCTCCATCCCGGAGTCGCCATGTGGCCTTTCGCCAAAGGGCCATTTCCCGGTCTTTTCGAACCAGAATTGGCCGAGGAAATATTCGTTGACCGGGCCGTTTAGAAAGCCGGAGATAGAATGGTCTGCGGATGTAGCGAGCCAATGCTCCCACACCGTGACACAGCAGTCGCCATCGCCATTGATATGCCGATCGGGATTGCGTGGTATCCGGCCGTCCACCTCGAACACTTTGGGCTCAAGATGTGGGTAACGAGGGTTCACCTCCATGCGGATGGCGAATTCAGTGATTGGGCCAGATGCTGCTGCTGGCGTCCCTTCGACCACCAGATAGCTGCCTTCGATCAGGATGTTCGCGCCGTCCACGCGGGCGGAAAGTTTGGGCTGGTCGAAGGCAATCGCGGTCTTTACCTCATCGAGCGCGAGCAAGGGTGTGGTGATCCTATGCCTTAGCCCAGGGCTTTGACTGCGGGCCCGTCTGGTGGATTTGGTGGATGGCCCGTTCGGCGCGCCGCAGGTCGTCGGCGCTGGCAGCGCTTGCCGCAATGGCGGGCATGCCAAGGGCTGAGGCGGGAACTGCCGTCTTCATCATGCGATCGACGAAATCTTCCCCGAGATTTTTGCGCAGCTCAGTCGGCATTTCGTCAAACTTGCTGGCGCGCAGGTAGAGGCCGAAATCGCGGCGGGCCTGCTCAAGCCACTTGAAGAAATTCTCGCGCTTCTTGGGCACGCCAACCCACTTGTCGGCGAAGTTCTCGCTCGGGTTGACCGGGTTCGTGACCCAGGCGACCCCACCGCGATCTTCGATATAGAGGTGCATGCTGGTCAGGATGCTCTGCAACGCACCGGCAATTGTGGGCTCCTCGTTGTAGGCATGGGCGGCCAGCGTCGTGATGATGATCGAGATAGGCCGAAACTCGCAGTCGCCGACGAACATGCAGTCGCGGTGCCGTTTGAGCAGCTGGATGGCGCGCTGAAGCGGTGTCTTCACTTTGTGGTCGGGGATCTGGTCGACGCTGGCAGAAATATGCGCCCGCTTGGCAAACGCCAGCTTGGCCTCATCGAGCCGCACTTTCATGCGGTTCCGGAACCAGGCCGCATACCCGGAAGGGTTGCTGAGTGGCCAGTTGGTGGACGCCAATTCGTAGTGCGGATGCGTGTTGTCGGTGATCGCGATGGCTTGCCCGGTGAGACCGGCGTCGATTGCCAAGGCCCGGAACCCCTTTTCGAGCAGGACACCCTGATAGCGCTGGGCGTCGGGCAGTGCGGGTAGGATGTCCATGTGAAACTGCGCGCCGGCCGCGTAGTTCAGCGTCCAGCAGCGCCGCCCCTCATCAGGATCGGCCATGCCGTGGGCCGCAGCATACAAGGCGACTTCGCGGCCCACTGCCTCTTTCAGGCCCTTCTGGGTGAAGTCGGCCTTGGTGGCTTCGAGGCGACAGACGAGGTCGACGTCATATTCTTCGGCGTCGGTAAAGGGGCGTGTCACAGTGCCAAGCAGGAAGGAACCCTGCGGCGAAATGGCGGGGTTGAACTGCGCGATTTCGGATTCGGGGCGATCGAGCCAGTTATCGATGGCGTGGTAGCGGTTGCGTGCTTCCTCGAACTTGGATGGCGGAATGTCGAGCGCTTCGGCAATTTTTTCGAGGATGTCGTCGTGCGACGTGGCGAGATTCTTGTCGTAGATAGTCATGGCATCACCTGTAGTGCGGCACGAATTCCTCGGCTGGCGCGCCAAAGAATTGCGGATGGAGTATGGGCTTCTGGATGCGCGCCTCAGTGAAAGCGCGATCCTTCAGACTGCGAATGCGACGGGTATCGTCGAGCGAGTAAAAGCCGTCGGGTACGGGCTGAGACACACGGTAGATCGCCTTGCGATCATGAGGGTCGCCGGTCAGGATCTGGGCAATACCGAGCGACCCGTGAGATTGGCCTGCCATAAACATGCTGGCCATCTGCGGCGCGAGGCGCGCAGCGCCATAGGCTTCGCGAACCAGCTTGATGTCATCGAGACAGCCGATGCTCAGGACGCGGATCTGGTCCGCCGCCCAACCGAGCGTCGCTATCGCTTCAACCACCGCGATGCCGGTCGGATTGTTGGCCCACATTCCGCCATCTGCGAGCCCGACATCATTGGCCGTAACATGCTGGGCGAAGTAGCTGGGTGCGGCGGCGGTAGCCAAGGCCGCGTCGATGGCGAGTTCCTTGTAATCGGTCCTCAGGCGGGGATGGTGAGCGGTCTTGAAGATGTAGACGCCTTGCGTCTGCGGGTGCCAGGCCGGAATGACGAGACGCGTCTGGGCTTCGCCAAGCGTGCGATCGCCCAACACGCCGTGCAAGGCGTCGCGCAAGGGCTGCGTGCTGTACTTCGGCCCCCAGAACAGCCACCGGCCGGTGTGCAGGTGGCGATCAATCCAGCCGCCGAAACCACCGCGCGTTTGCGCGAAGATCGCGGGCCCCTGCTCCTCGTAGAGTTTCAGAATATCGGAGGCGCGTAAGCCGAGCGCGAGACCTATCGCGATGATGCCGCCGGTTGAAGTGCCGGAGATCAGGTCGAAGTAGCGGCCAATCGGCTCGCCAAGATCCTGTTCAAGGTTCGCAAGGAATGCGGCCGGAAACGTTCCGCGGATACCGCCACCGTCGATGGTCAGTATCCGCTTCACCGACTTTTCCGCGGGCACGGGCATGATCGGCTCACTCGCCATTGTCAGTGCTGCTTGTCCTTGGGCGGGCAGGGATCGTTCCCCGGTGCGACGGTGTCCGAGTCGCGCCAGCGGCCATCGCGCCTCTGGATACGAACCTCGCCGCCACCCAGATTGCGCACCGTCAGTTTGGCCGCCTGTTCGGCAGCTTTCTGGGTGGTGTGCACGCTGCTTGCGCGTTCGCCGCCGGGAGCCTGCACGGCCCAGCCCTTTGCATGTTTCGTTACGTATCGGTCGGCCATGAGAATCTCCTTTGCCGTTGACTCACCAACACCATGAGGGTAGAAACTATACGTGACTTTTGTCAAGTGCGTATAGTTTCTACTCTCATGAAGGGCGATCGAGTGCGCTGGGGAATCGAGCAAAGGCTTGAGTTTATTGAGTTCCGCCTGTTCTGGGAGGGGACTATCAATCGCGCAGACATCGTGGATTACTTTGCTGTATCGGTGCCCCAGGCGTCAAAGGACCTTTCGCTCTATCAAGAGCGAGCCCCGGGAAACATGGAGTATGACAAGCGCGGTAAGCGCTACGTCGCCGCCGAAAAGTTCATGCTGCGCTTCCTTGATCCCGACCCCTACGTTTACCTCTCGCAATTGCGGTCGGTAGCCGAAGGCGCTGTATCATCCCGCGAGTCGTGGATTGCCAACCTGCCTAGCGCGGACGTTGCGCTGACACCGAAGCGTGGCGTCGATATCGAAGTCCTGCGCAAGGTTCTTGATGCGGTGCGTGAAGGCGCATCGATTGATGTCTTTTACCAGTCCATGAATGCGGTGCGGCCTGAACCGATTTGGCGTCGTATGACGCCCCACGCGTTCGGTCACGATGGCTTTCGTTGGCACGTGCGCGGCTTTTGCCATCTAGAGCACAAGTTCAAGGACTTCCTCATGCCCCGCATTCTTGAAGTGGGAGGCAAGGATAAGCCGGGTTCAACCGGGGACCAAGACTGGCTCTGGAACAACTATTTTGATGTCCAAATCGGGCCGCACCCGGACCTAACCGACAGCCAGAAGAAGGTCGTAGCCAAGGATTACGGGCTTGAGGAAGGCAACGGCGTCCTCAGCGTCCGCTATGCGATGCTGTTTTATGTTCTCAAGCGGCTTGGGTTGCTTGGGGATGCAGCGAAGCAGAGCGCTCGCACTCAACATATTGTTGCGATAAATCGCAAAGAAACAGAGGCTGCGCTTGAGAAGGCGGAGCTGCGACTATGATATTTTGGGGAAGTGCCAAGTAATGGGGGCGAAGCTTGAGGACATTAAGAACGGCGCATCTGTGCGGGGTATTGCCTCTGCGCAGTCAGCGCAGGTTCTGTCCATCGACTGGATCGGCGATCAGGCGATCAATGTCGTCTACCGCGATCACAACGGCACAGTCGCCGAAGCGGTCCTTTACCGGGACGATGAGCATCGCCTCGAAGTCGAGCAGAACGGACGGCCCTGGTCGTTCGATGCCGACGGCGCGCTTCTGCGGCTGGTAACCGAGGCCAACCGGATCAAGCTGGCCCATTATTTCGATCCCTATCTCGCCATCCACACCAGCCTGGTCGATCCGCTGCCGCATCAGATTTCGGCGGTTTACGGCGAGATGCTGCCTCGTCAGCCCCTGCGCTTTCTGCTGGCGGACGATCCGGGTGCAGGCAAGACAATCATGGCCGGGCTGTTGATCAAGGAACTAATCGCCCGGAGCGATCTTGAGCGCTGCCTCGTCGTTGCGCCCGGTAGCTTGGTCGAGCAGTGGCAGGATGAGTTGGGCCAGAAGTTCAATCTGGAATTCGACATTTTGAGCCGCGACATGATCGAGAATTCGCGGTCGGGTAATCCGTTCAGTGATCGTGATCGGCTGATCGTCCGGCTCGACGTTTTGGCACGCAATGAAGAGCTTCAGGACAAGCTCATGAGCGCCCGTGAATGGGATCTCATCATCTGCGACGAAGCCCATCGCATGTCGGCCACCTATTTTGGCGGCGAGGTCAAATACACCCGCCGCTATCAGGTGGGGCAGAAGCTTGGGCAGGCTTGCCGCCATCTGCTGCTCATGTCGGCAACGCCGCATAACGGCAAGGAAGAGGACTTCCAGCTGTTCATGGCGTTGCTCGACGGCGATCGCTTTGAAGGGCGCTTCCGCGACGGCGTTCATTACGCCGACACTGCCGACATGATGCGGCGGCTGACCAAGGAAGAGCTGCTTAAGTTTGACGGGCGGCCACTCTTCCCTGAGCGCCGGGCGCGGACGGTGAAGTACCAGCTGTCGGAGGGTGAGGCAGCCCTTTACACCGCCGTCACCGAATATGTGCGCACCGAGATGAACCGCGTGCAGCGATTTGCCGAGGGCGACGGGAAGAAGCGCAACAACATCGGCTTCGCGTTGCAGATCCTCCAACGCCGTCTCGCCTCGTCACCGGCGGCGATCTACCAGTCGTTGAAACGACGCCGCGAGCGCCTGGAGAACGAACTAGCCGAAGCCCGGCTTGCTTCGAAGGGCAGGCGCGTCGGAATGGATGAGCCCAAGATCAATCCCGACATGCTGCGCAATATCGAGGAATATGGGCAGGAGGAGATCGACGAACTTGAGGACCTTATCTCAACCGGCGCAACGACAGCTGAAACGGTCGAGCAGCTGGCCCTCGAGGTGGACACGCTCAAGGGACTGGAGTCGATGGCTCTCGGCGTTCTGCGCTCGGGCGTTGATACCAAGTGGTCGCAGCTCAATCGGATTCTTGACGATGATCTGATGGTCGATTCTGCGGGCAACCGCCGCAAGCTGATCATCTTCACCGAGCCCAAGGACACGCTTCACTACCTGCTAGACAAGGTCCGCGCACGCCTCGGCAACCCTGAAGCTGTTGACGTCATCCATGGGGGTGTGTCCCGTGAAGAGCGCCGCAAGGTTGTCGAACGGTTCATGCAAGACAAGGACATGCTGGTCCTGATCGCCAATGATGCTGCCGGTGAAGGTGTAAACCTCCAGCGCGGCCATCTGATGGTGAACTACGACCTGCCCTGGAATCCCAACAAGATTGAGCAGCGCTTCGGGCGCATCCATCGCATTGGCCAGACTGAGGTTTGCCACCTGTGGAACCTCGTTGCTGCCGACACACGCGAGGGCGAAGTCTATGCCCGCCTGCTCGAGAAGCTGGAGGCTGCGCGCGAAGCTCTTGGCGGCCGGGTTTATGATGTGCTGGGCGAACTCTTTGAGGGCACGGCGCTCAAGGATCTGCTGTTCGAAGCGATCCAGTACGGCGAACAGGAAGAAGTGAAGGCGCGCCTCTTCCGCCAGGTTGATGGCGCCGTCGATCAAGGGCACCTGCTGGAACTGCTTCGCCGCCGGGCGCTCACCAACGACACAATGCCCGAGGCCAAGGTCGAAGAACTGCGTCTCGACATGGAGCGGGCCGAAGCACTGCGCCTACAGCCGCACCACATCCAGAGCTTCTTCGTTGAAGCCTTCCAGCACCTCGGCGGGCGCATCAAGCGGCGCGAGGAAGGTCGATGGGAGATCACGAACGTTCCGGTGCGCATCCGGGAGCGGGATCGTCAGATCGGCACAGCAGCGCCTGTGCAGAAGCAGTATGAGCGCATCTGCTTTGAGAAGAGCAAGATTAACCAGCAACCTGTCGCTGCCTTTGTCTGCCCAGGCCATCCGTTGCTGGAAGCGGTGATCAGCCTAATCCGTGAGCAGTATGATCAGATCATGCGGCAGGGCGCGGTCCTGGTCGATGATACCGATGCCGGGGATACGCTTTCCGCGATCTTCCTGCTGGAGCACAGCATCCAGGACGGTCGAATGACCAGCCTCGGCAAGCCGCATGTGATTTCACAGCGGCTTCAGTTCGCGGCGATCGACAAGGCTGGTCATGCCGTCAATGCGGGCATCGCCCCCCACCTCAACCTTCGCCCGGCAACGCCGGAGGAGGTCGCGACCGTGCGCGATCTGCTCGACGAGGATTGGCTGACGACTGAACTTGAGAAGGTTGCTATCCGGTTCGCCACAGTAGAACTGGCACAGGGCCATGTTGCCGAGGTGAAAGCACGTCGCATCCCCGAGATCGACAAGGTCGAGAGCGAGGTCCGCGCCCGGCTCAAGAAGGAAATCAACTACTGGGACTCGCGCGCCTTCGAACTCAAGGAGGAGGAGAAGGCTGGCAAGAAGACCCGGCTCAGCTGGCAGAATGCCCAGCGCCGTGCCGAGGATCTGGCGGAACGCCAGAAGCGGCGGATGGATCAGCTCGAAAAGGAGCGGTTCATTTCATCGCAGCCACCGCGGGTCCGTGGGGGCATGGTGGTCATACCGCGCGGCCTACTGGATGAGCGCCGGGCTCCGGCCATGTCGAACCGCTTCTCCGAAGATCCTGCTGCCCGCCGGGCGATCGAACTTGCCGCGATGGAGGCGGTGATGGCGGCGGAGCGCGCGTTAGGGAACAGCCCGGTCGACGTTTCGGCACAGAAGATCGGCTATGACATTGCCTCGCATGACCCGGACACCGGACACCTGCGCTTCATCGAAGTGAAGGGCCGGATCGACGGCGCGGATTCCGTGATGATCACACGGCAGGAGATCATCACCTCGCTCCACGAGCCAGAGAAGTTCATCCTGGCGGTCGTATCGGTCAATGGCGGCTTCGCCCATGCGCCGCGCTATGTACGCGGCTCCTTGCTCGATCGTGAACCGTCCTTCCTTGAGACGGCTGTTCAGTTCCATCTTACACGACTGCTCCAGCGTTCGGAGACCCCATCATGACACTAACTCCATCATTTAATCCGCAGAACGCAGAGTCCGTCGCCTACTCATTTAAGGCAAAGTGGTTGAATTTGATTCAGCAGAATCAAATTAAGCTGTTCTTTCGGAAGAACGCTCCAGCCAAAAAACCTGATCGTGTCTACTTTTATGTTGGGTCTCCGCATAAAAGCATCGTCGGATTGGCCAAAATAACTAGCATAGATTGGGTATCAAAAGACGAAGCGCTCGCGTTGTGTAATGAGGGGTGTATCGATCACTCCGAGCTCGATATCTATATTGGTCATAAAAATAAGGTACATGTCATCCGAATTGGACAAATATTTCTGTTTAATAGTTTTGCATGCCTTGACCAGATTCAACAGAGAGTGATTTTTCATCCGCCACAGAGCTTTTGTTTTGTGTCAAGCATTGACGAAGAAATTTTTCAGGAGTTGGGAAAGTGACAATTAAAAAACTAATAGAGGTCGCGATCCCACTTGAGCCGATAAATAAGGCCTCAGTTCGCGAAAAGGGCATTAGGCATGGCCACCCCAGTTCTTTGCATCTCTGGTGGGCCCGCCGCCCTCTTGCCGCCTGCCGCGCTGTGCTTTTTGCGCAACTTGTCGATGACCCGTCGAGCCACCCCGAAAAGTTCGAGACAGCGGAGGCTCAAGACGCTGAACGCAAGCGTCTCTTCAGAATAATCGAAGAACTAGTCGTTTGGGAAAACTCGACAAATACTGATGTACTAGAACGAGCAAAACTAGAAATTTTAAACTCATGCGGAGGTGAAATTCCCCCAATCTACGACCCATTTTCTGGCGGAGGTTCAATACCTCTAGAGGCACAGCGTCTCGGTTTGCCCGCGTACGGCAGTGACCTCAATCCGGTGGCGGTCATGATTGGGAAGGCAATGATCGAAATACCTCCTCGATTTAGAAACAATGACCCAGTTCACCCAGGAATCAATGACAGTAATTTCTATCGTAATGCTGATGGCCTTGCAGAAGATGTGAAATACTATGGCGAACTATTGCTTGAAAAAGCAAGATTGGCAGTTGGGCATCTATATCCACAAGTCGATTTACCCGCTGGATTTGGGGGTGGCAAAGGTACAGTGGTCGCGTGGATATGGGCTAGAACCGTCCCCAGTCCCGATCCTGCATTCTCAAATATTCCTGTTCCACTTGCTTCAAGTTTCATACTCAGCACTAAATCTGGAAGCTCCGCGTGGATTGAACCGCAGGTCGACAAGGTCGCAGGAAAAATTCGGTTCATCGCCCATGCGGGAGGCACGGAAAAAGACTTTCAGAGCGCCCGGAACGGCACAAAGTCTGGGACAAGAGCTCATTTCAAATGCTTGATGTCCGACAGCGCTATAACGCCCGACTATATCCGTGCTCAGGCGGCAGCTGGCAAAATGGGGCAGATGCTAATTGGCATTGTTGCTGAGGGTCCTAGGGGGAGGGCTTATGTTTCGCCGTCAGACTTCCAAAGTGAAGCTGCCTTTGCCAACGATGCATCGATCGTAGCAGCTGGCGCCCGTGACACATTTTTGTCTGGCGCTACCCCTGCTAGGCTCACTGGGGGGACGTGTCACGCCTATGGCTTAAATGAATGGGGCAGGTTGTTCTCAGACCGGCAATTGGCTGGCCTGATGGCGTTTGTAAACGCGCTTCCCGAAGTGCGCGCACAAATTGAAAAAGATGCTGCCGCCGCTGGATTAGCTGACGACAACCTGTCTCTGGCTGAGGGAGGGAAGGCATCAAGGGCTTACGGGGAAGCAATTATAGTCTACCTTTCATTCCTCATCAGCCAAGTCGCCAATCACTCAAGCACCCTATGCGGATGGAACAGTGCTAATTCTCAAATGAGATCGACCTTCGCAAGGCAAGCCCTTCCGATGAATTGGGATTTTGCCGAGTGCAACATATTTAGTAGTTCGTCTGGTAGCTACGCGAATTTATTTGACAGAACAGTCAAGGCTTTTAGCACGCTAGGTGCGGCAAAAACAGAAAGTTTGATAGTTCAACAGGATGCTCAGTCCGTAGTATATAAAGAAAATTATGTTATATCGACTGATCCACCATACTATGATAACATTGCATATGCCGATTTGTCAGATTTTTTCTACGTTTGGCTTAAAGCGAACCTTTCGGACATATTTCCGAGCCTGACTTCGACGATAGTAGTCCCAAAATCAGAAGAACTCGTAGCTACGGCTTATCGCCACGGTGGTCGGGAAAGTGCTGAAGCATTTTTCCTTGACGGCATGACGCAGGCAATCAGCCGGATTGCGGACAGCAGCTCTTCAGACATTCCAGTCACAATTTATTATGCGTTCAAGCAAAGTGAAATCGAAGCTGAGGGCCTGGTTTCTACGGGGTGGGCTACATTCATTGAGGCGGTGATCAAGTCTGGCTTCTCTGTTGTGGCGACGTGGCCGGTCAGAACAGAAAAGCCAGGTCGAATGGTGGCGATTGGAACAAACGCATTGGCTAATTCGGTCGTGCTTGTTTGTCGACGACGACCTTCAGATGCAGAAGTGGTTTCGCGTGCTGACTTCACTCGCGCACTTCGTAAGGATTTGCCTTCGGCAATTGCGGAGCTGCAAGCGGCGAATATCGCTCCGGCGGACATGCCTCAATCAGCTATTGGTCCGGGCATGGGAGTTTTCTCACGATACGCTGCCGTCCTAGAGTCGGATGACAGCCCTATGGGTGTCAAGGCCGCGCTCCAGCTAATCAATCGCGAGTTGGACGAATACCTAGGCGGAATTCAGGGAGAATTTGATGCCGACACACGTTTTGCAATTACATGGTTTGAACAGCATGGGATGAAGGCGGGCGAATACGGTTCTGCCAATAGTATTGCGCAAGCGCGCGGAATTTCCGTAGAAAGTGTTAAGCACGCGGGCATTGTGGAAAGTTCAGCTGGTAAGGTCCGGATTCTTAATCGTGATGAACTCGACGACAGCTGGGCCCCTGAAAACGATTCGCATCTGACTGTGTGGGAATGTCTTCAGCATCTTCTCAAGCTTCATGAGGCGGTCGGCATATCACATGATACTGCCATTATGATGAAGAAGATCGGGGACTACGCCGAGGCCGTGAAGGACTTGGCGTACTGCCTCTACGACATAAGCGCTAATAAGCGAAACGATGCAAAGGAGGCCACAGCCTACAACGCGTTGATAGCAGATTGGAGTGAACTAACTCGGCAAGCTGCGACCATCCAAGTCACAAGTGGGGATCGTCAGATCCGAATGGATATTTAAGGGGTTACGCGACGTGGCAAAAAGCACCCGCCAGTATGTGTTCGAAGGCATGGAACTGCTCCCTGCAGCGCTCACCCCCTTCGTTGAGAAGCGTTTGGAGAATTCGATCAAGGGGCATTGGCAACTTGAGGTTGTTCAGCGTGTCCAAGGCCTGCGGCCCAATTCCGCCGGCGAGGTGGGATGGGACCAGCAAGGCTTGCTCAAAGCTATGATGGCGTTCTGGAAGGACGCGTTTGCGACCGTCCTGGGCCATCCCGAACGCTCCTACGTGTCTGAACTTCTCGATGTGCGGAACAAGCTCTCGCACAATGAAAACTTCACCTACGACGACGCGGAGCGAGCCCTCGATTCCATGCGTCGCCTTATGGAGGCCATCAGCGCAGGCGAAGTCGCCGAGCAGATAGGCAAGATGCGCGATACGATCTTGCGCACCAAGTTTACCGAACTGGCCCGGAATGAGGAGCGGCGGAAGACCCAACGCCTCGAAATCTCTGTCGAGACCATCTCAGGTCTACTTCCCTGGCGCGAAATCGTCGAGCCACACCAGGACGTCGCCACGGGCGAGTTCCAGCAGGCGGAATTCGCTGCCGACCTTGCCAAAGTCCATTCTGGCAGCGCCCCGCCGGAATATCGCGATCCGCGTCAGTTCTTTAGCCGCACGTATTTGACGGAAGGTCTCAGCGCACTGCTGGTCGGTGCCGCCAAGCGGCTGTCCAGCAGCAGCGGCGATCCAGTCGTTGAACTTCAGACCAATTTCGGCGGCGGCAAAACCCACTCGATGCTGGCGCTTTACCACATGGCGGGACCTACGCCGACGCACGACCTGTCGGGCCTCGACCAACTGCTCGAACAGCATGGGCTTAGCGTGCCGGACGGCATCAACCGTGCGGTCCTCGTCGGCACGTCGCGGGGACCACAGGATGTCCTGAACGCCGATGGCGGACGCAAAATTCGTACCACCTGGGGCGAACTTGCTTGGCAGCTTGGTGGTGCCGAAGCCTTCGATATGATCGCTGAGAATGACGCCAACGGAATCGCGCCCGGCTCTCACTTGCTCGAGGCGATCTTCAAGAAGTGCGCGCCTTGCCTCATCTTGATCGACGAATGGGTCGCCTACCTTCGTCAGGTCTACAAAGTGGAGGGACTGCCCTCCGGGTCGTTCGACGCCAACCTTTCGTTCGTCCAGTCACTGACCGAGGCGGTCAAAGCCAGCCCCGGCACTTTGCTTGTTGCGTCACTTCCCGCCTCGCAGATCGAGGTCGGCGGCGAAGGTGGCCAGGAAGCGCTCGCCCGCCTCAAGCAGACATTCAGCCGTGTTGAATCCTCGTGGCGTCCGGCAAGCCAGGAGGAGAGCTATGAGATCGTTCGACGGCGTTTGTTCAAGGAGATCCCGGGTGACAAGTTCCATCATCGCGACAACACGCTGAAGCAGTTTGCCAAACTTTATCGAGAAAACTCGGACGACTTTCCGCAGGGCTGCGCGGATGAGGATTACCGGCGGAAGCTGGAAAAGGCCTACCCGATCCACCCCGAGCTGTTCGACCAGCTTTATACGAGTTGGGGCTCGCTGGAAAAGTTCCAGCGCACACGCGGCGTTCTGCGATTGATGGCCCAAGCGATTCACGAGCTTTGGATGAATGGCGACCCGTCGGTCATGATTATGCCGGGCAGTGTCTCGGTCAGCTCTCCTCGCGTTGAGCCAGAGTTGCTTCATTACCTTGACGTAAGCTGGCAATCGATCATCGCCGGAGACGTTGATGGAACGGCGTCCACGCCATACCGGATCGACCAGTCTGCTCCGAACCTCAACCGCTATTCAGCGACGCGGCGAGTTGCCCGAGCCATCTTCATGGGCACGGCTCCGACACACCAACAGCAGAACACTGGCCTCGACGACAAGCAGATCAATCTCGGGGTCGTACAGCCCGGCGAGCGACCTGCGATCTTCAGCGATGCACTGCGCCGACTCACCAATCAGGCGAAGTTCATGCACGCCGACCTCGGTCGGTATTGGTATTCGATGTCTGCGAGCCTCAATCGCATAGCCGCGGACAAAGCGGGACAAATCGAAGCCGCGCTCGTCGACGTCACCATTGATGCCGAGTTGGGCAAGTACGTGAACGGCTTGGCGGATCGCGGTCATTTCGACGCAGTCCAGGTCGCACCAACGACATCAGCGGAAGTGCCTGACGAGGCTGGCGGCGTGCGTGCTGTCGTTCTCGGTGTTGGACACGCTCACAGCGGACGTGACGGATCTGACGCGCTCAATGAGGCAAAGGACATCCTGTTTCATCGAGGAAGCACACCTCGCGTCTATCGAAACATGCTTGTCTTCATCGCAGCAGACGCACGTCAGCTGGATCATTTGAAAGATGCCGTTCGCTCAGTTCTGGCATGGGGCGAAATCGTTCGGGACAAGGAACGTCTGGAGCTTCGGCCAAGCGACCAAAAGCTAGCTGAGATGAAGTGGTCCGAGGCGAAGGAGACGATGAAAACACGCATGAAGGAAGCGTGGTGCTATCTTCATTACCCTGCCCAAGAGAGCGCGCAGGCTGATCTCGAATGGGTGTCAGGCAAGATCCCCGCCCAAGATGGCCTGCTGGCACGTGCCAGCAAGAAACTGGTGGCTGACGAAGGGCTTCTCACTGATCTCGGGCCAACCCGCCTGGATCGTGATCTCCAAAAGTACATTTGGAACGGAAAGCCTCACCTCAGTTTGAAAGATCTGCGGGAGTACCTCAACAGGTACGTCTATCTGCCACGCCTGAAAAATCAGGAGGTGTTGATCAAGGCGGTACAGGCGGCCGTGAGTGGAATGCTGCCCGGCCCATTCGCCTATGCTGAGCGTTGGGATGAAAAGTCAGACACCTATCTGGGCCTCGCAATCGAGCGAGCGACCAATGCCGCAGTCGTAATCGACGGTGACAGCGTCATCATCAAGCCGGATGCAGCTGAAGCACACCGCCCGGCACCCACGCAGCCAACGTCTGGCGGTGGCGAAACCGGGGGCGGCGCTGAGGAACCGGCACCAGGCCCCGGCGGAACTCCGCCTGGAGGCCCGCCTGAACCGCCATCGGTGGACAAATTGCCAACGCGTTTCACCGGTGCGGTCATGATTTCTGCCGATCGGCCTGCCCGGGACATACATCAGATCGTGGAGGCCATCGTTGAGCAGCTGACGACCCTGCCCGGAAGTGCGGTGAGGCTCAGGTTAGAGATTGAAGCGGATGTGCCCTCGGGCCTCGATCGAGCGAAGGTCAGAACATTGGTCGAAAACGCCAACACCTTGGGTTTTGTTGAGAGGTCGATTGAATAACAATGTTGACGCTCGGCGAAGCCCAGGCCGTCGAAGACATGGCCGATTTGCTCTATGATTTCCTTCCTGGAAGCGGGAATTCGCGGACGGCGTTTCCAATCGCTGCTGATCACGCTGATGTCGGTGCGTTTTGGGTGGCGGGCAGTAAGCGGCCCGCCATCGTCCAACTCCTGACAACGACTCTTGAGCAGCGACGGTCGCAATTTACAAAATTGATCTTGGCCATTGTCAGGCAGGCGATGACCTACCGGCGCGGCAAGGGAACTCCCCTGAGCAGAAGCGAAATTGACCGCTTGAATGCCCTCTTACCAGGCGTTCAGTTCAAGATCCCGGAATTGCTCGATCCCGCATTCCTGAGCACTTTCGTCGAACCGAAGCGAGAAGGGGCTGCGCCGCAGGCGAACGAACTTAGCTCGTCAAAGCGACAGGAGCTGGGATCGCTACTCATTGAGATATCCGGTCTATCTCCTCAGATCCGCGGGTTGCGGTTTGAGGGCTTTATCAAGGATCTCTTTGCGGGATTCGGCCTCGCATCGCGCGATTCCTTCCGCGTCGTTGGTGAACAGATCGACGGCAGCTTCAAGCTCCAAGGTCACACCTATCTGGTAGAAGCCAAGTGGCATGGGCCGAAGATCGGTTTCGCCGACCTGATGACATTTTCGGGCAAAGTGTCAGGCAAAGCGTCATGGTCACGGGGCCTGTTTGTCAGTTATTCCGGATTCACAGATGAGGGGCTCGAGGCCTTCTCGCGAGGGCGGCAGACAAACCTTATCTGCATGGACGCCCTTGATCTTCATCAGGTTCTGTCGGGCACCGTTTCCCTAGTCGTTGTGCTGGAGGAAAAGGCGAGGAAGGCAGCTGAGACAAATCGGGCGTTTGTACCTGTTCGGGATCTCAATTTGCTGGGCGGTTAAGAATTTCTGCGACGTGGTCATTCCACGACCGCAGAGCATCCCGCTTCTCTTCCTTCCAATCATGGCGCTGGTAGACGCCTGCCACGCCCGACTTTGAGCCGCCCACATGGTTCAGAACCGCTTCTGTGACCTCAAATCTTACCCCGAGCCGCTGAAAGCCGGTGGCCAAAGTGCGCCGAAGATCATGCAGGCGCCAAGGAGGTAGCGGCTGTCCATATGCCTCACCAATGAGTCTATCGAGCTTGTCTTTGCCCTTGGCATAGCCGGTGAAACCAGCGCCGGTTGAGGTGGGGAATACCCGTCCATGCTTGGGCCATTTTTCGCCCTTGGCGGCCAGATCCAATTCGGCGATCGCCAGGTCGTTCAAAGGCACGGAATTGGGCTCGCCGTTTTTGGTGCGATGGCTAGGCAGGCGCCATTCACGCCCCTGCCGGTCCAGTTCGTCCCAATCCAGCCCCGTCACCTCCTCGCGGCGCTGGCCGGTAACGATGAGCAAGCGGACAATAGGGCCGAAGCACTTATGAGTCTTTGGAGCCTGCTCCCAGATTTGCTTGAGTTCGGCATCGAGGAGCCAGCGGTCCCGCGGCTTGACGGGTGGCGGGGTTTCCATCCCCTCCATCGGGCTGTGCAGGATGTCACCGCGGCTGACCGCCCATTTGAACAGGCGGCGAAGGACAGCGAACACATTCCGCTTATTTGCAGTCTGCTCGTCTGGCATTCGGTCGAAGACGGCGACCACGTCCGACCTCGTGATGGTCGGCAACGGCTTGTTGCCGAGGACGGGCTTGAGGTGAAGCCGGATAGACCGGTTGACTAGGGTCTTCCAACCCTTGCCCTTGCACGCAGCGCTGAAGCTATCGGCATACTTCGAGAAGGCGAGATCGACCGCCTCCCGGCGCCGCTTCTTGTCTTCCTCCATCGGGTCAATGCCGCGAGCGACGAGAATGAGGAGGCGGATGGCCTCCTCGCGAGCCGTGGCCGGGGTCCAGGGCGAGCCATTGGCTCCAATGGTGTAGCGACGCGTCGGTGATTCGCGCCCGCCCATCCGGAACTGGATGACGTAGGACGCCGCTCCCGACGCTGCGACCCTGACCCCGAACCCCTTGAGATCTTCATCCCAAAGGAAGCCGGTCACCCCGCTCGATTGGAACGCATCAAGCGTTCGTTTGCTGATCCTGCCGGTAGCCATTGCAATACCTCGTGTACCGCAAAAGTAAGCACCGTGCAATCACCGTCACGGAAATCGTCGGATAGTGTAGCGTGCAATTTCGTAGATAACATATTGTTTTTAGGCTATTTCAAAAAATAAGCCTTTGACCTATTTCCGTCTGAAACGAAAGTACCACACCTCATGCCCCTTGCGGCGCGCCTTGCGCTCGTAGCGCGTCTCGGGCCATTCGGCCGGGCGCGTGAGAAAATCACTGGCGCACGCGGCTTCCCACATGAAATCGCGCCGCGTGTTCATCACCATCATCGACCAGCGGCAATAAGTCGGGTCATCCGTGCCGAGCCGGAATTCGGCACCGGGCTTGAGCTTGGCGTGGATCAGGTCAAGCGGCCCGTTATTGATCATGCGGCGCTTGGCATGGCGCGCTTTGCGCCACGGATCGGGGTGGAGCAGGTAAAGCCGGTCGAGGCTGGCATCGGGCAGCCGCTCGAGCACGGTCAGCGCATCGCCCATGTGCAAGCGGACATTGGCCAGGGCGCCATCGCGGATATGGCCGAGCGCGCCGACGACGCCGTTCAGGAAGGGCTCGCAGCCGATAAAGCCGGTGCCGGGATTGGCGGCGGCTTGCGCGGCAAGATGCTCGCCCGCGCCAAAGCCGATCTCGAACTGCAATGGGCGATCATCGCCGAACAGGCTTAGCGCATCGATGGGGCCTTCTTCGGGCACCGACACCTCGGGCAGCAATTCTTCGACGAGCGCGGCCTGGCCCTGTCGCAGCTTGTGCCCCTGGCGGCGGCCATACAGGCGGCGGATGGTGGTGGGATCATTCATATGAAAAGGGGGCGATAGCCAATGGCCACCGCCCCCGCAATCAAGCAGATCAACAGGTGGCGCTTAAGCCACCGCCGCCTTCAGCGCGTCGACCAGATCGGTTGCTTCCCAGGTGAAGCTGTCGCCTTCGGCCTTGCGACCGAAATGGCCGTAGCTGGCGGTCTTTTGATAAATCGGCGCATTGAGCTTCAGATGCTCACGGATGCCCTTGGGCGTCAGGCGAACGAGCTTGGGCAGCACTTCTTCGATCTTCGCCTCGGGCACGGTGCCGGTGCCGTGAAGATCGACATAGAGCGACAGCGGCTCGGCAATACCGATCGCGTAACTCAGTTGGATCGTGCAACGGCGGGCGAGCCCGGCGGCCACAATGTTCTTGGCCATGTAGCGCGCGACATAGGCAGCCGAGCGATCGACCTTGGTCGGATCCTTGCCGCTGAATGCGCCGCCACCATGCGGCGAGGCACCGCCATAGGTGTCGACGATGATCTTGCGGCCCGTGACGCCCGCGTCGCCATCCGGCCCGCCGATTTCGAAGCGGCCGGTGGGGTTGACGTAGATTGCGGTTTCATCGGTGATGAAGCCCTCGGGCAGTACCTTGTGGAACACGCCGATCACATAATCGCGCAGTTCCTGATACTTGGCGGGGTCGCCCTCGTTATCGTGGAAGAAGTAACCCGGCGCGTGCTGGGTCGAGACGACCAGCGCGGTGGCGCGCACGGGCACTTCATTCTCGTACTGCAGCGTTACCTGGCTCTTGGCGTCTGGCTCAAGGAAAGGAACGACCTTGGTGTGGCGATCATGCGCCATCTGCTCAAGGATGCGGTGCGAATAATAGAGCGTGGCGGGCAGCAGATCGGGCGTTTCGTCGGTCGCATAGCCGAACATGATGCCCTGGTCGCCGGCGCCTTCGTCCTTGTTGCCGCTTTCATCGACGCCCATCGCGATGTGGGCGGACTGGCCGTGCAGGCGGTTGATGAACTCGAAGGTGTTCCAGTGGAACTGGTCCTGCTCATAGCCGATGCGCTTCACCGTCGCGCGCACGGCGGCCTCGATCTCGTCGAGTGCGCCGGGTGCCCAGGCACCATTCTCGTACACGCCCTTGCAGCGGATTTCACCGGCGAGCACGACAAGGTTGGTCGTCGTCAGCGTTTCGCACGCGATACGCGCTTGAGGATCCTTCGACAGGAACAGATCGACGACGGCGTCGGAAATCTGGTCTGCGACCTTGTCTGGATGGCCTTCGGAAACCGATTCGGACGTGAAGAGAAACGATGCGCGCATGGATATCCCTCTGATTGGGCACAATATCGAAGGCCGAACAAGGCGACAATCGCCATATAAAGCTTTCGTTATATGGCCCCTATCGCGCTCGGCGGCGGATGGCAACTGCCAGCGCGACCAACAGAGCCGCAACGATTGCCGCCATCAGATTGCCCGCGCGCGCGAACAGGGTGGGCGGATTGGCGCGGGGGATCTCCAGCTCGATCGCCCCGCCGGTATGCGCGGGAATGCTCGCCAACACCCGACCATCAGCATCGACGATGGCCGACACACCGGTGGGCGTCGCGCGGATGACGGGCAGTCCTTCCTCAATCGCGCGCAGCCGCGCCATCGCCAGATGCTCGACCGGGCCCCAGCGGCCATACCAGCTGTCGTTCGACGGGTTGAAGAGAAAGGCGGGGCGATGCGCGCGGTTTACCGTCTCGCCCGAGAAGATGATTTCGTAGCAAATTTGCACGCCCACTAGTCCGAAGGCTGGCAGGTCGAGCCCAGAGGCACCGGGGCCAGGCTGGAAATCAAGATCGCCCGGCACCAGTCGGGACAGCCCGAGCGCCGACATGATCGGCCGTGCGGGGAGATACTCGCCCCAAGGCACCAGATGGCCCTTGTCATACCGGCCGATGACGCGTGCATTTGAGTCGATTGCGAACACTGAATTGGTGCCGGTCGTCACCTCGCCGCGTCCATCGAATTGCAGCGCGTTGCCGCCTGTCAGCACGATGTCGCGGGGGCCGAGATGGCTGGCGATGCGCGCGAGCGTTACCTCGGGCCGACCTTTCCAATACCATTGCGGTGGATAGTCTTGCTCGACAAAGAAACGCAGAGCGCCCTCGGGCCAGACGATCAGCCGCGGGGCGGAGCCCGGCGTGCCCAGCAGCCGCTCGATTGCTTGCAGATTGGCCTCGGCATAATCGTCGCGCGGGCGCTCTTCCTGGTCGAGATTGGGCTGGATGACGCGGATGCGGGGGGCATCCTTTGGATAGCCGGGATATATCCAGAGCGAGAACCCGCTGAAAAAAAGGGATATCGTCGCCAGGAGGACCGGGACCGCGAAGCGCCAACGGCGCTGTAGCAGTAGCAACAGCGCGCCTGCGACCACCACCGTCAGCCCCGAAAGCGCATAGGTGCCGACGAGCGTCGCGATTCGCGCCACCCCCGGCAACGGCAGCCAGATCACCCCCAACGGATTCCACGGATAGCCCGTCAGCATCGTCCCGCGCAGCCACTCGGTCGCGATCCAGGCTGCCCCTGCCACCAGTACATAGCTGCCGCCCGGCGGTGTTGCCCGGTCGCCGGTCGCGCGCGGGCTAGCTAGCCGCCACATCAAGCCTGCTGCCAGCATCGAATAGATCGCCAGATAGGCCGCGAGCATCGACACTGCCGGATAGCCGAGCCACGCCGGCATCGCGTCTTGAAGGGTGAAGGCGCGCGCGATCCAGTTATTGCCGAACGTGAAATGGGCGATCCCGAACAGCCAGCCGCGCCATAATGCCGTCCGCATCGTCGGCGCATCATGCACCAGCCACAGCCATGCGGCGATGCAGATCAACGTCACGGGCCATAACTCGAGCGGCGCGAAGCCCATCGCGGCGAGCGCGCCGAGCAGGAGCGAGAGCAGGGCAGGGCGGCTTTTCACGCGGCGGCTATCGCGTGCTTCGATGGGTTTTGCTAGGCCCTAGCGATGCTGCGTCCTTTTCACCTCGCTTTTCCCGTGCATGATCTTGCCGCCGCGCGGGCCTTTTACGGGGGTGTCCTTGGTTGCGCCGAGGGGCGCAGCAGCGATGCATGGATCGATTTCGATCTCTTTGGGCATCAGATCGTCGCGCATCTCGATCCCGCCGCCCGCGCTGTCGTGGTGACGAACCCGGTCGATGGCCATGACGTGCCGGTGCCGCATTTCGGCGTGATCCTGCAGATGCCCGATTGGGCGCAACTGGCCGCGCGCGTTGCAGCCGCCGGCATCAGCTTTGGCATTGCGCCGCACATCCGCTTCAAGGGGCAGCCGGGCGAGCAGGCGACGATGTTTTTTCGAGATCCCAGCGGCAATGCGCTTGAGTTCAAGGCCTTTGCCGATGACGCGATGATTTTCGCGACCGACTGACCCTAATCGTCATGCACCTCGATCACGCCGATGCGGAGCATTTGCTCGGCCGTCTTGGTGAATTCGGTGATGAGGGGCTCGAGCATTGGCTCAAGGCCTAGAATGGCGATCATGCCGGGTGGCGGGGTGACCCCGCCGCGATCATCCTCAATCAACAAGCCGCGGCTGATCATCTTTTCCACCTGGCGGCGCACCGTTTCGCGCGGAAGTCCGGTGGAGGACGCGATGGCATTGCGCGAGATCGGCACGACCCATTCGCGCGGCAGGATTTCGGTCGCTGTAAAACCGTCCGGGATCGATCGTTCGCGCATCAGCTTTTGCACGTTGGCGACGCACACCGTCAGGTAGATTAATAACTCTGTCGGGCTGATGTCGATGTCGCTGCTGGTAAACGCGCGGTGCGTGCCAAGAAACATGTTGGCAATGCCGAACATCGCCACCCGCCAATGCGAATTCATTTTCTCCGGGTTAGTCGCGATATGCACTGCCATTGCTGGCCTGATCCTCCGTCTTCGCATCACGTGCCGACATGGGTCGATGCCCATATCGGGTAGTTACGACAAAGAACTAGCGTATCACTGTGCAAATCAGCAACAAAAATAACCCCCGTGCTGCCCCATCCAGTATTGGTGCCAGCGGCGTCAGCGCCTGCCGCTCACGCGCCACACGGCGTTGCCTACATCGTCTGCCACCAGCAGGCTCCCCGCCCGGTCGAGCGTCACGCCGACGGGGCGCCCCTGCGCCTTGCCGTTCTTATCGAGAAAGCCCGTCAGCACGTCGATCGGCTTGGCACCCTTCAGGGGAAATCCATCAGCGGTGAAGGGCACATAAATGACCTTATAGCCCGAAACAGGCACGCGGTTCCACGAGCCATGCTGGCCGATAAACGCGCCATTGGCGAATCGAGTGCCCAGCGCGGCACCGCGCCCAAAGCTCAGGCCCAGCGACGCTGTGTGCGCACCCAAGGCGTAGTCGGGGCGCTTGGCATATTCGAGCAGATCGGGGCGCTCAGGCTCCACCCGCTTGTCGACATATCCGCCCCAATAGCTGTTCGGCCAGCCGAAATAATCGCCCAGACCAACCGCCGTCAGATAATCGGGTGCCAGATCGGACCCAAGCATGTCGCGTTCGTTGACAACCGTCCAGAGCCGCCCGGTTTGCGGCTCTAGCGCCATCCCCTGCGGGTTGCGCAGGCCCGATCCGAAGATGCGGAAAGTTTTGGCGACCGGATCGACCTCAAGGATGTTGGCTCGGTTGGTTTCCTTATCCAGCCCATTTTCTGCGATGTTCGAGGAGGAGCCGACCGCCACATAGAGCAGCTTGCCATCGGCGCTTGCAATCACATTACGCGCCCAGTGATTGCCGCCGCCAGGATAGCGTACGACAAGTTCGGGCTTGGCGGTGATACGGGTCTGGCCGATGGTGAACGGCACGCGCACAAGCGCATCGGTATTGGCAATGTACAGCTGATCGCCCACCAGGGCCATGCCGAGCGGCGAATTGAGGCCGGCAATCAGCACCGAGCGGCTTTCCGCCACGCCATCGCCATTCGCATCGCGCAGCAGGGTGATCCGGTTGGCCGAAGGAACGCCTGCACCCGCCTTGGTCAGCAGCGCCTTCATGACGACGCTTGTTACGCTGAACTCGCTTTTGCGCGGCGGCGAGTTGGTTTCGGCGACCAGCACATCGCCATTGGGCAGGGCATAAAGCCAGCGCGGATGATCAAGCCCCGTCGCAAAGGGATTCGTCTTCAATCCGGCGGCAGGGGTTGGCACCGCGCCATCCTTCCAGCCCACGACGTCGGCGACCTTGATTGTCGGGAATGTCTGCACGCGCGGCGCGGAGATGGTGGGACGCGGGCCCTGCAACGCCGCTTCGCTCAACTGGGCGACGTCGGGCTGGCTCACCCAGAACCAGGCACCCCCGGCGGCGACGATGACAATGGCGAGCAGGATCAGGATTTTGCGCATGCCGCTTACCTAGGAGCGTGTGCTGGGCGGGGGAAGACCCAAAAAATTGCACGCTGGCCGCATCATGCCGCCGTGGCGGCAAGCTGCGTCGGCTCAGCTCTCGTCGATCTGGCCTTTTGCGGGTGGATGCAGCCGCAGCCGCAGGATGCGCTTCGTGTCCGCCTCCACCACTTCCAATTTCCAGCCGCTTGGATGATCGACGCACACCCCCGCCTCGGGGACATGGCCGATGAGCACAGCGGCCAGGCCACCGATGGTATCGATATCTTCGTCGGTCTCCGCCAAGCGCGGGTCGATCGTCTCGGCGACATCTTCCAGTTCCGCGCGGCCGTCGGCGTCCCAGGCGCCGTCGTCGATGGGGACGAGCAGCTGCTGGGGCGCATCGTCATGCTCGTCCTCGATATCGCCGACGATCTCCTCGATCAGGTCTTCGATCGTCACCAGCCCTTCGGTGCCGAAATATTCGTCGAGCACGATCGCCAGGTGCACGCGCTTCTGGCGCATGTCGGCGAGGAGATCGAGCGTGCCGCGCGACATCGGCACGAACAGCGGCTGGCGGATGAGGTTGGCAATGCTGCCCGGGTGCGGCGCGCCCGTTGCCAGAATGTTGAAGACGTCCTTGATGTGGATCATGCCGATGATCTTATCGAGCTGTTCGCGATAGACCGGCAGGCGGCTATGCCCCGCCTCGGCGAACAGCGTCACCAGATCGGCAAAGCTGGTCTGCTCCTCAACCGCGACAATGTCTGCGCGCGGCACGCCGACATCGCCTGCGTCGCGTTCGCCGAAATGGAGAAGATTGCGGACCATCTGGCGCTCGAGCGGGGAAAGATCGCCGCGCGCATCGGGGGCGGGGTCGTCCTCATGCGCGTCGATCGCCTCTTCAAGCTGGGCGCGGAGCGAATCGTCGGCGGGTTCACCGAAGATGAAGGTGCGGAAGGAGCGCCATAAGCTGCCTTCTGGGGAGCCGGCATGGCCGGTCTCGGTACTGGGGCCGTCGGCCATCGGGGTTGGTTAGTCCTCGTGCTCTTGATCGTGTCGATAGGGATCGGCGATGCCGAGCGTGGCGAGCACATCGGTTTCGATCTGCTCCATCGCCTCGGCCTCTACCTGCCCCTGGTGATCATATCCTAGCAGATGCAGCGTTCCGTGCACGATCAAATGCGTTGCGTGGTCTTGCAAGGTGATGCCCTTCTCCGCCGCCTCGGCTTCGCAAACGTCAAAAGCGAGCACGATATCGCCGAGCAGCACTTCTCCATCATCGGTATTGGCAACCGCATCGAGCAGGTCTGGCGCAATCATCGGAAAGGACAGGACGTTGGTTGGCTTGTCCTTGTGGCGGTAGTCGCGGTTGAGCGCCTGCACCTCGGCATCGTCGGTAAGCCGGACGGAGATTTCGGCGGTGAAGGGCAAGGTTGCCCATTGGCCACGCGGCGTCGCGGCCAGTGCAGCCGTAGCGGCACGGGTGGCGAGCGCCTCCCAGTCGGTCGTGTCGGGCCAGACGGGTTCGGTCGAGACGCCTAGTTCAAGCATCCTGCCCCTCATACGCCTCGACGATGCGGCCGACGATCGGGTGGCGCACCACGTCCCCCGCGCCAAAGCGGCAGATTGACAGGCCCTCGACCCCGTCGAGCCGCCCGACCGCATCGTTCAGGCCGCTGGCGTTCATGCCGCCGGGAAGGTCGGTCTGCTTGGGATCGCCGCACACGACCATGCGGCTGTTCTCGCCGAAGCGGGTGAGGAACATCTTCATCTGCGCAG
>CAZXBM010000002.1:0-132830 GCA_964638495.1 uncultured Stakelama sp. | reverse complement strand
CCGACGTGCCCAAGATCATCGACTGGTACATGAACGGCAAGATCGAGATCGACCCAATGATCACCCATGTGCTGAGCCTGGAAGAGATCAACAAGGGCTTTGATCTGATGCATGCCGGCGAGAGCATCAGGAGCGTCGTCGTTTATTGATGATAGGCGATCGAGGCTGGGGCGATCCGCCCGCGCCAATCACCTGATTATAGTCGCTTTCGATTACGTCGAATCGTCATTGCGAGCGCAGCGAAGCAATCCAGCCTATCCGTTCGCAGCTCGCTGGATTGCTTCGCTGCGCTCGCAATGACGGATGGGTTTCAGCCGATAAACCCTGATATCATGCAGCCACCCCGCGCCGCGCATAAATGCCGTAGGCGGCGATGATCGCGTAGCACAAAGCCGGCAACGCCAGCGCGACGCGCAGGTTCGACTGATCAGCGATCAGGCCGGTGAGCGGCGGGATGACCGCCCCGCCGACGATCGCCATCGCGATGATGCCCGATCCTTCGGCCGCGCGCTTGCCGAGCCCTTCGCTCGCGAGCGTGAAGATCGTTGGGAACATGATCGAGTTCATCAGCCCGATGAGAAGCAGCGACCAACCGGCAAGCTGCCCCGTGCTGTTGGCGGTTATAAGGATGAGGATGATCGATCCGGTTGCCACCGCTGCGAGCACCTTGCCCGGCGACACCACACGCAGCACTGCCGCGCCGATGAAGCGGCCAAACATGGCGCCGCCCCAGTAAAAGCCGACATAGGTGACCGCGTCCGCCGCGCCGATGCCGAAAACATCCGCTTGGATCAAATAATTGACGATCAGCGATCCGATCGCGACCTCCGCCCCGACATACAGAAAGATGCAGGCCGCGCCGATGCCGAAGCGTGGCCGCTCGAGCAAGTTGAAGGCGCGCAGCACGCTACCGCTGTCTTCGACGACATTGGGCAGACGATTGCGCCGCGTCCAAACGACCCCGGCGACGATCACCAGCGCCAGCGCAAGCGCGAGATAGGTATTTACGACCACCTGCGTCTCCGCCGTGCGATAGGCATCGAGCGCCGCGCCCGAGAGCGTCGTCGCATCGACCTGCGCGAGGCCGCCAAGGATCAGCCAGCCGCCGACAATGGGGAAAATGGTCGTACCAAGCGAATTGAACGCCTGCGCGAACGTCAGGCGGCTGGATGCGGTCGCCGGCTTGCCGAGCAGCGAGATGAGCGGGTTCGCCACCACCTGCACCATGGTGATGCCCGCCGCGAGCACGAACAGTGCGACCAGGAACACCGCAAAGGTGCCCGATTGCGAGGCGGGGATGAACAACAGGCAGCCCGCCGTCATGATCAGCAGCCCGATCGAGGCGGAGCGCATATAGCCCGCCTTGCGCACGACGGCGGCGGCAGGAATGGAGAAGATGAAATAGGCGGCGAAAAATGCCGACTGGACCAGCAGCGCCTGGAAATAATTGAGCGTGAAGAGGTCCTTCAGCTTCGGGATGATCACATCGTTCAGGCTGGTGATGCCGCCGAAGATGAAGAACAGCGCGAAGACGAACACCTGGAGATCAGGCGCATTCACCCCTTGAGCCGTATCATCGGTGACGGTGGGTTGAGCGGGTGCGAGTGCCATGATCGATCTTTCGTTTTTAAGGGGTCAGGCCAGCGCGGCGAGCATGTCGAGATGCGACGGAAAGTTCATCCCGCAACGGGCGATGAAATCGTCGATCACAGCCATCCTGTCGCCGCCTGGCACAGGCCGCATCCGGCTATCATCAGGGAATGTACCGTAACCGGCAAGCAAACAATGCCATGAAGTGGCAGAATAATAACCGGCGATCTCCTTGCCGGCAATTTTTGCGACCAGGTCCTCACCGGTAAACCAGCAGGTGAGAATTGATTTCAGCGAATCGGATAGTGCGGCATTGGTCGCGTTGTCGCGCCAATAGGCTGTGTCACGCCGTTGGTTCACCCGGTAATGGCAGACGATATAGTCACGCACGCCTTCATAGCGGGCTGCGATCGATTGATTGAAGGAATCGCGGTGATGCGGCGTGAAATCGCCCGCCTCGAACGCAGCGATAAAGCCTTCGACCGTCGCCTGCACAATGTGCAGGGCAGTAGCCTCGAGCGGCTCGAGAAACCCTTGAGACAGGCCAACCGCCAGGCAATTGGCCGACCAACTCTCAGCGACGCGCCCCACCCGCATCTTCAGGTGCCGGGCGCTCACATCGCTGTCGAGCAAGCCGAGATGCGTGCGCAATTCGGTCTCCGCCTGATCGGCCGACAAATAGCCCGATGCATAGACATAGCCGTTGCCGGTTCGGCTGGTCAGCGGAATATCCCAGCACCAGCCGGCTGAAAGCGCCGTTGCCTTGGTATGCGCATTGATGCCCGCGCCGTCTGCGTGCACGGTCGGCATGACGACAGCTGAATCGTTGAACAAATTCTCCGCGAACGGCCTGAATTCCACCCTCAGCGCTTCCTGCGCGATAACGCTGCGAAAGCCGCTGCTGTCGACGAAGAGATCGCCGGTAATCGCTTCGCCCGCCTGCGTGACAAGCGCGGCAACATTGCCGTCTTCTGCAAGCCGTACCTCACTTACCTGTGCAGCAATATGCTCCACCCCTAGCGAGACGGCGTGATCGCGCAGCATCGCGCCGACCAGATGGGCATCGAAATGATAGCCATAGCTCACATCGAACGGGAAATTCTCGGCAGGGCGTGGTCCCTTCTGGTGCGCCGCAAGCCAGGCCGGCAGAAAGAACCGATCAGGGTGGGCGTGCAGATCAGCACCACCGCGCCGCGCGGCGCAGTGGGTGAAGAAGGCGTCCTCGCTATGCACATCGAGCGCGGTCGGGAAGGGGTGAAAATAATGCTCGCAGCCCGGTCGCGTCGACCAGCCGTGAAAGTCGATGCCTGTCTTGTACGTCGCATTGCAACGCGGCATCCAATCGCGCTCGGCGATCCCCAATCGTTCAAAAAATGCCTTGAGCTGCGGGGTTGACCCCTCGCCCACCCCGATGATACCGATCTCGGGCGATTCCACGACCGTAATGCGGGCGCGGCCATTGCCCTTGACCGGCCCCCAGGCGGCGGCGAGCAGATTGGCGGCCATCCACCCCGCCGTGCCGCCGCCAAGGATGACGATCCGAAACCCGGCGTCAGTCATTCACATGCGGGCCGAGCAGCCAGCCGAAGATTTCGTCCATCCGCGCGTTCCACGCATTTTCCTCATGCGCCGTGCCAGGGTAGCTGCGCGTTTCGAAATCGCGCTGTGGCTGCCAGCCGATCTTGATCAGCGTCGCATCGGCGGTCGTCTGCCAGGCGCCATAATATTGATCGAGCGTCTGGTCGCCATGATCGAACCAGATGTGGCGGCCGGCGGGCGGGCCAAGCCGCTCGGTGAGAAATTTGGTCCAGGCAGCGGTGAGTTCGGGCCGGTTCTCATCGGCCTTGATCGGATCGATCAGCGGCCAGTGAGTGGAGACACAACCCGCCATGCCGAACACCCGCGGATATTCAGCGATGGCATAAAGCGAGATCAGCCCACCCATGCTGGAGCCGACGATCGCGGTATGATCGCGGTCGCGCTTGGTGCGATAGCGTTTGTCGATCATCGGCTTCAGTTCAGCGGTGAGGAACTTCAGATAGGCGTCCGAGCGGATCGGCCCCCTGACGAATTCCTGGCCATAAGCCTTGATGGCGGGCGACAGCGATTCGTACAGACGCTGCGGCATATAAGTCCGCGCCCGGTTCACGCCGTGGCTGTAAATACCGACGATGATGACCGGATCGATTTGCTTGGCAGCGACGAGCCGAAGCACGGATTTGTCGGCTGCCCAGATCTTGTTGAAATTGGACTTCTTCAGGAAGAACAGATTCTCGGCATCGTGCATGTAGACGACGCCATAGCGCTGCTTGCCGCGCGCATAGCCGGGCGGGAGCCAGATGGTGACATGGGCGCTGCCGATATTGGCGGAGGCGACCTTGGGCAAATCGACAAAGCTGCCTTGATCGACTGGCTTTGCGGCCTGCGCACCGCCCATGCCGAGCAGTACCGCGGCGAACAGCGCGATCAGCCGGGCGATCACCGCCGCTTCCCCGGCGCCACAAAGCGGATCGCCTGCCCGCCGCCGGGCGCGAGCGCCAGCGTCAGCGTATCGCCCTGCTTCACTTTGCGCGTCTCGATGACGATCGAATGGCGCTTGTCGGTGGCATAATTGGCATCGTCACCGTCACGGTAAATCTGCGCTGTGTAGGTCGTGCCGGGCGCGAGGAAATCCAGCTTGACGTCAAGCTTGCGGGCATTTTCGTCGCCTACCGCCCCCAAGAACCAGTCGTTGCTGCCACGCGCGCGGCGAGCGAAGGTGACATAATCCCCCACTTCGCCATTCAGCACGCGGGTATCCACCCAGTCGGTCGGCACGTCCTTGATGAACTGGAACGCCGCGGGATATTTGGCATAATTCTCTGGCGTATCGGCCGCCATCACCACCGGTGAATAGAGCACGACATAGAGCGCCAGTTGCTTGGCGATGGTCGACAGGATCGCGCTGCCTTCCTGGCCGGTCAGGCTGAGCACACCAGGCGTGAAGTCCATTGGCCCTTCCAGCATGCGGGTGAAGACCAGGTTGGCCTCATGCTCGGGTGGGTTCTTGCCGCCCCAGGCGTTATACTCCATGCCGCGCGATCCTTCGCGCGCGACCCAATTGGGATAGGTGCGATGCAGGCCGGTGCCCTTGATCGGCTCGTGGCTGTCGATCGCGACCTTGTAGCGCGCAGCGGCCTCGGCCACGCGGACAAAGTGGTTCGACATCCACTGCCCCTCATGCCACTCGCGCAGGCGGGTGCCATCGGCATCGACGCGCTCGATCTGGGCGGCATCGGTGACATAGCCGGTCTTCACGACCATCTCGCCATGGTCGGCCGCGAATTTGAAGGCCTTGTCGAACTGGTCCTCATAATGGCTGGCAGCGCCACCCGTTTCGTGATGGCCAATCAGCCGGACGCCCTTCGCCTTGCCATAGGCAGCAAGCATGTCAGCATCGAAATCGGCGGTTGGCTGGGCAAAGTTCATGTCATTGCCGTTACCGAACCAGTCGCCGTCCCAGCCGACGTTCCAGCCTTCGACCAGCACGTCATGAATCCCGCTGGCGGCGGCGAAATCGATGTACTTCTTTACATTTGCATTGGTGGCGCCGTGCTTTGGCCCGCGTGCCCAGCTCCAATCGCCCTTGATCATGTTCCACCACACGCCGACGAACTTTCCCGGCTTGAACCAGCTGACATCGCCCAATTTGTTGGGCTCATTCAGATTGAGCATCAGGTGGCTCATGTAAATGCCGGGCGCATCATCCGCGATGATGAGGGTGCGCCACGGCGTGAACCAGGCACCGGTCTTGGTCACCTTGGGCCGGCCCGCACCCGCCGTCAGCGCGGCACGCAGCGTATTCCCCTCGGTCCGCGAGACGGCCATGCCGGCATAATCGACCAGCGCCGCTTCATGGAGCGCGACATGCGTGCCGTCCGCGAGCTTGATCGTAACCGGCGTGTCCGCGGTGCCGACGGCCGACAGCGCCGTGCGATTGTAGAGATATTCCTCGCGGTTCCAGAGGAAAGCCGGCTTCCACCACGCCGTCCCGTCCTGCGCGAAGGCGAATTCCGTCAGCTCATCGGCGACATTGGCGGCCTTGAGATTGGGTTGGTCAGGAAATTCATAGCGAAAGCCGATGCCGTCATCATAGAGCCGGAACACGACATCCATTTGCCGCGCGGCGGGCCCCGTTTCGGCAAAGCGGACGCGCAGCTCGCGGAAATTGTTGCGGATTGTCTGCCATTCGCCCCAAGGCTGGGTCCAGTTGCCATCCTCGTCGCGCACCGACTGGCTGACATAATGCAGACCGCGCTCGATCTTGCGCGAATCGGTGAACAAAAAGCCAAGCCGCGACGGTGCGATGATCGGCTTCCCGCCCCGCGCAACCGAATACAACACGCGGCCGTCATTATCGACATCGACCGTCACCGCGACGACCTTGCCCGGCGATGCCAGGGTCGCGACGGGGTCGGCATATGCAGGGGCGGCAAGCACCACGGCCACCGCCGTCATCAGGACACGGTACAACATCATTGAAAATCCCTATCTGTCGACGGCAATCGCAACAAAGCCGGAAAAGCCACCCAATCGATCACCATCGAGCACGCCGACCTGTTCGATCACATGCAGCCGCCCGGTCTTCAAACACGCCGGCCAAATGTCGTGATCGCTCAAATTGAAAGCGCACAGCAGCGTTTCGCCCGGGATCGATCGCTCGAACACCAGCACCGCGTCGGATGCTTCGATGATCGTCATCTCACCCAGCAACAGCGCATCATAATCATGGCGCAGCATGATCAACCGCCGGGTGAGCGCCAGCATCGAATCATGCGCCTGCTCCTGCGCGCTCACGGCCAGCGCCCGGTGCCCAGGCCCAAGCGGCAGCCATGGCTTGTCTGCCGCCGAAAATCCCAGACCCGGCAACTCGGCGCTCCACGGCATTGGCGTGCGCGCACCGTCGCGGCCAAGCGTCAGCGGCCAGTTGGAGATCGCCTCCGGGTCCTTGAGGTCAGCAAAGTCGATCGCGACCTGATCAAGGCCAAGCTCTTCCCCCTGATAGACGAACACATCGCCCCGCAGGCACATCAACAGCAGCATCGCCAGCCGCGCAAATGCATCGCGATCCTGCGGTGCCGCCCAGCGCGAAATGGCACGCGGCGCATCATGGTTGGAAAAGGCCCAGCTCGGCCAGCCAAGCCCGGGCCGATCCGGCCACCGCTCTGTCGCCTCGCGCACGAGCCCGGGTGTCAACGTCTGTGCGTAGAGGAAGTCGAAGCCATAGGCGCTGTCGAAGTGGCGATTGTCGGCAGTGAATGCCTTCATCTCGCGGTCATTGTCCTCGCCACCGATTTCAGCGACCGTGAACCGGTCGCCATAGCTGTCGAGCAGCGCCCGAATGCGCTCGATGAAGCGCGGAATATCGGCATGCGACTGGTTATGCATGTGCAGCTGAAAATCGAACGAGCGGGTCCGCGGCGAATTGCTTGGCGGTGCGGGTGGATTATCGGTCAGCGCCGGATTGTGCATCGCAAAGTTGATGGCATCCATTCGGAATCCATCAACGCCCCGGTCGAGCCAGAAACGCGCGGTATCGAGTAGCGCGTCCTGCACCTCCGGGTTATGGACGTTCAGCTGCGGCTGGCTGCTCAAGAAATTGTGCAGATAATATTGGCGGCGCCGCGCATCCCATGTCCATGCCGGGCCACCGAACACCGATTGCCAGTTGCTCGGCGGGGACCCGTCGGGCTTGGCATCAGCCCAGACATACCAATCGGACTTGACGTTCAGGCGATCCGCACGGCTCTCGGCGAACCAGTCATGCTGGTCGCTGGTGTGCGAATAGACCTGATCGATGATGATCTTCAGGCCAAGCGCATGGCCGCGCGCAACCAGCGCGTCGAAATCCTCAAGCGTGCCGAACACCGGATCGACATCGCAATAATCGGACACGTCATAGCCGAAATCGGCCATGGGTGAGGGAAAGAAGGGCGAAAGCCACACGGCATCGACGCCAAGCGACGCGACATGATCGAGCCGGGCGGTGATACCAGGCAGATCGCCAATGCCATCGCCATTGGAATCGGCAAAGCTGCGCGGATAGATTTGGTAGATTACCGCCCCGCGCCACCATTGGCGGTCCATGCGGGGTCGATCGTGCAGCGCTAATGAGTGGCTCATATCAATTTTTCTGCAGCACGAATGATGAAATCGGGCGAGCCGACTGGCAACGCAGTCCGTAGATCCGACCTGCGATCATCAGGCACCAAGCCGATCAGGCACCGCGCCCTCATGCGACGGCCCGCACAACGGGCCGGGCAGCGCAATGCGCCGCGATAAACTGCGCATGATCGGGCATTGCACCCACCACATGCTCGACGTGGCGTTTGGTCAGGCTCATGAATTCGGCGAGCTCCTGGGGAGAAAGCTGGTCGGCAAATGGGTGATAGCCTTGTGGCACAATGCCTTGGCCGATCAAGACCTGCAGCCAGCCGGTTTCGGCGAAAAGCTCTTCATGCTCGCGAAACAACCGGCCGTTGGCGCGGAACAGTTCGATCTTCGCCTGAAGCGAATCCGGCACCGTCATGTCGCGGCAATGCCGCCAGAACTCGCCCGGCCGTTGATTGGCATGATAGTGCAGCACCAGAAAATCGCGGATCGATGTCCATTCGAAATCGGTCTGCCGGTTGAACTCGGCGATATCGGCAGCCGCAAAACCGCGCGTCGGAAACAGCTGCAGCAGCCGCGCAATGCCGGCGTGCACCAGATGGATGCTGGTCGATTCCAGCGGCTCCATAAAGCCCGCCGCCAACCCCAATGCGACGCAATTCTTCACCCACGTCGCGCGCCGCTTGCCGGTGACGAAGCGCAGCGGTCGCGGATCGGCAAGGGCCGGCCCATCAAGCCCGGCGAGCAGCGCATCAGCGGCCGCGTCGTCCGACGTGAAGCTGCTGCAATAAACATGGCCATTGCCAATCCGGTGCTGCAACGGAATGCGCCACTGCCAGCCCGCGTCGCGCGCCGTCGCACGCGTATAGGGCGTCAATGGCAACACGCTTTCGCAGGGAACAGCCAGTGCCCGGTCGCATGGCAGCCATTGCGACCAATCGTCATAACCGGCTGAAAGCGCCTGCTCGATCACCAGGCCGCGAAACCCCGAGCAATCGACGAACAAATCGCCGGCGATGCGCCGGCCATCGTCAAGCACCACGGCATCGACAAAACCATTCTCGCCGTTCAGGTCGACGGTTGCGATCCGTCCTTCCACACGGGTGACGCCAGCCCGCTCGGCATAGGCGCGCAAGAAGCGGGCATAGAGCGTCGCATCGAAGTGAAATGCATGGCTGATGCCGCTCGGCAACCGCCCCGGCTGATCGTTGACGCGGGCGAAGCGATTGCGCGTCGCTGCCTGTGCACAGGCGGAAAACTGCCACAAATCGTCACGACCGCCGGCCTGAACATACCGCCGCCAGTAATGATGGAACGGCACCAGCCCCAGCCCACGGCCAATGGTGCCAAAGGCGTGGATGTAGCGCTGATCGGGCTGGCCCCAGCCGACAAATTCGATACCGAGCTTGAAGGTCGCATTGGTCGCACGGACGAATTCATTCTCGTCCAGCCCGAGCCCGGCATTGAAAAGCTGGATTTGCGGGATGGTCGCCTCGCCCACCCCAACCGTGCCGATCTCTTCGGATTCGACGAGTGTGATCCGCGCCTGTCCGCCGGTGAACTGGGCGAGGGACGCTGCCGCCATCCAGCCAGCCGTACCGCCGCCGATGATGACAATGTCGCGGATGGGCGGATCAGCCATGGTCACTCTTCATCGTCGGTTGGCCCGCCCGGCGCAACGTGCCGGGCGGGCATTCCCGAATTCAATCGTCAGAAGCGGTAGGTGAAGCCCGCCAGGTAGCGACGCCCATAGGTCTGATAATTGATGACTGAGCGCGGATCGGTACCCCCGGTGGTGCGCAGTGGCGTGTCAGCCAGGTTCTGCCCCTGGATGTAGACCGACAGACCGGTCAGCGGCCCCCTGCTGAAGTCATAGCCGATCTGCGCGTCATAGATCGTCTCCGCCAGCACCCGCCGCCGGGTCCGTGCCGCGCCGAAGCCCGACAATTCGCCGATGAAGCTCGAGCGATAACGTACGCTGCCGCGGATGTTGAAGCCGTTCTTCTCGTAGAAGGCCGAACCATTGGCCACGACATCGGAGAAGCCGGGCAGGTTTTCAGGCGGCGCGCCCGGCGTTGGCTCGATGTTGGTCTGCGTATAACCTGCGCCACCGGTGACACCGAACCCCGACAAGACGGGGGTAATCACCTCAAATGGCACCGTTCCTGCGAGTTCCACACCATAGATCGCGCCACCGTTGCCGTTGATCGGCGCGTTGATGAAGCCCTGGACATTCGGCGTGAAACCAAGCCCCGACGGCACCGGAAAGCCCGTGAAATCAAACGGCGTATCCTGGTTGTAGATGTAGCTCTTCAGGTCCTTGTAAAAGCCTTGGACCGCCACATACCCCTTGGTGCCGAAATATTTCTCGACCGTCAGATCGAACGCATTGGCGCGCCATGGCCGCAGAAAGGGATTGCCCGATCCACCGCTGATGATCCGTGACGTATTGTCTACACCGAAGCTAAGCGTTGCCCGCATGTCATCAAGTCGTGGCCGGATGATTTCGCGAGCCGCGCCGACGCGAACCACGAAATCGTTATTGAAGCGCAGCGACAAGTTCAGGCTAGGCAGGAAATCGGTGTAGCTGGCGCTGACTTCGCGCTGGATGCCGCCGACATTGGGCGATCCATTGGGATTGTTACCAAGGAAGATCGCGGTTGCACCCGAAGAATTCTGATCGGTCGCGATCACCTGACCACCGATGTTCCCTGTCAGCTCACCAAAGCTGAACTGCGACTTGATGTTCGCCTGAAGATAGGCGGTCAGCAGCTTTTCCTGAACCCGAAAACCCTTCGTGACAACATCGCCAAAAGGATTGGCGATCAAGCGATACACCCCAGCGTCAATCAGCGCGAGCGGATCATAGCTGATCACTGGGCCAAGGCCGTAGAGCAGGTTGGACGTGCCCAACCGGAACTGCGTTGGCACCGCAACGCTGGTCGTTCCATTGTTGTTGGCGACCAGCCCCAAGAAGGCTTCGTCCGGGCGCAACGATTTGGTGCGATCAGTATAGTTCAGCCCGAATTGAACCGAGCGGAGGAAATTGGTCTCGAATTCCTTGCTGACCTCAACGCGGTACTGCTTCAGCGCATCACGCACGATGCGGTTGTTGAAATAGCCGTCCTGCCCGTTGACGATCCGGTCGCCATTGACGCCGATCTGCGTACCGCCCCAACCCTGCGGGCTGGTGAGCAGGATCGTGTTGTAATCGCCATAGTTGAGCGTCGGACTGAAGGTCGTGCCAATCGTGTTGCTGGTGAAACCGATTGTATCGGTCGCACCATTGCCGAGCCCACGGCCCGTGCCCGAATAGCTCTCAAGCGTCAGCTCGTTGCGGTCGGTGCGCGAATAGTTGAAGTCGACAAATGCGCTCCAGCCGTCATCGCCGACATATTTGCCGTTATAGCCGAACGAATAAAGCTTGGCCTTGCGCTGTGCCACGTCGTTACGCACGACACCCTTAACATTGGAGAAGGTGCCGGTTTCGATCCCACCATTGACGGCAGTGCCGACGGTGAGTCGCACGTCGTTTGCGCCGGTGCCGATTGCGAAGCCCAGCGGCAGCTCGACGCCGCGCTTGATCTGATCATCGGAAAAGTCGGTGTAGAAGCCATCGAAGGTCGAGGTGAACTCGGGCGTCGGCCGCCATTGCACCGTGCCCTGCAGGCCGAGACGATCAAGCGTGGTAGAGGTATTGTAGGATTTCGACCCGCCAATCACTGCCCCTTCAGGGCGGCCTGCATAGCCCCAGGCTTCGAATTCCCGGTTCTGGTAGGGATCGCTGATATAGCTGGCCGATACCGCCACGCCGAGCGTGTCGTTGAAAAACTTATCGGCATAGACACCGTTGACGCGGTAGCCCCACTGGGTGCCGCCAGCATTCAGATTGCCGTTATCGACAAAAGTTCCGCGTGCACCGAACGAAAGGATGCGCTTGCTCAAGTCGAGCGGGCGGATCGACTTCAGGTCGACGGTGCCCGACAGGCCCTGGCCGACGATATTGGCCTGCGGCGTCTTGTAGACCAGCACCTGGTTGATGATTTCCGACGGATACTGATCATATTCGACCGCGCGATTGTCGCCGGTGGAGGTCTGCTCGCGGCCATTCAGCAGGGTCGTCGAGAAGTCGGGCGCAAGGCCGCGGATCGAAATCGACGCCGCACGACCCGAAATACGTTGCGACGTGAGGCCCGGCAGGCGGGCGATCGACTCACCGATCGACGCGTCAGGCAAACGGCCGATATCTTCCGCCGACACGGACTCGACGATCTGATCGCGGTTCTTCTTGGTGTTGATCGCATTGGTCAGCGACGCGCGATAGCCCGTGACCACCATCGGATCATCGATGACGACGTCAAACTTTTCCTTGGATTTTTCTTCGGCCGTGTCGGCCTTCGCATCCTGCGCGAACGCGGTGGTGCTGCTCATCGTCATGACGAGCGCGAGTGCGAGCGCGGCAGTGCTGACGCCGGGATGGCGGCTCGCGGTGCGCATGCTATTGTTGAAAGACATAAATATCCCCCCCCTGTGTTACGTCCGTCCCGTTTTCGGGTAGGCGGACAAGATGTTGGCCTGACACGGAATGCCAGTGCTTACGTTGGAGGCGCTTGTTGCGCCCCGCCGCCCGAAAGCCAACAACCACACATACGTATTCACACACGCCCTTTCGTTAATCCTTCGGTGCGGCTAGTCTTGCGAGCAACAAGAAAACAACATGCAGGGAGAGGCGCGCCGACCGCCGATGAAGGACAAGCCGACCTCATTTGATATCGCGCAGCTCGCCGGCGTTTCGCAGCCGACTGTGTCGCGCGCGCTGAGCGGAAGCCCCTCGGTCAGCGAAGCGACACGCAAGCGGATCGAGGCGATTGCCCGCCAGCTCAACTATACCGTCGACAAAAATGCCTCGGGGCTGCGGGGCCGCCATTCGAAAACGATCGCGCTGCTGTTTTTCGAAGATCCGACGCCCGATGATTCGCTGATCAACCCGTTTTTCCTGTCGATGCTTGGATCGCTGACCCGCACCTGCTCGCTGCGCGGATATGATCTGCTCACCTCGTTTCAGCAGATGTCGAATGACTGGCATGTCGATTATGAAGACAGCCACAAGGCCGACGGGATCATCCTGCTCGGCTATGGCGACTATGAGCTCTACCGCAGCCGCCTCGCCGCGCTGATCGAGCAGGGCACGCATTTCGTGCGCTGGGGCTCGGTTCAGGCGGGGGAGCCCGGCATCACGATTGGCGGCGATAACTTTCGCGGTGGCTATGATGCAGTCGACCATCTCATCCTGGGCGGACGGAAACAGATCGCTTTTGTCGGCCAGGCGTCGAGCCACTATCCCGAGTTTTACGATCGCTATCGCGGTGCCTGTGCGGCATTGGCTGCTGGCGCCGCGCCAACCGGGGCGCTCCTGCAGGTCGATGCGCTCAACACGCAACAGGCCGGCTATGATGCGGTGATGACGCTGCACGGCCGTGGCAACGCCTTCGATGCCATTTTCACGGCGAGCGACACCATCGCCATCGGCGCGCTGATGGCGCTGGAAGAACTGGGGCTCAGCGTGCCGGGCGATGTCGCGGTCGTCGGGTTCGACGATATTCCGGCAGCCTCGCTCACCCATCCGCCACTGACCACTGTCGCGCAGAATTACCTGCTGGCTGGTGAGCTGCTTGTCGACACGCTGTTGCGGCTGATCCGCGGCGAGCCGACAGAAAGCGCCACCCTGCCCACCCGGCTGGTCGTGCGCCGCTCCAGCCTGCCTGTGGGCTAGAATTTCGCACCTCTGCGAATTCCCGATTGTCGCTGCCCAAACCCGCTGCCACCCTCGCGCGCGAGAAAAGTTTTGGGAAGAGCAATGACCACGCAACCGCGCCAGTCGACCATTGGGCTATGGAATATCTCGTTCGGATTCTTCGGCATTCAGGTCGCGTTCGGGCTGCAAAACGCCAATGTCAGCCGGATCTTCCAGTCGCTTGGCAGCGATGTCGACAGCTTGGCCTTGCTATGGATCGCCGGCCCCGTGACCGGGCTGCTGGTACAGCCGCTGATCGGCCATTTCAGCGACCGAACCTGGGGTCGGCTGGGCCGGCGACGCCCTTATTTTCTCGCCGGTGCCGTGCTCGCGGCGATTGCGCTGGTGACGATGCCCAATGCCGGGCTGCTGATTGCGGCTGCCATCCTGCTGTGGATGCTCGATGCCTCGCTCAACGTCTCGATGGAGCCGTTCCGCGCCTTTGTCGGTGACATGGTCGGCCCTGCGCAGCGCACTGCGGGCTATGCCTTTCAAACCGCGTTTATCGGTGCCGGCGCGGTACTCGGTTCGCTGGCACCGGCAGCGCTTTCGGCCATGGGCGTGTCGAACACCGCCCCCGCCGGCAATATCCCCCCATCGGTGGTCTATTCCTTCTACATCGGCGCGGCGGCGATTCTTTCGAGCGTGTTGTGGACGGTGGTGACGACCAGGGAATATCCGCCCGAACAGCTCCGCGCCTATCACGGTGGGAACGAGAACCACGCCGGGCACGCGCCGGCGGTGGCGCCCGAGCGCGGCTGGCTGTGGCTGGCAGGGAGTCTGATCGTGCTCGCAGCGGTGCTGCTGCTGCGGTTGGAGCGCGACCTTTATGTGCTGGGCGGCGCACTGTTCGTGTTCGCGGTGGCACAGCTGGTCGCGCGCGCGATGGTCAAGGCCGGTCAGACCGAGGGTGCGCTCGTACAGATTATGAGTGATTTGGTGCAAATGCCTGTCCAGATGAAGAAATTGGCGCTCGCCCAGTTCTTTTCCTGGCTCGCGCTGTTCATCATGTGGATCTACACCACGCCGGTCGTCACTCAATATGTCTATGGATCGACCGACACCGCGAGCAAGGCGTATAATGCTGGCGCGGACTGGGTCGGCATCCTGTTTTCGGTCTATAACGGCGTCGCTGCGATCGCCGCCTTCCTGCTGCCGCCTCTCTCGAAGCGCTTCGGCCCCGCGCGGACGCACATGATCTGCCTGCTGGTCGGCGCGGCGAGCTATGCCGCAATCCTCTTCATCCGCGATGCCAATTTGCTGATCGTGCCGATGATCGGCGTCGGCCTCGTCTGGGCCTCGATCCTGACAATGCCCTATGTCATCCTTGCAGGCGTGCTGCCGCCAGCGAAGCTCGGCATCTACATGGGCATCTTCAACTTCTTCATCGTCCTGCCGCAGCTGCTGGTCGCGACGATCATGGGTGGCGCGATGCGGGCACTGTTCCCCGGCCAGCCGATCTGGACGATGGCGGTCGCGTCGGCGGTGATGGCGATCGCCGCGGTGACGATGCTGCGGGTGGATGATCGAGAGGTGGCGGCAAGCCCGACATAGCGCAATCTTCTGTTCAGGACGCAGTTACCCCACCCGACAACCCGACAACCCCACAACCCGACAGCGCACCACGTTTTGGCTCGCCCACTGCCGTTTCGCTGACATATTTCTATGGTGCTTTGGCGCATGCACCATCTGATCCTCTGGGCTGCTGCTGCACTGTCTCAGGCCGCTCCCGCTATGCCCGAGCAAGCCTCGAGCGAGGATCTTGTTGTTGTCGGGTCCCGCGACCGGTACAAAATGAACCTGCGGGTGCTGCGTGCGGGTCAAACGGCGTTTGAGCGGTACCGAGCACAATTCGCACCCGACGCGACTTTGTCCTTCCTGATTGAGCCAGGCCGTGTCCCGATCGATCGCAAGCCTGTGAAGCTGTATCTTACGGATGGCGCGCGCAAGATCACGATCGACGTCAAGCCCGACGACAGCTTCGTGCTGCCGACGCTGCCGTCGGGGAATTGGTGGCTAGAGGCCAATCAAACCGCGCGACAGATAACGATTGGCCCGCTCGTGCTTTCCCCTGCTGCCACCCGGCTGGACTATCGCCTGGGTGATGCACGCCTTTACTGCCGTGTCTACTGGGCGATGGCCAAGGCCAGTGCTTCTATCCTGGCGGCACCGCTTATCGGCATGGTCGAGGCGGCCGGCCCATGTACCAGCCGAAAGGTCCCATTTTACGTCACGGCCCCTGGCGCCATTCGCACCGCAATGCTCGAAGAAGCGCCCAGAATCCAGCCGATAACGGTCTCGAAACGATCTCGCCGGGCTTATGTGCTGCCCGTGGCGGACAAGTCGTTCAGCAATGAGGCGCATATCAGGCTGGCTATCGACTAGGCCGTTGCCATGCCGCATTTGTGGACTCCCGAACCAGCCGGGTGAACGCTACTCCAGCCCCAGCGCCTTGAGATCGGCAGCAGCTGCCGAAAGCTCGGCGCCCGCCACGATCTGGCGGTAGGTCGCATCCAGTTCCCGCACCGCCGCATCAGCCGCTGCTTCCTCGCGCACGTTGACCAGGAAGAAGTCACTCGCCCCCAGCGTGAAGCGGCGGCGTTCGGCCTGCGCCATCTGCGCCGCGCGGTCCTGCTCGGCGGCAGCAAGCGTGCGCAGCTTCTCCGTCGCGCTCACGTCGATGGCGAGCGCGTCGATCGCGTTGATAATCGCTTCTTCGGTCTGCTGGCGGCGGCGCTTGAGCGCCTCGATCTCGGCATTGGTCGAATCGATCCGCCCCTTCGCCACCCGCCGCTGGAGCGGCACGGTCAAGCTGAGGCCGAACCGGGTATCCGTCCCCACGCGCGACGAGGTGCCCACGCCCACTGGCCCCACATCCTGCGATGCCTCCAGCTTCAGATCGAGCCGGGGACGCAGCGCGTTGCGATCGAGGTCCAGCCGGGTCTGCGCCTGGCCAAGCCGCATATCGATCTGCGCCAGATCGGGCCGCGTCGCCAGCGCCGCGCGGGCGTCGCCGATCATGCGGGGTGCGGGCGGAAATGCAGCGGGCAACCGGGCGGAATCGGGCCGCTTGGGCGCGCCATTCTCGTCGCGCAGGAAGAGCGACAGGGCATTGCCGGCCGATGCCAGTTCCTGTTCGGTGCGCGCGACGAGCGTCTCGCGGCGCAGGATGTTCTGCTCGTTCTCCGTCAGGATGATGCTGGGCCGCGCGCCGAGCTGCACCTGCCGCGTGAACCCCGTCTGCCGCTCACGGGCGAGCTCTAGCAGGTTGCGATAGACGCCCAGCCGCAAACCCGCCGCCACCCACAGATTATACGCGCCGATCGCGCGCCGCTGCACGGCGATGGCGGTCAGCAGTCGCTCGGTCTCGGCGATATCGACATCGGTGCGAGCCAGCGTCCGCCCAGCGCGGCGCTCGTCGATCGCGCGGTCGCGCAACAGCGAGAGCACCGCTCCCACCTTGATCTCGCCGAGCTGGTTGGTGAAGCGCTCATCCTCGTAAATCGGGAAGCTGCCGCGCGAAACGCGGTAGCCGCCATAAAGGCTGCCGCCCCAATTCTCGATCGGCCGGGTGATCGTGCCGCTCGCATAGCTGCCGTCATAATAGCCCGAGAGCCGCGCATCGGCCTCACCCTTGACGATCGTGTCAAAGGCACCCTCGGCGGAGAGCACCTTGCCCTCAGCCTGGCGCACCTTGGCGACCGCCTCCAATATCTGCGGGGCGAAGCGACGCGAGGATTGCAGCACCTCTTGCAGCGTCAGCGGTTCTTGCGCGGCCGCCGACACCGGTAGCAGTATCGCAGCAATCAGAACGCAAAACGCCGCGAGGCTATTTTGCATCGAATTTGTCCTTCGCCTTTGAAACCGGCTTGTCCTTGTCGGTGCGGGGCGCAGGAAATTGCAGCGGGAAGTCATTCAGCTGCCGCCACAATTCATAGCCAGCCGGCACGGTATCCATGAGCACCCAGCCGCGGACCTTGGCGCCCAGGCGGACGAATGGCTCCTTGGGCCATGGCCCGCGGTCACGCGCAGGCTCGACAAGGATGCGGAACAGGCCGTTGTCGGACGAGGATAGATCGAGCGCGCGGACCCGCCCGTCAAACATGCCCTGCGCCACAGAGGGCCATCCGCTGAACTGGATCGCGGGCCACCCCTCAAAGGCGAGCCGCACCCGCCTGCCCGGCTTGATCAGTGATACGTCACGGCCATCGACATAGAGCGCCACCACGCGCGGGGATTCCTCCGGTGCAAAGGTCGCCAGCGTGTCGCCCTGCTTCACCATCGTCGCGCTGTCGCCGGCATTGATCGTCATGATCCGCCCGTCGCGCGGTGCCCGCACGACCTGTGCTGATTGGCGGCTGAGATCGACATCGACCTTGTTGATTGCCGCCCGGCTCGCCGCGATCTTGGCATTGTAATCCGCCACTTTGATCTGGGCTGCTTCATAGTCGCGGCGCGCGGCAAGTCCTTCGCGAAACAACGCCCCGGTGCGGTTCACATCGAGCATCGCCGTTTGTGCGGCAATCTCGGCGGCGGCGATCTCGGCCAGCTTTTGCTGCCGCTCCGCGCGGATACGGTCGAGCAGCATGGGATCGTTGTCGATAATGCGGGCAATCGGGTCGCCGCGCTTCACCTGGCTGCCATCCGTCACATACCATTGGTCGATCCGGCCCGCGACCAGCGCGGTCACATTCTGCACCCGGTCGCGTGGATCGAGCGCAATCACCGATCCCGTGCCCTGCGCGGTCTGCACCCAGGGGATATAGATCAGCCCAGCCACCGACAGCGCCACGCCGATGGCGAGCATGATGGCAAGTGCCGTCACGATATGCGGCGTGCGCAGCTCGCGCAATGTTTTGAAGCGGGCAAGCTCCTCACTGTGGGTTTGCATTGCGCTCTCCCAGCAAGGGGTGTCGCAGCGAATCGAAGCTGGCCTGATCCTTCACGATCTGCTGCTGCTCGCGACCCAGCCAGAGGAAACCATCAAGCAATGGCGGCTCCAGCCGGTTGGTAAAATAGACGATGCTGCCCGGCAGATCGCGCATCGATTCAAACAGGCGCTGCAGCACATCACGCGGAATCATGTCGAACAGCGGCGACATCACCAGCAACTTCGGCCGCGCCAGGATCGCGCCGGCGAGCTTCAGCCGCATCATCTCCGGAATGGACAGCGGCCAACCAGTGGAGGCAATCAGTGTATCGATCCCATCCGGCAACACGCCGATCCGGGTCTGAAGGCCGACCGCTGATAGCGCGGCCATCATGCTCGAATGGCCGTTGTCGGGCGCGCAGAGCGACAGATAATCACGGATCGAACATTCGACGATCGTCGGTCGGTCAAGCACGATCACATCGCTGCGCAGCTGATAAGCATCGAGCGCGCCCAGCTCCACGCCGCCAAGCGTGATGAACCCCTGATCAGGCACCCGGTGCCGCTTGAGCAGCAACGCAAAGGCGCGCTGCGTATCGGTATCGGCAGCAGCAATCAGGCGCGCACGCTGGGGGATGGTACACGCCAGCGCGATCCCCTCGAACCTGACTGATGCAAAGTTGAGGTCGCCTGACGTTTCCTCTGTGCTGCTCACCCGCCCCGGGATTTCTTGCGGGATGGCGTAAAGCAAGTTCAATTCCTCGAGCGCGGTGACCATGTCGTAGAAGATGTCGAGATAAGGCCCCAATTGCGACGCGCCATAGAAGATGCCCGACAGGATGAGCTCGGCTGCAACAAGCTGGCCGATCGACAGCTGGCCCTGGATCACCAGCCATCCGCCCAGCGCGAGCAGCCCAGCACTCGCCACGGCATAAAGCACCAGATAGGCGACCGCCTGGGTGTAGCTGTAGCGCAGGTGTCGGCGATACTCGCCCATGTAGCGCGCGGTCAGCGCCTCGGACTTTTCGATTGCATAGCTCAGGTGGCGGCTCGATTTGTAGAAGCCGTTCGATGCGCCAACACTCTCCAGCCAATGGGCCGTATCATATTTGGCATGGCTGAGGGTTACGGCCGTCGCCATCGCCCCGCGCGACCATAATCGCCAGATCAACCACGCGATCAGGATGAACAGCAGGTTGAAGCCCAGGAAAAACGGGTGATAGAATGAGGTGACGACAAAGCCGACGGCCGATTGCAGCAAAATCGTGAACAGCCCGATCAACAGAGACGGCACTGCCTTTTGCAGGTTCATCACCTCAAAATAGCGATTGAACAGATCGCCCTTGCGGTCGTCGCCGAAAAACGGGTTGCGGGCATGCACGGCGCGCAGCGTGATCTCCGCCACCAACTGCGCAAAGATGCGCTGGCGAAACAGCTCCATCAGGTGCACGCGCAGCGAACTCAGGATGGCAGACAGCATCAGCAACGCGAACAGAATGCCCGCAAGCGTAAACAGCGGTGCCGCGAGGGCCGTATTGGCGACGCTGTTGATCAGCATCTGTACCGATATCGGCGTGGCGAGCGACAATAGGCTGATGCCGATGCCATAGATGATGGCGAGCACGAAAAAACCGCGCTGCGGTGCCAGAATGGGCATTCCCCACCGGACGACATCGCGTAGCCGGAAGCTGCCGGAAGATGAATCAGCCATGCATGCCTCGAGGGTTGCGGCGCTTGGTCAGGCCAATCCGCGCCCGGTCAGGCACGGTTTGTTGTAGGTCGACGCGACAAGAGAGGTCATGCAATCTCCAGAAACGGAACGCAACAAGAGAGTGGCAAACGCCTGAGCGTTCGCTGCTCTCCTGCGCGAAGGGAATGATGTGGCTGGCGTCAGCTGGTCGGCGTAGAGGCCTTTTCCGACCCGCTGATCGACTGTTTTTCGCGTATGGACAGCTGCGCATCTACCGGCCGCTCGTTGCAGCGCATGATCGCATTGACAGGCCCTTTGCCGTCAGGAATGTTAAGTGATGAAACACGCACTGGGGCTCGGTCCGTGGCGGCGTGACGTGGCGTGGCGTGTGCGACGGTCGCCATCTTGGGCACCGCGGCCAATGTCGCCAACTAAATAAGTGCACCAAGTACGATCACAGTCGCTATCCTTCGTCAGACACGGCGAAAGTCGCCTTTGATCAGCACGAGATAGCTTTTCGCATGTTCGGGCGTTTCGCTGGCCTGTTACAAATCATTGCCAATCGATAACACGGTCGCACGTGCATTGACGCACCGATTCGGCAGACTTACCGCCAGTGATATGACAACAGCACCGACGATCATATTGGTCGAAGATGATCCCGGTCTCCGCACGCTCACCACGCGCGCTTTGCAGGAAAATGGCTATCTGGTGCGCCCGGCAGCCGCTGCGCCGGAAATGTGGCTCGCGCTGGAGGCGGGGCCGGTGGATCTTGTTCTGCTTGATGTGATGCTGCCCGGCACTGACGGTCTCGAGCTATGCCGCCGCCTGCGGCAACAAAGCGATGTACCGATCATCTTCATCAGCGCGCGGGGGACCGAGACTGATCGGGTGATCGGCCTGGAAATTGGTGCCGATGATTATCTGAGCAAGCCCTTTGGCACCCGCGAGCTGATCGCCCGGGTCCGCGCTCTGCTGCGACGGACATCGCTTGAGCCGCGCGACGAGCAACGCGGCAAGGGGGTGATTCGGTTTGATGGCTGGACGGTGGTGCTTGCACGCCGCGAATTGCTATCGCCGACCGGCGCGTCGGTCGAACTCACCGGTGCCGAATTCGATCTGCTGATCAGCATGATCGATTATGCCGGGCGCGTCATTGCGCGGGAGCGGCTGATCGAACTGTCGCGCACCCGCGTTAGCGACAGCTCGGATCGCAGTGTCGATGTGTTGGTCAGCCGGTTGCGCCGCAAGCTGTCAATGGCGGGGCAGGAAGCACCAATCGTCACGGTGCGCGGCATTGGATACATGTTCAATACAACCATCACCCGCGAATGATGCGCCTGCGGCCCCGCCCGATTGGGTTGATCGGGCAAATTGTGGCGATCCTGCTGATGGCGGTCGCCGCTGAATTCGTTGCCAGCACGCTGCTGTACGAGCGTGCAAGCGAATTTTCGATTGGCGATGATGAAGCGCGGCGGCTGGGCGAACACCTCGTCGTCGCCAGGCGACTGCTGGACAAGGCCCCGCCAGCGCGCCGGCCGGGCATCGCCCTGGCCTTGTCGACGGGTCATTACGCGATCGGATGGGCGATCGTCCCGCCGCTTCGCCCAACGGGGACCCTCAACCTGACGCGACGACAGATCATCGCGTGGGAGCCGGGCCTTGCTGCTACCGATCTGCGCCTGTCGCGCCGTGTGGATGGTCTCGCCACGCGGATTGATGGCGGCATGATGCTCGCTGACGGCAGCTGGCTCTCCTTCCAGACCCACCACCCACTGGGCGGCCAGGACTGGTGGCGCGGACGGATTGCCACCGCCGCGCTGATCGCCCTTCTCGTCGTCATCTTCGCTGGGCTCCTCGTCCGCCGCACGCTCGCCCCCTTGCGACGCCTTGCCCATGCGGCCGACCGGTTTGGGACGGTCGCGCCCGAAGAACTCGGGGAGAGCGGGCCCACCGAGATTCGCCAGGTGATCGCCGCCTTCAACCGGATGCAAGCACGCATCCAGCGCCTCATCGCAGAACGCACCCAGGCCTTGGCCGCTGTCGGCCATGATCTGCGCACGCCGCTCGCGCGCCTGCGGCTGCGTGTAGACGGCGTCACCGACGCCGACCTGCGGGCGACGGTGGGCGACGACATCGCCGAGATGGAAGCGATGGTTACCTCGCTGCTTGCTTATCTCGGCGGCGAAGGAGATCCGGAAAGCAGAAAGCTGGCCGACATCGCCGTAATCTGCGCAACGCTGGCAGACGATGCGTGTGACCACGGCCAAATGGTCGATTATTGCGGCCCGGATCATTGCGAACTAGCGGTCCGCCGGGTGAGCATCAAGCGCGCGCTGTCAAACCTGCTGGAAAACGCGCTGCATTTCGGGACGACTATTCGCATCATTCTTGAGATCGAGCCCGATCATGTGAGCATCGCGTTCGAAGACAACGGCCCCGGCGTGCCGCCTGAGGCACTACAATCGGTGGTCGAGCCCTTTGTCCGTCTCGACACTGCACGCCGCCGCGATACCGTCGGCCTGGGTCTGGGCCTTGCCATCGTCTCGCGTGTGGTGGCGGTGGAGGGCGGCACGCTCAACCTGTCGAACCGCCCCGAAGGGGGGTTGCGCGCCGAAATCCGCTTACCGCGGGTGCCGCCGCCCTAACGCGGATGGCGCTTTGGCTCGATCAATGTCGCCACGATCGGGTTTGGAAAGCGCCGGTTGACCGTAATCGCCAGGAACTGCTCGGCAATTCCCGGCAGGCGCTCAAGATTGATCAGCGATCCGGCAGCAAGCTCGTCCTTGACGACGATTGTCGGCAATACGGCAAGCCCTGCCCCCTCGCGCGCAAGCAGCCGCATCATCGCCATGTCGTCCACTTCAGCCGCGATCTGGGGGGTGATGGCGAGCCGCTCGACAAGTGCGTCGAAGCCGGTGCGGACGCTGCTGCCGATCGTCGGCAGAATAACGGGATGCGCCCGCAGCAGCGCAGCGATCCCCGCTCCCTCGCCCGCCAATCCGGGGAGGCCAACCAGGCTGACCGGCTGTTCGGACAGGCGATGCGTCACGAACGGGGTGATCGTGTCCGTCGGCACCGGCTGGTTCGTCAGCACCACGTCTAGCCCATGCGCTGCAAGCGCGGCCAGCAGCTCGCCGGCACTGGCTGATCGCAGCACGATCTCAACCTCGCCACGCCCGATGATCGGCTTCAGGAAATCGATCTGGAAATTGCGCGACAGCGTCGAGAGGGCTCCGATCCGCACGGCCTGACGCGCGACCCCGGTTTCGCGCAACGTGCCGATCAGCTCGCTGCCCGTTGCGAAGATCGCATCGGCATGGTCGAGCGCGATCCGCCCCGCCTCGGTGAGCAAGAGCTGCCGACCGCGCCGTTCGAACAGCTTTTGCCCCAGCCGGTCCTCCAGCTTGCCAATCTGCACTGACAGCGTCGACTGCGACACGTTCAGGCGTGCCGCCGTCCGCGTCAGATTGCCGTCATGCGCCACCGCCCAGAAATAGCGCAGATGGTTGTAGTTCAGGTCGGCCATAGCGTTCTTATAAAACGAACGTTATGCACCAAACAATGAATTTTATGCGCATCGCGCTGCCGCGTATCCGCCACGCATCCCTTGTTAGGAAAGTGTGTTGTCAATGCCCCCCTTCCCCCTGCTCCCGCCGCTCACGATGCTGGCCGCTGCGATCATCGGCCATGTCGCACCGTCGCGCTTGCCGTCTTCGGCCAAGCAGGTGTGCGAGGCGCTGGCGGTGATGTCGATCCTGGCCGCGATTGCGTCGCTGGCCTGGCTCGTCATGAACGGTCCGGCGACCGGGCAACTAATCGGCATCTGGCAAATCGGTTTTGCGTTTCGCATCGATGCGGTCAGCGCGCCGCTTTTGCTGTTGATCGCCTTTATCGGCTGGATCGTGATCCGTTATTCGACGGTTTATCTGGACGGCGAGCCCGGCGAGGGCCGGTTCATGGGCTGGCTGTGCGCCACCCTTGCCTGCGTGATGCTGATGGTGAGCGCGGGCAATATCGGTCAACTTGTCCTCGCCTGGATCGGGACCAGCCTCGCCCTGCACCGCTTGCTGCTGTTCTACCCGCTACGCGCTGGCGCGCAGCGCGCCGCGCGCAAGAAGTTTGTCGTGGCGCGGGTTGGTGACGCCGCCTTGCTCGGGGCGGCGCTGCTGCTCTGGATTGGGCATGGCACAGGGGATATCGCGACATTGATGGCCGATGTCGCACGCAACGGCGCATCCAATCCTGATGCGGCGGCCGCCGCCTTGCTCGCGGTCGCGGCCATGCTCAAATCGGCACAATTCCCTTTGCATGGCTGGCTGACCGAAGTCATGGAGGCGCCAACGCCGGTGTCGGCGCTGCTCCATGCCGGCGTCGTCAACGCAGGCGGCTTTCTGCTGATCCGCTTTGCCGATCTGATGCTGGGCGCACCCGCGGTGCTTGCCGCGCTGGTGATGGTGGGCGGCCTCAGCGCCGTGATTGGCGGGCTGGTGATGCTTACCCAGCCAGCGGTCAAGACCTCACTCGCCTGGTCGACCATCGCCCAGATGGGCTTCATGCTCATGCAGTGCGGGCTCGGGCTGTTTGCGCTCGCCCTGCTCCACATCTTGGCGCATTCGCTGTACAAGGCGCATGCCTTCCTTGCCTCGGGTGGCGCGGTCGAGCGGATCGCGGCGGCGGCGCGCCCTGGGCCGGTGGCCGTGCCAAGCCTCGCGGCAGTCGGGCGATCATTCCTGGCAGCGCTGGGGATCTATGGCGCGATTGGCCTTGTCTTTGGCTTCCACGACAAATCGCCCCAAGCCATCGCGCTCGGCGCGATCCTGATCTTCGGCATCGCCTATCTGTTTGCGCAGGGGCTGGCCGATACCGCCCCACGCGCGCTCACGCGGCGGATCATCGGCTATGCAGTGGCCGCCTCGATCGGCTATTTCGCACTCCACGCGATCGCCATCGAGCTCACCGCCGACACGCTGCCAGCGACGCCGCCACCAGATGCCTTGGGCTGGGTGCTGATCACGCTTGCGGTACTCAGCTTTGGTGCCGTTGCCTTCGCCCAATCAACCTTTCCGCTCTGGTCAGGGCATCCCGCGGTCGCGGGGCTGCGCGTCCACCTCGCCAATGGGCTCTATGCCAATGCATTATTTGATCGGTTGCTGGGCAGCTGGCGCGTCAAGGGAGCGAAGTGATGCACGGTCGGGTCATGCTCAAGCCCTATCCCTTCCCGCCCGCCGTGGAGGCGGCAGCAGATGCAGCGATCCTCTCCATTCCCCCGCTCTGGCCGCTCGCTGCCACGGTCGCGGTCAACCCGTTTTTTGGACAGGCGGACCAGCCGCTCGATCAAGTCGCCGCCCATTTGGCGCGCGCGGCAGGCGTGGAGATTACCATGCCGCGCCAATGGTTTGCCGATCGGCTCGATGATGGCCGCATCACCGATGCAGACCTGACCGCCGCGCTGGCGGCCAGTGATTGGCCCGGTCGCCCCACATCGATCGATGCGCTGAAGCAAGCAGCAGGGCGCCCTGTCGCACCACCTGCCGCCGTGCCCACCATCGCCGACCTGGCGGCGGCCGTATCGGGCATCGACTGGCCGGGCATCATTGAAGACAGGCTCGGCCACTGGGCGGCGGAGTATTTTGATGCCGGCCAGGCACTGTGGCGGGCCAATGGCGCGCGCGGTGCCTATGCCGCCTGGCGCGAGACCGCAACGCATGATCTGACCCCCGAAATCCTGGGCCTCCCCGGCTTCGCCGCCTTTGTCGCGGCGGCCCCTGAATCGGCGCAGGCCGCTATTGACCGCAGCTCGACCGTGCTGGCGCTCCCAGACGCAGCGCTGGAAGGCACCTTCACCCGGTTGCTGACCACGCTGGGCGGATGGGCACAGCTCGCGCGCTATCGCCGCTGGCAGGCCGAGCTTGGCGGCGCGACCAATGACGATGCGCTTGACCTGCTCGCCATCCGGCTATTGTGGGAAGAAGCATTGTTCGCCCGCTATCAGGCCGAGATCACGCCGCATTGGCAGGCCGCCTGCGCACGCCATGCCGAGCCGATCACGCCGAGCGATGACCAGCGGCTTGACGTCATCCTCCAGGAAGCCGCTGAGCGCGCCGGCCAGCGCGACCTGGCGGCACAACTCGCGTCCGCCAATGCCACCCCGCCGCCCACACCGTCGCTCCAGGCTGCCTTCTGCATCGATGTGCGCTCAGAGGTGTTCCGGCGCGCGCTTGAAGCCGTTGCTCCCCAGACTCAGACGCTTGGTTTCGCAGGATTTTTCGGCCTAGCCACAGCGCATCGCCGCTTCGCGTCCGACGTGGTCGAGCATCGCCTGCCGGTGCTGCTCAACCCCGGCATCACCAGCGTCACGGGCAGTGCCGAGAGCGAACCAGCCGATCGTGAGGCGCGTTTCAAGGCCCGGGCGACCCGCGCCTGGGGCCGCTTCAAGCTCGCCGCTGTGTCCTCCTTCGCCTTTGTCGAGGCGGCGGGGGCAGTCTATGGCTGGAAGCTGGTGCGCGATGCACTCGGCGCGCTCCGGCCGACCACCCCCGCTGACCCCGCGCCGCAGCTCGATCCTCCATTGCCGATCGTCGATCGCATCGATGCGGCAGAAAAAATCCTGCGCGCGATGTCGCTGACGGCCGATTTTGCGCCCCTGGTGCTCATCATCGGTCATGGCGCGGGCGTGACGAACAATGCCCATGCCAGCGCGCTCCAATGCGGCGCGTGTGGCGGTTATTCGGGCGAGGTCAACGCGCGCCTGCTCGCCGGGCTGCTCAACATGCCGGCGGTGCGGCACGGCCTCCAGGCGCGCGGCATCCGCATACCAACGTCCACCTTGTTCGTCGCAGGGCTCCATGACACGACAATCGACGCGGTTACCTTATACCAGGCCGATCATCCCGCGCCTGGCCACAACGCCGAGCTCGCCCACGCCCGCACAGTGCTCGCCAGCGCTGGCGTCATCGCCCGCACCGAGCGCGCCCTTCGGCTGCCCCGGGCGAGCAGCGGCAGTGCGATACAACGACGCGCGCGTGATTGGGCGGAGACGCGGCCGGAATGGGGCCTTGCCGGTTGCAAGTCGTTCATCGCCGCCCCCCGCGCCCGAACGCGCGGCGCGCACCTCGGCGGGCGTGCCTTTCTGCACGATTATGATTGGCGTGCAGACGAGGGTTTTGGCGTGCTCGAGCTCATCCTGACCGCCCCTGTTGTGGTAGCGAGCTGGATCAGCCTCCAATATTATGGCTCGGCAGTGGCGCCCGGGCTGTTCGGCGGCGGGAACAAGCTGCTCCACAATGTGACCGGCGGGGTCGGCGTGGTGGAGGGCAATGGCGGCACGCTGCGCGGTGGCCTCCCCTGGCAATCGGTGCATGATGGTACGGCCCTGGCGCATGAGCCGCTCCGGCTGACGGTGTATGTCGAGGCCCCCAGAGAAGCGATCGCCGAGATCCTAGCGCGGCACGACCATGTCCGCGCGCTCTTCGACAATCGCTGGCTGCATCTGCTGGTGCTCGATGAAACCGGCGCGTGCGCATGGCGGTATAGCCGCGGCGGGAACTGGCAGCCGATGCTCGAGCCCCCCGCACTGGCCGACATCGCCGCCTGACCAATCGGCTAGGTCAGCGGTTGATGTATGCCCACACTTTGGAGATCACGACCGAACCCTCGCCGACGGAGGATGCGACACGCTTCACTGATCCCGCACGCACATCGCCCACCGCAAAAATGCCGGGTTGCGAGGTGGCATAGGGCGAGTCCGCGTCGCCCGATTGGCCGGTTATGACAAAGCCCTTGTCATCCAGGTCGATGACGTCGGAAAGCCAGCCAGTATTAGGTGCCGCGCCGACCATGATGAACAGCGCGCGCGTATCGATCCGGCGCGTCGCCCCGGTGCCGTCGCGGATCGTCACGCCATCGAGCCGAGTATCGCCGTGCAGCTCGGTCACGGCAGCTTCATAATGAATGCTGATCGCGGGATTGGCCTCAAGCCGGCTCGACAAATAGCTCGACATCGATGCCGCAAGCGATCCGCCACGCACGATGAGCCGCACGCACCGCGCCGTGCGGCTGAGATACATCGCCGCCTGCCCCGCAGAGTTACCGCCCCCGATGATGACGACCTCGGTATCCTTGGAATAGCGGGCTTCGATCTCGGTGGCCGCGTAATAGACGCCCGCCCCTTCAAACTCGGCCAGCCGCGCGATCGGCAGACGGCGATATTGAACGCCGGTTGCAACGACAACGGCGGTTGCCCGTATGCGCAGCCCATTGTCGAGCGTCGCGCAGAAGCTTTCATCCTCCAGCCGTTCGAGATTGACGACACGGCGTGGCACGGCAAAGCGCGTGCCGAACTTCATCGCCTGCACCTCACCGCGCCAAACGAGATCGGCGCCAGAGATTCCGGTCGGAAACCCCATATAATTCTCGATCCGGCTTGACGTCCCGGCTTGCCCGCCAATCGCCACATCCTCAACCACCAGCGCGCGCAATCCCTCCGCGCCGGCATAGACCCCCGCCGCAACGCCCGCTGGCCCGCCGCCGACGATCAGCACATCGACCGGCTCGTCGTTGACGAGCTCCAGCGCATAACCCAGCAATCGGGCGACCTTTTCGGGCGTCGGATCACTCACAACGGTATCCCGCCCAAAGATCACTGCCGGCTCATTGACGGCAATGCCGCAACTTTCGGCCATCGCCTCTGCCGTCGGCGAGCCGAGCGGGACGGATGTGAAGGGAATGCGATTGCGGCTGGCGAACTCGGCAACACGCATGATGTCACGGCTCACTTCCTCGCCAATCAGCCGCAGCGAACCGTCGCTATCGCTAAGCTGGCGGCGACGGCGAGCGGAGAACACGGTGATGATGATGTCGGACATTTCCGGAATCTGGCCCATCAATTCCAGCATCGGCTCGCGCAGCACCTCAATGACATGCGTGTCCTGCGCAGCGCGCATCGGCAGCGACCATGCGCCGCCGCTGAGAAATGATATTTCCCCCATGAATTGAGTGGGGCCCAGCGTCGATGGCAAATGCCGCTCGCCGGTGTAGGGGTTTACGACCTCGATCTCGCCGTCGATGACATAGGTGAAGCGATCCATCTTCTGGCCCGGCCGGGCAAGGAAGGTGCCCGCAGGATAGCGCACGGCGGTTCCGACTGCGCGCAGTGCTGCCACATGCTCCTGTGCCAATGGCGTGCGCTTCATCTGTTGCAGGTCAACGCCGATTGTTTCCATGACGATTGAGCTTCCCTCTCGCTTCGCACGCGCAGCACGTGATGCGACCGGTCCATGCCAGAGGAGCGAACGCCGCAAAAGCCACAATAGCTGCGGTTAATGCTGGTTGCGCGAATGAAGCCGGCGGTCGACCTCAATGGTCTGGCATGGCGTCGACTAACACCGGGCAGCGCTGCAGCGCACAAACGGCCGACCGACGCGACACCTGCAGCAAGGCCGCCACGCGCGCCCCGCTCTTCCGATGGATCCCGGTGCTGTTGATAGGAAACTGGCGGAGAGGGTGGGATTCGAACCCACGGTGAGCTTGCACCCACGCCGCATTTCGAGTGCGGTACATTCGACCACTCTGCCACCTCTCCGCGAGGGAATCAGGCGGTAGCCACCTCAGAAAAGTGACCCCGCCGACCGGTCGAACGCGGGCCACTAGCCCAATCATTCCGCAGATACAAGCATCGCGCTTGTGTGGGGCGCAACAACCACTAGATTGCACGAATGGACCGTTCCAACATGCCCGCCCTGCCGGCGGATTCGTCGATCGCCTTGCCCGCTGTGGCGCATGCGAGTTTCACCATTGGCGATGTGGTTCGCCACCGCTTGTTCGATTTTCGCGGCGTGATTTTCGATGTCGATCCCATCTTCGCCAACAGCGAGGAATGGTATGCGTCGATCCCCATGGATATTCGCCCACCCAAGGATCAGCCTTTTTATCACCTGCTCGCTGAAAATATGGAGAGCAGCTACGTGGCCTATGTCAGCCAGCAAAATCTGGTGCTCGACGAGAGCGAGGAGCCGGTCGATCACCCCGCCATCTCGGGACTGTTCACCGATTATGCCGATGGCCGCTACCGGCTGCGCCGCGAACATCGCCACTAGAGCATCGTGCCGTAATTCTGGATCACCCGTCATTGCGAGCGCAGCGAAGCAATTCAGCCTATCCGTTCGCGGCTCGCTGGATTGCTTCGCTGCGCTCGCAATGACGATTCATATTTCAAGCACGATGCTCTAGGGCCGCCAGGCCAGCCACATAAAAAAGCCCGCCGGTCAGGCCGACCGGCGGGCTTTTCTTTGAGCTGATCAAGCGGACGGCCAAGCCCGGCGCGGTGGTGCGCGCCGGGCTTGGCTGCCGATCAATATTTCACGCGAAGGCGCACATACCAGAAGCCGCCATTCACACCGAACGGACCGCCGCTGCGTGGGTAGATCTGACCATCTCCGGTGCTGCCCGTAAGGGCGAAGATCGGATTCGACACACTCGGCGCAATCCGATCGGGCAAGGTGTTGAACAAATTATTGCCACCCACCGTGATGGTGTAGTGCTTGGCAATGCTATAGCTGACGTCCAGATCAGACGTAAACTTGGCACCAAATACTTGGCCGGGATAGTCGGTTTCAACTGACCAGTTGCCGAAATAATTGGTCCGCGAATTGATGCTCCAGTTCCCGCGCGACCAATTCGATGACAAAACGATGCGATGATTTGGAGCAAAATTGGAAATATCGCTGATCCGCGCCGTAGAGATGGTATTTGGCCGGGAACTGGTCACCGTGCTTCTGTTGTAGTTATACGCCAGCGTGGAATTAATTTTCCAGCCCCTAAACTCATGGCGCCAATTGCCAACAACGTCGACGCCCTGCGTTTTGGTCGAAAAGCCGTTGGTGAAATACTGAATGGCACCGCCGAGGCCAACCGCCGCAAGCGCAGGCTCACGCGCGAGATCGAGGGGCCCCACGTTGAAGGATTGCGTGATGCTGATCCGGTCCCGTACCGCGATCGAATAGCCGTCCACGGTGATGGACAGGGTGCTGGTTGGTTCCCACACCGCACCCAGGCCGAAGTTCAAGGACCGTTCTGGGGTAAGCGGCACCGCGCCGAAAGCACGCGAAATCGGGCTATTCACCGGATAGGTGCCGACCTGCACCTGGTTGCCCGCCGAGAAGGTCGTGCTCAGGATTTCAGTCGCGCTCTGGCCAGGCGATGGGGCGTGGAAGCCCGAACCTATCGTTCCGCGAATCGCGAACTTGTCGTTGAAGTGATAGAGCGCGTTGATCTTGCCGACGATCGCGTTGCCAAAGGTGTTGTACCGTTCGAAACGACCCGCCACGCCAACGCTGAAAGCCTCGGTAATGTCGGTTTCGGCGCCCGCATAAAAGGCGAAATCGCTCTGGCTGGTGACCCCCGCCGATGCGGGGCTTGTGCCGCCATAGCCGCTGGCACCCGGCGCTTTGGTCACTATTTCTTGAACGATCGTACCATTGGGGCCGGGAACGAGTGATTGAGTGAAAACCCCGGGTGCTGTCTGCACGTAAAGCGGCTGCACCGCAAATGGACCTGCCGCATAGGACTGCGTGTCGCCCTGGGTCAGTTCATAGTTCTCCTTCCGGAACTCGAACCCGCCCGAAAGCGTGATCGGCTTGAAGAAGCCTACTTCAAGCGGATAAGTAAGATCCAGGTTGGCGTTGAATTCAGTCTGGATGAGCTTGCCGGCTTCGAAGCTGGTCTGGGTATCCGGACCGAACGACGCGTTCCATGAGTCGGTCAGCGACAGATCCAGCGAGTTACGGCTGGTCGACAATGAAGCATCATAGGTGATGCCGCTCTCAGTGGTGCCCTTATACCCGACAACGCCAAAGGCCTGTTCGGTGACGCCGATAAATCGCGGCGTGAATCCAGCGGGATACAGCGTGCTGAAGTTAAAGATGTTGGTGTCACGAACAAAACCGCCCGATGGGCACGTCGCGTTACCCGTTGGGCAGCGCGTGAGGTAGACCGGGCTACGGAACCCTGCGTTGCTGTTCGGGGTGTTGGTTGCCGGTGTTCCAGTGCCATTGTCGATCACCAACGGCACCGATGAGGGGAGTGGCGGACGATAGTTGAAGCTCTGATTCGCTTCAGCGCGCGCATAGTTGCCGAAAATATAGACTTCGCTGTTTTCGGTTACATCATAGCCGGCGTTGACAACAAACTTGTATCCACTGCCGGGCGACGATCCCCAGTTCTGGACCGGGCCAGGAAAATTAGGAAGCTGCGACGCGAGCGATGGATTATTCGCTGCAAAATTTACGGCCACCGGGCGTGTGGCACCCCGGCTGGTCTCGCCATCATTGGTGTATTCGCCCGATACGTTGATGAAACCCGCGCTGCCCAGCTTAAAGCCGACATTCCCTGCGATCTGGTAGCTTTTGCCGTCGCCATTGTTGTAAAATTGGCCATAGCGGGCTTGAAGTTCCAGCCCCGCATCACGACGAAGGCCGAAGTTCAGCACGCCGGCGATGGCATCCGAACCATATTGCGCGGTCGCGCCGTCACGAAGCACCTGCAGGTTGCTAAGCGCAATGGCTGGAATCGACGAAATGTCCGATCCCTGCGAACCGATCGACAAAGCCGTGTCGCCGCCGCTGTAAACCTGCACCAGCGCAGATCGGTTGAACCGTTTGCCGTTAATCTGCACCTGGATTTCGTCGGCCGACAAACCACGCAGCGATGGCGCGCGCACAAAGGTCGAGGCATCCGAGATCGTGTTCTGGCTGACAAAGAACGATGGAATGATGTTGCGGAGGCTATCCAGCGGGTTGGCGCTTGGCTGTGTCAGCAATTCCTCGGCACTGATGACGTCGATTGGCGACGCCGAGTTCAACGCCGAGCGATCGGTTCTGCGCGTGCCGATGATGACCATCTCGGCATTGGAATCTTGTGGCGATTCAGCCTGCGCCGGATCCGTCTGCGCCGGATCGGCTGCAGTAACGACAGGATCCGCAGGCGCCTCCTTGGCGAATGATGGCGTCGCCGTCGCGGTGGCCACGGCCAACGCAAAAAGCGAGATCGAATGTCTATACGTCATGATAGGGCTCCCCGTTTATCAAATTCCAAAACTCAATGCGTTCGCCCTGCGAATCAACTTGAAGCGATGCCGCCTGATGTTAAGAATAAGCTGGCCAGAATATATTCTGCTGAAAGCAGACTTTCCGGCCTTCATCTACAGCCGCTCAGAACATCTATCGGATTGATTCCAAACATTGATTGGAACATTACACTTCACATCAGGGGTTCAGCTACGATTATTTCAATTAACTATAAGACATTGAAAAAACACGCGCCTCATCTACCCTGCGACAGATCACGTCATATCTCGTAAAGCTTTGCAACAAAAAGTTCGCGCTTCAGTCATTTGGCGCATAAAAATGACGCCGTTTGCGGTGGCACTATGGCCTTTATGCAACGATTTTTGGCGGCACTTGCCGTCTGTCGGTGGTTGACAGCGAGGCCGGCTTGGCATAACTCGCCCCTCTTTCCGCGCCGGTTCTTCCGAGCGTGGGGTGATCTATTGGAAAGTGATTTTAGCCATGTTCGCAGTCGTGCGCACGGGCGGCAAGCAATACCGCGTTGCCGCTGGAGACAAGATCGTCGTCGAAAAGCTCGACGGTGAAGCCGGGGCGTCCATCACGCTCGGTGATGTGCTGCTCGCGGGCGAAGGCGCCGAGCTCAAGTCGGTCGAGGGCCTGACGGTCGCCGCCGAGATCATCGCGCAGGCGAAGGGCGAGAAGGTTATCGTCTTCAAGAAGCGCCGTCGTCACAATTATCGCCGTCGCAATGGCCATCGCCAGCAGCACACGATCCTCAAGATCCTGAGCATCGGCGCTGTCGAAGCTAACAAGCCCGCCAAGGCCAAGAAGGCAGCGCCCGAAGGCGAAGCCCCCGGTACTCAAAACACCGCGGCTGAAGCATAAGAACGACATTCGAGGAAGATAGACAATGGCACATAAGAAAGCAGGCGGTTCGTCGCGCAACGGTCGCGATTCGGCAGGCCGTCGCCTTGGCGTGAAGAAGTTTGGCGGGCAGGAAGTCGTGCCCGGCAACATCCTCGTGCGTCAGCGCGGGACGAAGTTCTATCCGGGCCGCAATGTCGGCATCGGCAAGGATCACACCCTGTTCGCGCTCATCGAGGGCCGCGTGGAATTCCATGCGGGCAAACTCGGCCGAACCTTCTGCTCGGTAACCGCGCCGGAAATGGCGATTGCAGCCGAATAACATCGGGTAACCAGCCGGGTTGCCCACCAGGGCGATCCGGGGTTCCATCAAGGAACCAGCCAAACAAGGGAGTCGGATCACCCCGGTTCCCTTTTTTCTTGCTCCCTCAACAGCTTTGTCGCGGCCACGTCACAGGGGCGTGCGAGCGGCAAGCCGACCGACGAGGAGAGTAAGGATGTTCGCTCGGACTCATAGACTGACGCTGCGCCCCGGCTGGCCCGAGGATGCAGCCGCGCTGACTACAGCGATTGCGCATGAGGCGGTGGCGTTCAAACTCGCCCGTCTGCCCTGGCCATACACCGTTGATCATGCAGCCGAATGGCTTTCGCAACAGTCGCGCCCAGGTGAGGTCAGCCGCGTCATTCTTGCCCATGAGGGGGGCCAGGCGCGATTGGTCGGCGGGATCGGCATCCATCCCGACGGCGACTCGCACGAGATCGGCTATTGGTTGACGCCCGATGCCTGGGGTCGCGGTTATGCAACCGAGGCAGGGCGGGCGATGCTGGGAATCGCCCGATACGGCATGGGGCTGAAGCGGCTGACCTCGGGCCATTTCATCGACAATCCGGCGTCGGGGCGCGTGCTCGCCAAGCTTGGTTTCCGCACGACCGGCGTCGTGATGCGGCATTGCCTTGCACTCGGCATCGACAAGCCCTGCGCGACGATGGAATTGAACCTGTCGACGGAAGGGTCGTGTGAAGACCCGGAGCGCATGGCGGCGTGACCCTGAGCACCCTTGCTCACCGTTTGTCCTGAGCTTGTCGAAGGACTGACTTTCTTTCCAACCGCAGAAAAGAAGGACAGGACGTCGACAGGCTCGGCCCAAACGGGTGCAGAGCATTCGGGCTCGTCAGGCCGCCGCCAATTCCCGTTCAGCCCGCGGCAGCAGCGCAGCTTCATAATCGCTTTCGGCGAGCGCAATCAGTTTGCGGTCGTCATGGTTCCACGGGTGAAATCCGGGGAGGAAAAACGCAAACCATGCGCCCAGCACCTTGCGCCCCATGCCGGGGTTGCCGAACACGTACCACGCCATCTTCGCCCACACGATCGGGCCAGTCAGCCCATCCTGCCGCAGCAATTCCAGCATGCCGCGGCGACGACCGTCGAAGAATTTGAAGGTGCTGATCAACATCACCAGCGTCTTGATCCGCCAGCGCGTAAAGCGCGGCCAGTCGCGGGTTGCGTGCAGCCAGGTGTCATAAGCGACGCCCTTGTGCTCGATTTCCTCGGCCGCATGCCAGCGCCACAGCGCCACCGGCTGCTGCTCGCCGCCGGCCAGATGCGCAGGCGTCGCGATCAGCTCATGCGCGATGATCGCGGTGAAATGCTCCAGCGCCATCGTCGCGGCGAGATTCCCGATCTTGGGCCGCCCCTTGGTCAGCGCCAGCGCCGCGTCGACATGCTGCTCGAGCAGGGTCACGTCATAGCCCTGGTCGGTGACATGCCGGTTGAACGCGACATGCTCGCGCGTGTGCATCACCTCCTGCTTGATAAAGGCGTTGATCTCGCCCTCCAGCTTGGGCGGCGTGCCCTCGCGAAACGCGCGGACGCTGTCGATGAAATATCCCTCACCCTTCGGAAACGTTACCGAAAGCGCATTGTAGAACGCGGTCGCATAAGGATCATTGTTCAGCCACCAGCGCCCCATCTTCTGGCCACGGCCAAAGCGCACGTCGCGCGGGGTAATCGACAAATCGGCGGGAGTGGTTGCTTTTGCCACGAAAATCTCCGAACACACTAGCCATCAGACGGCAACTTACAGCACTGTCAATTAGGAATTACTTACACTCGTGTCAATAGCTCGCCGTCGTCTGTCTCCCGAAGAATCGCGCGATAACGCCATTGATGCGGCGCGCGCATTGTTGATCGAATTCGGGCCCCAGGCCGTCACGCTCAAGGCCGTCGCCACGCGGATCGGGCGGACGCACGCCAATCTGCTCCATCATTTCGGGTCTGCCGCGGGGCTGCAAAAGGCGCTCATCGAGGCGATGGCCGATTCGATCGTCGGCACGATCGCTGCTGCCGTCATGCGCGCGCGCACCAGCGATCATGATCCGCGCGAGGTGGTGGACTTAACCTTCGACGCCTTTGGCAACGACGGCGCAGGCGCGCTCGCCAGCTGGATGATCCTGTCGGGCAACGAGGATGCGCTCGATCCGATTCTTGAGGCAATTCACCGGCTGGTCGATCAATTGGCCGAAGACAAGGAAATGCACGGCCCATCGCTGCGCGAGGAAACATTGTCGCTGGTGCTAATGGCGCTGGGCGATGCGTTGCTCGGCGGGCCGATGGCGAGCGCGCTCGGCCTCTCGCGCGGCACCGCGCGTGAGCTTGCGGTGCGGCAGCTCACGGCATCGCGCCTGGCGGCGGGCCTCCCCGTCAAGGCCTGACGGTTCCTGGCTTCCCCGGCGCAGGCCAGGGTCCAGTCGCGCCGCAGTTGTCATGATCGCTGCGGTTCGCCACCAACGTCACCGCCTCTGGACCCCGGCCTTCGCTGGGGAAGCAGAACTAACATCTCAAGACACGCATCAGGTCGATGCCCGCGCACTGGATAAAATGCCGCATTGCGCTAGAGAGCGGCGATGCATTTTCTCGATCAAGCCAAGATTTTCGTTCGCTCCGGTGCCGGTGGCCCCGGTGCCGTCTCGTTTCGCCGTGAAAAGTTCATCGAATATGGCGGCCCCAATGGCGGCAATGGCGGCAAGGGCGGCGACATCATTTTCGAAGCAGTCGCAGGGCTGAACACGCTGATCGATTTTCGCTACACCCAGCATTTCCGCGCACCCCGCGGCAAAGGCGGCGCCGGCCAGAACCGCACCGGCGCAGGCGGCGAGGATCTCATCATCCGCGTCCCCGTCGGCACCCAGGTATTGAGCGAGGATCGCGAGGATGTGCTCGCCGATTTCACCGTCCCCGGCCAGCGCACCGTCTTCATGCGCGGCGGCGATGGCGGGCGCGGCAATGCCAGCTACAAGACCTCCACCAACCGCACCCCGCGCCAGCACGGCACCGGCTGGCCGGGCGATGAGGGCTGGGTCTGGCTGCGGCTGAAGCTGCTCGCCGATGCCGGGCTCGTCGGCCTGCCCAATGCCGGCAAATCGACCTTCATCAACGCGACCACCAACGCCAATGCCAAGGTGGGTGACTATCCCTTCACCACCACCCGCCCCCAATTGGGCGTGGTCAGCCACCGCAACCGCGAATTCGTCCTCGCCGATATCCCCGGCCTGATCGAGGGCGCGGCGGACGGCGCCGGCATCGGCGACCGGTTCCTGGGGCATATCGAGCGCTGCAAGGTGCTGCTCCACCTTGTGGATGCAACTGAGGATAACCCTGTGGATAACTACAGGATCGTTCGGGCAGAGCTCGAAGCGTACGGCGCGGACCTGATCGATAAGGCCGAGGTAATCGGCCTCAACAAGATCGACGCCCTGCCCCCTGCTGAAGTGAAGAAGCTCGCCACCAAGCTCAAGCGCGCGAGCAAGGCCGAAGTCATGCTGCTATCGGGCGCAGGCGGCGAGGGAATTGAGGCCGTGCTCGACCGGCTGGTCGACGCGATCGGCCCGCTCGAGGCGGCGCCGGCGGCGGGCGACAGCGAAGAGGCAGCCGAATGGTCGCCGATCTAAGCATGCCACGCGGCCTGCCGCTGACCTTGCGGCTGCTCGACATGGGCATGCTGCTATACTGGGGCGTCGCGACGCTCGGCTGTATCGGCCTGCTGCGCTTGCCGCGCGAAGCGATGTACGCAGGGTATGGGACCCCGTTGGTCGATGCGTGGAACTGGTCGTTCGCCCCGCTTGATCTTGCCTTCGCGCTCACCGGGCTGGCTGCGGTGCGCCTTGCCCGGCGCGGTGATCCGCGCTGGCGACCGATCGCGCTTATCTCGCTCGCACTCACATTTTGCGCCGGGCTCATGGCCATCTCCTATTGGGGGCTGACGGGCGAATTCGATCTGGCCTGGTGGCTTCCCAATCTCGCGCTGATCGCCGCTGCCCTGTGGTGGCTGCCCCGGTTGATCGGCACGCGCGGCTGATGCCCTTTTCCCCCGCCGCCTGCCCGCGCCTGATCGTCAAGGTGGGATCGTCGCTGCTGGTGACGCCCGAGGGCGACGTGCGGCGTGATTGGCTGGCGACTCTCGCAGCCGATATCGGCGCACGCTGCAAGGCGGGCCAGCGCATTGCGGTCGTCTCGTCCGGGGCGATCGCGCTTGGTGCGCGGCGGCTGAAACTGGCAAAGGGCGGCCGGGCCAGCCTGGAGGATGCCCAGGCAGCGGCTGCCACCGGGCAGATCGCGCTCAGCCAGGTCTGGGCAGAGCTGCTCGATGCGCAGGGACTGACCGCCGCGCAAATCCTCGTCACGCTCGACGATCTCGAAGACCGGCGACGCTACCTCAACGCATCGGCCACGCTCGCGCGGTTGCTGTCGTTGGGCGTGGTACCCGTCATCAACGAAAATGATTCGGTCGCAACCGAGGAAATCCGCTTCGGCGACAATGATCGCCTCGCCGCCCGAATCGCGCAGGCAGCGGGCGCGCAGGGCGTGATTCTCCTCTCGGATGTCGACGGGCTGTTCGAGGCCAACCCCCTCACCCACCCCAACGCACGCCTCATCGACCGGGTGGAGCGCATCGACGCGCGGATCGAGGCGATGGCCACTGGCGGCAGCGGATCGGGCATGGGCTCTGGCGGCATGGCATCCAAGATCGCTGCGGCGCGGATCGCCACCAGCGCCGGCGTCACCCTCGCGATTGCATCAGGCCATGTCGATCACCCACTGACCGCCTTCGATCGAACCGGTCGTGGCACCCTCTTCGTCGCCGAACGCAGCGCCACTGCCCGCAAGGCATGGCTCGCAGGCGGGCTGACCGCCAAGGGTGAAATCAGCGTCGATGCCGGTGCCGTGGCGGCGCTCGGATCGGGCAAAAGCCTGCTTGCCGCCGGGGCGACTCACGTCACTGGCAGCTTTGCAAGAGGCGATCTGGTCGCGATCCTTGGGCCCAGCGGTGCCATCGTCGCACGCGGCCTCAGCGAATATGACGCAGCAGACGCCGCGCGCCTGTGTGGCAAACGCAGCGAGGATCACGCAGCGATCCTCGGCCACGAACCGCGCGCTGCGCTTGTCCACCGCAATCACATGGCATTGCTGTGATCATCGCGCTGACCGGCGGCACCGGTTTCGTCGGCAAGCGGCTGATCGACCTTGCCGTTGCAGCAGGACATGAGGTCCGCGCCCTCACCCGCCGACCCCAGCCAGACCGCCCAGGCGTCAGCTGGGTCGCAGGCGCGCTCGACACCCCGGTCGCGCTCGCCATGTTGGTCGAAGGGGCGGACGCCGTCATCCACGTCGCCGGTGTGGTCAACGCGCCCGATCGTGCCGGGTTCGCCCTTGGCAACATCGCGGGCACGCAAGCAATGATCGACGCAACCGTCGCCGCGCGCGTCGCCCGCTTCGTCCATGTCTCCTCCCTCGCCGGGCGCGAGCCGGCGCTTTCCAACTATGGCTGGTCGAAGGCGGAGAGCGAGCGCCGCGTCGAGACCAGCCCGCTTGCCTGGACGATCGTTCGCCCGCCCGCCGTCTATGGCCCCGGCGACATGGAGATGCTCGATACGTTTCGCGTTGCAAAGCTCGGTATCGCGCTCACACCCCCCAAGGGCAGAATGGCGGTCATCCATGTCGATGATCTCGCCCGGCTGCTGCTCGCCCTCGTCGCGAGCGACGCGCACCGCACGATTCTTGAGCCCGATGACGGCACGCCCGGCGGCTTCAGTCACGCAGATTTCTTTGCGACTGCAATCGGCGAAGCGATCGGCCGGCGGGTGCTGCCGTTCGCCCTGCCCCGCCCGTTCCTCACGCTGGCCGCCCGCGCCGACCGCCTGTTTCGCGGGGACGACGCCAAGCTCACTGCCGACCGCGTCAGCTATATGTGCCATCCGGACTGGACCGCAGACCCCGCAAAACGCCCGCCGCAATCGCTCTGGCAGCCACAGGTTGCAACCCCCGCCGGCCTGGCCGAGACGGCAGCATGGTATCGCGCGCAGGGTTTGCTATAACTTGGCTTGCTATACCTTCGCCGGAAAGCCGCCGCATTTGCTTGCCAAGGCAGATCACGACACCAGAAGATCAAGGACCATCATGAGCGACCGCACCGCCATTTTCGATACCGTCACCGGATTGATCGAGCCCTTCAACAAAAAGGGCGCGGCGCTCAGCGATGGGACCACCTTTCAGGGCAACCTGGAATGGGATAGCCTGACCGTGATGGATTTCGTCGCCTCGATCGAGGATGAATTCGACATCATCATCACGATGAACATGCAGGCGGAAATCGAAACCGTCGGCCAGCTGGTCGATGCCGTAGTCAAGCTGAAGGGCTGATAGTGATTCATCCCGTTCGCCCTGAGTAGCCATTGAGCGAAGTCGAAATGGTGTATCGAAGGGCCCTTTTGGGGCAGTGTCCTTCGATACGGGTCTTCGACAAGCTCAGTCCCTACTCAGAACGAACGGCGATCTTTGGAAAGAAGAACCGATGAGTGATGCCATTGCCACCGCAGACGCCCTGCCGCTTGAGCCGGAGACGGTCGCGCCCGAGCGCGATCTGTTCACCAAATTCGATGCGCTGATCGCCGAGAAGCAGGCGCTGATCGATACCGGCGTGTGCGATCCCTTTGGCATCGTGATGGATGAGGTGAAATCACCCACCGTCGCGGTCATCAAGGGCAAGGAGACGATCCTGCTCGGCACCTATAATTATATGGGCATGACCTTCGATCCCGACGTGATCCAGGCGGGCAAGGATGCGCTCGATCAGTTCGGCTCTGGCACCAATGGCAGCCGCATGCTCAACGGCACCTTTCGCGATCATATCGCAGCTGAAGACGCGCTCAAGGAATTCTACGGCGCGTCGTCGGCAATGGTGTTCTCGACCGGCTATCAGGCCAATCTCGGCATCATCTCGACGCTTGCGGCCAAGGGCGAATACATCATCCTCGATGCCGACAGCCATGCGTCGATCTATGACGGTTGCGCGCTCGGCAATGCCGAAATCGTCCGCTTCCGCCACAATTCGGTCGATGACCTCGACAAACGCCTCGGCCGTCTGCCCAAGGAGCCCGGCAAGCTGGTCGTGCTCGAAGGCGTCTATTCGATGCTGGGCGATATCGCGCCGTTGACGGAAATGGTCGCGGTCGCCCGCAAGCACGGCGCAATGGTGCTGGTCGATGAGGCCCATTCGATGGGTTTCTTCGGCACGCACGGCCGCGGCGTCTATGAAGATCAGGGGCTCGATCTTGGCGCCGACGTCGATTTCATCATCGGCACCTTCTCCAAATCGGTCGGCACCGTCGGCGGCTTCTGCGTGTCGAACCATCCGAAGTTTGAAGCGATGCGGATGGTGTGCCGCCCCTATATCTTCACCGCCTCGCTTCCCCCTTCCGTCGTTGCCACCGCCGCCACGTCCATCCGCAAGCTGATGTATGCTGATAACAAGCGCCAGCATCTGTGGGAAAATGCGCGCCGTCTGCACGAGGGGCTCACCGCGATGGGCTTCAAGATCGGCACCGATACGCCGCAATCGGCCATCATCGCGATCATCCTTGAGGATCAGGCGCAGGCGGTGATCATGTGGCAGGCGCTGCTCGAGGCCGGGCTCTACGTCAACATGGCGCGCCCGCCCGCGACTCCCGCGGGCACCTTCCTGCTGCGCTGTTCGCTCTGCGCGGAACATACGACGGAACAGGTGACGCAGATTCTGGCGATGTTCGAAGCGGCTGGGCGTGCGGTCGGTGCCATCGGCGGGGACTGACCAGCAACGAAAGGCGGCAACATGAATTGTCTGCTGACGGCAGCGCTCCAGCGCGATATAGCCACGCCTTTAGGGGCGGATATATCGTCCTTTTTCGCGTTTAGGTCAGCCTGCTCTTCATGAATTCGCTCGATCGCTACATGGCCCGGCTCATCGCGGTGCCACTGATCGCCAATCTCGTCATCGCGCTGATGCTGCTGGTGATCGATCGGATGCGGATTCTCTTCGCCTTCGTCGCGACCGAGGGCGGCCCGGTCAGCGTTGTCTGGCAGATGCTGGCCAATCTCATCCCTGAATATCTCGGGCTCGGCATCCCCATCGGGCTGCTGCTCGGCGTGCTGCTGGCGTTCCGGCGGCTGGCGACCAGTTCTGAGCTTGATGTGATGCGCGCCGTCGGCATCAGCTACACGCGCCTGCTCAAGGTACCCTATATGTTCGCGATCGGCCTCGCGATTCTCAACCTCGCGATTGTCGGCTTCATCCAGCCCTATGCGCGCTATGCCTATGAGGGCCTTCGGTTCGAGCTGCGCACCGGTGCGCTGGGCGCGTCGATCAAGGTGGGCGAGTTCACCAACTTCCCCAAGGGCGCGACCGTCCGGATCGAACGCAGCGAAGAACAGGGGCGCAAGCTTTCCGGCATCTTCGTCCATGCAGCGACCGCCAAGGGCGGCTGGACAGCAGTGACGGCGGCGTCCGGCCAGTTCCTCGCCACTGATAACCCTGATGAGATCATCTTCCGGCTGACCAACGGCACGCTCATCAACAACGAGCCGGGTTTTTCCGCGCCGCGCGTGCTGACCTTCACCTCGCACGATCTGCCCATCCCGCTGCCCAAGGCAGAAAATTTCCGCACCCGTGGCGGCCGCAATCTTGAGCTGACCTTGCCCGAGCTCGCGCGGATCGGCCGCGATCCCGGCAGCCCGGCCATGCTGCGCGACACCAGCCGCTCGGCCTTCCATTTCCGGCTGGCCGAAGTCGCGACGATGTTCCTGTTGCCGCTGCTCGCGCTCGCGCTCGGCGTGCCGCCCAAGCGATCATCCTCGGCGCTCGGCTGGTTCCTGGGGATCGTGATGATCGTTACTTATCACAAGGTGAACGAATATGCCGAGTCGGTCGGCGGGCTGGGCCTGATCGATCCCTTCGTGGCGCTCTGGGTGCCCTTCATGCTGTTCGCCGCGCTGGTGTTCTGGATGTATTATCAGATCGCCTATGTGCCCGGCGGTCAGCCGATCGGCGCGCTAGAGCGGGTCTTTTCCTCGCTTGGCAAGGCGATTTCGCGGCGGATGCCGGGCCGACGCGCAGAGAAACCCGTCTGATGCAGGCCAAGTTCTTTCCCTCGCGCACCGTCGCGCTGTACATGGCGCGCCTGTTCGTCGTGCGGACAATCGCCATTCTGGCCGCGCTGGTCATCACCTTGCAGGCGCTCGATCTCCTCGGCGAATCGGGCAAGATCCTCGCGGTCGCTGGCAATGGCGATGCCGAGATTTGGCGCTATGTCGGGCTCCGCACGCCGCAGATCATTGGCGTGTTTTTGCCCTTTTCAGTCCTGCTCAGCACGATCTGGACGCTCAGCACCCTCAACGCCAACAGCGAGGTTATCGCGTTAAAGGCGTCTGGCCTGTCCGCCCATCAGGTGCTCGCCCCGCTGATCCTCACCGGGCTGATCATCGCCATCGTCTCGTTCAGCTTTAACGATCGGATCGTGTCGCGCGCCACCGCCACGCTCAACCGCTGGCAAAAGATCCAATATGCACCACTGCCGATGGAGCGCGGGGATCGGTTCAACGTCTGGGTGCGCGACGGGAATGATCTGATCAACGTCGATTCGGTGCGCGGCCGGGGCAATGCGGTGATTCTTTCCGGGATCACGGTGTATGATCGCCAGGACGGCAACCTCATGGGAATCATCCGCGCCAAAACTGGCCACCGTGTGGCGGGCGGCTGGGAAATCGAGGCCGCGACCGGCTTTGATGTCGCCACCGGCAAAATGCGGTCATTGGGCAATAAAATCGTCGCGCGCAGTGTCCGGCCGGATCAGTTTACGCTGACCAATGTCGATCCCAACGGCCTCTCGTTCGGCGACCTGCGCAACGCGGTTGAGGATCTCCACGATGCCGGCCGCCCCACAAAGGCGCTCGAAGGATCGCTGTGGCACAAGATTTCGGGGCCGTTATCGGCAGTGTTGATGCCGCTGCTCGGCGCGGTGGCCGCGTTCGGCATTGCGCGGTCGGGCAAGTTGTTCGTGCGCGCGGTGATCGGGATTTCGCTCGGTTTTGCCTATTTCGTCGCCGACAATTTCGCGATCGCGATGGGGGATTTGGGCGCCTATCCGCCGCTCTTGGCGGCCTGGGCACCCTTCATCCTGTTCCTGCTGATCGGCGAACTCGTGCTGGTCCGCACCGAGGAATAGCACTCAGCGCGCCGGGCGGGTCCGCATCGTGCTGACAACAATCTTGCGCACCAGCCCCGGCAGCCCCGGATAATTGGCGCGGTGATAAGGCGACTCCGCATCCAGCGTCTTGGCCAAGCGCCGGTGCGCTTCGGCCAGCGCGTGATACGGCACGCTCGGCAGCAAATGGTGGAGCGCGTGGTAGCGCAGGCCAACCGGGGCCCACAGCACTGGCAGCAGCGCGGGCGGCGGCACGTTGACGCTGTCCAGATACTGCGCCGTCACCGTCATCGCCTCGCCCTCATTCTCCCACAAATGGGCAACGAGCGTGCGCACCTGGTTGATGACGGCAACAGCAGAAGCCACCGCCAAAAAGATCAGGAAACCGCGCAGCGGCACGATCCCCGATGCGACACCCGCCAGCAGTGCAATCGCAAACACGCTGCACCCCGCCGCCTGCCAGCGCCACTGGCGCAGCAAATCACCCTCGGGTGCACGGCGCACAAAGGCGGGGTTGATCGACAAGGCCGACATCCGGCCCATCACCATCGCCCGCACCTTGGGCGATACAGCCGCAAGCGGGCTCAGCACCGCAAAGCGGAACAGCAACGCAATCGGCGCCAGCAGCGACGCGATGATGAACAACGGCAGCGACCAGGGCTTCATCAGCGCGAGCGGCAGATATTCCGGGTCTTCGGCGGTGCCATAGCGCGTGCGCGCATGGTGCAGCGTGTGGACGCCCTCATACATGAACGAAGGCACCATCAGCGGAATACCGACCAGCAAGTTCCAGCCCAGCCGAAAGCCCGGCAGTGCGCTATGCTTGATGTGCGTCAGCTCGTGGATGAAGCTGCCGGCGCGGTACAGCGCCAACACCGACACCACGCCTGCCAGCAGCGCCCAGCCCGGCGACACGAGCATAATGGCGGCCGCGAGCGCGGCATAACCGATCACCACCGATGCCGTCAGATCGGCCCAGTAAATCGCCGGCCTTGGCGCATTCAGGTCGCGCGTTAGCTCCACCGCCGCACGCAGCATCGCCATGTCGTCGGCGATTTTCTGCTTGGGTTGGTCCGCTGGAGGGGCTGCGGGAATAGCGGCCTCGCGCCGCTCAATGGACATGGACATCGTCATATTGTCGGCCATGCCCAAAGATAATGGCAGTATGTGGGCGGAACATGGCCCCCGCTTGACACCTGCGAACGAACGAAGGACTGCACGCGCATCATCGCAACAGGGGCCTTTCACTTTGGCAAGCCATCCACTCGCCGTCCGCCCGGTCACCAGCAACGCCGATCGCAAGGCCTTTATCGACATTGCTTACCGCCTCAACGCGCATGTGCCGCATTGGGTGCCGCCGCTCCGCAGCGAGGTTGCAGGCACCATAGACCCCAAGAAAAATGCGTGGTTCAGCCACGCGCATGGCCAGCTTTTCATCGCCACGCGCGGCGACACGCCGGTCGGGCGTATTTCCGCGCATGTTGACCGGCTGGCGCTGGAAATGCCCGCCGACAAGGGCTTTGGCCCCGGCACCGGATTCTGGGGCATGTTTGAAGCCGCCGACGAAAGCGTTGCCAGCGCCCTCATCAACGCGGCTGAGAGCTGGCTCGTGCAGCAGGGCATGCGGCGCGCCATCGGCCCGGTATCGATGTCGATCTGGGAGGAGCCCGGCCTGCTCATCAAGGGGCATGATCATGCGCCGACGGTGATGATGGGCCATCACGCGCCCGCCTATCAAGAATGGATCGAGGCGGCCGGCTATGAACCGGTCAAACAATTGCTGACCTATGAGCTCGACATCAGCGTCGAATTTCCCCCCATCGTCAATCGCATCATCACCTCGGGTGAGAAGAACCCGCGCATCCACATCCGCAAGGTCGACAAGAGCCGTTTCGCAGAAGAGGCCGCGCTGATCCTCTCAATCCTCAACGATGCATGGTCGGATAATTGGGGCTTCGTGCCGCTCACGCCGCCCGAAATCGCCGATGTCGGCAAAAAACTGAAGCCGATCGTGTTCGAGGATCTCATCCGGATTGCCGAGCTGGATGGCGAGCCCGTCGCCTTCATGATCACCCTGCCCGATCTCAACGAGGCGATTGCGCCGCTCAACGGCTCGCTCCTGCCATTTGGCTGGGCGAAATTGCTGTGGTGGCTGCGCAAGCCCCAGGTGCGCACCATGCGCGTGCCGCTGATGGGCGTCGTCAAGCGCCTCCAGTCATCGCGCATGGCGAGCCAGCTGGCCTTCATGATGATCGAATATATCCGCCGAGCCTCGGTCGAGCACTACGGCGCGACCCGCGGCGAGATCGGCTGGGTCCTCGACGACAATCAGGGCATGCGCTCGATTGCAGAGACGATCAACAGCCACGTGAACCGCGTGTATCAACTGTACGACAAGCAGCTTTAACGGGGTCATAGCGGCACCCCCACACTCATCTCCCTTTCGTCATTGCGAGCGCAGCGAAGCAATCCAGCCTTTCCGTGTGCGGCACCATGGTTTGCTTCGCTACGCTCGCAATGACGATCCACATTTCAAGCGCGATGCTCTGAAGCGCGATGCTCTAGGCTGTGGACTCATAAAAAGTAGCCCGTCGGCTTTCGCCCCAATCTTCGCCATAGAAGGTGCCTTAAGCCAATCCCGAAAGCCGTCGCTCTTTCTTTACTTGTCGCGCAATGCCGAATGGCGATGTCTGGGACTTTCCGGTCAGGCGGCTTTTGGGAAGCCGATGGCGAAAGCTGTTCGTCGCATCCGTCCAACTTTTCACAAGACCGATCGCAAGATTTTGCAAATGCTCAGGATAACTTCGAATCAGACTTTGAAGCAAAATACCGCGATGAATGTCTATTTTGGTCGAACCACATTGAGAGATTCTGCCGGACCAACAAATACGAGCGCATCAAATGCCTTGGCGTAGTCGGCTTGCATTTCGTAGAAATGATCGATCGCCGAAGCAGTGAAGCGCGGCGTTGCGGCAGTTCGAGGCAATTGCAGAACGGTGGGAGCATTGCATTTTGCAGCAAGATAACTTTCAACGCTGCCGAAGGTGTGAGGTGGGATTTTGACTGTTTCGTTGATGTCATAATCTCGCCAATCCAGAGCCTTCGGGAAAGAGGAGGTTATGACCCCTCCGTCTGCGATAGTGCCGATCACAGCAACCTGATCTTCGCGACCCTCAGCGAACAGATTACCCATGTGCCGAGGTGCCGGGTCGGCGATCCCATCCCATATTGATGCATTTCGCAACTCGTGATTGCTGTGCGCCCAGACGATAACTTTGCGACCAGGGAATCTGTGATCGACTAGCCACCTGAGATTAGCCGCCATGCCTTCGTCTCGGCTAGCGTCCTGCCACGCAAATTTTGCCCAGTACAAAAGCGACTGGATGATGGCTCTATCAGCGTCGTTTGAAAGACCACGTCCGAGCAATTGCTCCAAGACAGAGCGAAGCGCTGCACGCTCGTCGACAGCTGCAGACGGCTTGAGATCGCTGTGTAAGAGATCGGCAAGCCCACGGAGTGCAGCCGGGCTGATCGCAATTCCTTCAGACGCCGCAACACGTGACAGTTCGCCCGGGATCGCCGCGCGTGACAGCTCGCCACGAAGCCGAACATCCATACCGGCGATGTCGAACGATTGACCTCGACTTCTGGTTCGTTGGATGAAGGTCCAGAGAGGATCGGCCGCAGGGGTATTTGACCAGAACGAATACAGATTGCCCCTCGCAAACGATGCTATCGCATTCCCATCCTTCACACTTTGCCAACCGAAGGTGAGGCCATAAAAATCGCCTTCGAAGATAAGCACATCGAAGCCAAAACGCTTGTATAGCACTTCGACTATTTCAGATCGGACTCGGATGCTGGCTCCATCACCATGCGAGGGCTCTCCGAGCATGACAACGTCTCGCCCCTTGACGACGGGCGCCAATGCTTCCGCCCAAGCGTTTAGTCGATCTCTGCCTCGCTCGTTGATCTCAACAAGCGGCAGGCCCTTGAAGTTTTGGCATGCCGCGTGCGCTGGAACCGCGCCAAGCGCCAAGGCTCCAGCAAACACCATCACGTACCTCATCAAGATTTCCCTTTTCGCCGACAGCTACGAACCGCCCTGGCTCGCGTTATGACTACAATTGTAGTCATTGCAAAATAGGCCGTCAATGGGGGGGATGCCGCCATTCTCGCCAAGTCCGATTTGCGTAGGCGGGAAAAGCGGGTCGTCCTTGCCCAAGAGCAAGGTTGAGCGCAGGTAGAAGAGATCGAGTTTTTTGGCCGAGTTGCCGCACGAACCTACTGCTGCGGGACTGGTGCTCGCCGATGCGGCTCTTGCCGCGTTGCCAGATCGCTCAATCTATGCGCGCGTGGACATGGTGCCCTCCCAAAAGTTGCCGGGCAGCTTCCGACCGCACCCGGCCATTCTGCCCTTGTGACGATAGCGGTCGTTTATGAGTTCACGGCCTAGCTGCGTAGCGAAACCCAGGTCGGTGCGTGGTCGCTCGCTTTCTCCCGGCCGCGATGTTCCTTGTCGACGCCGGCGTCGATCAGCCGGTCCGCCGCCTGCGGGCTGAGCAGCAGATGGTCGATGCGAAACCCGGCATCGCGCTGCCACGCGCCGGCCTGATAATCCCAAAAGGTCCACACGCCGCCGCGCGGATGCCGGGTGCGCAGCGCATCGGTCCAGCCTTGCGCCACCAGCGCGCGAAACCCGGCGCGGCTCTCCGGTTGCATCAGCGCATCGTCCGCCATCGCGCGAACCGAATAGGTATCGTCGTCATTGGGGATAACATTGTAATCCCCCGCCAGCACGACCGGCCGCTCCTCCGCCAGTAAAATCCGTGCCCTGCGCGCCAACCGGTCGATCCAACGCAGCTTATAGTCGAACTTGGGCCCCGGCTGCGGATTGCCGTTCGGCAGATAGATGGAGGCAACCACAAGGCCGTTCACATCAGCTTCCAGATAGCGGCTATGCTCGTCCTCGGGCTCGCCCTCCAGCCCGCGCTGGCGTTCCACCGGCGTGGCACCCTTGGCGAGCACCGCCACGCCATTAAAGCCCTTTTGCCCATGCCACAGCGCGCCATAGCCCGCTGCGGTGATGTCCGCCTCCGGGAAGGTCTCGTCGCTGGATTTCAGTTCCTGCAGGCAGACAATGTCGGGCGCGGCTTCGTTGAGATAGTCGATCAGGCGCGGCAGGCGGGCCTTGATGCCGTTGACATTATAACTGACGATTTTCACCGTCGGTCAAACGGCAAAGCTTGATCCGCACCCGCAGCCGGATGCGGCCTGGGGGTTCTCGACGCGAAACGCGGTGCCCCCCAGCGATTCGACGAAATCCACCGAGCAACCGCGCACCAGATCCAGGCTGATCGAATCGACCACCAGCTTCACACCGTCCTGTTCGGCGACGACATCGTCGCTGGCGATTTCATCCGCCAGGCCAAATTTATACTGAAAGCCCGAACAGCCACCCCCATCGACCGACAGGCGCAAGATCGCGGGCTTGCCCTGCCGCGCGGCGATCGCGGCAACGCGCGCTGCCGCTGATCCGGTGAGTGTCACGTCCTGCGCCTGGGCGCTGCTATCGGTCATCGTCATGCAGTGCAGATAGGGCGTCGCTGCCTCGTCGGCAACCGCCGAGACGGGCTCGGCCTTGTCGCTAACGAGCTGCCTTACTCGCCGCTGCGTGGGCCGCCGACTGCCGGGGTCGCTGAAGTCGCGGACGTGACGCGATCCTGCACCACCCCGAGCACCCCGGTCGATTGCAGGAACGGCACCGGATTCACCGCCTGGCCGTCGATCCGCACCTCATAATGAAGATGGCTGCCCGTCGAGCGGCCAGTCGAGCCCATCAGCGCGATCATCTGGCCACGCACCACCCGTGTATTGGGCGCCACGAGCAGCTTTGACAGATGGCCATAGCGTGTCGCGATACCGCGGCCATGGTTCACCTCGACGAGCTTGCCATAACCGCCCGACCGCTCGGCGCGCGACACGATGCCATCGGCCGTCGCGTAAATCGGCGTGCCGACCACACCCGGAATATCGACACCGGCATGCATCGCCGCCGTGCCGCGGAACGGATCGCTGCGCACGCCGAAATTGCTGGTATAGGTCATCTGCGTCACCGGATGCGCCGAGGGGATGGCGATCACGCCACGCTCAAGCGAATCGAGCTTCTTCCACGTCATGAACAGCGATCGGAACTGCCGGTCGGCCTGCGCCTCGGTCGGGGTGACATTGGCGGGCACCGGCTCGAACGGGCCACCCATCGCGGCATTCCGTGGCACGAAGCGTTCAGGCGCGATGCCAAGTTTGCGAATATGGCGCGCGGCAATCATATAGCGCTCCTCGCCAAGTGCCCGCGCCTTCACCGCCATCGCCAACTGGCGCTGCTCAAGCCGTGTAAAAGGCGAGACCACATCCGCGGCCAGTGCCGCCGTTTTGGCGTCGATGGGGCTCGCTGCTAACGCCAGCTTGTCGGCCGCCTTGCCGTCCAGCACCGCGCCGATCAGCGCCTGGCGCTGCTCTACCCGAGCCGCATGCACTTGCGCAGCATATTTGATGGCGGCGACATTGGCCTGCATCTTCGCCAGCTTGCTTTGCAGCTGCGCTACGCGCAGTTCCGGCGACGAAGGCGCTTGCAACATGCCGCTCATCTCAATCGCCGAAGCAGCGGCATGCGCCGCGCCATAAGCCGAAAAACACAGCGTAATGCCAGCAACCCCGACAAAAGCGGCCTGCGTCCGGGCACCTACGCTGAAACGGCGCAGATTGCGCCCATCATGCAACATGAAATCACGCGTCTTGAACTGGCTTCGAACCAGCGCAAGGCGGTCCGCAATCGAAATCGTCGCAACTTTGATCATGAATCCCCGGCGATCTGATTGCCGACATTGTCAAACCAATGCCTGCACATGTCGCGCTAACAGCCCCTCCGCAGCGTCGACACCCGGTCTTTGCAACCCGTTCCCCGATGGGCAAGGGCCCAGCATCACCTGCGGGTTGGACCGAAGGCAGCACGCGGCGAGTCGTTGATTTCTGGTTAAAATGGATCGAATCGGGTGATCAGGGGTTTAGCCCCAACCCGTTGCACACGCGCCACAATGGCGAATCAACCGGCGCTCATTGCAGGCCGCGCACGGCCGCCAACACCTCGATCGCATGGCCCGGCACCTTCACCCGTCGCCACGTCTGCGCGAGCTTCCCCTCGCGATCGAACAGGAAGGTCGCGCGCTCGATGCCCATATAGGTTTTGCCATACATGCTCTTTTGCACCCACACCCCAAAGGCCGCCATCACGCTCTCATCCTCGTCGGTCGCCAGCGGCACGGCGAGATCATATTTCGCAATGAATTTCTGATGCTTGGTAGGGGTATCCTTAGACACGCCGAGAACAACGGCACCCAGCGACGCAAAGTCGGCCATGTGTGCGCTAAAGTCCTGCGCCTCGCGAGTGCAACCAGGCGTGTCGTCCTTGGGATAGAAATAGAGCACCAGCGGCTTGCCGGCAAAGCTGCGCAGATTGGCCGTGTCACCGCTCGACAGCGTCAGCGTCACATCGGGCAGCCCATCGCCTTGGTCGAGTGCCATTATCGTCCCCCATTCACGCGGTTGGCCGGTCACTCATCCGGTGCCAGCAAGCCGCCACGTCCTGCCGCGTCGTGTCGATCAGCGCAACCACCTCGCTCCAATCGCCGAGCGCCAGCGATCGAACGATCAGCGCCTGCGTCGCGGCGCCGGGCGGTTGCATATTGGGCGCGACGAGCCTGACGATCACGAGCAGCCGGGTGAAAAAATCATAAGCGGGTCGCATCGCTGCAGGCAGCAGCCCCGCGCCAATCAGCTGATCGATCGCGCGTGCCAGATTGGGGTCGAACCCTTTGAGGAAACGCAGTTGCGCCACATGCACGGCAAACTCCAGATCGACCAGCCCGCCCGGCAGCAACTTCACGTCAAGCGGACCCGCCGGCGGCTTGTGCGCGGCCACATCGGCGCGCATCGCAATGGCATCGCTGATCACGTCGCGCACCGGGCGCGCCCCGCCCAGCACGGCGGCAATCGCGGCAGCAACGCTGGCCCGCGCCGCAGGCGAGCCAAACACCACGCGCGCGCGCGTCAGTGCCATATGCTCCCAGGTCCAAGCACTCTCCTGCTGATACCGCACAAAGCCGTCGACCGAGACGACCAGCGGCCCCTGTGCGCCCGAGGGCCTGAGCCGGGTATCGATCTCGTAAAGCGGCCCAGCCGCCGTGGGCACCGAGAGCGCCCCACTCACACGTTGTGCGAGCCGATTATAATAAAGCACTGCACCTAAAGGCTTTTGTCCCGATGATTCCGCCAGATAATCGCCAGTAAACAGATACACCAGGTCCAGGTCTGAGGCATGCGTCAACACCCCACCGCCCATCCGCCCCAGCGCGAGAATGACGAGCTCGCTGCCCGGCACCGCGCCGTGCTGGCGGGCAAAGTCGGCGATCGTGGCCGATGCAATCACCTCGATCGCCGCCTCCGCCACGCGCGCATAGCCCGCAGCGACGTCCATCGGATCGCTCACACCCGCGACGATTTGCACGCCCAGCGCAAAGCGGCGCTCCCCCACTTCGTGGCGGACATGATCAAGCACGGCCTGGTAATCTTGCCCGGCGCGCCCACCCATCTGCGCAACCAGCGCGGGCACATCGCCAACCGCGTCGAGCGCCGTCGCATCGATCAGCCCGTCGAGCATGTCGGGGTGCCGGCCAAGCGCGTCTGCCAGCGGCGGCGCGTGGCTCAATATGGCCCCCAGCAGACGCGCCAGCGGCGGCTGCGCCTCCAAGAGGCGGAAGAAATTGATCGCGCTCGATAGCTTGGCAAGAATATGGTCCAGCCTGATCACCGCCGCCGCCGGATCAGCCGCCTGACTCAGCGCTGCAACCAGGCCGGGCAGCACCGCCTCCAGCGCATCACGCGCGGCATTGCTGCGAAGCGCTGGATAGCTGCCGCTGCGCCAGCTCGCAATCCGCTCGGCAACCGTGCGCGCCGCTGCCTCGTCGAGCCCACCCCCCGCCAAGACAGCGCTCAGCCGGTCGCCATCGCTTGGCAGTGCATCGGTCGGCTCGGGCTCGATTGAATCATAAATGCGCCCAACGCGCTGCACATGCGGCTCCAGCAGCGCGAGCAGCGCGGCCCCGTCGCCCAGCCCGTGCAGCAGCGCCAGCTGATCCAATGCCGCACCGCTCGGCAGATGATGCGTCTGTCGGTCGTCGGTCATCTGGACACGGTGCTCGATCGTGCGCAGCAGCGTATAGGCGTCGGCGAGCATTCCGGCCTCGTCGCGGTCGATCCATCCCGATTTGGCCAGTGCTGCCAGCGCGTCGCGCGTCGCCGGCACCCGCGATGCGACATCACGCCCGCCGTGGATCAGCTGGTGGATCTGCGCAAAAAACTCGATCTCGCGAATGCCGCCGCGACCTCGCTTCAGATCATAACCCGGCCCAAACACCTGGCCCTGGGCGTGATGGCCGCGAATACGACGCGAAATATCCCTGATCTCGCCGATCGCGCCAAAGTCGAGCGCCCGGCGCCAGACAAAGGGGGCTACCGCTGCCAGAAAACGCTGGCCAAGCGCCAGGTCGCCAGCGGCAGCCCGTGCGCGGATGAACGCGGCCCGCTCCCACGCCACCGCCTGCGACTCATAATAGCTGATCGCGGCATCCACGCCGATCACGATGGGCGATATCTCCGGCGATGGCCGCAGCCGCAGGTCAACGCGCAGCACATAGCCGTGCCGGTCACGCGTCTGCAGCAGGTCAATCACACGCCTGCCGATCCGCACCGCCGCATCATCAGGCATCTCGCGCGGGCGACAGGGCAAGGTCGCCGGGTCGAACAACAAGATGGGGTCGATGTCGGACGAATAATTCAGCTCGTGACTGCCCTGCTTGCCCAGCGCAATCGCCGCAAAGCCCGTTGCCGGTGCGCCCGGCGTGCGCTCCTCGATTGCCGCACGGATCGCTGCGTCGAGCGCATAATCGGCAAAATCGCTGAGCGCGTGCGTCACTGCCGTCAAGTCAAGCAGTCCCGCCAGATCGCCGATTGCGACCATCAGCGCCAGGCGTCGCCGTTCGATCCGCAACCGGTCGCCAACCGGCATCGCGATGTCAGTCAATCGGCACATGCTGGGGTCAGGCAGCGTTCCGCCGGCTATCATCGCCACGAGCGCCGGTTCGCGGTCGATCAGGTGCGCAAGGAAGGGCGAATGGCGCTCAGCCCTTGCAATCACCTGCTGGATATCTGCCATTGCGGCTATCGGGTCGTCGGCGTCCATTTTACAAACTATAGAGATATCGCGGTAATTTGCTCCCCCTGTGGCAACAAATGGCGGTGGCGTTTGTTATTATCGTCATGTCACATTCATCATCACCACCGCCCAAGTCGGCAGAGTCGATGCTCCATCGAGTAGAAGCACCGCGCCCAAATCAGCAATGGGGAAAGGCGCTCAGTGCCGCGTTCGATCAGAGCGAGAGCCTGCCCGATGACTTCACTGCCCTACTTGCCAAGCTCGACCGTCACCCGGCACCGCACTCTGGTCGCTGACAGGTGCTACCTCCGATCCCGGCTTAGTTCATCGACATCATTCATGATTGTCTCGAGCACTGTCCGCCCAGGTTCATTGCTGTGCGTGCGGCGGGACGGCAACGATCCATTGGTCAGCAGCGCCTCAAGCGCCACGCGGCCACGAGCAACCCGGCTTTTGATGGTGCCGACGGCAACGCCGCAAATCTCGGCAGCTTCTTCATAGGCGAAGCCACCTGCCCCAACCAGAATCAGCGCCTCGCGTTGCGGCTGCGGCAAATGGAGCAACGCCCGCTGCATGTCACCCAGCTCGACTTGCTTGTCCTGCCCGGCAGGTGCCGCCAGAATCCGGTCGGCAACCAGATCGTCCCACTCGCCGCGAAAGCGCGATCGGCGCATTTGCGAGAGGAACAGATTGCGCAGAATGATGAAGGTCCAGGCGCGCATGTTGGTCCCTGCCTGAAAGCGCTTGCGCGCCGCCCATGCCTTCATCAGCGTTTCCTGCACCAGATCATCGGCAAGATCACGGCTACCCGATACCGACCGGCCAAAGGCACGCAGATGCGGGATCACCTGGGCGAGCTCCGCCTTGAATTCATCATCGGACAGGGCGATGCGTTCCTCGGGCAGGCCGGTTGGCGCATCGTCGTCGTCAGTCGTGATGAGGTCGGTCATGCAGCCACTTCTCGTGTCATATCGTCCACCAGGTCAGCCCTTGATGGCCGCTGGAGCTGTGCGCTCGGGGCCATGCGAGGGGATGGTTGCCAGTCATGTTGCCAGTTGCCTCGTCGCCCTGCGCTATCGCAGGAACAGGAAGGCAAAGACGATAATGGTCAGTATCAGCGAAATGCTCAGGACATAGCGGGTCACGTGCGGCGTTACGCCGCCCCGTGCCCTTTCCTCGGTAATGTGCGGCGTGTTCGGCGGTTCGTTTCGGTCAGTCATACCACCTAAACACGCCAAAGACGTTTTGGGTCCGTATCGGCTTACGTCGCTGGCATTGTTGCCAGATCGAAGAACAATGCCTGGGCGATCGCCGCCTTCACCGTGGAGCGTTGGAACGGCTTGGTGATCAGGAAGGTCGGCTCGGGGCGCTCACCTGTCAGCAAGCGCTCGGGGAATGCCGTGATGAAGATGACCGGCACGGCGAACTGCGCAAGAATATCCTTCACCGCATCGATGCCCGAGCTGTCATCGGCCAGCTGAATATCTGCCAGCACCAGGCCCGGGCGATCATCAAGCGCCAGCGCGACCGCCTCGTCGCGCGTAACGGCAACGCCCGTCACCTCATGGCCCAGATCACGGACGATCGTCTCGATGTCCATCGCGATGATCGGTTCATCCTCGATGATCAGCACGCGTGCGCGCGTCTGCTTTTCGATCTCGGCCAGCGCTTCGGCCACAAGGGCGAGCACATCGTCAGTTTCGACGTCGATCAGGAGGGCGGTATCTTCCGGCGTGAAGCCCTCCATCGCTGTCAGCAGCAAGGCCTGGCGCGACAACGGAGTCATCCGGGCGAGGCGCGCGCGCGCGATCGCTTCGGGATCGCTTCCGGCTACCATGGTGTCCTCATCGCGCCCGTCCTGGTTCGCCGATGCCCAGATCGCCTGAAATGTCCGGTACAGGCCAAGACGCGGATCGATGTCGCGCGGGAACTGGTCGGGCGCGGCGACAATTGCCTCGAGCGCGGCCCGAACATAATGGTCCCCGTGCGACTGACTCCCGGTCAGCGCTCGAGCATAGCGACGCAAGAAAGGAAGATGTGGAGCGAGCTGTTGGCCGAGTGACATGATCGTCGAGGTCTCCCTGAGTAGCACTGATTTACGTGTCGCTCCGTCCTATCTGTTGTCGCTCGCCATGCATTGCAACGAATTTGGCTTGCGGCAGAAAATAGATTTGTGTTTTTGCGACTGCAGGGGAACAAACGAGCGGCTATTTGGTTTCATCGCTCGACACCCTAACGCACCAAAAATGCGTGGAGGGATATACAGACGTTGTCGGTTGGCAGGCAAATCTATGTTTTCGGGGGGTTTCGTTGGATCGTGAGCGAGATATGAATCGAAAGCCGCCCGCCTCGCGCAAGCCGCAACCACGCGGCGACGAGAAAGACATGGGCAACGCATTGCGCTCGGTGTACGACGAGACCGTCAATGAGGAAATTCCACCGGAAATGCTCGATCTTCTCAGCAAGCTCCAATAACGTCTCGAAATAATGGATAGGCCAGCCCATTGGCTGCGATCGGTCGATCTGGCGCGCCTGCCAACCGGTGCCAAGCTGTTCCTCATTCTCAGCGCGGCTCTGCTGCCACTTGCCCTCATCGCAATCTTCGCTGCAGCGCAGACAAGCCGTGTCGCTGATGCCGAAATAGCCTCTAGGCTGCGACTTGCCGCCAATGAGGGTGCCCGTGCGCTCGGCATCGAACTGGTCGGCGACATTACCGCCCTGCGCGTCGCGGTGAACGCGCTCGACGAGGATGCCGGTGACGCGCCCGATTGCGCGCGCGTGCAGGCGGTCTTCGCCAACGAGATCGCCCGAGGGGCGCGCTTCATCGTGCTGGATGCCGTCGGCCGGTCGCTCTGCGGCAACACCTCGATGATCGCGATCCCGGTTGATGTGCCAGGCACCAGCGGACCCGTCTCCTCGGGCCTGTCAGAGGCGAACGGCCTCGTCCTGGCGATCCGCTCGCCCAGCGGGCGGCTCACGGCAAAGGCAATGTTTCCGGTCTCGTTGCTGGCAGAGGTAACGCGTCCTGCGGGCTTCACCATGCCCTTTGCCGCCACGCTGATCCGCGACGGGCAGCGGCTTGAGGTTCAGGCACTGCCCGACGGATCAATGCTCGACCGGCGTGAATCGGTCACCCTCCCGCTCGGCATCGCCGACCTGCAGTTCGAGATGACGTCGCGCAGCGCGGCAATCAGTTCGGCCCAGCTCGTCACCATGATGCTGCCCTTGCTGATGTGGGCGGCTGCCGCCAGCATTGGCTGGTTTGTGGTGGATCGGTTGCTGATCCGGCCGCTCCGCGCGCTCCGCGGTCGCGTCGCGTCCTATCAGCCGGGGACCATCATCGATCTTGGCGAGCCGCAATCGATACCCGCGCAGGAAATACGCGAGCTCGGCCAAACCTTTCAGATGATCAGCCAGACGGTCTTGGACCATGAGCATAATCTGGCCGAAGGGTTGGTGCGGCAGACCCGGCTGACCCGCGAAGTCCACCACCGCGTCAAGAACAACCTCCAGGTCATTTCGAGCCTCATCAATTTCCACGCCCGCGGCGTGCGCTCCCCGGAAGCCACAGCGGCCTACGCGTCGATCCAGCGGCGGGTCGATGCGCTCGCGGTCGTCCATCGCAACAATTTCGCTGAGCTAGAGGAAAATCGCGGGCTTAGCCTGCGATCCGTCATCGGTGATCTTGCCTCGAACTTCCGCGCCACCGCCCCCCCTGCGAACGGCCTGTCGATATCGCTCGATCTCGACAGCTGCCTGTCAACGCAAGATGTCGCAGCCGCAATCGCCTTTCTCCTCACTGAAATCGTCGAGCTGGCGATGACGTGCCAGCCAGATGCGGCGCTGCGCCTGTCGCTCAAGCCCACCGGTGACGATGACGGCAAGGCGATCTTGCGGGTCAGCTCCCCCGCGCTCATCGGCGGCGATCTGTTGGAGGCCGAACTGGCCGAACGCTATGGCCGCGTCATGGAAGGATTGTCGCGGCAGCTCCGCTCCAAGCTTCATCATGATCCCCTCGTGGGTGCCTATGAAATCTTGATTGCGATCACCGGCTGCGATTGATCGAAGAAAATTCAACTGGGACCGGAACCTCCCAGGGGAATGACCGTTTATGATTCGGACGGTGAAATTAGCCCCCCCGCTTTCACTGTCCACGAACTGGACCCGGATGCGCCTTCCACCCCCCCTCGGAAAGGCGCGTCCGGGTCAACATTTTTTCTGCGCCCCGCAATGCGCTGCGCGCGCACCACCCGCGCAATCTAAAAAAAACAGGCATTTCGGCGGATAGCCACCGGGCGATCACAGGGCTGCTCCCATCGCCCGCGCCCCGCGCGGGAGCGCTACCGCTACTCGGCCGCCGCTGGCTGCCTGATGCGGCGCTTCTCGGTAAACCAGATACCGATAATCGCGATTTCATAAAGAATGATCAGCGGTATCGCGAGCAACAGCTGCGACCCGACGTCCGGCGGGGTCAGCACTGCCGCTATGCCAAAAGCACCGACAATCGCATATCGGCGGGCCGCGATCAGCTGCTTGCGGGTAACGATCCCCGCCTGCTCCAGCAGCATCAGCAGGACCGGCAGCAGAAATGCCAAGCCGAAGCCGAACAGAAACTGCATGATCAAGGACAGGTAACCGGCCACCGCCGGTAGCGCCTCGCGCTCCACGCCGCCGATGGGGCCCTGGAAGCCCAGCGCGAAGTGCAGTGCCATCGGCACGGCGACGTAATAGGCCATAGCGGCGCCCATCGTGAACAAAACGGGCGTGGCCAACAGGAACGGGAGCAGCGCCCGCTTCTCTTTGCGGTAAAGGCCCGGTGCCACGAACTGCCACAGCTGATTGGCAATGATCGGGAACGAGACCATCGTGGCGGCGAAGAATGCCACCTTCACCTGCACAAAGAACGCCTCGAACAGCTGGGTGTAGATCACCTTGTGTTGCCCGGCTCTCAGCAGCGGCTGCAGCAGGAACCCGAAAATCGCTTCCGAAAAATAGAAACAGACGCCGAAGGCGAGGGCAACGGCGATGACGCAATAGATCAGCCGCCGCCGAAGCTCGATCAGATGATCGAGCAGCGGCGCGCGCGAACTGTCGATGTCGCTGGCGCTGTCGTCGGTCATAGGATCCCCGGCGTGTGGGCCGGCGGTGTCGCTGTTGGCACCTGCGTCGTCATCGGCACGCCCTCTGCTGCCGCGATTTCATCATCCGTCGGCGCAGGGGCAATGGATGGTGCCTGCCCATGAAGCGCGGGCGGCACCACCAGCTCGGCTGGTGCCGGATCGTCGATGAGCGGCGTCGGCAGCATCTGCGCCGTGCCAACGGCAGGAAATTCGCGCATGATGCGTTCATTCTCGGCCGCCCATTTCACTTCGAGTTCCTTGAGTTCGGCCTCGCGCAGCATGGAATCGAAGCCAGCACGAAACTGCCCCATTACGCCGCGCGCACGGGCAACCCATTGGCCCACAAAGCGCATTGCCTTGGGCAGGTCCTTGGGGCCGATCACGACCAGCGCGACAAGCGCGACCAGGATCAGCTCGGAGCTATCGATACCAAACATTCAGCGTAACCCGCGACTCGACGAGGCCATCAGCAGCAATCGGCCCGCTCAGCGCTCTTTGCGGATCGGCTCGCCCGATGCATCGAACGCCGGATCGGCCTCACGCTTCGCCTCGATACGGCTCGGCTCGCGAGGCGTCTCTTCCTCTTCGGCCATGCCCTTCTTGAACTGCTTGATGCCCTTGGCGACATCACCCATCATGTTCGAAAAACGACCACCACCCAGCACCAGGATGGCGACACCGCCGAACAACAGCCAGTGAAAAAGGCTGAAACTTCCCATCATGTATCTCCTTGTCGGATAAACCCTATCTAGGCCTCTTCGGGATCATTTGCCACCTCATGCTGCTCAAATGCCAAATCGACCGGATCGAGCAGGCCAGCAGCACGAAGATCGTCGATTCCCGGCAGGTCGCGGCGGGTGGCCAAGCCGAAATGAGTCAGGAATTCAGCGGTCGTCGCATAGGTCAGCGGCCGCCCGGGCACTTCGCGTCGCCCCGCGGGTCGCACCCACCCTGCCTCCATCAGCACGTCGATCGTGCCCTTGGAAATCTGCACACCGCGAATCGCCTCGATCTCGGCCCGCGTCACTGGTTCGTGATAGGCAATGATCGCCAACGTTTCGATGGCGGCACGGCTCAGTTTGCGCGGCTCTTCGCGGTTACGCCGCAGCAGATGCGCCATGTCGGCAGCCGTCTGGAAATGCCAGCGATCGCCGCGTCGCACCAGTTCGATCCCGCGTCCGGCAAAATCGGCCTCGATCTCGGCAAGCGCGGCCCGCACATCGCCCTCATTGCCCAGATGCGCGCGTAACTGATCGATGGTAACCGGTGCCTCGGCGGCAAACAGCACTGCCTCGACGGCGCGGACAAAGTCGTCGGGCCGGTTCATACCGGTCGCCGCAGATATAGCGGGGCAAAGGGCGATTGCTGGCGCAACTCCACCCGCCCCTGCCGCGCCAGTTCCAACGACGCAAGAAAGCTCGATGCAAGCGCGGATTTGCGAAAGGGGCCAGACGCATCGGTCGGCAGAAATGCCTCGATTGTGGCCCAGTCGATTTGCTCGCCCAACAGCGCTGCGACCCGCGCAATCGCCGTCTCCAGCGTCATCACCGGGCGATTGGCGACGATATGCAGCACGGGCCGTGTCCGGGCGCTCACCCGGCCATAGGCCGCGATCAGATCGAAGATCTCGGCTTGCCACACCGCTTTGCGCTCGGTGCGCAGGCCTTCGGGCGCGCCACGCTCGAACACGTCGCGGCCCGTCCGGTCACGCGCCATCAGCCGTGCGCCGCTTTCGCGCATTGCATTCAGCCGCTCGAGCCGCAGTTGAAGCCGCAGGGCTAGCTCTTCGGGGCTTGGCTCCACTTCGGGGTCGCGCGGCAACAGCAAGGCGGATTTGAGATAGGCCAGCCACGCCGCCATCACGAGGTAATCAGCGGCAAGTTCCAGTTTCAGCGATCGCACCGTGTCGACATAGGCAAGATATTGATCGACCAGCGCGAGGATCGACAGGGCCCGCAGATCGACCTTTTGCGTGCGGGCCAGCGCCAACAGCAGATCGAGCGGCCCCTCCCACCCGTCAATGTCCACGGTCAGCATATCGTCGGCGCTTGTCATTGCGCTGATCATAGGCGCGTTGGGCGGGGGATGGCGACGATATTGTTGCGGCCTGGCATCACCGCCGGGCGAAAAGCCTACCAAGCAACGATGCTTTTGGCGCTTGTGGCTCTTCGTCAGGCGCGGCTGCAAGCTTGCGCCGAAGGGCGTTGGCGGAAAACTGAGTGCCACCGCGATCATCTTGGTTGGCAGGCACCAGCGTCATGACAGGCATGGCGCGGGGGTAATCATGCCCGGCGACCATGGGGGTCGCCAGAAGCGTCTCATCCGGCTGGTGATCGGCCTTGACATGGCCAAAGGCGTCAGCCGCGAGCTCGACAATTATTGGTGTCTTATCAATAATTTCCGGCGCGATAACGGTTTCCACGAATGGGCCGCAATCACGCGAACCGATGATGATCGCCACCGCGCGCGACAGCCCGTGCCGCTCATGGGTCGCCTCGATCAGCCGGTGGAATTGCACGGTCCGCCACCAGTCGGCGAGGAATAGCGCAATCGCCGCATCCGATCCGGACTCGGGTCGTGGGACACGCGCCTGCTCCTCCACGATCAAGCCATGCAGCTCAGCAAGGCCCGCGATCTTGGGGTCGAAGATACTCACTTGAACGCCCATTCCCTGCCACGGGCTGCCAAAGCTTTCATTCTCGGCCAGTATCCCTGCCCGATCCGTGTTGGAAAACGGAAAGGCCAAATCGGTGTAAACCAAAGTCTCCACCAACGGTTCACCCGTCTCCCCAACCCCATCGCCGCTGATGTTGATCCCCACAGCGGTGACGTGCCCCCAGGCCGGATCGGCCAGCGCATCGTTCAGCGCCGCCCAACCCTCCAGCGTCAGCGCATCGGCGCTGCATACCGCACAAACTTCCCACAGCTCGGGAGACAACCCATCGATCTCTTCCGCCAACCTGGCTGACGCATCACCAAAGCGCCCTGCGCGGATCAGCGCGTGAAGCTCGTTTGCAAAATCATCCTGGCCATCGGGCGATGCCAAGTCAGGTGCACCAATGTTCGACACAGACCATAAACCTCTAAATTACCCAGAGAGGCTAGCGCGGTATCCTTAACAAATATCAGTGTGGCCCATTCAGGCCTGCGCCAGCAACAAGTCGCGCTTTGCCTGGAGTTCTGCGATGTCCCCAGCCGGTGCTACCCCAGCGACTGTCGCCATCGCCCGATCCAGTCGCAACCGTGAGCCAACGGATATGTCTCCAATCCGCCCGGCGATCTCCACCATCTCATCCATCCGGGCCCAGCAATCGAGCACCAGATCGCACCCAGCCGCCAGCGCCCCGGCCGCCTTTTCCCCGGCCGTGCCAGACAGCGCCTTCATGTCGATATCGTCGGTCATCAGCAGCCCGTCAAAGCCGATCCGGCCCCTGATGATATCGTGGATGACTGTCGGCGAAATGGTCGCCGGGCGGTCGCTATCCCAGGCATCGAACACGATGTGCGACGTCATCCCCATGGGCGCATCACTAAGCGCGCGGAATGGTGCCAGGTCGATCTCGAGATCGGCGTCGCTCGCGGTTACAGTCGGCAGGTGATGGTGCGTATCCACAATCGCCCGACCATGCCCGGGCATATGCTTGACCACGCCGACCACGCCGCCGCGCCGCAACCCCTCGATCACAGCGCGTCCCATCGCTGCCACACGCAGCGGCTCGTGCCCATAAGCGCGGCAAGCGATCGCCTCGGTCGTGTCGGCTTGCGCGACATCGAGCAGCGGCATGCAGTTCACGTTGACGCCGACCTCTGCCAACATCAGCGCGATCGCATGCGCATTGGCCCGCGCCGCCTCGATCGCTGACATCGGTGCCTTCTCGTACAGCGCATCGAACGCCGGCCCTGCCGGAAAAGCCGGCCATTCCGGCGGCCCCATCCGCGCGACACGGCCACCCTCCTGATCGATCAGTATCGGCACGTCGGCTCGACCGCAAAGCCCGCGCAGTTCGTTCGTCAGGGCATAGAGTTGATCGCGCGCCTCGACATTGCGCTTGAACAGAATGAAGCCAGCGGGCGCAGCCTCGCGGAAAAAGCGTCGCTCGTCAGCGGTCAGCGCCGCCCCTGACAGGCCAAAAATAACTGGTTTCATGCAGCAGGCGCTAGCCTAGTTGTGGACGACGAAACAAGCCTCGCCCGCAACCTTCAACTTGTCGCAAATCTCGGTGGCGCGGCCGGCACTGCCCGTGTTCACCTGCAGACGAAAAACCTTGCGGCCGCCCACCTCGGCGATCTGCACCGATTTCGCCAATGGCGCGAGATAGGCAAAGCGCTTCGCCGCTTTGGCCCATGCAACGTTCGCCGATGCCCCGTTGGGGAACGACCCGAGCTGTACGACCATGCCCCCCACGACGGGCGCGGAGGGTTTCAGGGTCGCAGGCAATGCGCCCGGTGCCGGCATCGTCAGCGTGCCCTTTGTCTTGGGCACAATTGCCGCACCGGGCTTGGCGGCGGCCTTTGCAGCAGCGGCATTTTTGCCCGGCATGGGCGGTTCCGGCATCGCTTTCAGATCAATCGACGCGTTGCTCGTGCCCTTACCCTCGCTGGTCGCAAAGGCCGTATCGCCTTCGCCCTCCACCTTCATACCGCCAGGGGCATCTGGTTTGACCTTATAATCCCCGTCAGGCGCTGCGATGAGTTCGCCCGACGCCACGGGTGTCTGGTTTTTTCGGTACCAGACAAATGCCATGATGCCGGCCCCGATAATCGCCAGCCCCAACAGGATGATCAGCGCGATTCGAAGGATTGATGGCCCTTCCTCATAATCTTCATCGACGGTTTCCAGCCAGGGCAGCCGGTCTTCATCGCGGATTTCGTCATTAGCGGACGGTGCCATCATTTCATCTCCTGAACGGCCTCCACCCCCATGATGAGGAGACCGCTGCGTATGATCTGGCTTATCGCATCCGCCAGAAAAAGTCGTGCGCAGGTGAGCCCTGCATCCTCGACGACGAGAAAGCGCCGCTCCGGACGATCATTGCCGACATTCCATAATGCATGAAAAAGAGCTGCCAAATCATAAAGATAAAATGCGATCCTGTGAGGCTCCCGAGCAGCCGCCGCCGTCTCGACGACGCGCGAAAACTGGGCAGCGAGCTTCACCAGCGCCAGCTCATCTGTATCAAGCCGGGACAGATCGGCGTCCGCACAAACCAGACCCGCTTCTTCGGCCCGCCGATGAAGCGACGCGATTCGCGCAAAGGCATATTGCACGTAGAAGACGGGATTGTCCTTTGACGCTTCCACCACCTTGGCAAAATCAAAGTCCATCTGCGCATCTGCCTTGCGCGTCAGCATCGTGAATCGAACGACATCCTTGCCCACTTCATTGACGACGTCTGCCAGCGTGACAAAATTGCCCGAGCGCTTCGACATCTTGACCGGCTCGCCCGCGCGAAGCAGTCGCACCATCTGGACCAGCTTCACGTCGAACTTCTTCTGGCCACCGGTCAGCGCCTGTACCGCCGCGACGATGCGCTTGACGGTGCCGGCATGGTCGGCGCCCCAAATGTCGATCATCTGATCAGCGGTTTGCGCCTTTTGGTAATGATAGGCGAGATCGGCCCCGAAATAGGTCCATTGGCCATTCGACTTGCGGATCGGCCGATCCTGATCGTCGCCGAACTGGGTGGAGCGGAACAGCGGCAGCACCACCGGCTCCCAATCCTCCGGCGTTTCGCCCTTCGGCGCTTCAAGCACACCGTCATAGATCAGGTCGCGCGCGCGCAGCTCAGCTTCCGCCGCTTCGGGCTTGCCTGCCGCCTGAAGCTCGGCTTCGGACGCGAAGATATCGTGATGGATGCCCAGCAACGCGAGGTCTTGCTTGATCATGACAAGCATCGCCGCCACGGCGCGCGTGCGGAACAGGACGAGCCACTCACCCTCATCGGCACCGACGAAGCGCTCGCCGAATTCCGCGGCAAGCGCCTGCCCCACCGGCAGCAGATAATCGCCCGGATAAAGCCCCTCAGGGATCTCGCCGATATCGGCTCCCAGGGCTTCACGGTAACGCAGATGCACCGAGCGGGCGAGCGTATCGACCTGCCCACCGGCATCGTTGACATAGTATTCGCGGATCACTTTGTAGCCCGCAAACTCGAGCAGGCTCGCCAATGCATCGCCCACCACTGCGCCGCGGCAATGGCCCATATGCATTGGACCAGTGGGGTTGGCGGACACATATTCGACGTTGACCGTTGGCTGGCTGCCGGGGGCTGCACGGCCATAATCATCGCCATCGGCAATGATGGCGCGCAGTTCCGCCCGCCACGTGTCTTCCGTCAGCGTCATATTGATGAAGCCGGGCCCAGCGACGGAGACCGAGGCGACCTCTGGCAGGCCGGCGAGTTGCGCCACGATCTTGTCGGCCAAGGCGCGCGGATTGGTGGCGGCGGGCTTTGCGAGCACCATCGCCGCATTGGTCGCCAGATCGCCGTGCGTGGTATCGCGCGGCGGCTCGACCGTCACATTGCGTCGGTCAAGCCCGCTCGGCAGATCGCCCGATGCGACCAGCGCATCAAGGGCAGCATCAATATGCGCGGCGAACCGGTGGTAAAGCGTCATGGCAGGTCCGAATAATGTCTGGAACCGCGCGCCTTAGCCGATGCGCCCGGCAGCGCAAAGAGTAGCGTGACGCGCGCGTTTTTCGTACTGCTCGGGTAATTCAGCCAAGGGGGGCACCATGCGCGCATTTCATCCAGCCTTGATCATCACGGCACTGGCCTTCGCGAGCCCCAGCGTTGCGGGCCAAACCGCCCAGCGTGGCCCGGTGTGGAAGGCGGCCGTAGCGGCGCGTGCCGATCAGCTGGCTCTGCTCGAAAGGCTAGTGAACATCGATTCCGGCACCGGCGACAAGGTGAGCGGGCAAAAGGCGTCGGAGCTCGTCGCCAGCGAATTGCGTGCCCTGGGGATGGCGGTCGAGCTGGTGCCCGCAGAATTGCCCAATCTACCCGACAATGTCGTCGCCACGCTGAAGGGCACAGGCAAGGGCCGCATCCTGATGATCGCCCATACCGACACAGTGTTCGGCCCGGGCACCGTGGCAAAGCGGCCTTTCAAAACCGATGCGACCCGCGCTTATGGCCCCGGCGTTGCCGACGAAAAAGGTGGTGTCGTCGAAGGGATCTTCGCGATCCGGCTGCTGCGCCAGATGAAGCTCAGCGATTTTGCCCAGATCACCTTCCTGGTCGAAACATCGGAGGAAGGCGGTTCAACGGGGACCCGCGCGCTTATCGCACGGTTGCTGGCCGATGCAGATGCCGAGCTGAACCTCGAGCCGGGCGGGTCGCCCGATCAAGTGACGGTGTGGCGAAAAGGCAGCAACGCCTTCACCATTGCGGTCAAGGGGCGCCCCGCCCATGCAGGCGTCGCGCCGCAGGATGGGCGGAACGCCGCGCTCGAGCTGGTGCACCAGATTGAGCTGGCCGATCCATTACCTAAAACCGGTGACGGCGTGACGGCCAATCTCACGCTGATGAACGCTGGTTCGCGCTACAACATTATCCCCGAAGATGCCGAGGCGACCTTCAACGTCCGCATTCGCACCAAGGCACAGGGCGACGAAACCGACGCATTGTTCCGCCGCAACGCGCAGTCGACAATCATCCCCGACACCAAGGTATCGATTACCCGAAAAATCAGCTTTCCGCCGCTGCCGAACAATCCTGCGACCGATCAATTGGCCGATCGTGCCGAAAAAATCTATGCGGCGGCGAGGCTGAAGATCACCCGCGGCGGCAGCGGCGGTGCCTCTGAATCGGCGCTGGCGCATGAGGCGGGTGTCGCCGCGTTGGATGGGTTGGGGCCGGTTGGCGGCGGATTCCACTCCGAGCTTGAATATCTCGAACTAAGCTCGCTGACGCCGCGCCTCTATTTGCTGACCAGCCTGCTTATCGAGCTTGGTCGCAATCCACCGGCGCGGGTGAAATAGCGGGGCCCGCCTAAAATCCCTCGGGCAGGTCAATCGCCCCCACTATTTCGCGATAGCGGGCTATTGCATAACGATCCGTCATCCCGGCGATGAAATCGGCAATGTGGCGGCTGCGCTGGGGCTCCTGCGATGGCAGCCGCGCCGCCCATTCGGGCGGCATCAGTGAAGGCTCCGCGCGATAGGCGGCAAACAGCCCGGCAACTATTCCCTCGGCAATCGTCGCTGCGGCGCGCTGGCGGGGGTGATGATATAATTCGGCATACATGAACTGCTTGAGCTGGCGCTCATCCTCACGCATCTGATCCGAAAAGCCGACCAGGCACGTGCCGGCAGCGCGCACATCGTCGGCCGAGCCCACGCCGGCTGCCGCAATCCGCGTGCGCGTCTCGGCAATGAGATCCGCCACCATTTCACCGATCTGGGTGCGGATCAGTTCCCCGATCAGCCGGTGATGCGGCACATCGCCAAAGCTCGCCCCTACCCGCGCCCATAAGCGCGCCACGATCGGTACCGACAGCAATTGATCGAGCGTCAACAACCCGGCGCGGAGCCCATCGTCGATGTCGTGATTGTCATAGGCGATATCGTCGGCAAGGGCGGCGACTTGCGCTTCGAGCGAGGGCCAATCGCCCAGTCGCAGCGGGAAGGTGGCGTCGGCCTGTGCGAGCGCCCAGCCGGGATTGGTGACAGGCCCGTTGTGCTTGGCCAGCCCCTCCAGCATTTCCCAGGTCAGGTTGAGGCCTTGCCAGCGCGGATAGGGTGCCTCGATCTCCATGAGGGCCCGCAGGGTATGGCCGTTGTGATCAAACCCGCCCTGCCCCGCCAGGGCCGCGGTCAACGCCGCTTCCCCAGCATGACCAAAGGGCGGATGCCCGATATCATGCGCGAGGCAGAGGGCTTCGGTCAGATCTTCATTCAACCCCAGCGCGCGCGCGATCGTCCGGCCGATCTGCGCGACCTCGAGACTGTGGGTCAGCCGCACCCGGAAATGATCACCGTCGGGTGCCATGAACACCTGAGTCTTGTGGCGCAGCCGACGAAAGCTGATCGAGTGGATGATCCGATCCCGATCACGCTGAAAGGCATCGCGCGGCCCCCGCGTGGTCGTGCTTTGTTCTTCGTGAAGGCGGCCGTGGCTGTGCGCTGGATCACAAGCCCAGGGCGCGCGCAATGTCATTGCGGCGGCAACTTATCGACTTTTTGGCCCGGCTCGCTGGTGAAGACAAAGCCGGTCAGCCCTGATTTGGCGATCTGATTGACGAAATTCTGGGCCTCGTCCTCATTCTTGAAGGGACCAGTCAGCAGGCGATTCGTGAACCGCAGCGGCGTGGAATAGGCCGATCTACCTTTGAACATGGCGGGCACCTTGTCGCGCAATTTTGCCCAGGCCTTGGGCAGGTCACGCACATTCGCACCGCCGGCGACTTGCACCCAGGCCCTTGCCGGTGCTGCCTTTAAAGCTTTGGCTTTCGCCAACTTTTCTTGCGCCAGACGCTTGTCTTCGAGCTTCTTTTCGGCCGCCGCCTTGTCGGCCAAGGCCTTCTTCGCGGCCGCTTTCTTGTCGATCGCCGGCGGCTGCTTCGATGGTGCTTCGACCACGATTTCCCGAGCTTTTTCAGTCTCGACCTTGGCAGACTTTACCGGTGCCACGCCGAGCTCTTCGGCAGGAACGCCAATTCCGGCGACAATCCGTGCCAGGATCGAATCCTCGCTTGCAATCGGCTGGGGCCGCGCACGTGCGGACGCTGTCAGTACGGGGCGATCGGGGGCAACAGGGGCGCTGTCCACCTTGGTCGGCTCTACGGTTGCGACCTTGACCACAGGATCCGGGACCGGGGGTGGCTCAGCGACCACGGTCACGGGTGACGTTGAACCGTCGCTGGGCACGGCGGCAATTGGCTGCTGCTGCGGCGGCCGTTCTGGCAAAGGAGCAGGTGGCGGAATCGGCGTCGGTAGCGGCGGCTGTGTGGTCGTAGGCACCGGCATAGGCATCGCTGGCGCTGCCGGGGCAACCGAAGGCGGCGGTGATAACGCCAGGGGTGGCTCGTCGAGCGGCGTACGCCCCGCGCGGACCTCGTTTTTTGCAAGCTGCGTTGGGCGGCCGGGCTTGATCGGGGGTGTCGACGGCGCGCGCGATAATGCCGAGGGTGGAGGCGAATCCGCCCCGGGCGCGCTTTGTATCGGCGCGACGCTGGCAACGCGGGTCGGCACCGATAATGGCGTCACCGGTATCGGCGTCAGCATCACGATTCGGGGCGGTGCTGGCAATTGCGGCTTGACCACTGGTGGTGGCACGGCCGTCGCGACCTCCACGGCCGGGGGGCGGCGACCGCGCCTTTTGCGATCCCGCGCAGCCGATGCTGCGGTCGGCGCTGGCAATGCCGTTGCCACCTGCACCGGCACGCCGGGCTCAGGCAAGAGGGCAGGCAGCGACGGCACGAGACGGGCATCGGCAATGCGCTCGGGCGATGCCTGCACCTCGCCAAAATGAACGGCAAAAGCGCGATCCGTGGCACCAAGCGTCGGCAGAATCTGAAAAAACCGCAACAGTCCGTCTGCCATTGCGCCGGGTAACATGCTGGTCGCGATCCGTTCTGCCTCGCTCACATCACCTGACATGGCCAGGATGAAGGCCCGCACCCGCCACGCCGCCCGATCGCTGCGGCGCACGAGGGAATCGATTTGATCGAGCGCCAGATCGCGCTTTCCCGAAATGCCGAGCGACAGCGCGTAGCGCCGCTGGGTTTCGTCATCAGGCCCGCTCTTCAATGCACGCCGATAGTCGCGCTGCGCCCGTTCCTGCTCGCCGATCAGATCATAGGCAAGCGCCCGCTCTGCGGCGAAATTACCCACTCCATAGCCCAGTCGTTCCGCCTCCATGAAGAGACGCAGCGCCTCTCCAGGCCGGCCAAGCTCGACCAAGGCCCGCGCCCTGCCCGCCTTGATGCGACCATCGGCAGGCGCAATCCGCTCAGCGCGCGCGAGAAAGGCCACCGACGCATCGACATCGCCGAGCTTCAACGTCAGATCGGCGGCATCGAGCAGCGCCGGCAGATCAACGGGGTTTGCCCCCAGAATGCGCATATTTGCCGCAAGCGCATCCGCATCCGGCGTTGGGCCGGGCATCATCTGGTACTGCCCGGCCAGTGCGGCCGACGCACTCGCCAACAGCAACACCGACATCATCAGTGGGAATCGTTTCAATCTGCGTGACATCATTGCAGCACTGCTAGACCCCGCCGAAGCGACGCAGGCAATGTACAGCTACCCTTCAAGCGCCAGACCGAGACGCGCCGACGATGAATCGGCGCGCCCGGTGCATTACTGATTGTTTTGGCGGTGCAAAAAACGAGGGATGTCGACGGGATCCTTGTCGAGGCCCTTGTCTTCGCGTGCAGCACCCCGCGTGACGTTGGACATACGCTCAAACAACGTACCCCCCGTTTTGGCACGTGGTGCCGGCTCCGGCGCTGGCTCTGCAGGTGGCAGATCGACGTCGGCTCCAGGCGACAGCCAGCGCAACCGATCACCAGCCTCCACCGATCCGGCGGCCATGTCCCCAGCGGGCATTGCCGCATCGGCCCCAAGTACCAGCTCGTCGTCCATTGGCTCGGTCGGCGCGGCGGAATCGGCAGGTGCCGCGATCGGGTCAGCCATCTCAGGCTCCGAAGCGGTCGGAATGGCATGCTCGACTTCTGGTTCCGGCGTCGGCTCAACAGAAGCGGGTGCCTCGGCACGGCGCGGCGTCGAGAAGCTGAACGAGCGCGAGGGCTCTGGCGCAGGCTCGTGCCGGGCGTCAGCCTCAATGCCTGTCGCAACCACAGACACACGGATCTTGCCCTCCAGCTCCTGGTTGAAGGCCGAACCCCAAATGATGTTCGCCTCCGGATCGACCAGCTCGCGGATATGATTGGCCGCTTCATCGACTTCCAGCAGGCGCATATCCTCGCCACCCGTGATCGAGATAATCACGCCCTTGGCACCCTGCATCGACACACCATCCAGCAGCGGGTTGGCGATCGCCTTTTGCGCGGCGATAATCGCGCGATCATCGCCTTCGGCCTCGCCGGTGCCCATCATTGCCTTGCCCATTTCCTGCATCACCGAGCGGACATCGGCGAAATCCAGATTGATGAGGCCAGGCATTACCATCAGATCGGTAATTCCGCGCACGCCCTGCTGCAGCACTTCATCGGCCATTTCAAAGGCCTGCTTGAAGGTGGTGTTGGCGTTGGCAATGAGGAAGAGGTTCTGGTTGGGGATGACGATCAGCGTATCGACATATTTCTGCAGTTCCTCGATCCCCGCCTCTGCAGACTTGGCCCGCCGGTTGCCTTCAAAGGCGAATGGCTTGGTCACGACGCCGACGGTCAGGATGCCGAGATCACGCGCTGCCTTGGCAATGACCGGCGCGGCACCGGTGCCGGTGCCGCCGCCCATCCCCGCCGCGATGAAGCACATGTGCGCGCCATCGAGCATCTTGGTGATCGATTCGATCGTCTCCTCAGCCGCCGCACGCCCGATTTCAGGCCGGGAACCGGCGCCCAGCCCCTGCGTGATCTTGGCACCGAGCTGAACGCGCTGCGGTGCTGTGGATTGCTTCAGCGCCTGCGCATCGGTGTTGGCCACCAAGAAATCGACACCCTGAACGTTGGCGCGCATCATGTTGGTGATGGCGTTGCCGCCTGCCCCGCCAACCCCGATGACGGCGATGCGCGGCGTCAGCTCGTCAACGTCTGGTGGAAGAAATTCGATGCTCATGGCCCTGTCTCCGCCTTAGCCCCCAAACCGGGCTATCCCTGTTATTATGCCGTTCTGCACCAAGCGTTGAAGCGACTCTAGCCCCAATTGACCCTGCGCTGTCGTAATTCTTTAATAATTTGCCCGAAACGTCTGAATTAGACGCTGGAGGCCTGCAAAACCCTTGGGCCGCGACACCATTTGCTGGCTCGACGCAATCGCCCGCAAGTCAACAGGGTCCGATGCTGCATAGTGCGCAAGTCCGGCGAGGGTCGCAAATGCCGGGCCGCTATGCGCCTCGGGCAGCGCCGTCATCCCACGGGGCCGCCCGACCCGGACCGATCGACCAAGCGCCGCCTGCGCATAGTCGGCAATGCCCTTCAGCTCAGCCCCACCCCCCGTCAGCACGACCTGACGACCCACCGGGCCTTCAAAGCCCAACTCCGCCAGCGCCTTTTGAATTTCGCTCATCAGATGATCGAGTCGCTGGCGAATAACCGCGATCAGCTGTGCTCGGGTGATCCGCGCGCCTTCGGTCGCATCGTCCTCGGCCGAAATCGGCGCGACGTCGATCATCTCGTGATTGTCGCGCGGGCTCGCATTGGCCGATCCGTAAAAGCACTTCATCCGCTCCGCCAGCGCCCGCCGGGTGCCGAACGCGCTGGCAATGTCATCGGTGATATCAGCCGCGCCAAACGGAATTGAGGTCAACCCCACCAGCATACCGCCGGCAAACAGCGACACGTTGGTAATGCCTGCGCCCATTTCCACCAGCGCGACGCCCAGTTCGCGCTCCTCGTCGGACAGGCACGCCATGCCCGTCGCGACGGGCGAGGCGATGATCGATTTCACCTCCAGATGGGCCGAGCGGACGCACAGATCCAGATTGCGCACCGGCGATCCATCGGCCGCGACGACATGGATATGCACGCCGAGCCTGTCGGCATGCAGGCCAAGCGGCTTCTTCACGCCCGTTAACCCGTCGAGCGTGTACAGCGTGGGTTGCGCGTGGAGCACCATCCGGCCTGCCGGATCAATCGATTCACGCCCGGCCGCCAGCAGTTCGTCGATATCAGCCTGCTCGATACGGTGCCCGCCGAGTTCGACTTCGACCGAGGCGACATCGCTGACCAGGCCGCCCGCCGAAAAGCTCACCCAGACATTTTCGATGTTGAGCCCCGCGATCCGCTCTGCCTGCTCAACCGCCTCGCGCACCGCGGCCTCCGTCGCGCCCATATCGGCGATATACCCGCGCTTGACGCCCCGGCTCTCGCGCTGGCCGGTGCCCAGCACGACCAATTCGCCGCCTTCGGCCTTTTGCGCGATCATCGCGGAGACTTTTGACGAGCCGATATCGAGCGCCGTGATCAATCCCTCAGGAGCTGTTTTGGCCATGATCTTATCCTTCGCTCGGGGTCAGCATTGCGGTGCGGGTGACAGGTTCGGCCTCGCTGATATCGGTGATCGCGCGTTGTGCCTGCTGGCCCGGCTTGCGCACGACCAGCCGCGACGGATCGCGCATGTCAAAGCGCAGCCAGCCACGACCGAGCAACGGGCGTGCGCCATCGAGCTCCGCAAACTTCACCAGCGCCTTGTCGGGGGACTCTTCAGGCAAGACCAGCGTTTCGCCTGATTCAAAGAGGAGGTTCCAGCGCCGGTTGCCAACCCATGTCGCTGCTTTGACCAGCGGCCGTAGCGCCGGTGCGGTATCAAGCAGCGCGCGGTAGGCTGGCGCTTGCCAATTGGCCCCAGCACCGATCATGCGGGGAAGCGCCGGCACATCGTCAGGCGAAATCTGTTGCAGCGGCTCGCCATTGGCATCGATCAGCGTTAGCCGGCCATTATCCTGCCATACCGCCGCCGGTTCGCGCTCGATGATATGGACGACCAGCTTGTCGGGCAGCCGGCGGGAGACCTGCGCGTCCTTGATCCAGCCATATTTCAGCAGTTTCTCGCGCGTCCCGGCCAGATCGACCAGCGGCATCGCGCGGGATTTCTGGTCGAGCACCACGGCATAGACCGTCATCGGGTTCATCCGGCGCGCGCCCGTTACTTCGATGCCGCGAACGCGAAATCCCGCCTCGCCGATCTGCTCTGCCAGCGCAACACCTGCCGCTTGCGGCACGCCGAAAAAGGTCGCGACGCCGAGCGATAGCGCCACGATCATCCCCATGATCGTCGCTGTTGTTACCCGCCGCAGCGTCTGCTCGCTCACCGGGAGTGCGGCGATCATCCGGTCGAGCGTCGACGCCTTCTTCCGGCTGCCCCCGCGGCGCGCTGGCTGGACTGCACGGCGCTGCGGTGGCGGTCCTCGACGGATCGTCTTGCTCACAATGCTTCCTCCACAATACGCTGGACGAACTGCCGATACTCCATGCCCCGGTGCCGCGCCTGTTCGGGCGCGAGGCTGAGCGGTGTCATGCCGGGCTGGGTATTCACCTCTAGCAGGAAAAGGCCGTCCAGCCCCTGGCTATCATCCCAACGAAAGTCGGATCGCGAGCACCCCTTGCACCCGAGCAGCCGGTGCGCATCCAGCGCGATGGCCATGCACGCCGCGGTGATCTCATCAGGGATATCGGCGGGATAGACATGGTCGGTCATACCGTCGGTATATTTGGCGTCGTAATCGTAAAAGCCGCTTTTGGGCTTCAATTCGGTCACGCCAAGCGCCTCATTGCCGAGCACGGCCGTTGTCAGCTCTCTCCCACGAACGAACGGCTCTGCCAGCAGCTCATCGAATTCCATCCAGGGGCCCTGACTGCCGGGGGCGATCGGATTGCCATAATTGCCGTCATCGGTGACGATTGCCACACCCACCGACGATCCCTCATTCACCGGTTTCAGCACATAAGGGCGCGGGAGCGGATCGCCCGTGTACAGCGTTTGCGACTTCACGATCCGCCCGCCGGGCATGGGGATGCCGTGCGGCACCAGCAGCAGCTTGGTGAGCTGCTTGTCGATGGCGATGACCGAGGTGGCGAGGCCCGAATGGGTGTATTTCAACCCCATCAGATCGAGCATGCCCTGCACCGATCCATCCTCGCCCGGCGTACCATGCAAAGCGTTGAACACGACGTCCGGCGCCGCTTCGGCAAGCCGCGCGGCGACATCGCGGTCCATGTCGATCCGCGTTACGTGGTGGCCATTCGCCTCGAGCGCTTCGGCGACATTGGCACCTGTCACCAGCGAAACCTCGCGCTCGGCGGACCAACCGCCCATCAGCACGGCGATGTGGAGCGGCGCGCTCATGCCGCGTCCCCCACCCGCTGGATTTCCCATTCGAGCGTTACGCCCGAATGTGCCCTCACGCGTGCGATCACTTCTTCTCCCAATGCTTCAATATCAGCGCTCGTCGCGGCACCCAGGTTCAGCAGGAAGTTGCAATGCTTCTCGCTCACTTGCGCATCGCCGATCCGCAGCCCACGGCAACCGGCGGCGTCGATCAACGCCCAGGCCTTGTGCCCGTCTGGGTTTTTGAAGGTGGAGCCGCCCGTCTTGCTGCGCAGCGGCTGAGATTCCTCGCGCGCGGCGGCGATGCGGTCCATTTCGGCCTGGATAGCGGGAGGATCGCCGGGGGTGCCCTGAAAGGTGGCTTCGACCACGATCGCGCCTTCGGGCAGCGTGGAGTGGCGGTAGCTGTAGCCGAGCGCCGCCGCCGGCATCGCCTTGACGGTGCCATCGCGCATGACGACGACGCAGCTCATCAGCACGTCTTTGGTCTCGCGGCCATAGGCGCCGCCGTTCATCCGGACGAACCCGCCAACGGTACCGGGAATGCTACGCAGGAACTCCAGACCCGCAATTCCCGCATCGCGCGCCGTCGACGATACGAGAATGCCGGAAGTGCCGCCGCCACACGTTATTGTCGTTCCGTCGCCCGAGGCACGCGCAAAGCTGAACGGCTTGCCCAGCCGCACCACCACGCCGCGCCAGCCACCGTCCCGCACGATCATGTTCGACCCCAGCCCCAGCGTCATCACCGGTACCGACGGCTCCAGATCGGCCAGGAAGCAGCAGAGATCGTCGATGTCGCTTGGCTCAAATAACCAGTCGGTCGATCCACCAGACTTGAACCACACCAGCGGCGAGAGCGAAACGTCCGGGGTCAGCTTCCCCCGCACGTCAGCAGCCAGACCCTTGTGTCCCGGCGAAGGCAGGGCCCCAGTCTGAGCCCCCGCCTTCGCGGGAGCACAAGGTTGCATGTTGGTCATCGCACCGCCGCAATCGCCTCGGCGAGGCCCGCTGCCCATTTCGTAATGTCCCCCGCCCCCAGGCAGATCACCATATCACCCGGCTGAACCGTGGCCGCCAGCGTCGCCGCCAGCGCGCCTGCATCGGCAACGGTTGCCGCGCTGCGGTGGCCACGCGTCTTCAGCCCCGCCACCAGCGCCTCGGCATCGACCCCCTCGATCGGTGCCTCGCCCGCTGCGTAAACCGGTGACACCAGCACCACGTCGGCATCATTAAAGGCCTGCTGGAATTCCTCCATTAGCCCGCCGAGCCGCGAATATCGGTGCGGCTGCACCACGGCGATGACCCGGTTCGTTGCGCCTTCGCGTGCCGCAGACAATACCGCCCTGATCTCGACCGGGTGATGACCGTAATCGTCGATGATCGTGACCGTGCCGCCATCCAGAGCGACTTCGCCAACCTTGGTGAAGCGCCGCTTGACGCCGCCGAACTTGGCAAAGCCCTGCTGGATCGTCGCATCGTCGATGCCAAGCTCAAGCGCCACGCCGATGGCGGCCAGCGCATTCTGCACATTGTGGCGGCCGGGCATCGGCATTTCGATCCCCTCGATCGAGCGCGTCGTCCCGTCGCGGCTGCGCACGATTGTCTCGAAGCGGTTGCCGCCGGGGATCGGCGTTACATTGACGCCGCGGACATCGGCTTGCGCTGAAAAACCATAAGTAACGACGCGCCGATCACGCACACGGGGGATAATGCCCTGCACCTCGGGATGATCGAGGCAGAGCAGCGCCGCGCCGTAAAAGGGCACATTCTCGACGAACTCGACATAGGCATCCTTCGCCTTATCGAAGCTGCCATAATGGTCGAGATGCTCGGGATCGATGTTGGTCACCACCGCGATCGTGCCATCGAGCCGCAGAAAACTGCCGTCGCTCTCATCCGCCTCGACAACCATCCAGTCGGACGCACCCAGCCGCGCGTTGGAGCCATAGCTGTTGATGATGCCGCCATTGATCACGGTCGGGTCAACCCCGCCTGCGTCGAGCAGAGCCGCAATCATGCTCGTCGTCGTCGTTTTGCCGTGCGTACCCGCGACCGCGACGGTGGATTTCAGCCGCATCAGCTCAGCGAGCATTTCCGCGCGCCGCACGACCGGGATACGGCGCTCATAAGCCGCCTCAACCTCTGGATTGTCGCGCTTGATCGCGGTCGAGGTGACGATCACCGCCGCATCGCCCAGATTATCGGCGCTGTGGCCGATATGCACTTTGATGCCCTTGGCGCGCAGCCCGGCGATCACATAACCTTCGGCGACGTCCGAACCCTGCACGACATAGCCCAGATTGTGCATCACCTCGGCAATGCCGGACATACCAATCCCGCCAATGCCGACGAAATGAATCGTGCCGATGTCGGTTGCAACGCCCCTCATGCGCCCAGCTCACGCATATGCTGTTTGGTCCCCAAATTTGATTGGGCGGTTGAGCCCGACCATCACATCGCTCTTCGGTGCATCGAGGCTCTCGACGAGGTCGGCCAGATCACGCGCCGCATCGGGCCGGCCGCAGCTTCGCGCGCGGCCGGCGGCGTTCTGCAGCGCTGCCGGATCAAGCCCAAGCTTTTGCATCTGCTTGGCGAGCTCAATTGGGGTGAACTGCTGCTGGGCAATTGTCCGGGCCCCGCCCGCCTTGGTCATTTCGCGCGCATTGGCCGTCTGATGATCATCGGTCGCGCTTGGCAGCGGCACCAGGATGGCGGGGCGGCCGGCAGTCGTCAGCTCGGCCAGCGTCGAGGCTCCGGCGCGCGCGATCACCAGATGCGCCCATGCAAGCTGCTCGGGCAAATCGGGCAGATAAGTCGCCAGCTCGGCTGCGATGGAGAGCTCGGCATATTTTGCGCGGACCTTATCGATATCCTCGATGCGCGCCTGATGCGTGACCTGCAGCCGCCGCCGGAAACTGATCGGCAGCAGGGCAAGGCCATCGGGCACCACTTGACTCAGGATGCTCGCACCCTGGCTACCGCCCGTTACCAGTACGCGGAAAATGCCGTCTTCCTCGAGCAGCGGGTAAGGCCGACTGCGCAGGCTCAACACCGAATCGCGCACCGGATTGCCGACCAGATGGGTCTTGCCGCGATGGGCATTCTTCAACCGATCGACATCGGGATAGGACGTCGCAATCGCATTGACCCTGCCCGCCACCAACCGATTGACCCGGCCAAGCACGGCGTTCTGTTCATGGACCGCCGTCGGTATCTTGAGCGCGAACGCTCCGAGCAACGCGGGTAGCGCGGGGTAGCCGCCAAAGCCAATAACCGCTGCGGGGCGATGCTGCCGAAACAGCTGCATCGCCGTCTTGCGCCCCTCCAGCATGTTGAAACCGGCGCGCGCCCAGCCAATCGGTCCGCCAGCCAGTCGCCCGGCGGGCAGCACATGCGTCTCGACATCTGTGAACAGCCCGGGGAAGCGCACGCCACGATCATCGCTGACCAGCGCAACCGAATGGCCGCGTTTGGTGAGTTCCACCGCAAGCGCCGCCGCCGGCACCATATGCCCACCCGTACCGCCGGCAGCGAGAACGAAATGGCGTGCCTTGGTCATTGTCCGCTCCATCGCACGATGTAGGGCGATCGTGTCAGGAACGGATTGCGCCGAGTGAATGCCAGCAGCAACCCCATACCGATTGAAAGCGCGATCATTGATGATCCGCCATAGCTGATGAACGGCAGCGTCATTCCCTTGGAGGGGGCAATGCCGGTGTTGACCGCCATGCTCACCAGCGCCTGCGCGCCGAATTGCGTTGCTAAGCCCGCTGCTGCCAGCAGGCGGAATGGATCGGGCTCATCAAGCAGCTTGACGAACACGCGCACCACGATCGCGAGAAACAACAGCGCGATCACGGCACAGGCGATCAGGCCGAATTCCTCGCCGATGACGGAAAAGATATAGTCGGTGTGCGCTTCGGGCAGGCGGAACTTCATCACCCCGCCGCCGGGGCCTGTGCCGGTCACGCCCCCGGCGGTGAGCGTCGCATAGGCCATGTCGGTCTGGTAATGGTCGATCGCGCCGTTATCGCCACCACGACCGAGGAATGCGTCGATCCGCAGTCGCGCAGTATCGTAAAACATATAGGCCGCGACCAACCCCACCGGCGCCGCGGCCACAAAGCCGCCCATCACCCTCAGCGAGGTGCCAGCAATCATCAGCAGCGCCAGCCAGATGACGACAAAGATGATTGTCTGGCCAAAATCTGGCTGGATCATCAGCAGGCAGCCGACCAGCGCCGTCATCGCCGCCGTCATCGGCACGACGGGCAGTTTGGGGTCACTGGCCTTGAGCGACAATAGCCAGGCCATTGCCACAATGAAGAAGGGTTTGAGGAATTCTGACGGCTGAAACTCTGAAACGCCAACGCCAATCCACCGCCGCGCGCCGTTATGGACAACGCCGATAAAGGGCAGCACCGCCAGCAACAGCAGGAAGATTACCGCACCGATCAGCGCCATCCGCCGGGCCACCGGCACCGGCAGCATCGAGACAAAGAACATCACCGGCAGCGATACCCCCACCCACATGAGCTGCCGCCAGAAATAGTAGAGCGGCGGGAAATGCGTTTTCTCGCCCGAGTAGCGCACCGCAGATGCGGGGCTTGCCGCTGCCACCGCCAACAGGCCGATCGCGATGAGCAACAGCGCCAGCAGCAGCAGCACCCGATCAATATCCCAAAACCACATGCCAAGCGGCGTGCGATCGCCGCGCCCACCGCGTGGCTTGACCTTGGCCCACAGCGCCTTGCGCGTGGCGGCTCCCATGGTGTCGGCCCGGATATCGGTCATGCTAGCGCCTCCACCGCTGCCCGAAATGCATCACCCCGGGCCTCGAAATCACGAAACTGATCGAACGACGCGCAGGCGGGCGACAGCAGTACCGTGTCGCCTGGCTGCGCAGCCTCGGCGGCCTGTGCCACCGCCCGATCCAATGATACGCAATATGCCACGGGAACGACACCGGTTAACAGTTCGCAAAACTGCTGACCCGCCTCGCCGATCGTATAGGCCGCTCGCACGTGCGGGAGGCCGGGTTTGCAGGCGTCAAGCGAGGGCGATTTGGCCCGCCCGCCCACAATCCAATGGATGCGATCGAACGCGGCAAGCGCCGGTGCGGTCGATTCCGGGTTGGTCGCCTTGCTATCGTTGACGAAGGTCACGCCGCCACGCACCGCCACCGTTTCCATCCGGTGGGCGAGCCCCTTGAAGCTTTCCAGCCCCCGGTCGATCGCGGCGTTCGGCACGCCAAGCGCTTCGCAGGCGTTGATCGCCGCCAGGGCATTTTGCGCGTTATGCGGCCCCTGCAAACTCGGCCAGCGCGACTGATCCATGCAAAAGCCCGACGCGATCTTGGTCAGATGCTCGCCCCGCGCGGAGAGGCTGCAGGCGATGGCGGCGGACGGCGCATCGAAGATCGAGATGATCGCGTCGTGCGAGGCCGATTGCATCGCGAACAACCGCGCCTTGGCGGCGGCATAGGCCTCGAACCCATCATAACGATCGAGATGGTCGGGCGTAATGTTGAGTAGCACCGCCACCTCGCAATCGAGGCTGAAGGTCAGGTCGATCTGATAGCTGGAGAGTTCCAGCACATAGACGCCGCCCTCCGGCAGCGGCTCTGCGCTAAGGATCGGCAGGCCGATATTGCCGCCCATCAGGCTCGGGATGCCGGCGGTTTGAAGGATGTGGTGGATCAGCGCGGTGGTGGTCGATTTGCCATTGGTGCCGGTGACGCCCACCACCTTGTGCGGCGGCAGCGCCGCGCGGGCTTGAGCGAACAGCTCAATGTCGCCGATGACGGGCATACCCGCCGCCTTTGCAGCGATGGCGGTTGGATTCGTGTTCAACGGAACGCCCGGAGATACGACAAGCGCATCAATGTCGATGTCTTCCCAGTCCCAATCCGTAAAGTCGTCGATGAAGAGCTGACTGCCTTCGACCGATGAGTCCCGGATCGCAGCAACTCTGCCCCAGTCATCGTCGTGCGCCAGCACCTCGGCCCCGCTCGCCACCAGCGCACGCACCGTCGCCGCGCCCGAACGCGCCAGCCCCAGCACCGCAAAGCGTTTGCCGCGCCAGAGGTCGCTGGTGATCATCTGAGCTTCAACGTGGCCAGCCCGGCCAGCGCCAGCACAAACGCAATGATCCAAAAGCGGATCACGACCGTCGGCTCACTCCAGCCGAGCTGCTCGAAATGGTGGTGGATCGGTGCCATCTTGAACACGCGCTTGCCGGTGCGCTTGTAGAAGAACACCTGGATGATAACGGAGAGCGCCTCCACAACGAACAGTCCGCCGATGATCCCCAGCACGATTTCGTGATGAGCGACGACGGCGATGGTACCAAGCGCGCCGCCCAGCGCCAGGCTGCCGGTGTCGCCCATGAAGACGGCGGCTGGTGGCGCGTTGAACCACAAAAAGGCGAGGCCTGCCCCCACCATCGCGCCACAAAAGATGGCGAGGTCACCCGCGCGCGGCACATGCGGAATGCCCAGATACTGCGCATAATCGGCCCGGCCGACGAGATAGACGATGAGCATGAAGGCAACGGCGGCGATGATAACCGGCATCGTCGCTAGCCCGTCCAGACCGTCGGTCAGGTTCACTGCATTGCCGAACGCCACGATAGTGAAGGCCGCAAAGGCAATGTAAAAATAGCCGAGGTCGATCGACAAATTGCTGAAAAAGGGCAGATAAAGGTGGGTATCGCTCTGGCCAATGATCATCCAGCTCGCGATGCCGGCGATCGCAAATTCGCCAATCAACCGCACCCGCCCAGAGACCCCGGCCGTTTTTTGCTTACGAACCTTGTCGTAATCGTCGAGGAAACCGATCATCCCGAAGCCGAGCGTCACGAACAGACAGGCCCAGACAAACGGATTGCTCAAATCCATCCACAACAGGATCGAAATGACGAGCGAGGTCAGGATCATCAGCCCGCCCATGGTCGGCGTGCCGCGCTTGGCCAAATGGGATTGCGGCCCATCGGTGCGGATCGGCTGACCCTTGCCCTGGCGCACCCGCAGCCAGCCGATGAATCGGGGCCCGATGATGAGGCCGATCACCAGCGCAGTCGCCACCGCGCCACCCGAGCGAAAGCTCAGATACCGCACCAAATTCAAGGCACCGGGAAAACCGAGATAGGCGGCAATGAAGTACAGCATTAACTTTTTCCGCCCCCCAGCGCTGAGACAATCGCCGACAGGCCGACCGCGTTCGACCCTTTGATGAGCACCACGTCTCCCGAACGGATGACCGCTGAAAGACTGGCGAGCGCGGCTGTGGCATCGGGCACATGGACGAAATCGCACCGCCCCTCAAGTATGTTTGCGAGGGGCTTCATTCCTTCCCCGACGAGAACGGCATGATCGACCTGCGCCGCTGTGATCGGCTCGGCGAGTCCGGCGTGGAAAGCTGCACTGCCATCCCCCAATTCGCCCATCTGGCCAAGCACGGCGATCCGGCGACAAGCGGGTTCACGGCCAAGGACGGCCAGTGTCGCACGCATCGATGTGGGGTTGGCATTGTAACTCTCGTCGATCATCAGCGCGGTTTCGCCGTCGCCCAGGTCGATCAGCGTGCGCGCGCCGCGCCCCGCAAGGCCGCCGAGTTCGCCCAGCGCCAATCCTGCAAGAGCAACATCCCCACCCGCCGCTTCGACCGCAGCGAGTACAGCAAGCGCATTCGACACCAGATGGTCGCCCGGCTGCCCAACGGTGAAGCTCAACTCCCGCTGTTTCAGCAGCGCCGTCACGAAAGTGCCGCCGGTTCGCGTGCGCATCTGCTCCAGCACCCGCACATCGGCACCCGCGCTGCTGCCAAAGGTCACGATCTGCGCGCGCTGCGCCGTCGCCGCCGCGATCAGCCGATCGCGATGGACATTGTCATAAGGGATGATCGCCGTGCCACCCGGCATCAGGCCTTCGAAAATCTCCGCCTTGGCGTCGGCAATGCCCGCCTCGTCCTTGAAAAATTCGATGTGAACCGACGCGACCGTGGTGATGATGGCAACGTGCGGCCGGACAAATCCCGTCAGCTGTCTTAATTCGCCCGCGTGGTTCATCCCCATTTCCAGCACCGCGAAGCGGCTGTCGGCGGGCATGCGCGTCAGGCTGAGCGGGACGCCGGTGTGGTTATTGTAGCTCTTGACCGACCGGTGGACCTGCCCCGGCGCACCGCGATCAAGCGCGGCAAACAGCGCCTCTTTGCTCCCCGTCTTGCCCACTGACCCTGTAACGCCGATGATCTTGGCGTCGGTGCGCGCGCGCGCGGCAATCCCCAGTGCCTCGAGCGCGGCCATCGTATCGTCCACCCGGACATGCGGATGATCCGTAGCCGATGAGACGATGGCACCGGCGGCACCACGCGCGAATGCCTGATCAAGAAAGCGATGCCCATCGGTCGCCTCGCCCTTCAATGCGACAAACAGATCGCCGTCACTAACTTCGCGCGAATCAAAAGTCACGCCACCGGCGTTGAACGAGGTCGAAGCGACACCGCCGGTTGCGGTTGCGATGTCGGCGGCGGTCCATAACGGCGCGCTCATGCGGCGCATTCCCGCGCGACGGTCACATCGTCAAAAGGCAACACCAGATCGCCGATGATCTGGCCCTGTTCATGCCCCTTGCCGGCGAGGAGGACAATGTCCTGCGGCCCCGCAGCTGCGATCGCCGCCGCGATGGCGTCGCGCCGGCCGGCGATATTCATGGCACCCGGGGCTCCCGCCCTAACCTGAGCGCGAATGACGGCGGGGTCTTCGCTGCGCGGGTTGTCGTCGGTCACGATCACCAGATCGGCAAGGCGCGCGGCGGCAGCGCCCATCGGTTCGCGCTTGCCGGAATCGCGATCGCCGCCCGCCCCGATCATGACGATCAGTCGCCCGGCAACATGCGGCTTCAGCGCGACGATCGCCGCCTCGATTGCATCGGGCGTGTGGGCATAATCGACATAGACGGGCGCGCCGGACCGCGTGATCACGGCGCGCTCCAGCCTGCCACGCACGGGCTGCAATCGCGCAAGCGCGGCAAGCGTTGTCGAAACGTCGCCGCCGGTTGCGATCACGAGGCCAGCCGCCGTCAACGCATTGGCGGCTTGATAACCGCCGATCAGCGGCAGATTGACCTTATGGACCCTGCCCTCGGCCTCGATCTCCAGACCTTGCCCGAGCAAGGTGGGCGAGCGGGAGAGGAGCCGCAGCGTCTCGCCATGGTCGCCAACCGTAATCAACCGGTTGCCGCGCTCACGCGCGAGATCGATCACGCGGGCGCTATACTCGTCATCCGCCCAAACCACCGCCGTGCCATCGTCGGCCAGCACTTCAGCGAAAAGCCGCATCTTGGCAGTAAAATAATCGGCCATGTCGCGGTGATAGTCGAGGTGATCGCGCGACAAATTGGTAAAGGCAGCCGCCTGCACCAGCAGGCCGTCAGTCCGGTATTGCGACAGCCCATGGCTCGATGCCTCAAAGGCGAGATGGGTGACGCCTTCGCGCGCGAGGCCGCCGACATTCGACAAGAAGGTAACAATGTCTGGCGTGGTCAGCCCGGTCACGACCCGGTCATCCGCGGTTGTCACGCCCAATGTACCGATCGAGGCGGCATGATGCCCGAGCATGCGCCAGATCTGCCGCGTCATCTCCACGGTCGATGTTTTCCCGTTGGTGCCGGTTACGGCCACCGCTGTCTCGGGAAAGGGCGCAAAGAACTGGGCAGCCAACCGAGCGAACGCCGCACGGGGATTGTCCGCCACGATGTGGAATGCGCCCTCGACGGCTACGCCGGGCCGCGTGACGACTGCAATGGCACCGCCCGCAACGGCGGCGGGAATAAAGTCTTCGCCATTCAACTGCATCCCCTCGAACGCGCCAAAGATCGTCCCCGGCGCCACTTTGCGGTGATCGATGGCAAAGCCGGTGACCGTTTGGGCTTGGTCCCCGCCGGTCAGCGCGCCGAGCTTCATTCCGGGTCAGCCGGATTCTCGCCGGGCGCATGCCAGAGCAGCGGCGTCAACTCGGACACATCGACGTCCCGCTGCATATCGGGCATGACTCCCAACATCTGGCCAGTACGGGCGATCACGCGGCTAACCACGGGCGCGACGGTCCAAGCAGCAGTTGTCTGCCCGGCAGATTGTGCGTTGGCGATAGGCGAATCAAGCATGGCGATAACGACGTAGCGGGGAGCATCCATCGGGAAGGCGGCGGCGAAGGTGGAAACATTGCGATTACGCGAATACCCGCTTTTCATCGCGACTTCAGCCGTGCCGGTTTTCCCGCCGACCCGGTAACCGGGCGCTTCGCCTTTTCTCCCCGTGCCGTCAAGCACCACCAGGCGGAGCAGCTGACGCATCCGGTCGCTCGTCGCCTGCGAGATCACGCGACGCCCCTGCGCCGCATGGCCCGGTGCTACGCGCAGCATTGTTGCGGGGCGCCAGATGCCGCCATTGACCAGTGCCGCATAAGCACTTGCGAGATGCAGCGGCGTCACCGCGATGCCGTGACCATAACCGCTCGTCATCACCGTCACCCGCGCCCAAAAACTGGGCCATAGCGGACGCTGCTTCTCGCGGAGTTCGATATCGGGGCGCGTATCGAAACCGAGCCGACGGAACATGGCCTGCATGCGCTGCGCGCCCATTTCATCGGCGATCCGGGCGGTGACGATGTTGGACGAATGCACCAGCGTTTCTGGGATGTTGAGGAAGCGATGTTGCGGGTGATCGTCCTTGATATGGAAACGCCCGACCGTCAGCGGCTGACGCGCATCGAACCGCCGCGACATCGACGCGACGACCCCGCTATCGATGGCCGCTGCCATCGTAATCGGCTTGAAGGTAGAGCCCAGTTCATAGACTGACTGGGTCACGTTGTTGCGGAAAGCGTCGTCGCTCGCGCCGCGGACATTGTTGGGATTGAATACCGGGAGCGAGACCATCGCGATTACTTCACCGGTCCGCGCATCCAGCATGACGCCGGCCGCGCCCTTGGCCTTGAACGACAGCATGGCGCTGCCGAGTTCGCTTTCAAAGGCAGATTGGACGCGCGAATCGACTGACAGCGCGATTGGCTGCGATCGTTCGACAGGATTGGTCAGCTGATCATTGAGGGTACGCTCCATGCCGCGCACACCGGCACCGCCAGAGTTGATGAAGCCGATCGCATGCGCCGCCAAGCTCGATTGCGGATAAAGCCGCTCGGGCTCACGCGCGAAGTCGACCGCCGGCTCGCCGAGCGCGTTCACTGCCTTGACTAGTTCGGGCATGGCCCTGCGCTGAAGATAGAAGAAATTGCTGCCCGAGCGCAGCCGCGCCAGATACCAATTGGTGTCATGTTCGGGCATCAGCGCCGCAAGCTTGGGTGCCAGATCCTCTGGATCGTTGACGAGCTTGTTCGCGTGAATGCCGATCGACCAGGCATCGATCGTGCGCGCAAGCGGTGCCCCATTGCGATCGACCAGGTCGCCCCGCAATGGCACCAGCGCGGCCGCCCCGTCCCGCGTGGTCGCCGGCTGCGCGAACACCGCCAGAAACGCCAAGCGCGAAATCACCAGCAGCACGCCCGCCGCGATCAGCAGCATCAGCATCATCAAGCGCACGGGGGCAATCGTCGCCATCGCATGCCGTTGGCCAGTAAGCCGCCGTTGCGGTGCAGGTCGGGCGATCAGCGTGCTCAACGGCCGATCACCGCTTCAGCGCGCGCGCTGCTCATCAGATCGCCAATCGTCGATTCGCTCAGCAGCTTGCGGTCGAGCATCGCCACGACCTGGGCACGCCGACTGGTCGGGCGCGGCTGCACCGTGGCGACGCTGGCGAGCATGGTCCGCCCCCGTGGCGCGACAGGTGCCACCACCGGCGGCGCGGCCGGCTCTGGGGCCGGCGCAATTGCCTCCACCGCGCGCGGGGCGGATGGCACGATATAGCTGGCCGTGCGCGTCGCCATGCCCTCGGCAGCGGGCGCATCGAGGTCGATCGATGCCAGTGTCGCCTCGTCCGCCACGAACTGATCCGAAGAGGGTGCAGTCAGCGCAAACACCTCACCGTTCCAGCGCTCCAGCTGCGCCAAATTCGAGCGCGTATCGAACTCGGTTTCAAGCGCGCGGATGTCGCGCTTGGCCATCAGGATCTTGCGGTCCATGTCGGCTACCTTCTTGCGCTCGGCAGCGACCTGCAGCGAGACAAGATAGAAACCGAGCGTGACAATCACCACGCTCAGGAACCAACCAAGCCCCCTCATCCGATACGCCGCCGTCATGCCGTCTCTCCTGCTGGCCAAGCCGCTGCTGCCGTTCGCTGCGCCACACGCAACGTTGCCGATCGCGCCCGCGGGTTGCGGGCGATTTCCGCCTCGCCCGCGCGCACGGCGCGGCCGATCGTCTCAAAACTTGGGGCCGCCTTCGCCGCCACTTGCGGCAGATGGCGCGACCCGCCGGGCAGCGCGCCGCTGCGCTCGCGCAAAAAGCGCTTCACGATCCGGTCCTCAAGGCTATGGAAGGTCACCACCGCCAACCGGCCACCCGGCTTCAGGACGCGCTCCGCCGCCGCCAGGCCGTCTGCCAACTCGCCAAGTTCACGGTTCAAGTGAATGCGGATCGCCTGAAAGGTGCGGGTTGAGGGGTCCTTCTTGTCATGCGGCCGATAGCCAAGCGCGCGGCGGACAACATTGGCGAGATCGCTGGTCGTCGCGAGTGGGCGGGCAGCGACGATGGCGCGGGCAACGCGGCGCGCGCGCGGCTCCTCGCCATAATGATGCAACACGTCGGCGATCTCTTCTTCTTCGGCTTCGTTGAGAAAGTCCGCAGCGCTGGCACCGGACTGGCTCATCCGCATGTCGAGTGGCCCATCCGCCTGGAACGAGAAGCCACGCTCCGGCTGATCAAGCTGCATCGACGATACACCGATATCCATCACGACGCCGTCGACCGGCACGGTGCCGCGCTGCTCGAGCTCGGCCTCGATCGCAGAGAACACCGCATGCACCAGCGCCAGCGCACCGTCTGCGTCGTCAACCAGCGCTGCGCCGCCCGCAATCGCATCCGGGTCGCGATCAAACGCGATCACGCGCGCACCCTGCGACAGCATGGCACGGGTGTAGCCGCCAGCGCCGAACGTCGCATCGACATGGACCGAGCCAGGGGCGATAGCGAGGCCCTCGATTACTTCGTCGAGCAGAACCGGGATGTGGAGCGCGCTCACAGCCGCTCGCCCCGCTCTTCGAGGCAATGACGCACGATTTCCTTCATCGTCTCGGTCGCGCGCGATGAGGCGAGCAGCGCGGCCGGATCCCAAATTTCGAAATGGCTGCCGAGGCCGAAGAAGAACGCATATTTACCAATGCGCGCACGCTTGCGAGCAAAGCTGGGCAGAATGAAGCGGCCGCTCGTGTCGAAGCCGAGCATATCGACCGCCATGCCCCGCCGAAGGATTTCGTCATTGGCCGCGCCGTCCGGACCCGCATGCGCCCGCGCGCGCGCTTCAAGGTCAGCAAAGCGCTGGGCAGCCTGATCAATGTCATAGCCAACGAGGCAGGTATCGGATTCGTGCACGCCTACAACGACTTGCGCTGCTTCCTTGGGGTCGATCCCTTCCGGGGTCCGGGCAACCAGGGTTGCGCGCAGCGACGATGGGATCGCTACGCGACCCTTTTCGTCCACCTGCTGGAGCGCATTGCCCTGATAGATTGCCCTCATCAACACGCCCACCTCACCCGTGGCGCACACAGCTCTCTCGCTCTGCGAATGGACCGATTGTCACCCGCAGTTGTTTGGAATCGCCAAGCAGAGAGCCCGCCCTGTTAACCAAGTCCTATCAAGGGACAGGTTGGGACGCAACGGGAATTTGCGGGAATTCACGGTCTGTAGGTGGTTATACCGGGGTTTTGTCCCATGGAAGAGGGTGAATACTTGAATAGTTCATCTTTTGTTCTATTGCTTGAAGGTGAACGGCACCAAGTGGCGGGCCTTAGCTGCCGCTGGTGGGGCACATTCCCGTGCCGTGTATCCGGATGGAAACGCGCCGACGGTTCCCCTTTACGGGGCGCTACACCGGCCGCCGTTAGAGAATGTTATTGGTCGGCAGGCACCGACTCTGCAGCATTGGCTGGCTCGAGCGCAGTGCTCGGCGCAACGCCCAGCTCCGCGAGCGGCTCTTTTGCGGCGTCATCGCTGTTGTCAGCTGGGCCGGTCATGTTCGCCACCACCTCGGGCTTGGCGGCCCCCACTGCGGTAACCGGCACCTCGCGACTGGCCGAACTGAGAATGGCACTGGCGAGCCCGATCAGCAGCATGACAAAGGCAAGGCCGGTCATCCCGACCTTGACACGCTGTATCGCCTGTGACGGTTCCTGAGCGTTCTTCATCTTCAACGCTGAAACTAGCGCATCAACGGCCCGGTGTCGAACGTCCCCGCTGCCGGGAGGGTTGCTGGTCGTGCTAGGCGGCGGTGCCCAGTCCTTTTGCCTCACGCCATGCTGGGTCATAAAGAGTCGACAAATAACGAAACCCGGTGTCGCACAGGATCGTTGCGACCCGGCTGCCCGGCCCCAGCTGCCGTGCCAGCGCGATCGCCCCGGCGACATTGATGCCCGAGGACAATCCAAGGCACAGGCCTTCCTCATCGAGCAGCTTGCGCACCCAATAATATCCTTCCGCGTCCGAGATACGAAACTGCGTATCGATCGGTGCCCCTTCCAGATTGGCGGTGATGCGACCTTGACCAATTCCCTCGGCCACCGATGATCCATCAGCTTTCAATTCGCCATGCGCATAATATTCGTAAAGAGCGGCCCCATGCGGATCGGTAAGGGCGATCGTTACTTTGTCGTCCTTGCCCTTCAGCCCCATGCCTACACCAGCGATGGTGCCGCCAGTGCCAGCCGCGCAGGTAAACCCGTCGATCCGCCCGTCCATCTGGGCCCAGATTTCTTCGGCGGTACCGGTGATGTGCGCGCGGCGATTGGCAATATTGTCAAACTGGTTCGCCCACACCGCGTTCGGCGTTTCCTCCGCGATCCGCCGCGATTGATGCACGAAATGGCAGGGGCTGGAATAAGGGCATGCCGGCACCAGCACCAGCTCGGCCCCCAGCGCGCGCAGCGTATCAACCTTCTCCTTGCTCTGGGTATCGGGCATCACGATGATCGTCTTGTACCCCTTGGCGTTGGCGACGAGCGCCAGGCCGATGCCGGTGTTGCCCGCTGTCCCCTCCACGATTGTCCCGCCGGTTTTGATGAGCCCGCGCTCTTCGGCATCCTCGACGATCGACAGCGCCGCCCGGTCCTTTACCGAGGCTCCGGGATTGGCGAATTCGCACTTTCCAAAGATTTCACCACCAGCAGCCTCGCTTGGACCGTTGAGGCGAACGAGCGGCGTGTTGCCGATAAGGGCGAGCGTATTGGGAACCGTTGTCATGTCGGGCAGATAGGGCGCTTGCCCCCGATCGGGCAAGCGAGTGAAACTGTCGCACCCCAAAATTCGCCTATCGCAAGCAGCGAACCCGGGCAGGCCGATCTAACCGGAGCATTCGTCCCCTTCCCCAAAAACCCATCATCAGCTATGTTCGTCTTATGTTCCGCGCAGGTTCCCCTTCCGCAGACCCGCCCAGCTCCCCAGCGGCTGTAGCGCTAGACGAGTATGCGTTACCCCCTTCAACCTCCACATCCTCGCGAGCCGCGACGCAAGGCGATATCGTTTTGCCGCCGCGGCCGCTGCGCTGGCTATTCCTTGATCTCAACAGCTATTTCGCGAGCGTTGAGCAACAGCTGAACCCCGCGCTGCGCGGTCGCCCGATCCTAGTCGCGCCGGTCGATAGCGACACCACGGTGGCGATTGCGGCCTCGATTGAGGCGAAGCGCTTCGGGATCAAAACAGGCACCCCGGTATGGGAAGCAAAAAGGCTGTGCCGCGATCTCATCATCACGCCAGCGCGTCATGACAAATATGTCGAATTCCATGATGCCATCGTCGCTGAGATTTGGTGCCACATCCCCGTCACCAAGGTCTGCTCGATCGACGAGGTCGCCTGCCGCCTGCTGGACAATGAAAACAGCGTCGCAGCAGCGACCGCGCTCGCGCATCGGATCAAGGCCGGCATCCTCGCCAATGTCGGTGAGTGCCTGACAAGCTCGGTCGGCATCGCGCCCAACCGCCTGCTCGCCAAGCTCGCGTCCGATATGATGAAACCCGATGGCCTGGTGATCCTTTCGGCCGACACGCTGCCACAGCGGCTCTATGATCTGTCGCTGCGCGATATCGCCGGGATCGGTGCCAAGATGGAGCGGCGGCTGGCGCAGGACGGCATCAACGATATTCGGCAATTGTGCGAACGTCGGCCGCGCGATGCCGGCAATGCCTGGGGCGGCACCAATGGCGACCGGCTCTGGTATCTGCTCCACGGGGTCGATCTTCCCGAAAAGGCAACGCAAAGCCGCACCATCGGCCACAGCCATGTCCTGTCGCCCGGCAAGCGCGGGCTGGAGCCGGTGCGGCTGACGGCGCGACGCCTTGCACTAAAGGCCGCAAGCCGGCTGCGTCGCAAGGGTTATCGCAGTCGCCTCCTCGTCCTCCATGGCAAGTTTGAGGACGACAAAAGCAACTGGCGGGCATCGGCCAAGCTGCCGGCGACGCAGGACAGCTTCGTTATCCTGGCCGCGCTCGATGCCCTGTTCCGCCGGCTTTCGGCGGCGGGGCGCAAGCGCGGTGGCGGCTTTCAATTGCGAATGGTCGGGGTCACTTTGTGCGAGATTGAACCGGTTGCCGCCGAGCAGGAATCGCTCTTTGCCCATTTGGACCCGGATGATCCGCTCGCGCGCGAAACACGGGGACTCGCGCTCAGCAAGGCGATGGACCAGATCAACGAAAAATTCGGGCGACACGCGGTTTCAGTCGGGCCAATCCATGGCGGCCGGATCGACCGGGTCGGCACCAAGATTGCCTTTGGCCGCATTCCGGAGATGCACGAATTCCATGAGTGATTGATCGCGCAGCCCCTTGCGAATATTACAAAATTGTTGCGGCGCAGGAATTCAGCAATGGCGGATAACAAGCACTCTTGACGAAGCCTGCTGCGTCGGCGAAGCATTAAACATCATGAAAAAAACGCTCCTATTTGCCGCCGCTGCGACTCTGGCTCTGCCGCTCGCGGCTTGTGATCAAAAAGCTGAAACGGTGACGACCGAAGCGCCCGACCCCCAGGCCGCCGAACTCGCCAAGGCCCCCCCGGTCGAGCTGCCGCCGTCGATCAAGGCGACTGTCACCTTCCGCTGCAAGGACAACAGCCTTGCGTATGTCGAATTTTTCTCAGGCGACAAAAAGGCCAGTCTGAGGACGGCGAAAGATGGCACGCCAGTGATGTTGAAGACTGAAAAGGCCGGTGATCCAATGGTTGCCGATGGTTACTCGATGACCGGCACGCCCAAGCTCATCACCCTCACCCGCCCCGGCAAGCCAAGCCAGACCTGCAAAATCTGAAGCGCTTTTAGCGCCGACAATAAGGGCGACGCCGCTTGCCCCTATAGCATTTGGTTGACGGATTGAGAGAAATAGGGCGCAAACACTTGCGCCCCCTTTCCCGCTTGGGCACGGTGGAGTGCCGATAACGGAGGGATCCCGAACCTTGGCGACGATTGCGATCTACAGCCTCAAGGGTGGCGTCGGCAAAACGACGCTGGCCGTCAATCTGGCTTGGTGTGCTGCCACGCTATCCGCCCGGCGCACATTGTTGTGGGATCTCGATCCGCAGTCAGCCAGCACGTTCATGCTCACGGCGCGCAAGACCAAAGATCAGGCGCAATCGATTTTCACCAAGGATGTCGATCCCGCCAAGCTGGTGAGGCGAACGGAGATCGAGCGGCTGGACCTGATCGGCGCGGATGCTTCACTGCGCGGCCTCGACGTGTTGTTCCACGAGCTCGACAAGAAGAAGCTGCTGACCAAACTGCTTGGTTCGGTAAGCAAGGATTATGACCGGGTGATCCTGGATTGTCCGCCGGGGCTGACCGAAACGAGCGATCAGGTGATGCGCGCGGCGGACCTGATTGTCGTGCCGGTCATTCCATCGCCGCTGTCGGAACGCGCCTTTGCCGATGTGGTCGAAGAATTGGGCAGCAAGGCCCAGCTGATGCCGGTGCATTCAATGGTCGACAAACGGCGAAAACTTCACGGCGAGGCGCTTGCCAGGCATCCGGATTGGCCGGTCATCCCCATGGCCAGCGTCATCGAATCCATGGCGGTTCGTCGTGCCCCGGTCGGCAGCTTTGCGGCAAAAACACCGTCGGGCCAGGCCTTTGCCCAGTTGTGGCAAGCCGTTGAGAAGCGCCTGGCAACCCCGCAGCGCGGGCGCTGATCGATCCTTTCGCGATGACGCCGCTCGACCCCAAACTTGTGCTTGGTGCCTATGCCGTGGGCGTGTTTCCTATGGCAGACGACCGCAAGGCCGACAGCGTTTACTGGGTCGAGCCCAAGCGGCGCGGCATCTTACCGCTCGATGGTTTTCGTCTGTCGCACTCGCTCAGAAAAACACTGAGCGGCGACCGGTTTCGCGTTACGGCTGATCAGGCCTTTGAGCGCGTGATCGCGCTGTGCGCCGATGCAGCCGCCGATCGGCCGGAAACATGGATCAACACCAGCATCGAAACGGTGTTCATCGCCCTCCACAAGCAGGGCTTGGCCCATTCAATCGAGTGCTGGGATGGCGACGAGCTGGTCGGCGGGCTTTACGGACTAACGCTTGGCCGTGCATTTTTTGGCGAAAGCATGTTCAGGCGGGCGCGCGATGCATCCAAGGTCGCGCTCGCCCATCTGGTCGTCCGGTTGCGGGTTGGTGGCTTTACCCTGCTTGATTGCCAGTTTCAGACCGATCACCTCGCCTCGCTCGGCGCGGTTGAAATCAGCCGTGCCGATTACCTCGGGTTGCTGGGTGCAGCAGTCGATGGCTCGGTTGCGGGCGCGCTGGGCGTTGCTTCGGCCTCGGGCACCGCCTCGGGACTCGCCGCAGGCGATTTCTTCGCGCTCGACCGAATGGCGTCGCTGGGTGGCCCGACCGGCTCTCCACCGCCCGGGAAAGTCATCGCGCAACTCTTGGTCCAGACATCATAAATCTGGTGTTGCACCACGTTCAGGCCGGGGCGCTCCTTGTAAAGCCAGCCGGAGAACACGCGCTTCCAGCTGTCATTGAGCTGCTCGACATCGACCTGGACAAAAGCGCCGGTGAATTCCACCTGCTCCCAAGGTGCCGTGTGCTCGCAGGCTCGTAGCCGTACCACCACATCGCCCACCCGCACTGCCTGGCCTGGCTTCAATGTCAGGTCGCGGGACACGCCATTGCGCTTGTTCAACAGCCCCAGCACGGCAACGCGCTCGGCCATGGGCGTTGCACCACGGGTCCGGTCGAGATCCGGCGTGACGTCAATTGTGGTCACATCGGCGTTCACCTGGACCTGATCTAGGACGGTTGTGCCTGTCGACTGGATTGGGGCATCATCGACCTGTTTGGGGCCAAACCAGTAAGTCGCCACCCAAACACCCAAGCCAATGATGATCGCCGCGGCACCCGCCAGCAGCCATTTTCTCATTCGCCCGGCGTCCACGCTTCATAATCGCCGGTTGCCGCCGCCCGAACGCCGCCGCGCTCAAGCGCGCCTGCGGGACGATACGCCCGCACGGTGCCGGTAAGGTTGGGCGTCGCGTTTTTTTGCCACGCGCGCGCCGGAGGCAGCGATTGATCGGGCAACCCGTCCACCTGATGATGCAGCCAGCCGAACCATTCCGGCGGCACACGGCTGGCATCGTTTGCGCCAGCGTAAATCACCCAACGGCGCTCGATGCCGTTCATGTCGACGCCGCCGGCATAATAGACATTGCCCAGCGAATCCTGCCCGACGCGAGTCTTGCCGCGCAACGCTCGGTTGGTGCCGATGGTGGCACCATTCCACCAGGTGAAGATCGATGCGAGAACGCCCATACCCGCCGCTTAGCTGTTGCCTGCGCGCTCAGCAACAGCGGGATCGATTTTATGGAGATGAGTCGCGCGGGGGTGCAGCCAATAATCAGCGTGGAGGGTCGGCCCGCCAACTGACCAAGTCATCCTCATTGATACCAAGCTCAGCCGCTCGCCCGCCGCGCAGTTCGAGCACCGCGGCAACGGGCTCCCCCGACTCAACCTGCGTTTCCGAAAAAGGCGTCGTGTTTTCAGCGATATGGGCGATGGTACGATCCGCACGAATGAAGATGATATCGAGCGGGCTGGGCGTGTTCTTCATCCAGAAGCTTGCTTCGCGCGGTGGCCCGCTGGGCGGATAGGGCGCGAACAACATCCCGCCGTCCTTGGCAATATCGGTGCGGAACATCAGGCCACGCTGCTGATCTGCTTCGGTCTTGGCGGCCTCAACCGAAAAACGATGCGTGCCATTGGCGCTCTTGATGGTCACCGCGACCATGACCGCTGGCTCCTCGCCAGCGCCGGCAGCCCCCACACCACCGGTCGAACACCCCGGCAAGACGCAGACAAGCGAAAAAGCGGCGCAAACGGCCGACATGGCTGACAATTTCATGCGCGTTAGTCTTCCGGTTCGACTGCGACTGCAAGCGGGCCCTTGCGACCCTCGACGATCCGAGCCCTGAGCCGCTGATCGGGCGCAACCTCTTCAATCGTCGCCCGGCGCAATGTTTCCATATGCACGAAGATATCGGCAGAATCGGCCTGCCGCACAAGAAATCCATAGCCTTTCAATCGGTTGAACCACTTGACGGTTACAGGCTCGAACGCCCCTGCCTGGTCCAGCAGATCGGTCGGATCAACCCGGGCATCGAGCGTACGTGCCCTTGATGGTGGCTCGACGGCATTGGAAAGATCGATGGAAAGAATACTGAGCGCCTGAAATCCACGGTCTCGCTTCACCGCAATGCAGTCAATCCGCGCGCCCTCGGGCAGACTGCGCCGACCATGTGCCTGCAGCACCGAGAAATGAACGAGAATGTCGCCGACCGCTGGCTCGTCGGCAATAAGGAAGCCAAAGCCTCGTGTGACATCGAACCACTTCAGCGTGCCAGTAAACCGGCTTTCCTGCTCCGCCTGCGGACAACCGACCTCATCACGCGCCATCCCCCGCGCGCGATCAAGCATGACTGCATCTTCGCCAACCGTTTGCGGCTCCATACGCATTGCAAGTCCCCCGGTGCCAATGGTTAGCATGGCGGTGTGATTTGGCAAAAAAATTTGCGTCCTCAAGGCTCGTCAAAAACAATAAGGTCGGCCTCGCTCGTCATGCCCGCAATTTTGCGGGCAATCGCGAAGTCGTGCCCCCCCCTGATCATCGCTGCAATCTGCCGTTCGAGCACCTGCCGATCTGGCTTTCCGGTGCCAAATGGCCCTATCCGCCGACGCCGCGCGAAGGCGATAGCAGCGTGAATCGCGCGATCGGCAATCTCTGGCTCCAATGCCGCCGAGTCCTCATCGTCGATTCCAGCCTGTCGAAAGGCGATCGCAACCCGCCTGGCACCGAGTCCGCGGCGGGCCATTGTGCGCGCGCGCGCCTCGCCAAAGGCACGATCATCGATATAGCCGGCTTGCGCCAGTCGTTCAGCCAGCGCCGCAGTCTCCGGGGCCTCGCCCGCAAAGCCACGCTCGTGAATTTTTCGGTTGAGATAGGCGGTGAGTCTGCTCCGGGTCGTCGCAAAACGCTCGACATATCGTAACGCCAGTTTCTCCAGCATTACGGCATCAAGCGGAGGAAGTGATCGTTTTGCGACACCCATGCCATCATTGTGCCACAGTCGGACCGGAATTTGAACGCTTGCTCGGGGCAGAGCAGCGGTCTTCGATCACGCGGCAACGCGAACAACGGTGATCAAGGGCGTATCAACATGGGTATTGAGATGGAACTTATGGAAAAAGCACAGGCTGCCGAGGCCGCCCTTGCCCCTGTTCCCACTGCCACGCAGGATCAATTGCCGCGTCGATTTGCTGATTTTGAGACACTAGGCGAAGCGCTTGATTACGCAGCGGCTGGCAAGCGCGGGCTGAATTTCCATGATGCCCGTGGCACGCTCGCCCGCCCCTACCCCTTTTCGGAAATGCGGACAGATGCCATCGATATGGCGCTACGCCTCATCGGTATGGGCGTGCGCCCGCTCGACAGGATCGCCCTTGTCGCAGAGACCGGCCCCGAATTTGCGGCGCTGTTCTTTGGTGTCGTCTATGCGGGCGCCTGGCCGGTGCCGCTGCCCTTGCCTACCTCATTTGGCGGTCGTGATTCCTATGTCGAGCAGATCCGTGTCCAGTTGGCCAGCTGTGATCCGTCATTGTTGATCTATCCGCCTGAACTGGCCGATATGGCGGGCGAGGCGGCGCGGTTGGCTGGCGTCGACGGGGTCGACTGGTCGGCCTTGGCACTGCGCCCCGTGGTCGCCGCGCCGTTGCCGCAGGCGAGCGGCAGCGACATCGCCTATCTGCAATATTCAAGTGGATCGACGCGGTTTCCGCACGGTGTCTCGGTCACGCATCACGCATTGCTGAACAATCTTGCCGCGCATAGCCATGGGATGGATCTGCTCGACAGCGACCGCTGTGTGTCGTGGCTGCCCTTGTATCATGATATGGGTTTGGTCGGGTGCTTTCTGTCGCCCGTCGCCAACCAGCTATCGGTCGACTATCTGAAAACCGAGGATTTTGCCCGTCGTCCGCTCGCCTGGCTTGATCTTGTCACGCGTAATCAGGGCACCACGGTCAGCTATTCGCCGACGTTCGGCTATGATATCTGCGCGCGCCGCATGTCGAGCCAGACCAAGGCGTCCGACCGGTTCGATCTGTCGCGCTGGCGGATTGCCGGCAACGGTGCCGACATGATCCGCCCGGATGTGATGCAGGGCTTTGTCGATGCCTTTGCAAGCGCGGGCTTCAAGGCAACGGCGTTCCTTCCAAGCTATGGCCTGGCCGAGGCAACGCTGGCCGTTTCCATCATGCCGCCAGGTGAAGGCATTCGAGTCGAGCTAGTCGAGGAAACCCAGCTTTCCGGCGTCGCCGTTGGGCAGGACAGGCCGCAGCGTTACCGTGCGATCGTCAATTGCGGCAAGCCCGTTCGCGACATGGCCGTCGAGGTTCGCGAAGAGGATGGGACACCATTGCCGGAACGTGCCATCGGCAAAATTTGGTGCAAGGGCCCCTCGATCATGGACAGTTATTTCCGTGATCCCGAGGCGACGAATGCCTGCATGTCAGATGGTTGGCTCGACACGGGGGACATGGGCTATATGTCCGATGGCTATGTCTATGTCGTCGGTCGCGCCAAGGATATGATCATCGTCAATGGCAAGAACCATTGGCCGCAAGACATTGAATGGGCTGTGGAGCAGTTGCCGGGCTTCAAGGCTGGCGATATCGCGGCCTTTGCCATCACCACCCCCGGCGGTGAGGAAACGCCCGCCGTGCTCGTCCAGTGCCGCAGTTCTGACGAGAATGAGCGGCTCCGCCTGCGGGAGGAAATTCGGGAAAAGGTACGCTCGGTCACGGGCATGAACTGTGTGATCGAACTCATTCCGCCGCGCACCCTGCCCCGCACAAGTTCGGGCAAGCTGAGCCGGGCAAAAGCGCGCAAATTATATCTCGACGGCGATATCAAGCCTTACGCAATCGCGGCCTGAAAACGAGGCCGAAAAAACTTTCGCTGCTGCGATCGGGCTCTAACGTTACGCTAACCAGCACTGCTTATGCTGCTGGTTGTGAGCACCAAAACAGCCTCCCAATTCGCACAGCCGAGGATAGACGCGCTCGCGTTGCTCGGCCTGTATGATCCGGCTGATTCGACTGATTGGGGACCGATCCGGGCGGCACAGCTGCACGCTGGTCGGCAGCTGGCACTGTTTATGCTGGCAACGAACCTGATCGGGGCGGCGATGATGGTACTGCTCTGTGCACATCTTGCACCGATCTGGGCACCCATAAGCTGGGGCGCGGGCATTGCCGCCGTCAGCGCGGCAATCGCGTTCAGACGCCTGTCGTCGCGGTATCGCGGCGCGACGACGGCACCGCTCCAGCCCGTACGCGACACCGTGCTGGAGGGCATCGCGCTTGGCGCCGCCTGGTCGATTCCGCCGCTGGCGCTGGGGGCACAGGCCGGCATGAGCGCCGCCTTTGGGATGTGGGTCGTCATTACGCTGATCATGACCGCCTCGTCAGTCGCCATGGCCGCCTTGCCCCTTGCAACCATCAGCTTTCTGGGCATTCTCGGCGCTGCCATCGCTGCGCTGTTGCTGATTGTCAGCGGCCCGCTGCTGGCGGTCACCAGCCTGTTGTTCACCGTCTTGTTGATCCTCGGCTGCTTTAGCCGCGCCAAGTCGCTCGTCATTATACGAGCGGGGGAGATAGCGCTGGCCGAGCGCGACGAAACCGTCAGCCTCCTGCTCAACGATGAAGAGGACAAAAGTGCCGATTGGCTCTGGGAGCTCGACTCCTCCCGGCGCATCGTGCGCGCCTCACCGCGCTTTGCCTATGCCGTCGGCCTCGACCCGCTGAGCATTAACAAGATGCCCTTTCTTCAGTTGCTGGCAGGGCCAGGGTGGGAAACGGGTGATTTTTCCCCCGGCCTTCGCACCCTCGCAGAGAAGCTGCGCGGACAGCAATCCTTTCGAGATCTCCTTGTGGCAGTCCGCATCCGGGACAGCGATCGCTTCTGGGAAATTGCCGCGACACCGCGTTTTGACGATTCGGGCACGTTCATCGGGTTCCGCGGCGTCGGCTCTGACGTTACCGAGGCGCGCGCCTCGGTTGAAAAGATAAACCGCATGGCCCGCTTCGACATGTTGACGGGACTGCCCAATCGGCTTTTGTTGAACGAATCGCTCGCCAAGGCGATGGCAGATGCTGAAAAATGGGGGTCGCGCTGCGCCTTCATGATGATCGACCTCGATCGGTTCAAGGCGGTGAACGATACGCTTGGGCACCCCGTCGGCGACAAGCTGCTCATCCATGTCGCTGATCGCCTGCGCCACCTGATGACGGAGAACGAGATTGTCGGTCGGCTGGGTGGGGATGAATTCGCCGTCGTCATGCGCGATGCGACCGACACGGCGCGCGTCAACCGATTTGCTCAGTCGATTGTCGATGCAGTGTCGCGCCCCTATGAAATTGATCTGAACAGCTTGTACATCGGTGCCAGCATCGGCGTCGCCACCGGGCCGCGCGACGGCCGTACGACCGAAACACTGATCCGGTCAGCAGATCTTGCGCTGTATCGATCGAAGGACGCCGGTGGCAACGCGGTCCACAATTACGAGCCCCAGCTGCATGCCGTCGCTGAGGAGCGCCGCATCCTGGAAATCGCACTGCGCGGCGCAGTGGGCAATGGCGAGCTGGCCCTTCACTACCAACCCGTCGTGAACGCCGACAGCGGGACGCTGACGGGGTTTGAGGCGCTGCTGCGCTGGCAACACCCCGAGATGGGCAGTATTTCGCCCGCAAAATTCATCCCGCTGGCCGAAGACACCCGGCTCATCGGCCCGATTGGGGAGTGGGTGTTGCGCACTGCCTGTCACGAGGCGGCCGCCTGGCCGCTGCCAATGCGCGTGGCGGTAAACGTTTCAGCGCAACAACTTGGCAACCCGGCCTTTGCAACCACCGTTGCCTCAGCGCTGGCCAATAGCGGCCTCCCCGCCGATCGCCTCGAGCTCGAGGTAACCGAAAGCCTGTTCATGAACGAGCATAACGGCGCCACCAAGGTGCTCGATCGGATACTGGACATGGGCGTCAGGCTGTCACTTGACGATTTCGGCACGGGCTATTCGTCGCTCGGCTATCTGAGCCGGACACGCTTTTCCTCGATCAAGATCGATCGCAGCTTCGTGCAGGCCGCATCAAGCGCCGTGCCGGAGGCGATCGCGATTATCCGCGCCGTGGTCGCACTTGCCCAATCGCTTGGCATGGCAACGACAGCAGAAGGCGTTGAGACCGAGGATCAGCACCGCATGGTCAAAGAACTTGGCTGCACCAAGGTGCAGGGATATTATTTCGGACGACCATTGCCTGTCGAGGAAGCGCGGCGCGTCGTGGCGCGCGCCGGGCTGGACGATGCAGCCGCCGCCTAGGCTGCTCCCTTGCGTCGCCGCCAAGCCCCCGTTAAAGGCGGTGGCCGCGTAGGGGTGTAGCTCAGCTGGTTAGAGCGTCGGTCTCCAAAACCGAAGGCCGTCGGTTCGAATCCGACCTCCCCTGCCACTGACACCTCCCTCCCCTGCAACTGATGCGTTGCTGCCATCACCCGGCGGTTGCCTAAAGCAGTTTGCCGGGATCATGCACGACACCGCGAATGCGCCGCCCAAGCACGTCGCGTTGTTGCCCCTGAATGCGCGCAAGGTCGGCCTGTTCTCGTCACCTGTCGGATGTTGTGACCGATCTTTGACCAGGGCTGGATGCGCCCATGACAGGACAAAGAATCAAGTGGCTCAAGCAGATCGGCACCGACGCTTGCACCCCGCCTTGAAGAACGTTATGGCATCGACTTAATCCGAAATCGGGATTGATCATCGTCCGTGCCCCTTGCGGGACCGGGCGGTGGAACTATGTCCGGAATTTGGTCGATCAAGGACGGTACGTGGCAAAGACAACCCCTCTCGAATTCATCCAGCAGGTGCAGACCGAACGCAAGAAGGTCGCCTGGCCCACTCGGCGTGAAACGGTCATGACGGGCGTAATGGTGATGCTGATGACGCTGATGCTCGGCGTCTTCTTCTTCACCGTCGATTCGATTTTCGAGGCGGTGGTCAAGCTGCTGCTGTCGCTCGCGAAATGAGCGTGGAAGCAAGGACGCAAGAACGCATGGCACGCTGGTATATCATTCACGCCTATTCCGGATTCGAAGGCAAGGTCCGCGACTCTATCCTGTCAGAGGCGACGCGCATGGGCCTGGAACGGCTCGTCGAGGCGGTAGAGGTCCCCACCGAAACGGTGACGGAAGCGCGCCGTGGCAAGAAGATCCAGGTCGAGCGCAAATTTATGCCGGGCTATGTGCTCGCCAAGCTCGACATGAACGACGACGTCTATCACCTTGTGAAGAACACGCCCAAGGTGACCGGATTCCTCGGATCGATGGGCAAGCCCCAGCCGATCAGCGAAACCGAAGCCGCGCGCATGCTCTCCACCAAGGAAGAAGCCGCCGCTGCCAACGTCAAGCAGCAGGTCAAGGTCGATTACGAGATCGGCGATGCCGTGAAGGTGCTCGATGGCCCGTTCGCGAGCTTCAACGGGACCGTCGAGGAACTCGATTTCGACAAGTCCAAGGTCAAGGTATCGGTATCGATCTTCGGTCGGGCGACGCCTGTGGAGCTGGACTTCGAGCAGGTCGAACGCGTCAAGTAAGCCGAGTTGATTCAGCCATAATTATGGGCTGCGGCGTCTCGCGTGGCTTTGCGCCAAACGAGGTGTGACTTTGGGAATGTGGCATCCAGTGCACGATGCCGCTTCTGCATCAATCGCGCCGGACGAGTTCGATCGTGATCGTGCCCAGGATATGCCATCCGGCCAGCACGACGCCGCGCAAGGTGCCCGAGATCTTTGAGGCACCTCGCAGGCGCCGGCGATAATCGACGGGTAGCTCGATCACCGCCATGCCCTGCCGGTGCGCACGAATCTGCATTTCCACGGTCCAGCCGAACCGGCGGTTGCGCAAATCGAGTTGAGCCAGCGCGTCACGGCGGATGACGCGATAGGGGCCAAGATCGGTATAGCGGGCGCGCCACAGCCAGCGCATCAGCCAGCAGGCCAGCGCGTTGCCCAGCCGCTGCTGCACCGTGAGCGACCGGGCTTCGCGCGTGCCGAGGACGCGGCTGCCGATGACCAGGTCGGCCGTGCCAGCGACGACGGGGTCGACAAGCCTGGCCATCTGGTCGGGCCGGTCGCTGCCATCGCCATCGAGGAACACCAGAATGTCGGCGGTGCTCGCGGCCACACCGGCGGCGCAGGCGCTGCCATAACCGCGCAAAGGTGCAGCAACGACACGCGCGCCGTGCGTCTTTGCGACCACAGCGCTTTCGTCGGTGGAGCCATTATCGACGACGATGATGTCGTCGACCCAATCGGGCATCTCGGGAAGCAGCAGCGCCAGCGACGCGGCCTCATTGAGGACGGGGATGATCGCAGCGATCCGATCAGCCCCGCGCATCGGCAATCCGTTGGCGCAGCGCGGTAACGGCAAGTGCCGCCCAGGCTGGCGCAAAGCCGATCCAGGGCGCGAGTGCGGCCCCCCATCCCTCGCGACCGGCAAAGCGGGCATAATATGCGCCAACAAAGGCGATAAGCAGCATCGCCGCCGCTTCGGGTGCAAAGACCAGGAACGGCACCAGCCAGGTTGCATACCAGCTATAGCCGGTGGGGCTGAGGAGCAGCAGCGCGAGCACCGTATTGCGCCAAGCCGCAATCGTCGCCATCGGTGGAGCATCGGCGGACCGCACCGCCCAGCGCAGCGCCAGCCCGCTAACGATGGCGGCCACCAGCAGCCGCGTCAGCAGCGCCGGGTCACCCCCAATCGCCAGCGCAGTGATCATCGTTTGAAGCGCAGGGAAGGCCAGGCTGTTGCGCACCCAGGTTTCGGCATAGGCCGAAAGACCGCTGCTGGCCGGATCGAGCGACAGCAGCTGCGGCGCCAGCATCAGCGCGGCACTACCGATGGCCAGCGTGACAAGCGCGATCCGCTCGGGCCATCGTTTAACGCGCCAGGCTAGCCCAGGCACCAGCAGCAGCGGCCAGAATTTCAGCGCGGCGGCGACGCCGATCAACACCGCCGCCGTGCGCAATCGCCCCGCAAGCATCGCCCAGATCAAGGCCGCCAGCGCCGGCAACAACAGCACGTCCATATGCGCGCCATTGGCAAAATCCTTGATGACCAGCGGACACAGCCAATACAGCATCGCCCAGCCGGGCGATCGCTGTGCCGCGCGCAACCCGCCCATCAACAGCCACAATGTCAGCGCCTCCGCCGCCAGCCCGACCACCTTCCACGCCAGCAACGACCAAGGCGATAGCAGGTGCGCCGCCGCAAAGCCGAGTTGCGCGAGCGGAGGATAGATTGTGGTGACGCTGGGGTAGCTCACCCGCTCCAGCACACCCTTTGATTGTACGCCGAGCACAGATTCCGGCGATTCTTGTCGAGCGGCACCGGGCATCTGCGGAAATAGCGGATGAATGTCGTTCAAGATCGATGCCGGGGTGCGGGCATAGGGGTTCAAGCCGGCAGCCGTGACGCCGCCATCCCAGAGATAGCGGACATAATCATCCTCATAGAGCGGCGGGCTTGGCAACAGGGCGAGCCGCGCGGCGAGGCCAATGATGATCATCGCCCGAATAATCGTTGCAGATCCTCCGCTGCGACCAATCACCAGCGGCAGGGTTAGCCAGACGATCCCTGCGATCACCAGCACGATCGCCAGCGCCATGGCCGGCCAATCCCCCGATGCCAGCGACAACCAGCCGAGCAACGCGACGTACAATGCCACTGCCGACGCAATGGCCGCTATGATCCGCTTTCCGTGGCGGGATAATGGCGCGGGGATCACGAGCCGGAGGATTGCCCACCACTCGGCGGCGACGGCGGCGCAAAGTTATTCTGACGAGGGACGACGTCGTTGAGTGACCAGTCGAACTTACCCGTTTCGACCCGGGTCGCCGTGGCAAGCTTTGCCGCGAGCTTGGGTTTGGCGAACTGCTTCAAATGCGCGATCAGCCGGGCATCCTCACCGCCGAAATACATCCGGTTCAGCGTATAGATCGGCGAGACATAGGCGATGTCGGCCTTCACGACGACGACTCCACTCTGATTGATATACTGCGTGGCCGCTGCATCGAGCTGTGCATCGACCGTCAGGCCCGATACCGCCTTTTTCTGGACTTGCGGCCCGCCCTGCGCCGGCACCAGCAACGCCGCCAGGATGCGCGGGTCGCCGAAATAGCGGGCAAGGATGTGCGTACGGATATCGTTGAGGCTCAGCTTGATGCCGCTCAATCCCAGGCTTTGCGCGCTCCAGTCCGGGCCGTTGACCAATGCTTCGACGCTACGCACCGGATATTTTTGCGTCGTCACGCGCACGACCTGCGCATTGTACAGGTTGATCCACAGCGCCAACTGTTCCTTTTTGTCGAGGAGTTCGGGGCGCAGCGTTTGAATTGCAGTGACGAATTCGTCAAGAAAGGGCGCGGCATTCTGCTTGATCGTCCGATAGGCGATTTCGGTCCGGCCAGAATCGAACAGCACCAGCTTGGCAACAAATTCACCCCAGACATCATAGTTAACGGGTGCTTCTGGTGTCTCGTTCGCCGTGGAGAAGATCGCAAAGGGATCGTCGGCGGGCCGATTTGCCGCCGCGCCTGGCATGGTCGGCATCGGCGTCGTCGATTGCTGGGCGATCGCCTGCAGCGCGATAATGCCAGCGACTCCCAACGCCGCACTAGTCAACAGCATCATCGGTCGCGACAGCGCGAACGGTACCCGGGGATTGTCCATCGCACATGTTCCTTCACTGGCTGATTGGGGTCGTTATCCTGGTCATCAAGGTATCAGTAAAATCATCGCTTCCATCGGTGCCGAACCAGACCGGCCGTGCATCGGCGGATGCCATGTGATCCGGCGCGGCGATCAGCATTGGCGGCGACGTTTGCTCGATCCAGGCCCGGCCTGCAAAACCCGATACGCCGCCGCGGGCACTGGCATGCGCGACCGCCAACGTATCAAATGGCATGAAATAATCGAGACCGAACTGATCGCGCCACAAATCGAGCCAGTCGCTCGCGGGGCCGTGCAAGGCGTGGCAGGCGGGATCCGCCGTCGCCAGCCGCGCAACCTCCGCCCTGCCGAGATGGACCTTCGAACACACCGTCCACGATGTCAGCGCCATCGGCACCGCGCTGGCCAGAACGAGGCGCGCTGCCGCCACATCCTGTTCGAAATTGAGATCGGCAAACGCCTCTGCCTGCTGCGCTGACGCGCGAAACGCCTGCCCCGGCAGCCGCCCGGCCACCCAGATAATCGACGCAATCTGCGCGGCGATATCGGGCGCCAGCGTGAGCGCCGCCGCAATGTTGGTCAGCGGGCCGAGTGCCAGTATCGTCAGCCCTGGTTGCACGGTACGCCGCGCCGCATCCACCAGCGCACGCGCTGCCGGCGTGGAGCGCATCTCGCCCGGCATCGCCGCCCCGCGATGAACGGGCATGTCGATCGGACCGAACGCTGCGACCATTTCTTGGGCACTCGCATGGCAGCAATCGATATCGCCGTTGCCGAAGATTGAACTGACGCCGACCACGTGCAGCTCCGGCGAACGAAACGCCAGGCCAATCGCAAACCCGTCATCCACCTCATGCCCGCCCGGCAGCACGGTGGGATCAGTATCGATCCAGACCGGCAAGCGCGCACTCATAGGCCGATCAGCTGCGCGGCAAGCGCGGTCAGCGAGGCCTTGTGCCGATCATCAATCGGGACCGGCAGCGGCGCGACGCCGTGCAGCCGTCGCCACAGCTCAATACCGGCGAATCGGCCGATCAATACCGCGTCGACCGCGCCACCGCCTGCGGACCGATAGGCGGCAGCCAAATTATCCGGCGCATCGGACGGATCGCCCGCGACGATCAGATGCGCGGCCATCACGCCCAGATCGAATTCGGGCGGGCCGAACAAGCAAAATTCGGGATCGATCACTTTGACGCCCTCATGGCCGAACACCCAGGCCCCGGGAAAGAAATCACCATGGAGCAGCCGCCCCGCGCCCTGCAGATAGCGATCGCCAAGCCGCGACGCCGTATCCGCCAGATCCCGATCAGCCTCAGCAAAGGGCAACGTGAAGATATGGGCGTGGTTGAGCACCAGCATCGCGCGATTATCGGGGATCGCGGTATCCGGCACCGCCAGCGCATGCAGCCCGGCGAGGAAGGCGATCAGCCCTGCCCGGGCAGTCGAGTCGGCCAAGGCGCGATGATACAGCGTGGCTGCCTCCCCCTGCGGCCCGACATCCTCCAGCAGCAGCAAATGCCACGCCGGATCGACTCCCAGCAGCTGTGGCATAAAAGCGCCAAGCGCGGGTGCGGCATGGACCAGCCGGTAAAAACTGGCCTCTATGGCCGATCGCTCGACCGGGGCGGTGATCGTTGGATATTTCTCCACCCAGGGCCGCGCCTGTTTCAGGATCGCAGAACGCCCGCCCGCCGACACCCGCAGCACGAGATTGAGATTGCCATCGCCCGCCGAGGCAACGCCGGTCAGCGCCTCATCGGGTGCCAGCCAGCCAAGCACGCGAAGCCGATCCGCGATCGGGCCGGCATCAGCCGCCGTTAGCCATGTTGGCGCAGTCATGCGGCGGTGCTCGAATCTGCTAGCCCCGTGGCGGCGACCAGCCAGGGCCAGCGGACCGGATCGATATCGGCCAGCGTATCGATATCGTGGTGCAGCGGGAGCTTCCCGATCCGAGCACCGCTCGTGGCGGCATTGCGCTCCAGCACAGCCCGGGCAGCATCGGTGCCCCATGGTAGATCGGCCATCAACGCCGGCAAATGATGGGCCGAGTCGGCAGCAACGCCAAACAGATAAAAGCCGCCATCGACCGCCGGCCCCAGCGCGACATCGCGCCCATCAAGCAGGCCGAATCCTTGCGCGATCAGCGCTGGCGTCAAGGCCGGGCAGTCAGCTCCCATGACGACGATCCGCCTCGCTCCCTGTCGAACACTGGCGACGAGCGCCCGGTGAACGCGATCGCCCAGCCCGCCATCACCCTGATCTATCAGGGTGCGGTGATTACCAAGCCAGATCGCCGCGTCTTCTAACGTTGCGCCCGTGATCAAGACGCGAACGCACGCGCCGATGGCAGCTGCGGCACCATCGGCTGCCGCAAGGCAATAGCGTGCCATCGCATCATGCGCGGCGGCTGCCCTGACGGTGCCGATCTCTTCAGCGAGCCGGGACTTGACGCTGCCCGGCGTGGGATAACGGGTGAAGAACAGCAAATGATCGGTGCTTGCATCAACAGACATGACGAGCAGAAATCCAGAAGCTGAAATATGTGGCGGGGTGCATACACCTTTCACCCTGTTGGTCGTAATTGTGATCAGCCGAAAATCAATCGATGAGCGGGTGGTGGAATGTGGTCGGCGTGGGCACGCCACATTCGGTGTTGGCCGAATTGATCATCGGGCAACATCTCCTCGACTATTCGTAGCCCATCGATTCCTGGCCTCTTTTGAGAAGCATGGACAGAACAAGGCGAGATCCTCTGCATCGACAACAACCCGATTACCCCAGACTTTGGGGGCTTCTTGGGATGCGCTCGTTATGAACCGGTGCATCATAAGGAACAAAGCCGGGCACACAATTCCCAGCTGACGCCGATGCTGGTCGACAAGAGGCTGTGCTCGGCAATGCCGGTGACCGCGATCCCCGCCTTTGGCGGCACAGTGTTTTTCGTTCGGCCTGGAAGTGGTTTTGCTGCCAGTCGCTGTCCGATCCACCGCGTCGCGGTGCTGTGCCTCACTTTGCCAAAATTTGGACTGTGCCTGCTCATTCGTCTTTCCGTGCGGAGAGGATGCCTCTGGGTCATCAGAGCCTGTTATTCCTATGGGGCATAATAACTATCGCCACGAGCGGTCTGCATTTGCTGAACGCGGTGAGGCATATGGTTTGCACGGCATCCCCGCCGCCGCAAACCAAAGGATGTTCCAATGACCGCCATCACCGTTCCTACTCGCGACACCGTCAGCCCCGCCAACCAGGGCCTGTTCGACGCCCTCCAGGGCCAGCTGGGCTTCGTCCCCAATCTTTATGCAACGCTCGCCCATTCGGAAAACGCGCTCGGCACGTATCTGGCGCTGCAGTCGGCCAAGTCGTCGATCAACGCCAAGGCGCGCGAAGTCGTCAATCTGGTGGTGAGTCAGGTCAATGACTGCGAATATTGCCTCGCCGCGCACACCGCGCTCGGCAAGATGAACGGCTTCAACGACAGCCAGATCCTCGACATTCGCGCCGGCAATGCTGCATTCGATGCCAAGCTCGATGCGCTCGCCAAGCTGACCCGCTCGATCGCCGTCAATCGCGGCCATGCCGATCAGTCGCTCGTCGAAGCGTTCTTCGCTGCCGGCTGGACCAAGGAAAACCTGGTCGATGTCATCGTCACGATCGGTGACAAGACCGTTACCAACTACCTCCACGCCACGACCCGCGTACCAGTCGACTTCCCAGCGGCTCCAGCCCTGAACGTCGAGCTGGTCGCGTAAGCACCCCGTCCCCCCTGGCCCGGCGTCGTCTCCCCCTTCGACGTCGGGCCATTAACTGGAGCCCTGCCATGGCCGCATCTCATCCCCCCCGGAGCATGCAGCGTGGCGGGGCTCTTTTTGCCCCTTCGCCTACCGCGACCGGCATCGCCGCCGGTATTGCAGCGGCGGTCATCTGGGCGACCTATCTGGTTTTTGCCAAATCGGGCACCGTCGGCGGCCTGATGCCGCAGGATTTCGTGCTGCTTCGCTTTGGCACGGCGGCATTGATCATGCTGCCCTGGCTCATGCGCAACGATCCCATCGGGCTTGCCGGTATCGGCTGGCGCCGCGCCATCGTGCTGACGTTGCTCGCTGGTCCCCCATTCATCCTGCTCGCGACCGCCGGCTATGTCTTCGCACCACTCGCGCATGGCGCGGTCATCCAGCCTTCCACCATCACGCTCGCGTCAATGTTTGCGGCGGCCTTCCTGCTGAAGGAGCGGCTCACGCGCGATAAGCTGATCGGCGTTGGACTCATCATCGCCGGGCTCGCTGTTATCGCCAGCCATGCGAACGCGATGAGCGGCGGCCATGTCTGGATCGGCGACCTGCTGTTCGTCGCGGCAGGCCTCAGCTGGACCGGTTTCACCATCCTGATCAAGCGCTGGGCACTCGGCCCGTTCGCGGTGACCGCAGCGGTATCGACCGTGTCGGCCATCGTCGTGGTGCCTGCCATGCTGTTTTTTGGCGACACGGCGCGGATCACCGCGCTGCCCGCTGCGACATTGGCGGCGCAGCTTATCGTGCAAGGCGCGTTGTCGGGCGTGGTCGCCGTGATCACCTTTGGTGTCGCTGTGCGGCAACTCGGCGCAGCAAAGGCCGGCCTGTTTCCCGCGATCGTCCCTGCCGCAACGTTGATCGTTGGCACCGTCGTGACCGGTGACATGCCCGCTGTTTCTGAATGGACCGGTGCAGCTCTGGCGACACTTGGCCTGGTGACCGCCATTGACCTCCTCCGTCCGATTTTCACGCCCACCCGTCCGCTCATTCTTGCAAAAGGATAATGACCATGACCAACGATCCCCTGTTTCAGCCGATCCGCTACGGCGCGATCGAGGCCCCCAACCGCATCGTCATGGCACCGCTCACCCGCACGCGGGCCAATGCCGACGACGCCCCGCACCAGTTGCAACAGACCTATTACGTCCAGCGCGCGACCGCCGGCCTCATCGTGTCCGAAGCGACACACATCTCGCAGCAGGGCAAGGGCTATGCCGGAGCACCCGGCATCCACAGCCAGGTCCAGGTCGAGGCGTGGCGCGGCGTGACCGATTCGGTGCACGCAGCGGGCGGGCGAATGATGCTGCAGCTGTGGCATGTCGGACGGCTGTCGCACCCCTCACTGCAGCCCGGTGGCGGCCTGCCGGTCGCGCCCAGCGCGGTCGGGCTTCAGGGCCACGCCTTCACCTATAAAGGACCGCAGGACTTTCCGGTGCCGCGCGCGCTTGAACTCGATGAAATCCCCGGCATCATCCAGGATTACCGCCAGGCAGCGATCAACGCCAAGGCGGCCGGTTTCGACGGCGTCGAGGTGCACAGCGCCAACGCCTATCTGCTCGATCAATTCCTGCGCGACGGCACCAACCACCGCACTGACGCTTACGGGGGGAGTTTTGAGAACCGCACCCGCCTGACGCTCGAAGTCACCGACGCGGTGATCGGTGTCTGGGGCGCTGATCGCGTCGGCATCCGCCTGTCGCCGTCACTCACGATCAACGGCATGAGCGACAGCAACCCCGCGCCCCTCTTCGGCTATCTGGCCGAGCAACTTGGCAAGCGCAGCCTCGCCTATCTCCACTGCGTCGAGCCCAGCAACCCGCGCGGCGACCCATTCGACCGCATCGTCGATCCGCAAATCGTGCGCAAAGCGTTCGGCGGCAATTACATCGCCAATGGCAGCTATACCGGCGAGCGCGCCCGTGCCGCGCTGGCATCGGGTGAGATCGATGCCGCCTCGTTCGGCCGCCTGTTCATCGCCAACCCCGATCTGCCGAGGCGGCTGGCCGAAGACCTGCCAATGAACCCACTCAACGCCGACCGGATTTATAGCGGTGGTGCCGATGGCTATACCGATTATCCGTTTGCCGATTGAAGACAGCGCACGGCTGCGTTAGCCCGGCCAATGCGCCGGACACCCCCGCACGTTACCACTGTCATCTTGGCAGCGCTGGCTATCATGGCCTTTGCTGGCAATTCGCTGCTCGCACGCGCAGCGCTGGCAGACGGGCAGATTGGGCCGGGCAGTTTCACTACGGTCCGGCTTGTTGCCGGCGCGGTGGTCCTGCTGCCCTGGTTGCTGCGCGGCGCGGGCGAGCCGCCAAGCTGGCGCGGCGCGCTGGCGCTCTTCTGCTATTGTGGCGCCTTCTCCTTCGCCTATGTCGAGTTGAACGCGGCGACAGGCGCGATGGTGCTGTTTGCGGCGGTGCAGATCACCATTCTGACCGCCTCTTTCCTCTCGGGCAACCGCATCCGGGGCATTGATGTTGCCGGCGTCGTGCTGGCGATGGCGGGCGTCGGGCTCCTGCTGGGCGCTCGTGCTGCACCCGGCCCCATCCTGGCAATGCTGAGCATGATCGCGGCGGGCATAGCGTGGGGACTTTATTCAGTGATGGGTCGATCGACCGCTGATCCTGCGCGCCGGACCGCCAGCAATTTCCTGCTGGCCGCGCTGTTTTCGGCACCGCTGCCGCTGCTTGATGCAGGCCATGGCCTTACGTCAAACGGCGTTGCGCTGGCCATCGCATCGGGGGCGATCACCTCGGGCCTCGGCTATGTGCTGTGGTACAAGGTGGTGCCGCGACTGCCGCATGCGACGGTTGGCGCGGCCCAGCTTGCGACACCGGTGGTGGCCGCCATCGCGGCGGCAGCACTGCTCAGCGAGCCGCTGACATGGCGCTTGGCGCTGGCCGCGCTGCTGATCATCGGCGGCATCGCGGCTACGCTCAGGCGCGCCTGAGCGGCTCGCGCAGCCTCACCCCTCCCGCAGCGCTGCCGCCACGAAATCGGCGAAACTCCGCGCCTTGGCGCTGGCGAGCCGACCGGTCGGGAACACCGCCCACAGGTCGATCGGCGGCAACGCCCAGTCTTCGAGGACACGCACGACCGCGCCGCTGGCCAGTTCACGCGTGAACATCCAGTCGGACGCAACGGCAAGGCCGATATCGGCGAGCACGGCGGCGCGCAGCCCTTCGGCTGCCGTTACGCGCAGCCGCCCACCGACGCTGACCGACGCTTCGCCCCCCGCCGCATTGCGAAAGGTCCAGTTGCGCGCGTTATAATGAGTATAGACCACCGCTTCATGGCCAGCGACCTCGGCCGGGGTCTGCGGCACCCCTGCGCGCGCGAGATAGGCGGGTGTCGCCACAAGTGAACGCCGGCCTGCCGCGAGCTTTCGCGCGGTTGCGCTCGAATCAGCCAGCTCGCCCATCCTGAGCGACACGTCGATGCCCTCCTCGACCATATCGATCACGCGATCATCCATGATCACTTCCAGATCGAGCTCTGGGTGCTCGGCCAGGAACGCTGGTAGCTGGGGCACGATATGCAGTCGCGCAAATGTGGTCGCCACCGATATCCGCAGCCGGCCCGTCAGCCCGCGCCCGGCCCCGCGCGCGGCGAGCTCCGCCTCGTCGGCTTCGTCCAGCGCCCGCAGCGCGCGATCATAAAAACGCTGACCCGCCTCGGTCGGCGACAGGCCGCGCGTTGTGCGCGTGATCAGACGGACGCCGAGCCGCTCTTCGAGTTGCGCGATCATTTTCGAGACAGCCGGTTGGCCGACATTCGTCTGCCGCGCCGCTGCCGAGAAAGAGCCGGTATCGACCACGCGGATGAAAGTGGTCATCGCCTGGAATCGGTCCATCGTCATTCCCCTCCGGAATGAATGTTAGTGCCACAAGCGGTCTGCTCTGTCGCGTCGCAATCGATCATCTGTCTCTCAACAGGCCAGCGGATTGTCCGCTGCAACAGGGCAGGAGCAAGGACGATGCTACGACAGGCTTTTCAAGATGCGCTGATCACGCTGCAGGTTACTGGCAGCGTAACGACAGCGGTCATTGTCGCCGCATCGCCGATCGCGCGCCGCGCCTTTCGCCGCTGATCAGGGAGACTAATGATGATCGACATATTTGCATTCGCCACACCCAACAGCGTCAAGGTGCCTATCGCGCTCGAAGAGCTCGGGCTCGATTATACGCTGACCGGCGTCAATGTGCGCAAGGGCGAGCAGAAGGCCCCTGACTTCATCGCGCTCAACCCCAATGCCAAGGTGCCGGTGATGCTCGATGGCCCGCTGGTGCTGACCGAGTCCGCCGCGATCCTCGTCTATCTGGCCGAAAAGACCGGCAAGCTGCTGCCAGCATCGGGCGAGGGCCGGGCGCGCGTGTTTGAGCAACTGTTCTTCCACGCATCAGGCCTTGGTCCCGCCTTCGGCCAGGCCGGCTTCTTCAAGAAACAAGCCGCCGAGCCGCAGCCAATCGCCATCGCCCGCTTCGAAGCCGAAGCGGCGCGGACGGCAAGCGTGCTCGATGCGCTGCTCGGTCGCCATGCCTTCGTTGCCGGCGACGAGTTCACCATCGCCGACATCGCGCATTTCGGCTGGATGTGGCGCCGCGCCTTTGCCGAGGTCGATATTTCCGGCTTGCCCAACCTCTCGCGCTGGGTCGCCCAGGTCGAAGCGCGCCCCGCCGTCATCCGCGCCATCGCCCGCGTGGACGCACTCGTGCCGCAAGCGTGAACATCGTTACCCAGCAAGGATTTACCCCGATGAAACTCCAGGACCGCCTCGACGCCTTCAAGGCTGATTTCAAATCCGGCAAGCCGCCGTTCAACGCGCCTGCCCATATCCATCCGATCATGGCGCGCGCAACCGAAGCGCTGATCGCCTCGGGCGCCGCTGGCCGTGCGCTGAAGGCCGGCGATCGCGCACCGTCATTCACGCTCGACGCGCCCGACGGCACGCCGGTGTCGTCCGCCGCGCTGCTTGCCAATGGCCCGTTGGTCATCAGCTTTTATCGCGGCGTGTGGTGCCCCTATTGCAATATGGAGTTGCAGGCGTTGCAGGCCGTCTTGCCTGAATTTCAGTCCGCCGGTGCCAGCCTCGTGGCGATCTCGCCCCAGACGCGCGTCAACAGTCGCAAATCGATGCGCGAAAACGCGCTCGATTTCCCGATCCTTTCAGATACGCACAACGACGTTGCCGCCGCTTTCGGCCTGCGGTTCGCGCTGCCCGATTATCTGGTTGATCTTTACAAGTCGCTCGGCAACCAGCTGCCGACCTTCAACGGTGATGATAGCTGGACGCTGCCCATGCCCGGACGGTTCGTGATCGGTCGCGATGGCATGATCGCCTATGCCGAGGTCAATCCCGACTATACCCGTCGTCCTGAACCCAGCGATATGCTGCCAGCAATCCGTCGCGCAGGCGTCGCAATCGCCGCCTGACGTTTCAGAGGGGGGTACGACCATGATCCGCCGCACTTTCCTCATCACCGGAGCCAGCAAGGGCATCGGCCGAGCGCTGTCCGAACAGCTGACGGCGACCGGGCATCATGTCGTGGGGATCGCCCGCCACGCCGACGGCGTCGATTTTCCCGGTAAGCTTGTCGCGCTCGACCTCGCCGACCGCGACGCGAAGCAGGCGGCCATGGCCCGATTGGCGTCAGCGCATGATTTCGACGGCCTTGTGAACAATGTCGGCCTCGTCCGTCCGCAAAAATTGGGTGAGATAGATATCGATGCGCTTGACGACGTCCTGCGTGTCAATCTGCATCCGGCGGTTATCGCCGCACAGGCTCTGCTGCCGGGCATGAAGCGGCGCGGCTGGGGCCGGATCGTCAATGTGTCGAGTCTGGTCGTGCTCGGTGCACCGGAACGCACGGCCTACGCCGCCGCCAAGTCCGCTTTGGTCAGCTTCGCGCGGAGCTGGGCGCTCGAGCTTGCAGAGACCGGAATCACGGTAAACGCTGTGGCCCCCGGGCCGACCGAAACCGAGCTGTTCCGAAAGAACAATCCCCCCGGTAGCCCCGGCGAGGCCCGCTATCTGTCCAGTGTCCCGATGCGCCGGTTCGCCACGCCGGCCGAAATCGCGGCGGCGATCGCCTTCCTGCTTTCCGATAGCGCTGGATTTATCACTGGCCAGACGCTGTTTGTCGACGGCGGCGCGTCGGTGGGTCGCGGAGGAATTTAAAGTGCCCCTTCCGACCATGGGCTGAACATGGGGTCCGATAGGGACAGGTTCCGCGCAATCCCGCTCCTGCGCAGCATCTTGCCGGTCTTTTCGCCGCGTTCGGCCCGCAAATGGCCCGAGGATCCTAATGATCGGCGTTGCAAGGATCGCCATCGCGTCGACCGCAAGAAATGACCAACGGTTCATGGGCCCACTGGCCCCTTATTCTCTGTTAGACAATGATTTCAGCCGCCTTTCGACGTCCGGTGTATCGAGCAGGGTTGCAAGAGGATCGGTCAGGCGTCGCCGCCAGTTCGGATGCTCGGTTGTAGTTCCCGGTAGATTGGGCTGCTCGACTGCACCAAGGATATCTTCAAGCGGCACGACAACCAACTTGGCCGGGGTCTGCGCAATATGGGCAAGGGCTGCATCGACCAACGGAGCGGTGTCGTCCGGTGCCGGACGATCACTACCGCCTGTCAGCGTGGACCAGAGGAGCCCCCGGTCCCAATTGCGGACCTCCTCGGCCTCGGCCCGGTCGGTCCCCTCCGGCAGTCGGCCCAGTCTATCAGCCCAGTCGAGATCGAGTCCTGACCACCACCCGGCCAGTGTCGGGGTGTCGTGTGTGCCGGTCATCGCGACGCCATTGGACGGATAATCCTGCGCGCCGATATAGCCGTCATCCGCCGCCCGTTCGAACCACAAGACGCGCATGCCCAGCATGTTGCGATCAGCCACGGCTTGAGTGAAACCATAGGGCGCCGTGCCAAGGTCCTCGGCAATGATCAGCGAAGCGGCGCAGTGCGCCTCCAGCGTCAACAGGCGCACCAAATCAAGAAAAGGATAGGTCAGATACGCACCCTGCGACGATTCTTCGCCTTCAGGAATGACCCAAAGCCTGGCAAGGCCAAAGGCGTGATCGATCCGCAACCCGCCCGCTGACCGCAGCGCCGATCGCACCATGTCAATCCAGGGCTGGAAACCGGTGGTGCGCAGACCGTCGGGCGAAAAGCCGGTGATGCACCAATTCTGCCCGAGCGGCCCGAGTGGATCGGGCGGTGCGCCGATGGTCAAACCGCGCAGCATCGAATCCCGCATCGCCCAAGTGTCGCTCCCTGACAAATGCACCCCAACCGCGAGATCGGCAATCAGGCCGATGTCCATGCCAGCGTCACGCGCGCCCCGTTGGGCGAGATCCAGGCTTTCGCGGGCAAGCCACTGCGCGAACAGGTGAAACTCGATATCGTCGGCGTTGGCCCTGGCGAAGTCAGCGACCGCAGCGCTGTCGGGATGCTGGAATGCAGTGGGCCAGTCGCGCCAGCCATCGGCGCCGCCGGGGCGAAAATGGCAATCGAGCGCATCGAAGGTTGCGTGTCGGCGGAGCGCATCGCCGCCGTCGGCGGAATTCGCCGCGATTTGCGCACGCATCTCGGGCGGAAGGCCCGCAAAACTGGTCCGCAAGTCTGCCAGTCTTTGTGGCAAGGCCGTTGGCCAATCGATTAGACCGCTCGCCTCGCTGCCGGGAAAGGGCGGCAGGCCGACCAGCGCCGGATCGCCCATCGCGCTGTTCAAGAAGGTGCGGCTCGACGGCGAATAGGGGCTGAAATTCTTGCCCGACCCCGGGAACATCGCATGGACGGGATTGACCGCAATCGCATTGCAGCCGCACCCCGCCAAAGTCCGCGCCGCATCGCTCAATTCTGCAAACCCACCGAATCCCCGTGAGTCAGCGCCCCGCAGCGCCGGAATCTGGATTGCCGCGCCCCAAACCCTTCGGCTGTCGGGCGTGGGCAAAGGGCAACGGCGCGGGGCGACGGCAAGCGTCAGCGACCGGCCATCAAGGGTGAGCGTGTAATAGCCCGGGTGATCGATCGCGGCGAGCGATCCCGAGTCGATCGCCACCGGCCTGGTCATACCGTCCTTGCCGGTAATCTCGGCGCGAAGTGCCCCAATCGGGATCGCCGTCGCAAGCCCGACTTCGGTCACGATCATGGCGGGCAAGCCCCGGGCTCGCTCGGCCAGCGCCGCCATGCTGCGCTTCATCTGCCGACTATTGCCGGTTTCATGCCCAAGCGCGCATAGAATTGCCGCGAGCGCATCGTCGCCTGCCAGGCGATCACGCCCATCCACATCGCGCCAATGGCACGCGACCCCCGCCGCCTCGGCAAGCGCATAGAGATCAGCTGAAGTATCGGTGGCCATGATGTGTTGTGCATCGACGCGCGCAAGCGGCCAGGCAACTCATTTTCATTAAAGGCACCAATGAATTCGTCTGCATCACCCCTTGGGCGGTTGCTCAATGCCGACGCTAAGGCCTAGGCTGTGGTCAGGGACTGGATGGCGAAAGTGCGGTGTGCACCATGTGGATCGGCAAAAGCCGGACGCATCCCAATTTGCACCGACCAAGCTTGCACCGAAAAGGAGATACATACTCGTGGCAGCCAATCCCGACCTGAAGTCCGAACAACTCGAAGCGCGGATCACCAATGTTCTGCGCCAACGGATTGGCAAGAATGAAACGGCAGCGACCGAACATGATTGGTTCGCGTCCACTGTGTTGGCATTGCGCGACGACATTATCGACCGATGGATCGAATCAACCTCGCGCACCTATGAGCAAAAGGGCAAGCGGGTCTATTATCTGAGCCTTGAGTTTCTGATCGGGCGGCTGTTGCGCGATGCGCTGTCGAACCTGGGGCTGACCGATGAGATGCGCGTCGCGCTCCACGAGCACGGCATCGACCTGGCCGAGCTCGAGCAGCTTGAGCCCGACGCAGCGCTCGGCAATGGCGGCCTGGGGCGGCTGGCGGCATGCTTTATGGAGAGCCTCGCCAGCCTCGACATCCCGGCCTATGGCTATGGCATCCGCTATGTGAACGGCATGTTCCGACAGCGGATCGACGATGGCTGGCAGGTCGAACTTCCCGAAACCTGGCTGGCGCACGGCAATCCTTGGGAATTCGAGCGCCGCGAAAGCTCGTACCGGATCGGCTTTGGTGGCGAGGTTGTCGCCACGCCCGAGGGCGTTGCCTGGCACCCGGCCGAATCGGTCGAGGCGACCGCGTTCGATACGCCCGTCGTCGGCTGGCGCGGCCACCGGGTCAACACGCTGCGGCTGTGGAGCGCCAGCGCGCTTGATCCGATCAAACTCGACGCTTTCAATGCCGGGGACCATGTCGGCGCGCTGGTGGATGTGCTGCGCGCCGATGCGCTGGTGCGCGTGCTTTACCCTGCCGATTCGAGTGCCGCCGGGCAGGAACTGCGACTGCGGCAGGAGTATTTCTTCACCTCCGCCTCGATCCAGGACATCGTTCGCCGCCATGTCCAATATGAAGGCGATGTACGGACCCTGCCCGACAAGGCGGCGATCCAGCTGAACGATACCCATCCGGCCGTGGCAGTGGCCGAACTGATGCGGCTGCTGATGGACGATCACGGGCTGGACTTCGCCACGGCCTGGGACGTGACCACCCGCACTTTTGGTTATACCAACCACACATTGCTGCCCGAAGCGCTGGAAAGCTGGCCGCTGCCGCTGTTCGAACGGCTGCTGCCGCGGCACATGCAGATCGTCTACAAGATCAACAGCGGCGTGCTGAGACAGGCGCGCGACCAGGGCATGTCGGACGGCGAAGTTTCCGCAATCTCGCTTATCGACGAGGGCGGTGACCGACGTATCCGGATGGCCAACCTGGCCTTTGCCGGATCGCACAGCGTCAACGGCGTGGCCGCACTCCACACTGAGCTAATGAAGACCACGGTCTTTGCCGATCTGCACAAGCTGTATCCGGGCAAGATCAATAACAAGACCAACGGCGTGACGCCCCGGCGCTGGTTGCAGCAATGCAATCCCGGACTGACCAGCGTGATCCGCGAGGCAATCGGCGATGACTTCCTCGACGATGCGATGAAGCTGTCGGCGCTCGCCCCCTTGGCGGGTGACGCGGCGCTGGGTCAGAAAATCCTGGCGGTGAAGCGCGCCAACAAGGTCGCGCTGTCGGATCATCTCCATGGCCTGATGGGGATCAGGCTCGATCCCGACGCGATGTTCGACGTGCAGATCAAGCGCATCCACGAATATAAGCGGCAATTGCTCAACCTGATCGAGACCGTCGCGCTCTATGACCAGATCCGCAGCCATCCCGAGATCGACTGGGTGCCGCGCGTCAAGATCTTTGGCGGCAAGGCGGCATCGAGCTATCACAATGCCAAGCTGATCATCAAACTGGCCAACGACATTGCGCGCCGGGTCAACAGCGATCCGGCGGTCGGCGATCTGTTGAAGGTCGTGTTCGTGCCCAATTACAATGTCTCGAAGGCCGAACGGATCATCCCCGCCGCCGACCTGTCAGAACAGATTTCGACCGCAGGCATGGAGGCATCTGGCACCGGGAACATGAAGTTCGCGCTCAATGGCGCGCTCACCATCGGCACGCTCGACGGTGCCAATATCGAGATCATGGAGCATGTCGGCCGCGAGAACATCGTGATCTTCGGCCTGACCGCCGACGAGGTCGCTGCCCACCGCGCCAATGGCTACAACCCGCGGCAGATTATCGAAGGGTCGCGTGAATTGTGCCAGGCGGTGCATTCGATCGCATCGGGCGTGTTCTCGCCCGACGATCCGGGGCGATATCGCGGACTGATGGATGGACTGTACAACAGCGACTGGTTCATGGTCGCGGCCGATTTCGAAAGCTATACCGACGCGCAGCGCGACGTCGACCGGCGCTGGCGCGACAGTGCGGGCTGGCAGACCGCCGCCATTCGCAACATCGCCAATGTCGGCTGGTTCTCCTCCGACCGCACGATCGGTGAATATGCGCGTGAGATTTGGGGCGTGTTGTGAAGCCCCCCGGGTCCGCGATCGAGGCGTTGCTGGCTGGCACCCATGCGGACCCGTTTTCCCTGCTCGGCATTCACGAAGGACCAGAGGGCGGCTTTGCCCGCGCCATATTGCCGGGAGCCGACACCGCCGAGGCGCATAGCCTGGTGGGCAAGAAGCTGGGGAAACTCAAGCGCGTCGACGCGCGCGGCCTGTTCGAGGGCAAGGTTAAGGGCGGACGACAGCCGGTCAAATATCGCTGCACAGCGGGCGACCATGAATGGTGGGCAACCGATCCCTACAGCTTTGGTCCGGTGCTTGGCCCGCTCGATGATTTCCTGATCGCGGAAGGGACACATCTGCGCCTGTTCGACAAGATGGGCGCGCATCTGATCGAGCATGAGGGCGCACACGGCGTCCATTTCGCGGTCTGGGCACCCAATGCCAGCCATGTATCGGTTGTCGGCGATTTCAACGACTGGGACGGCACCCGCCACCCTTTACGCAAGCGACTGGACATCGGCGTCTGGGAAATCTTCCTGCCCGATATCGGCGCGGGTCGGGCGTATAAATACCGGATCGTCGGGGCCGACGGCACGGTGCTGCCGCTGAAGGCCGACCCTTATGCCTTTGCCGCCGAACTGCGCCCAAAGACAGCATCGCTCACCGCCGATCCCGGCAAGCCCGACTGGGGCGATGCCGCGCACCGCGCGCATTGGGCGTCGGCTGATCCTCGACGCGAACCGATGTCGATCTATGAGGTCCATCCCGGATCATGGCAGCGCGACGATAATGGCTGGTTCCTCAGCTGGGACGCGATGGCCGAACGGCTGATCCCCTATGTCGCGGACATGGGCTTCACCCATATCGAATTCCTGCCCGTTTCCGAACATCCCTATGACCCCAGCTGGGGCTATCAGACGACCGGGCTGTTTGCCCCCTCCGCCCGGTTCGGTGGGCCGGACGGGTTTGCGCGCTTCGTCGATGGCGCGCACCGGGCCGGGATATCCGTGCTGATCGATTGGGTGCCAGCGCATTTCCCGGTCGACGAGCATGGGCTGGCGCTGTTTGACGGCACCGCGCTGTACGAACACGCCGATCCCAAGCTTGGTTTCCACCCAGACTGGAACACCGCTATCTACAATTTCGGCCGACGCGAGGTGGCGAGCTTCCTGGTCAATAACGCGCTGTTCTGGGCGGAGCGCTATCATGTCGATGGCTTGCGGGTCGATGCGGTCGCGTCGATGCTGTACCGCGATTACAGCCGCGAGGACGGCGAATGGATCCCCAACGAACAGGGCGGCCGCGAGAATTGGGAAGCCGTCGCGCTGCTGCGCGCGATGAACCGTGCGCTTTATGCCAGCCATGCCGGGATCATCACTGTCGCCGAGGAGTCTACCTCATGGCCCGGCGTGTCGCAGCCCGCCTATGACGATGCGCCCGGCAGCACCGCGCTCGGCTTCGGGTTCAAATGGAACATGGGGTTCATGCACGACACGTTGCAATACATGGCACGTGATCCGATCCACCGGCAGTTCCACCATGACGAGATCACCTTCGGCCTGGTCTATGCTTTTTCCGAAAATTTCGTTCTGCCGCTCAGCCACGATGAGGTTGTGCATGGCAAGGGGTCACTGCTGGCCAAGATGAGCGGCGACGACTGGCAGAAATTTGCCAATCTTCGCGCCTATTACGGGTTGATGTGGGGTTATCCGGGCAAGAAGCTGCTGTTCATGGGACAGGAATTCGCGCAGCGCCGCGAATGGTCGGAGGAGCGCGCGCTCGACTGGGATTTGCGTGTGTCGCCAATGCACGAGGGGGTCCGCAACCTGGTGCGCGACCTCAACCATCTCCACGCCGCCAAGCCCGCGCTCCATGCCCGCGATTGCGAGGGTGAAGGCTTTGAATGGCTGATCGCCGATGACCGTCAGAATTCTGTATTCGCTTGGTTGCGCAAGGCACCGGGGGCACGGTCGATTGCGGTGATCAGCAATATGACCCCGGCGTTGCACGATCACTATCGCGTGCCCCTGCCGCATGACGGCAAATGGCGCGAAATCCTGAACAGCGACAGTCAGCTTTACGGCGGGAGCGGCCAAGGAAATTTGGGCGCAGTGACGGCAGTGAACGGCGGTGCCTCTCTCGTCTTGCCCCCGCTCGCCACGATCATGCTTGAATGGGACGGATAATAAACGCGATAAAAATGGAGAGGACAGGATGAGCGAGAAACGAATCCAGCCGCTGGCGCGCGATGCGATGGCCTATGTGCTCGCCGGAGGGCGAGGTAGCCGGTTGATGGAACTGACCGACAATCGCGCCAAGCCTGCCGTGTATTTCGGCGGGGTATCGCGGATCATCGATTTTGCCCTCTCCAACGCGATCAACTCAGGCATCCGACGGATTGGGGTGGCGACCCAGTACAAGGCCCATTCGCTGATCCGGCACATGCAGCGCGCGTGGAACTTCATGCGCCCCGAACGCAACGAAAGCTTCGACATCCTGCCTGCGTCACAACGTGTGTCGGAAAGCCAATGGTATGAGGGCACCGCCGATGCGGTGTTCCAGAACATCGACATCATCGCCAGTCACGCGCCCAGATATATGGTCATTCTGGCGGGCGATCACATCTACAAGATGGATTATGAATTGATGCTGCGCCAGCATGTCGATTCCGGTGCCGATGTGACCGTCGGCTGTCTGGTCGTGCCGCGCATGGAGGCCACCGGCTTCGGCGTCATGCATGTCGACGGCAAGGACGTGATCACGGCCTTTGTTGAAAAGCCGAAAGACCCGCCGGGGATTCCGGGCGATCCCGATCATGCGCTGGCATCGATGGGTATCTATGTCTTCAACACCGATTTCCTGTTTGACCAGCTGCGCCGCGACGCCGCCGACCCCAATTCCAGCCGCGATTTCGGTGGCGATATCATTCCGTATATCGTGAAACACGGCAAGGCGATCGCCCACCGCTTCACCGACAGCTGCATTCGAGCAGCCGAGGAGATTGAAGAATATTGGCGCGACGTCGGCACGATTGATGCCTATTTCGATGCCAATCTCGACTTGACCGATGTCGTGCCCAAGCTGAACCTATATGATCGCGATTGGCCAATCTGGACTGACCAAATCGTCGCTGCTCCGGCCAAATTCGTTCATGATGAGGAAGGGCGGCGCGGCCAGGCGATATCATCGCTGATCTCGCAGGATTGTATTGTCTCCGGCGCGACCGCGACCCGCAGCCTGCTTTACACCGGCGTCAAAATGGGCAGCTATTCCAGTGTGAACCGAACGGTCATCCTGCCGCGATGCAACATCGGCCGAGGTGCCCGGCTCACCAATGTCATCCTTGATGCCGGGGTGCGGATTCCAGAAGGTCTGGTGATCGGCGAAGACCCGATCCTTGATGGCCAGCGCTTCCGGCGGTCGGAGAAGGGCGTTTGCCTAGTCACCAAATCGATGATCGAGAAATTACAGACCACATGACGGTGATGAAGATTCTGTCGGTCGCATCGGAAGCCGTCCCGCTGGTCAAGACCGGCGGGCTGGCGGATGTCGCGGGTGCCCTGCCGGCCGCGCTCGCCCGGCATGGCGTCGCGATGACGACATTGCTGCCTGGCTACCCGTCGGTCATCGCGGCAATCGGCAAGGCAAAGCGCATTCACCAATGGGATGCATTGCTGGGCGAACCGGCACGATTGCTGAAGGCGAAGATCGGCGAGCATGACCTGCTGGTGGTCGACGCGCCGGCATATTTCGCACGGGTTGGCACGCCCTATATCGATGCGTCGGGCAAGGATTGGGACGATAACTGGCGGCGCTTTGCTGCGTTTGGTCGGGCGGCGGCAGATATCGCCAGTGGCGCTGTCGAGGAATTGTCGTTTGACCTGCTCCACGCCCATGATTGGCAGGCAGCGATGGCGCTGGCCTATCTGCGCTTCGCCCCCTTCAATTCGGCACCGCGCATTCCCGCCGTCATGACGATCCACAACATGGCGTTTCAGGGCTGGTACGAGTCGCGCATCGTCGCCAGCCTGCAACTGCCCGCTTCGGCGTGGTCGATCGAAGGGGTGGAGAGCTATGGCGGGGTCGGCTTCCTGAAGGCGGGGCTGCAACTCGCCGATATCGTCACGACCGTCAGCCCGACTTATGCGCGCGAGATTGTCCGGTCCGAATATGGCATGGGGCTGGAGGGGCTGGTCGCCGCGCGCGGCGACCGGGTACGTGGGATTGTCAACGGCATCGACACCGCCGAATGGAACCCAGAGAGCGACCCCGCGCTCGTCGCCAATTATGCCGTGCGCACCCTTTCCAAACGAAAAGCCAACAAGCGCGCGCTGGAAAAGCAGTTCGGGCTCGACATGGGGGATGGCCCACTCTTCATCATGGTCAGCCGCCTCACCTGGCAGAAAGGGGCCGACGTCATCCCCGAAATCCTCGATCATCTCGTCGGCAATGGTGGCCGGCTGGCGATCCTGGGGTCAGGTGACGCAGAAATCGTCGCCGCGTTGAAGTCGGGGGCCGCGCGCCATCCCGGCAAAGTCGGCCTGCATTTCGGCTATGATGAAGCACTGTCGCACCGCATGCAGGGTGGCGGCGACGCGATATTGGTGCCGAGCCGCTTCGAACCCTGTGGCCTTACGCAGTTGTACGGGCTCGCCTATGGTTGCGTGCCCGTGGTGACGCGCACCGGCGGCCTGTCGGATACGGTGATCGATGCCAACCCTGCCGCCATCGCCGCGGGCGTGGCGACTGGCGTGCAGTTCGATGGCGCGCATTATCACGGGCTGGCATCCGCGATCAGCCGCGCCGTCGCGCTCTATCGCCAGCCGCGATTGTGGCAACAAATCCAGCGCAACGGCATGTCGGCCGACTTTTCCTGGAGCCGCAGCGGCGCGGACTATGCCGCTATCTATCAACAGCTTATCGGGGACAATGCGTGATCCAGAAGATCGCCTCAATGCCATTTGAGGGACAAAAGCCCGGTACGTCGGGCCTGCGCAAGAAGGTGCGGGTGTTCCAACAGGCGAACTATACCGAAAACTTCGTCCAGTCGGTTTTCGACGTCGTCGAGCGCGGCGACGGCGCAACCCTGGTGCTGGGCGGTGACGGTCGTTTCTACAACCGTATTGCCATCCAGCAGGCCATCCGGATGGCGGCAGCCAATGGATATGCGCGCGTTATCGTGGGGCGCGGCGGCATCCTCTCCACCCCGGCCGCGAGCCATGTCATCCGCAAATACCAAGCCAGTGGCGGGCTGATCCTGTCGGCCAGCCACAACCCCGGCGGGCCGGACGAGGATTTTGGGATCAAGTACAATATTGCCAATGGCGGTCCCGCCCCCGAAGCGGTGACCGAGGCGATTTACGCGCGCACGCAGACGATCGATCGCTGGCTGACGGTGGATACGCCCGACATCGATCTCGATCACGACGGGACGGTCGATGTCGCGGGAATGGCCGTCGACGTGATCGATCCGGTCACCGACTATGCCAATCTGATGGAAAGCCTGTTCGATTTCGCGGCCATCCGCACGGCAGTGGCGGGCGGCTTCACCATGGCATTCGACGCGATGAGCGCGGTGACGGGGCCTTATGCGACCGAAATCCTCGAGCGGCGGCTCGGCTTTGCGCCGGGCACGGTGCGCAACGGCGTCCCCCTCGAGGATTTCGGCGGGCACCACCCCGACCCCAATCTAGTCCATGCAAAGGACCTCTACGACCTGATGATGTCGCCCGACGCGCCCGATTTCGGTGCGGCGTCGGACGGGGACGGCGATCGCAACCTGATCATTGGGCGGGGGCGCTTCATCACGCCATCGGATTCGCTGGCGATGCTGGCCGCGAATGCGCATCTGGCACCCGGCTATGCGGCCGGGCTGAAAGGTATTGCGCGATCCATGCCGACCAGCGCAGCGGCGGACCGGGTGGCCGAGGTACTGGGCGTCGCGCATTATGAAACGCCCACCGGCTGGAAATTCTTTGGCACCCTGCTCGATGCCGGGCTGGCGACGATTTGCGGCGAGGAAAGTGCCGGGACCGGGTCCGATCATGTCCGCGAGAAGGACGGGTTATGGGCGGTGCTGCTCTGGCTCAACATCCTCGTGGTGCGGCAGATCAGCGCGGATGTGCTCGCGCGCGACCACTGGGCGCGGTTTGGGCGCAATTATTACGCACGGCATGATTATGAGGCGATCGAGACCGAGCGCGCCAATGCGCTGGTGGCGGCACTGACCGCTCGGCTGCCCACCCTGCCCGGCTCCAGCTTCGGTGCGCTGACGGTGGCTGAGGCGGACAGTTTTTCCTACACCGATCCGGTCGATGGCTCAGTCAGCGCCAATCAGGGCTTGCGCATCCTGTTTGAGGGCGGCTCGCGCGTCGTTTTCCGCCTGTCAGGCACCGGCACACAAGGGGCGACTCTGCGAGTGTATCTGGAGCGCTACGAACCCGCCGACGGCGCGATCGATGGCGACACCGGTGAGATGCTCCAGTCGATCGTCGCCGCCGCCGAGGATATCGCCCAGATTACGCACCAAACTGGCCGCACAGCGCCCGACGTCGTGACATGACGTCGCCCTACGGCGCCCGTTGTGAGGGCGGCGTCACCAGCTTTCGGGTTCGCTCGCCAAGAGCGTCAGCACTCTGGCTATGCCTGTTCGATGCGGCAGGCGAGCGGCGCATCGCCATGCAGCGCAACGGCGACGACTGGACCGCCTCGCTGCCGGGCGAGCACCCCGGGGCCGCCTATGGCTACCGTGCGGAAGGGCAATGGGCGCCTGCCCATGGCCAGTGGTTCGACCCGGCCAAGTTGCTGGTCGATCCCTATGCGGTCGAGCTCGACCGACGATTTGCCCAGGACCCGGCGCTTGCGCAATTTGGGGTCGACACCGCCACCCTCATCCCGCGCGCGATTGTTCCTGGGCCGGTCATACCGCCGACGATTGCGCCACCACGCTTCGCTCGAGGTGGCCTGATTTACGAGATCAACGTGCGCGGCTTCACCATGTTGCACCCTGATGTGCCGCAAGCGTTGCGGGGCACCGTCGCCGCCCTCGCCGAGCCCGCGATCATCGCACATCTACAAAAACTGCAGGTCTCGACGGTTGAGCTGATGCCCGTCACCGCCTGGATCGACGAGCGCCATCTCGGCCCGCTCGGGCTGAGCAACGCCTGGGGTTATAACCCGGTCGCGATGATGGCGCTCGATCCTGGCCTGTGCCCGGGGGGCGTGGCGGAATTGCGCGCGAGCGTGGCAGCGCTGCATGCGGCTGGTATTGGGGTCATCCTCGATCTGGTCTTCAACCATAGCGGCGAAAGCGATGTCCATGGCGGGGTGCTGTCGCTGCGCGGGCTCGACAATACCGCCTATGCCCATGCCCCCGACGGCCGCCTGATCAACGATACCGGATGTGGCAACACGCTCGATTTCGCGCAGAGCGCTGTCCGCGACCTGACTCTGGCCAGCCTGCGCCACTTCGTCAGCGCCTGCGCCGTTGACGGCTTCCGCTTCGATCTGGCGCCCGTTATGGCGCGCGGGCCGGGTTTCGCCGCCGATGCACCGATCTTTACCGAGATTGCCGCCGACCCGCTGCTCGCCGACCGGGTCATGATCGCCGAGCCTTGGGATATCGGGCCGGGCGGCTATCAGCTCGGTCATTTTCCGGCTGACTGGCTCGAATGGAACGACCGCTTCCGCGACGATGTCCGGCGCTTCTGGCGCGGCGACGGCCGTATCGCCGATCTCGTCACCCGGATCGCGGGGTCATCGGACATTTTCCCCGGCACCTGCCGCAGCGTCAATTTCCTCGCTGCGCATGACGGCTTCACCCTCGCGGATACGGTCACCTATGCCGACAAGCACAACCACGCCAATGGCGAGGACAACCGCGACGGGCACAGCGACAACCATAGTTGGAACGGCGGCGTCGAAGGCCCGAGCGACGACCTTGATCTCATCGCCCGCCGCACCGCCGACCTCCGCGCACTGCTGGCCACGCTGTTCGCATCGACGGGCACGATCATGCTGACGGCGGGTGACGAATTCGGGCGCACGCAACGGGGCAACAACAACGCCTATGCGCAGGATAACGCAATCAGCTGGGTCGATTGGGAACACCGCGATCTGGCGTTGGACGACTATGTCGCGGCGCTTTCCCATCACCGTATGCAACGAGTCGACGATTATGTCGGCTTTCAAGAAGGCGGGAGCTGGACGCGAGCTGACGGCGAACCGATGACCGTTGCGGATTGGGAAAACCCGGCGACTGATGCCGTAACCTATTCCATCGGAATATGCCCGCCCCGCCCGACGCTTCAGATCGACCGAGCCAGCAAGTGCGTCTCTCGTAGCGCGACCAGCTGAAGTCCTGGCCGTCTGTGATTGCGGATGGAGGTCAGCATGGATGACGCGAACTTGTTCGAATGATCTTCATGAGCGGGTTGTGGCGTCGATCGCTGGTGGGCGGTCGGCGCGGGCGGCGGCGGCGTTATCTGGGGTGCGTGTTGCGAGCGCGGTCATGTCGGGATTGGCCGGATTGTCGAACCACGCCCGACTGCGCAGCAAGACTGCCGGGGTCGGCTCTGTCGTTCCGCATTCGGCCACGCCATGGCTTTTCTTGCCCAAATCGCGGTTGATAGCGTTCGGCAATTTGCATAGAATGCCTAATTATCAGACAAACGGGGGCGTGCTTGACCTTGGCGGAAATCGTCTCACGCCGCAGGTGGCCGGGCAACTCAACCGGGCACCAATCAAGCCCAGACCACTCGGGATGAGCAAGCCCATCCGGCTAGGACTGGTCGGCATCGGCAAGATTGCGCGCGACCAGCACGTCCCGGCGATCACCGACGATCCCGCCTTTGTGCTCGCGGCGACCGCCAGCCGCAATGCATCGCTGCCCGGCGTGCCCGCGCACCACGATATCGCCGCGATGATCGCAGGCGGTCATAACCTCGATGCCGTGTCCTTGTGCACGCCGCCCAACGGGCGTCATCTGATCGCTCGCGCGGCAATCGACGCGGGGTTGCACGTGATGCTCGAAAAGCCTCCAGGCGCGACGGTATCAGAGGTAATCGCGCTTGCCGAGCATGCGCGTGCGACCGGCGTTACGCTGTTCGCCACCTGGCATTCGCGCGAGGCGGCCGGCGTCGCGAAGGCGCGCGACTGGCTCGCCGACAAGACGATCCACGCTGTACGGATCGACTGGCGCGAAGATATTCGCCAGTGGCATCCAGGGCAGGAGTGGATCCTAGCGGCGGGCGGATACGGCGTGTTCGATCCAGGGATCAACGCGCTGTCGATCGCCACCGCGATCCTGCCCGGCGCGCTTTCAGTCGAGGGCGCGACGCTCTTTATCCCCACCAACCGCGCCGCGCCAATCGCGGCGTCTCTTGCGCTGATACTTGGCCACGAGATCCCGGTTACTGTCGAGCTCGATTTCCTGCAGACGGGCCTCCAGACCTGGGAAATCGTGGTAGAGACCGATACCGGCTCCCTACGCCTCAGCGACGGCGGGAGTCGCCTGTCGATTGACGGTGTAGCGCACGAAAGCGGGCCCAATGCCGAATATGCCCGGCTATATGCTCGCTTCGCCGATCTGATCGCCACGGGCATCAGCGACATCGACATGCGTCCGTTACAACTCGTCGCGGATGCGTTTCTTATCGGCAAGACCGTTGCGGTCGATTCCTTCGAGTTCTGATGCCTAAAAAGGCTTCCATGATGCGCCTCCTTTCGATCGTCATCGGCATTTTATGGGCCGTCCAAGCGATTCTGCCTGCCCACGCCGCATCGTCCTACGACGCCAGCGCACGCGTCTTCCGGCTCGACGGGGGTGGGGTAACCTACGCCTTCGTTATCGCGAGCGACGGCAAAGTGCGGGCGCTCTATTGGGGCGCGCAGCTGGCAGCTGACGACGCCCTGCGCGCGCCGGCGAACCAGGAGGCACTGTCTTCGCACGATATGAGCTGGACGCTCACCGCACAGGAATATCCGGGACAGGGCGGCGGCCTGCTGAGCGAGGCGGCGCTGAAAGTGGCCTTCCCCGATGGCAACCGCGATCTGGTGCTGCGCTACGCCGCCCACCGGCTGATCAAGGACGGCGTGATCGTGACACTGCGCGATATCGACCGACCGGTCGAGGTGGAGCTACGTTATGCGCTTGATCCGGCGAGCGGCATCCTCGCGCGATCGGCGGTGATCCGCAATGTGGGGGCCACCGCGTTCAGGATCGACCAGGCCATGGCCGCCTCGCTGACATTGCCGGTCAGCGACGGATACCGCCTGCGCTACCTGACCGGACGCTGGGCATCGGAATTTAATCTCAACGAACGCCCGATCGATGAAGCACCGACGACACTGGAGAGCAGGCGGGGCGCGAGCGGCCATGTCGTCAATCCTTGGTTTGCGATCGGTCGAGCAGGCGATACTGCGGAGGAGACGGGTCCCGTCTGGTACGGCGCGCTGGCGTGGAGCGGATCGTGGCGGATCACGGTCGAGCGCGACCAATTGGGCGAAGTGCGCGTGACCGGCGGCTTCAACCCCTATGACTTCGGCTACAAGCTGATGCCGGGCGCAAGCCTCGCGACGCCCGTGTTCCACGCCGGGTTCAGCGCAGGTGGCTGGGGCGATGCCTCGCGCCGCCTCCACCGTTACGAACGAGCGATCATTCTGCCGCAACGGCCAATGCCGCGCCTACGCCCGGTGATCTACAATAGCTGGGAAGCGACGCTGTTTGCGATCGACGAGGCCGGACAGATGGCGCTCGCTGAAAAGGCGGCGAAGATCGGTGTCGAACGGTTCGTCATCGACGATGGCTGGTTCGGCAAGCGCAATGACGACCATGCCGGGCTTGGCGACTGGACACCAAACCCGGCTAAATTCCCGCACGGCATGAAGCCGCTGATAGACCGGGTCCACGCGCTCGGCATGGATTTTGGCTTGTGGGTCGAGCCCGAGATGGTCAATCCCGACAGCGATCTCTACCGCTCGCATCCCGATTGGGTGATCAACTTCGCCGGCCGACCGCGCTCGGAAGCGCGCAATCAGCTCGTGCTCAACCTCGCCCGGCCCGACGTGCGCGATCATGTGCTCGCGGTGCTCGACAAACTGGTCAGCGAGAATGACATCGCCTTCCTCAAATGGGACCATAATCGCGTCTGGTCCGAACCCGGCTGGCCCGAGCGCGCGCCTGACGAACAGCAGGCGCTGTATGTCGACTATGTCCGCAACCTCTACTGGATTATCGACGAACTGCGCCGTCGGCATCCTCAGCTTGAGATCGAGACGTGCGCGGGCGGTGGCGGGCGTATCGACCTCGGCATCTTCGCGCGCACCGACGAGGCGTGGACATCCGACAATACCGACCCGTTCGATCGCCTGTCGATCCAGGACGGCTTCACACAAGCCTATGCCCCGCAATTGATGATGGCGTGGGTCACCGACAGCCCGAACTGGGCCAATGGCCGGGTGACATCGCTCGACTATCGCTTCCTCTCGGCGATGCAGGGCGGGCTCGGCATCGGCGCCAATCTCGACAAATGGGACGCGCAGGATGTCGCGACCGCCACCCGAATGATCGCGGCGTATAAGGGCGTGCGCGATCTGGTGCAGCAGGGCGATCTCTATCGCCTGCTGCCGCCACGCGACAATGCCCGGCGCAGCGCCACCCTTTCGGTCGCACCCGATCGCGCCCGTGCGGTGA
>CAZXBM010000001.1:0-133262 GCA_964638495.1 uncultured Stakelama sp. | reverse complement strand
TGGAGGTGACAATGCACTAACAATCAACACGGACCACTCAGTGGGGGCTGGTCAATAGCATGCTCGGCCCGATTATCAGGACCTTGCGCCGCCACGATTTTGATGCTGACCCAGATGGGTAAACCTCAAAGGCGCGACTTGATCAACTCGCCCCCGCGCATAACGACGCTCAGTCCTTGACCGTCGCGGGCGAGCAAATCGATATCAGCCATTGGATCACCATCGACGACGAGAATGTCGGCAAAGGCGCCCGGCGCAATGCACCCTAGTTCACCCTGGCGCATCAATATCTCGGCCCCCATCGAGGTCGCCTGGCGCATGATTTCAAGCGGCGTAAAGACCTCTCGCCGCATCGTAAATTCTACATCGCGCATGGTGTAGGTGGCGCCAAGCAGGTCAGTGCCAAAGCCAAGTTTGATCCCGGCGCGTCGCATGACATCGAGCCCCACCATCGCCGTGCGACCGGCGGCCTCCATTTTTTCCCGACTTGTCGCAGATAAACCCATTTTTTTGCCATGCTCCAGCAGCGCCGAGATGATGGCCAGTGTCGGGACGATATACGCGCCGCGCGCGGCGACAAAGGCGGCAGTTTCATCATCGATCAGCGTTCCGTGTTCGATGACCCGGACCCCGAATTCCACCGAGCGGCGGATTGCGCTGGCCGGGTGGCAGTGGGCCGAGACATAGCTTCGGCGCTCGGCGCATTCCCCGACGATCGCACGGGTTTCATCTTCGCGATACTGGTTCATCCAGATTGGGTCCGTAGGGGACGTAACGCCCCCCGATGCCATGATTTTGATGCAGTGCGCGCCCTGTCGCATTTCCTCACGCACCGCCCGCAAGCATTCATCGACCCCATCAGCGACCACGGCGAGCGAATTGCTGCCTGCGCAGCCGCAATAGCCTTCCGGGTGATGGTGCTCACCAGTTGCCCGGAAATCGCCATGGCCGCCCGTCATCGACAAGATCTTGCCCGCATAGAAAAATCGCGGTGCCCGGATCAGCCCATCCTCGATCGCGCGCCACAGGCTCCAGTCGCCGCCGCCAATATCGCGCACCGTGGTAATGCCGCGATCGAGCGCATGGCCCAGCATTCTGGCGGCATGGCCAACGCGATAGGCATGGCCCGATCTATCCACCTTATGAAAATCGACATCACTGGCATAGGCGTGAATGTGCAGGTCGATCAGGCCGGGCATCAACGTTCGGCCCCCGACCTCGATCCGGCGTGCATCCGGCGCTTTGATCGCGCGATCAGACACTTCGACAATACGATCGCCCTCTACGAGGACCGACACGCCTTCGGAGCAGGCTTCGCTATGGCCGTCAAAAACCCGAGCGTTTTCGAACAATATCTGCATCAATTCCTCGCGCCGGCTGAAGCGGAGGCCGGTCCCAAATGATCAAGGAAATAGTCCCATGTGCGATGCTGAAAATACGCACCGCCGGCCGAAATACGATGGTTGCGGTTGGGCAGATATAGAAAGTCATAGGATTTGTCGGCCTTGATTAAGGCATCGACGAATTGCAACGCGATCGCCGGATAGACATTTTCGTCAAGATCTCCCTGGGCTATCAGCAAATGCCCCTTTAGATTGGAAATCAGCGCGGCATTGTCGATCTCTCGATAGTTTTCGGGAACAGCACCTGGCGTTGGCCGCAAAGTCACGCCATTGCCATAATCTGGCACGGGAAGATTGATGCCATATAATCCCTGGAAGTTCTGGCTACCCGCCGATGCGACGGCAACCTTGTAGAAATCAGGATATCGCAACAGCGCGCGCGTTGCGACATAGCCCCCAAAGGAATGCCCATATATCCCTACCCGATCTAGATCGAGTTGCGGATATCGGGCACCAAGTTGCTTGATGGCGGCAACGTGGTCGGCCAGCGCGATATCGGCGAAATTGCCATAGCCCATGTCGTGAAAGGCGCGCGACCGAAGTGGCGTAGCACGTCCGTCGACCGAAACCACAGCGAATCCGAGCGATGCCGTCGCAACGCGCAGACCAACGCCATAGCCGACGCGGGCATCAGTGAAATTGACAGGTGAAATTGCGATCTGGGGTCCACCATAAGCGGCATCGATCACAGGAATCTTGGCGTTCGCGGGCTTAGTTCCCGGCCAATAGATGACGCCATAGATGTCTGTCACACCGTCTGCCGCCTTGACGGTAAAGGGTTCGGGCGGGCGCCAGCCAATCGCTTGCAATGCCGTATCATCCGCCTCGGCGATCCGGGATATGATGCCGCCGTCGCTGGTTCTGCGCAACAGCGTGACCGGGCGACGATCCAGCGTGGAATAGGTATCAATGAACAAGGTGCCATTGGGGGAAACCATCGGGGCCAAAGGCGGGTTACCAAAGACGGCGCCGAAGGCTGGGTTTGGGCTGCCATCAATCATGTGATCGGCATCTTCAGGAGTCAGCAGTGTCAATCCGCTGCCGTCAAAATTCACTCGGTAAAGCCGCCGTCGATAGGGATTGCCGGGTTCGCGTCCGCCAGCGGTAAAGTAGATCCGCTGCCGCGCCTCATCTACCTGAATGATGTCGCGGACTAGCCAGTTCCCCTTAGTGACGGCGTTAAGGAGCTTGCCCGTTGCAAGATCATAGCGATACAAATGCCCCCAGCCGCTGCGCTTTGAAAACCAGATAATCTGGCTGCCACCGGCCACGATCCGCGTGTTAGGGCGATTATAGATCGCTGCGTTATCGCCGCCGAATCCGGCGGCCTCTTCGGAAATTAGTTTCCTGACCTGCCCGGTTGCGACTGAAACCTCATAGAGACCACCGCCCTTGCCCTGATCTTTAACGCCGCCGGTGTAGAATTTGCTGAGATCCTTGGACCAGCCGAGCACATCCATCGTCGGCGTCAAGATATCGACGGGTGGAACCGCGATCGGCGTACGGATGCCTTTGTCCAAGTCAAACAATGTCGGCGAAAAGGAATCGGGCTTTTCGCCTAGCAGGCGGATCCGAATGTTATGGACCTTCGGCCGGAGACTCCCATCGCGAGGGACCGATTCGACCAGGGGATAATCAGGGACGTTGCGATCATCGATCCGTCCCCCGATCAGATATCTGCTATCGGGTGACCAGCTGAACCCCCAAGGTTTGAATGACAGCCCCGTCGTATCGCGTTGGACGCTGAGCAACCCTCCTTCAGGATATTTGCCCCAAGCAAAATATGGTTCACCATCGGTCGTCAGTGCGGATTCTCGACCGGTCGCCAAATCGTGCAGCCAGACATCACTACCTCGAGTGAATGCCGCTTTCTTGCCGTCGGGCGACAACAGCCATGTCGGATCCAGGGCCGTCACCTTCCGGGCGGCGCATTGATACTGCACCAGGGAGCAGACCAGCGTCGCCTGACCGAATGACAATGTCGCTTCCCTGCCGGGGGAAATTTCAGTCACCACCAACGACCAAGGCGATACAGGCGCCGGCGATACCGCGATAGCTGCCACCGCTGACGCCAGCCGCTGATGATCGAAAGCAAGTTCGACCGAGCCACTCGCCTTTACGAAGACATATTCCCCGCCGTCCTTGCGCGCCCGACGGAACCAGAAGTCCCCGTCCTGGCCCGTCCAATGCTGGACGATCCGCTCGTTGAGGACCAGCGGCGCGAGCCTAGCGTCGGTCAACGAATCCGCTAGGACATAGCGCGAAGCTGAGCTTTGCTCGAGCCCTGCAGCGCTGGCCGAGCCGAAGCCCAACAACACCGCAAAAATCGCAGACACAGCGCCGAACCGAACAGTCATGAGCAAACCCATTTTTGACCGATGCTGTGGCCTCCCCTGCAGCACAGCGTCGGCCTGTAAAACACCCCCTGGTTGAATCTTCCGCCTAGAAAGCGGCAGACAAGGACAGTGTAAAGCTGCGTGGCCTGATGACCGTCAATTGACTTGTTACGCCCGGCTGATTGGCAACCAGCCGATTGGTCACTGCTGAGGTGTACCCAACTGTATCTGCTACGTTATCGACCCGAAACTGAATAGCATAGTTCTTGAATTTTGCGCCCGCCCTTAGGTCGATGGTATCGAAGCTGGGCAGCTTGATCGTCGTGTTCAAGCGATCATTGGGGAAGCTGCTCGGCATGTCCGACTGGAAAGCGTAGGTCCCTCCCACCGAACCCTCGATATCGTTGGTGATGGCGAAGGTCTGGTCGCCGAAGATTGTAACGGTGAAATCCGGTGTCAAAGGCAGGCGGTCGCCTGGGCGCGCGCCCGTCGCTGTCTGTACGCCGACATCGGCAGACTTCAGCTTTGCGTCCGTGTAGCCCAACGTCGACCCGATGTTCAAACCACGCATCGGCGTAACGTTGAACGTCGCTTCGAAACCATCGACAGTTCCCAACCCACCGTTAACCGTCACGGATCGCGCGTTGAGGATGCTGTTCAACTGAATATTTTTCCAATCGATGTGATAGGCTGAAATATCAAAGGCGAACCGCCCATTCAGTGCACTTCCCTTGATACCGACTTCGTAATTCTCGGTTGTGTCGGGTTTCACCGAGTTGCCGACGACGGGTATCAAAGCCACGTTGGTCTGGGGCCCGCCTGGCCGAAATCCGGTCGCGTAGCGAAAATAGGCACTGACCTTCTCGGTCGGTCGCCAGCGCAGCGTAGCAAGATAGGTCAGCGGATCCCCGCTCGACTGAAATTGTACCAGTGCCAATGGGGCGAACAACGAAGAAGCCGGCACGCCATTAACCGGCAGGTTGAACCGGCCATCCTCGCTGTTATGTGAGTATCGCAAGCCGCCCGTTATGTCGAGATTATCGAAAATATAGAATGTGGCATTGCCGAATGCCGCATATTCTTCATAAGTTGAAATACCCAAACTGGCGCGAACAATCGAAAATGGCCCGGCCACCGGAGCACCGGTTAACGGATTTACCGCAGGATATAGCTGAGCAAAGCTCGTCTTTTCGTTCGTATAATATCCACCAAGGACAAATTCGAATCGACCGAGCCGGTCCGATACCAACCGACTTTCCGTCGTGTACTTGATGGTGGCAGGTGATTGGACAGATGTAATTGCGGTACCGGCAGGATATCTGGCAAAGCCTAAAAGCCCCAAGAAGCTATCGGTAAAGTCGATTTCGAACGAGGCATTATAGTCGCCGTAGCTTCCGGTGGTCGTCCAGGTCAGAGGGCCCAGATCATAGCTTACCGTTGCCGAACCGACCCGATAGCGCAGATTGGTTGGCAGCCGCCCGTATGCACTATAGGTATAGGGCGCATCGCGTGGCGTTAGCGTTCCGGCGAGATTTGCCTGAACTGCCTGCCCAATGCTGTTCGTGTTCTGAATCAATCCAGAAAGGTCGATCGTCAGATCATCGGTAGGTGTATACCGCAGGGCAAGGCGGCCGCCGAAGCTTTCGGATGTGTTGAAATTCCGGTCGCCGGTGCGGCTGTTGTTTACGAAACCAGGCGCGTCGCGATAGAAGCCCGACGCACGCACCGCGAGTTTGTCAGCGATTATCGGCACATTGACCGCGCCACGAAAGCTGTAGCCGACATCGCCCCCATCGACTGCAGTCCCTTCAACCCGTGCATCGCCGAAAAAGTCGCGACTATCGGGTTTCTTCGACAACACCCTGATGAGGCCACCCAATGTGTTCGCGCCATAAAGCGTGCTCTGCGGCCCCTTAAGAACTTCGATCCGCTCAACGTCACCAAGATCGATCGAAGGCGTAATCAACGCGCCGACCGAAGAGAAGCCACTTGTCGTGGCCTGAGCCTCATCGATATAATAAGCCGCTGTATTCGTGGCCTGCTGCGATCCTGTATTGAGGCCGCGTAGAACAATAGTGCCAATACCGGGAATGCCATAATCGCGCTGACTCAGCCCGGGAATCAGCTTCGCATAATCGCGGAAATCCTGAATACCTTCGTTGACGATCCGATCAGACGAAACAATTGTAACAGCCGAGGGAACATCACGCTGCTTCTCATCACGCTTCGATGCCGTCACGATCATATCGGGTTCGGCATTTTCATTCGGCTTTGAATTATCGACGGCCACAGGCACTGACGCTGGCTCCGCCTTTTGTGCGGAGGCCGGACTAACGGCAAGGCCGATCACGCTCGCGCCGATCATAAGTGCGACAAAATTTTTGCTCGTCATCGTCGTCTCCCCTCAGCCTGCGGATAAACGCGTTGGCCGCGTAACATTCCGCTGAGCTGCCAGCATTCTACAAAAGTCATTATTATGCAACAGTGCATTCTATGACATTCGGGCGATAGGACCTGTTGCGGTGGATTGAAACAAAATTACTCCGAGCAACATTTTCACGTGCAGCAATAGTGGCCTCGATCAGGAGCCGACCTCCGAACGCACATGAATGTTGGGTGTCCAAAGCCCATCATAAGGGTCAACGATTGTCGAAAAAATCTAGGCAATTCACCAAGGCAATCAAATAAATGATCGATATTACAGTTATTTATCTGCGGCCATGGTAATTGATCCGAAACCGAAAATCACGCGATCTCCTGTCGATTGCACCCTTTCGCTGCAGACGCGGTCACCGCGCTTGGCATTTCAGCCTAACGAAAACAGGATGCATCGCTCGAGGGCTTCGGCGATAACTCCACAACGTCAAGCCCCAAGCCCTGCCACCGCCTGCTATGATTGACAGGATATACATAAGTGCATTTAACTGCGCCCTGCCGGCATGGGGGAACAAAGTTGCTTGGTATAAAGAGCTTTTCAATCTCATCGATTCCGGGTTCCAGGATATTGCGTAGGGCGACTGCTGTTGCGTGTCCCGCACTGCTGAAGCGCGCTACACGACAATCTATTCCCGATTGCTTGGTGCCTGCGAGATGATCGCAACCACTAACGGAAGGCAGCGCAACTGGTTTGGGCATCCGCCTGGCCTGACGATCCTCTTTTTAACCGAAACATGGGAAAAATTTTCATTCTATGGAATGCGAGCGCTGCTCGTTTACTACCTCGTCAAACAGATTGGCTTCAGCCAGCCCCAAGCGTCCCTGATTTATGGCACCTATTCGGGGTGCATCTACCTGACGCCGATTGTGGGAGGATACATCGCCGATCGCTGGCTTGGGCGGCGGCGCTCCGTCATCCTGGGTGGCGCGATTATGACAGTTGGTCACGCCATGATGGGAACACCGCAACTGTTGTTCCCTGCCCTGGCGATGATCGTCATCGGCAATGGCTTCTACCTTCCCAACCTTGCCAGCCAGATCAAGGGGCTCTACCCACAGCAGGATACCCGGCTCAGCTCTGCCTACAGCGTCTATTATGTCGGTGTGAACCTCGGCGGCTTTTTGGCACCGCTGATATGTGGCACGTTGGGCGAACTCTACGGTTGGCATTGGGGTTTTGGCGCTGCTGGCATCGGCATGGCCGCGGGGCTGGTCATTTACACCATCGGCGGGCCCCTTTTGCCGCCCGAACCACTTGACCGCCGGACCGGGCGAGCCATTGAGCCATCCAACTCCAGTTTGACCGCATTAATCCCTGTGCTGGCAATGGTGATGGTGGCGGTGGTCATCTATCGCGGTGCCTATGAGCAAATCGGCAACACGATTGCTCTTTGGGCTGATATGTCGATCGACCGCACGATTGGATCATTCACGATACCGGGTAGCTGGTTTCAATCGCTCAATCCCTTGCTGGTCTTTATTCTGACGCCGCTGCTCGTACAGCGCTGGATCATGGCGGCAAGACGCGGCACTGCGCGGTCGCCGCTCACCAAGATGGCGTTGGGCGCGGCCGGACTGATGCTCGCTTATGTTGGCCTGGCCGTTGTCACGCTCATTGCCGGCGATGCGCAGCTCAATTGGATCTGGCTGGTTGCCTTCATCACCCTGCTGACACTGGCAGAGTTGTACATCTTGCCAACCGGGCTGGCGCTTTTCGCTCAAATTGCACCAACGGGCCATCAGGCAACCACGGTTGCGATCTGGTTTTTGGGCTTATTCGCAGGAAACCTTTTGGCTGGCGCAATGGGGACATTGTGGGAAGTACTCCCCCGCAATGGCTATTTCCTCGTGATGGCCGGCCTCGCCGCGGTCGCTGCCGCCATCTTGATCGGGCTTGATCGACGCGCCCAGCTGCTTGGGCTGACGGGCGCCAACAGATAGTTAAACTCGGAGTCCCGCATGCCACCGATCATCAAGTTTCACGCGTCGGCAGGACAATCGCCGGGCCTCCGCAATCTGATGCTGATGATGCTTGGCTGTTTTGCGATACCGCATGCAGCGCACGCGCAACAGGAAAAGGCAGCCGATTCAGGCGCGGCTCAAATAGAATGGGGCGTCAAGATTCCCTTGCGCGATCATGTCGATCTGCATGGAACGCTTTACCGACCGAAGGGCGCACAGTCTCCCTCGCCATGCGTTTTTACATTAACCCCTTACATTGCTGATAGTTATCACGACCGCGGTGTATATTTTGCAACGCAAGGCTTTCCATTCCTGGTCGTTGACGTCCGAGGCCGCGGCAATTCAGGCGGAACCTTCAAGGCCAACCTGCAAGAGATTGATGACGGTTACGACGTCGTCGAGTGGCTCGCACGACAACCATATTGCAACGGCAAGGTAGCGATGTGGGGCGGCTCCTACGCGGGATATGATCAGTGGGCGACTGCCAAAAACCGTCCCCCCCATTTGGCAACAATCGTCCCCGCTGCCGCTGCCTATCCCGGTGTCGACTTGCCCTTCCGCAGCAACATCGCAACGCCCGAGATCTTTCAATGGTTGACGTTCGTGTCAGGCCGCACCCTGCAGCCGAACCTCTATAGCGACCGCCGATTTTGGTCCAATCTGTGGCGAGAAAGGTTCATCGCCGGCGAGGCGTTTTCAACCCTTGAACATGCATTGGGCGGCGAGCAACCACAGATGCGTGAATGGATTTCATGGAGCGGAAAATCCAAAGCCTTTGACCATTATACACCATCACCGGATGATTATGGTTCGATGACCCTGCCCGTCTTGAGCATTACTGGTAGCTATGATGATGATCAGCCTGGTACGCTGGCATATTACAAGCGCTCGATGCAATTCGGCTCGCAAAGCATGCGGGCCAATCATTATCTTATTATTGGACCGTGGAACCATGCTGGAACGCGCACGCCAACCTTGGCGGTTGGTGGCGTAAAGTTCGGCCCTGCCAGCCTGCTCGACCTGCCGGCGCTGCATACGCAATGGTATCGCTGGACAATGTCGGGTGGGCCAAAGCCGCCATTTCTCCAAAAGAAGGTGGCCTATTATGTGATGGGCGCAGACATTTGGCGCTATGCCGATTCACTGGATGCCGTCACCGATCGGGTCGTCCCCTATTTTCTCGGTTCGCAATCCAACGCGAACCGGCTGGCGGCACCGGGCTCGTTGACGACCACGAAGCCGACAAGTGCGGTCAGGGATCGGTATCAGTACGACCCGCGCAACACCAAGCATGCGGATTTGGAAGCTACCACCGACCCGCTCGATCCGGCCAACACACGCTTGCTGGAAGCTCAAGACGGCGAAAATCTGGTTTATGAAACAGACCCGTTTCAACAAGATCAGGAGGTCTCCGGCTTCTTTTCGCTAACCGCCTGGATCGCTATCGATCAGCCCGACACCGACTTCAAAGCACGGGTGTATGAAGTTATGGCGGATGGCCAATCCATCTTGCTGACGGCTGATATGGTCCGGGCGCGACACCGGCTGGCTCCAGCGACCCCCGCCCCAATCAGCACAAACGCCCCTTTGAAATATGATTTTCGCAATTTCACCTTCGTCGCGAGGCGCTTGGCAGCAGCTAGCCGGCTTCGTCTGGTTATTGGCCCGATCAATTCGATCTACGTCGAGAAAAACTACAATGCCGCAAAGCCTGTGGCCGATCAGACAATGGCAGACGCACGCATCGTGACCGTCGATCTGCGACATGATCGCCAACATTTGTCCGCGCTGTTCATACCGTTCGGTAAGAAGCCGAATTGAACATTCCATAATGCCCCCGCTTTGGGCTTGCGGGATTGCATGCAGCATTGCATGCTGATGCGCATGGACCCGATGCTATGAGACACCGATATTCGGCGCTCGCCCTTATCGCGCATGGACTGACCGGGCAGCGGCAATGGCGTCCGGCATGGCGATCCGCCGAACCAGCGCGCGGCTATGATGCCATCGTCGTGGGCGGTGGCGGGCATGGGCTGGCAACTGCCTATTATCTCGCGAAAAATCATGGCCTCCGCCGGGTGGCGCTGATCGAGCGCGGCTGGATCGGTGGCGGCAACACCGGTCGGAACACAACGGTAATCCGGTCGAACTATTTTTTCCCTGAAAGCGCCTCTTTTTACGACTTCTCGGTCAAGCTTTATGAAAAGCTGTCGCGCGATTTAAATTATAATATTATGTTTTCCCAGCGCGGCATGTGGATGCTCGCACATGACCGACATTCGCTTGAGATGTTGCGCCGATCGGCCAATGCGATGCGGATCAACGGCATTGATGCCGAACTTCACGATGCGGCGTCGGTCCATCAACATATTCCGGGCCTGAACCGGTCACCACGGATTCCAATTCTGGGCGGACTAAATCAGCCGCGCGCCGGCACAGCGCGTCATGATGCAGTGGCGTGGGCCTATGCGCGGGCCGCGTCGGCTCTCGGCGTCGATATCATCGAAAATGTCGAGGTCACTGGGTTCGACATTCGCGGGGGCAAGGTTGTGGGGCTCGACACCAGCCTTGGCCCGATCACGTCAGAGACCATTGGACTTGCAGTCGCGGGCCATTCATCGGTTCTGGCAGCAAAGGCGGGATTTCGGCTGCCGATCACCTCCTACGCGTTGCAAGCATTTGTATCGGAACCGGTGAAGCCTTGCCTCGACACTGTCGTGCTGTCGCCGGAAACCGCAACCTATCTCAGCCAGTCAGATAAGGGCGAGCTGGTCATTGGCGCAGGGCTCGATCATTTCGCCTCTTATGCACAGCGTGGCAGCTTGGCATGGATGGAGCAGGCGGCAGCCGGCGTCGTAGACATGTTTCCGGCGTTTTCCAGGCTTCGTTTCCTTCGGCAGTGGGCAGGCATCGTGGACGTCGTGCACGATTCGACGCCGATCCTGGGGGAGAGCCCAATATCCGGTCTCTATCTCAACTGCGGTTGGGGAACCGGCGGATTCAAGGCGATTCCCGCCGGCGGCTGGTGCCTTGCGCATGCCATGGCAACGGGACAGCCGCACCCTCTGGCGATGGCTTTTGGTCTCGATCGCTTTACCAGCGGCGCGTTGATCGACGAAGCCGCAGCTTCAGGCATTGCGCATTGAAGGGGTATCGATGCTCCTGATCCGTTGCCCCAACTGTGGCCCGCGCGCCGAGATGGAGTTTCGCTGCGCGGGAGAGAGCCATATCCAGCGCCCCAGACCACCCAGCTCGGTCAGCGATGCGACATGGGCCGAATATCTGTTCTTCCGCGACAATCCAAAAGGCGTCGTCTTCGAACGCTGGCATCACGGCGCTGGCTGCCGCCGCTGGTTTAATGTTGCGCGCGATACCGTCAGCCATGAAATCATGGCCGTCTATCCGATGAACGATCCCAAGCCTCCGGTTACTGGCTCGTGAGCGGCCACCGCCTGGCTATGGGCCGCGCTATCGATCAGGCGCGTCCGGTTCGCTTCAGTTGGGCTGGTCGATCGTTTGAGGGCGTCCATGGGGACACCCTGGCCTCGGCATTGCTCGCCAATGGAATCGACGTCGTCGGGCGTAGTTTCAAATATCATCGACCGCGCGGCATTATCGCCGCGGGCCTCGAAGAACCGAACGCAATCGTACAGCTCGAAGAGGGTGCGGCGACCCTAGCAAACCTGAAGGCAACCCAGATTGCGCTATATGAAGGGCTGTGCGCGCAACCCGTCAATGCCTGGCCGACGGCAACATTCGATCTGATGGCGGTTACCGGCCTGTTCAAACGGTTCATTCCCGCCGCCTTTTACTACAAGACTTTCATGTGGCCCAATTGGAGCGTCTTTGAAGGCGCGATCCGGGCAGCCGCAGGCCTAGGGCGCGCGCCTACCGCCCCTGATCCCGATCGCTACGAACACCGATTTGCACATGTCGATGTGCTGGTAGTGGGCAGCGGCGCGGCGGGGATCGCGGCCGCACTGGACGCCGGGCGATTGGGCAAAAGCGTCATGCTTGTCGATCATGATGCTAAACTGGGCGGGTGGACATTGTCGGCCAACGAAGCCGTGGCCCAAAAAGGCGCAGCAGACCTGGCGATATTGGCCGCCTTGCCGACAGTTGCACTGATGCCGCGAACCATGGCCTTTGGTTATTACGACCATAATCTGGTTGCACTGTGCCAACGCCTGACGGATCAATATCCGCTTCATCAGCGAACCGGTGTCCGCGAGCGGCTGTGGAAAGTGAGGGCGCAACAAGTAATCCTCGCCACCGGCGCGTTTGAAAGACCACTCGTGTTCGTCGGAAACGATCGGCCGGGTGTTATGCTCGCAGGCGCGGCGCTCAGCTATTGCCGACGTTATGGCGTTGCCGTCGGGCGATCGATTGTGCTCGCGACCAACAACGACGGCGCCTATGAATCGGCATTGGCGCTCAACGATGCAGGCGTAAGGATCGCCGCCATCGTTGATTCCCGCGCGCCGCAGGCCGTGGGTCATGCGCTGGAAGCGCGCGCTCGCGGAATTGATGTAATTACAGACTCAGTACCGATCGCGGCAAAGGGCCGTAACCGTGTGCGTGCGCTTACCGTCGCAGCACGGGCTGGCAATTGGCGCAAAACCATTACGTGCGATACGGTTTTGATGTCTGGCGGATGGAACCCTGCGGTGCATCTTCATTCGCAATCTGGCGGGTCGCTTGCATTCGATGCACTTGCCAGCGCATTCGTTCCATCAAACAGCTACCAAGCGGCAAAGAGCCAAGGATGGGCCGCAGGCGAAGGTCTTGACACCGACCCGCCAGGGCCGGTGCTGACCTTTGGTGATGGTGCCGCATCTGCCCAAGGTGCATGGCTCGATTTCCAGAACGACGTCACCGTCGGCGATGTCCATCTGGCAATGCGCGAGAATTTCAAATCGGTAGAGCACGTCAAGCGATACACGACCCTGGGCATGGCGTCAGATCAGGGCAAGACCTCCAACGTCAACGCGATCAGTGTGATGGCCGGCGTGCTCGGTACGACACCCGGTGAGGTTGGGACCACCAAGTTCCGCCCGCCATTTGATCCGGTCACGATTGGCGCATTTGCTGGCCATCGGGTCGGTGAAAATCTGATGCCCATGGCGCGCATGGCAGCCCATGAGGCGCATGTCGCCCTGGGTAGTGCGATGGAACATTATGGCCGCTGGTGGAGGTCCGCCTTTTACCACAGAGGGAGTGAGGATGAGGCGGCGGCCGTTGCGCGCGAAGTGCTAGCCGTGCGTCGCGACGTTGGTCTGTTCGAGGCATCACCGCTAGGCAAGATTGAAGTGAAAGGGCGCGACGCGGCTGAGTTCCTAGATCGAATTTATGTCAACCCTATCAAAAGCTTGAAAGTCGGGAAATGCCGTTATGGCATGATGCTCAATGAAAATGGCGTCATCTTTGACGACGGCATCGTGGCGCGCATGGCCGATGATCATTTCTTGGTCGGAACGACAAGTGGCCGTGCAGCGGCGGTTGCCGATATGCTCGAGGAATGGCTGCAATGCGAATGGATCGATCTCGATGTACTGACATGCAACGTCACCACCAACTGGGCAGTGATGAACATAGCAGGCCCCCAAGCGCGGGCTGTGCTGGCAGCAGTTGGCACCGATATCGCGCTGGCACCCGACTCATTCGGGCATATGCATTACCGCGAAGGCCAGGTTGCGGGTGTGCGGGCACGGATTCAGCGGGTCAGCTTTACCGGGGAGCTATCCTACGAGATCGCTGTGCCCTGGCGGTACGGGACATCGCTCTGGGAGATGCTAATGGAAGCGGGCAAGCCCGTTGGCATCACAGCCTTTGGCGTCGAGGCGCTAATGGTAATGCGGATCGAGAAGGGATTTATGCATGTCGGAACGGATACCGAAGGGACGACTGAACCACAGGATATCGGTATGGGCCCGGCCATCGGCAAAAAGCAGGGCGATTTTGTCGGTCGGCGATCGACAATGCGGCCCAACAGCCTAGCCAGCGACCGTCGACAGTTCGTCGGTATTGAAGTCACCGATGGGGGCGGCCCTTTGGCATGCGGTGCCCATATCATGCCTGATCGCTCCAAGCGTCCCGACCGTAGCGAGGGCTATGTTACCTCATCAGCGTTTTCGCCGACGCTTGGGCGGCCCGTCGCGCTGGCATTGGTTGCAGCAGGCCACCAACGCCTTGGGCAAGCAATCCAGATCTGGAACATGGGGGAATGGCGTTCCGGGCGAATAACGTTGCCCAATGCATATGATCCAAAAGGGGAGCGATTGCATGGCTGACTTGGCCCCAGTTGCGCCCGTCGAGCGCTACTTCAGCCGACAGAACCTTACCATGGACGGGGTATATGGGAGTGGCCTGGCAAAAATCATGGTCAGACCGGGGGTAGTTGATGCTGGCTTAGCGCTTAGCCTTGACTGCGCATTGCCTCTACCCGGCAAGTTATCGCGCAACACCATGCTTACCTGCATCACCGTCGCGCCCAACGAATGGCTAATTCAGGTGGACGCTGAAGCGACCCTCGCCGCCGTGCTCGACGGGGTCCGTAGCGCCTTGCCATCGGACCGCAGCTTGATCATCGACATTTCCGATGCGGCGGCAGTCATTCAATTAAGCGGCCTTGATGCGGCGGCCACGCTCGCCAGCATTTGCCCGCTCGACCTTTCGCCAGCCGCCTTCCCGGCTGGAGCTTCGGCACGAACAATGATTGGCGACGTCGCCGGCGTCATCACCCGCCCGGGGAGTAATCCCATTTTCCGATTGATCGTGGATCAATCAGCGGCTGATTACGTCTGGAGGTTGCTTGCAGCCTCAGCAGGCTGCGATAGCGACAAGATATCGGCCTGACCGAAATCGCGACGTCAGCGATTTGGCACAATCAGCTTCAGCCGGAGCGCGCGGCCAGCGGCAATTCGATCTGCACCGCACAAAATATCAGTGTAAACGCCAAGATTGCGGCGCCGCTCAGCGGCGCTTTCCCGCACGCCAATTGCGTAATAACCTATCTGATGGAAATAGAAAATCTTGGCTCGGATTACCGCTTCCTTGGCTTGATAGCCGATCGCTCGAAAGAACTCTTCAAGCGTAGCGATACGATTCCGATCGGCTCGCTCAATCGCCCAAGTCGCGCGCTGATCAGACCTCGACCATTCGCGAACAGCCATGTCGAACTCATGGTCATACCCGTCCTCATCCACCAGCCGATGCGTCAGCATATCCAGCCAGATGATCGCCTCACCGGGCGACGATCCGGGCGGCGTTGGCGGCAGGAATTTGCAAGTCGCCTCCCAATGCGCAATCAGCGCATCGAGCAGTGCTTCGCGATCGCGAAAATTGTGGAAAAAGCCGCCGCGTGTAACCCCCAGCCGGCTCGCCAACCGATCGACCTTGACGCCGCCGATGCCTTCCTCAACCAATGCTCGCTGGGCGGTTTCCACCCAGGTCTCCGGCGTAATCTTTGCTTTCCTGCCGCTCATCGATGGCCTCAACCTGACTGTACAAAGCGTCCGCGGCTCTGCCGAGCACGGCCAACGGCAACTGTCGGTAACGCAATTCAAAGCTATACGCATTGACTTTTTATGCACAACTGCATTTAATTTCGCACTATTCTAGGAGGCATGGCCATGACGATCAACGCCGAACAAGCAATTGATCGCGCCTTGCGCCTGATTGATCGGGCGATGGCCGATATGCCGACCGTCGGGCAACTCGCAACGATTGGTCGCGGTACGCCGGTGCTTCGTCTACCCGATTTTTCTGAAGGCGCAGTTCTCGCGCGATCGGCACGCGCGCGCGCGCTGATGGTCGATATCGATGCACTGGATCATCGCCTGTTGCCCCCTAGTATCGCCGCAACGCTGTCAGTCGCCCGCGTCAATGCATATCGCTGGTCACATGAGGGTGACTGGTATTGGCTGGTGCTTGATCCGCTGCGGGTCGGTTTTTTTGGCATGTTTGCCCCGACAGCCTATTGCGGCGGTTTCTTCCTGAACACCTTGCTGCCGCTCTTTACCGGATACCAGTTTCAAGAGCAGGGGGACGTCGATCGGTATCTTGGATTGATCGCTGACTTCGCACGCGTCGTACGCCAGTTTGACGAGCGAACCATTGGGCAGGCCGAGCGGGGCATCCGCATGCCGGTCGCCCAGCTCGATCAGACCATTACCCTGGTGCGCAAGCAAATGGTTAGTCTGTCGGCGACGTTGCACGTCGACCATGCGCGCCTAGCAGAGCATGGCGGCGCGGCCACCGCGGCATTGATTGGGGATCGGATTGCATCATCGGTCGAGCCTGCCTTTGCGGCGCTGCTCGCGACCCTCGAGCACCCCGATTATCGCCGCGCAGCGCCACAGATGGTCGGACTGGCGCAATATCCCGGCGGGAGCGAGGTCTATACAGAACTCGTCAAGCTTAGTCTGTCATTGGACATGGCGGTAGCCGAGGTGCATGCAGCCGGACATGCCCGCATTGCCCGCATCCGTGGCGAGATGCAGACGCTGTTCGATGCGATCGGGTTCGAAGGCGATGCGCACGCCTATGTCGCAGAGCTGGCCGAACAGCCACAGTGGCGCGCAGAGGGTGCCGAAGCGATCGGTGCCTTGTTTCGACGCTACATTGATCGCATCGCACCGCACATCGACGCCCATTTTAACTTCAGACCGAGCGCCGACCATGATGTCGCCCCGCTTCCTGCGGCGATGTCGGCAGCGATGACATTTGGCTATTACGCCCCACCAACCGAACACGAACCGATCGGCAAGTTTATCTACAATGCCGACAATCTGGGGCGTGGTGCACTCAACAATGTCGCCGCCTTGAATTACCACGAGCTCGTGCCCGGGCATCATTTCCACATTGCGTCGCAGCGCGAGAATATTGATCTCCACCCGCTCCGTCAGGAATCCAGTTTCAACGCCTTCAACGAGGGTTGGGCCGAATATGCGGCAACTTTGGCGGGCGAATGGGGCATGTATGCGACGCCCGAGGAAAAGTTCGGGCGGATGATGATGGACAGTTTCCTGTCGTGCAGACTGGTCGTTGATACTGGCATGAATGCACTTGGCTGGAGCCTTGAGCGTGCCCGAGATTACATGCGCGCAAACAGCTTCATGCCGGAAACAGAGATATGCAGCGAAACGATCCGCTACAGCTGTGACGTCCCTGCCCAGGCGCTCGCCTATAAGCTCGGTGATGCTTTCCTGCTGGAACAGCGTGAACGGATGCAGTCTGCGCTTGGTGACCGTTTTGATATCCGCGATTTCCACGACGCCGTCCTGATTCCAGGGGGACTACCGTTGCCAATGGTAGCCGCCAATGTCGAAGCCGCAACGCAGCGACTGCTCGCGAAGGCCGGCTGAGATGGTCGACAAACAACCAACATTGGGACCCTGGGCACTCTATACACCGCGACAGCGCTGGACCTATTTGGCGATCCTGTTTCTGGTATCGACGTCGAATTACGTCGATCGCAATGTTATTTCGGTATTGCTTGAACCGATCAAGGCAGAGTTCAAGGTATCCGATACGATGCTTGGTCTGTTGTCAGGTCTTGCCTTCGCGGCACTTTATGCAACGCTTGGTCTCCCCGTTGCCCGTTGGGCCGACCGCGGCAATCGCCGCACGATCATCACCGCATCGCTTGTCGTCTGGAGCGGGATGACCGCATTGTGCGGCGTTGCACAGAATTTCTGGCAACTGGCGTTCGCCAGATTTGGCGTTGGTGCAGGCGAAGCCGGCGCAATTCCGCCCGCCCAATCGTTGATCGCCGATTACTTTCCGCCCGATCAGCGCAGCCGCGCCCTGTCCATTTTCATGACATCGGCCACAGTCGGCTATTTGATTGGGCTGATCGGCGCTTCTCAGATTGCTGCCCATTTTGGTTGGAGGGCAGCATTTCTGGCGATGGGGCTACCGGGCTTGTTGATCGCCATTCTTACCGCAACCGTTCTGCATGAGCCACGCAACCGGAACGGTTTCGAAAACAGCAAGGGCGCAGCTGAATCTAGCTGGCAAGCGGTCCGAGCGCTGGCAGCAAAACCCGCCTTCCTCAATCTACTGATCGGAATGACACTATACTTCATTTATGCATATGGTGCAGGAATCTTTATTCCATCGCATCTCGTTCGAGTATTGCAGATTCCGCTGGCAAAGGCTGGTGCAACTTACGGCGGCGTGAGTGCGCTGTCGGCACTGATTGGGACAATTGCCGGCGGCATTCTGGCCGATAAACTGGCAAAGCGTGAACGCCGCTGGTTGGCGTGGCTGCCGGCGCTCGGCCTTTTGCTCACCCTTCCAATCATCGAGTTCAGCCTTTGGACTAACAGCTTCACCATATTCTTGGCGCTCAATTTCTTTAGCGGCGCGATTATCGCAGGTACATTGCCGGTCGTGTTTGCGGCTTTGCATTTCGTCTGCGGTTCGGCCCGCAGAGCAATGGCGATCGCGATCGTGTTTTTCTTCGCCAATCTGATTGGGCTTGGCCTGGGTCCGGCCATTGCAGGTGTCCTAAGTGACTATCTCGGCCAACAATTTGGGCCATCCGGGCTACGCTATGCGCTCATGCTCATCAGCATGGCGCTGCTGCCGTCTGCCTGGTTTATCTTCCGGGCTGGACGTAATTTAGTTGCCGATATGGAGGAGTAACACCGGAGCTTGATACGGAAATGGGTCGATATTGACGTGACCCCCGTTTTTTCCTCCATTTGGAGCTAGAGTCCGACCCCGAAGAAGGGACGGACAGATGAAGCGGAAGCAGTTTTCGGAAGAGCAGATCATCGGCATCCTGAAGGAGGCCGCTGCGGCGAGGTGGAACTCATCTCGTGCACCATCCGGGCCGCGCAGGCGCAAGCGATCCAGCTTCAGGATGCGCTTGAGGTGCGCGAACAGCATCTCGACCTTCTTCCGCTGACGGTGTGACCGCATAGCCCCGGCGAAAGCGCATCTGTATCGCATAGATACAACGGCGAAACATTCAGAATCGACGTCATCCTCAAGCGGTCCATTCTGCCAAATTAGGCTCCTCCCCGATCAGCGCCAGGCCGTGAGCAATCGAGGTGAGTTCACCGCCGGTCGCAATACGATCGGTGCCGAAGCGTCGGTCGAACAGGGCGCGGACGGCGGGGATCAGCGAGGAACCACCCGTCAGGAAGACGCGATCAATCCGGTCCTCTGCTGTGCCCGCGCGCGCCAGCGCGAAATCCATCGCCGCCTCGATCAGGCTCAGATCATCAGCGATCCAACGCTCAAAATCCTCGCGCCGGACGCTGACCGAGATATCGACCCCACCCCCGCTGAATTCAAGATCGGCGCTATCGGTTTCGGAGAGCATCCGCTTAAGCTTGCCGACGGCGTCGTAGAGGGGAAACCCCTGTTCATGCTCGATCAGTGCGATCATCCGGCCAATCGCTGCCGGATCGAGGGAATTGCGTTCAATCTTGCGGAGTTCATCGAGGGTGCGCCGGTTGCGCATAAGCGCGAGCCGCGACCAGTCGGCAAAATCCGTGAAATACCCGCCCGGTATCTCGAGTTCCTTATCAAACGAGCGGTAGCTTGTACCCTTGCCCAGCAATGGCAGGATTAGCCGGTCGACGATCCGACGATCGAAACGATCGCCAGCAATGCCCACGCCCGATGAGGCCAGCGGGACGCAGCGGCGCGCAGCGCCGGGTTCGGCGACGCGGACCACAGAAAAGTCGGTGGTCCCGCCACCAAAGTCCGCGACCAGGATCGTCGCCGGTTCGGTCAGCCGCGACGCATAGCTGAACGCGGCACCCAGCGGCTCGTAAACATAATGGAGCTCGCCCCCAAAGCCTGCGAACATCAGGTCGTAACGCTGGCGCGCCAGATCAGCATCAGGACGGGCGCCGGCATATTCAACCGGTCTGCCAACGATGATGCGACGCGGCCGCTGATCGAGCGCGCCGCCCGCATGCGCGACCAGTTTCTGCAGGAACAATCGACCAAAGTCCTCGAACCGGAATTGCCGGCCGAATATCTGTGCGCGTTCGAACAGCTGGCTGGCGGCAACGCTCTTGAACGACTGGACGAACCGGCTGTCGAGCGGCGATTGGAGAAATTCGGTGATTGCCCAGGGGCCGGCTTCGTACGCCACACCGTTCCAGCCGCGCTCCTCCTCCCATAGGCATATTGCTGAGCGAAACACCGCGCCGGTGGCTTCTTCGCCCGCGAATTCTACAAGACGAGAGGCGCCGTTGCCATCTCCCAGCGCGACGACGGTGTTGGTCGTACCAAAGTCCAGCCCAAGCGTGGGTGCGGGCATCACGTGAAATCCTTAGGGTGCCTGCGAAGGCGGCGGGCGGCTATTGCATGCGCCCCGCAGCGCAGCAATGTCGTGCGCACCGATCGCCAAACCGCCTAAAGCAAGCTCCGGGATAAGTGTCCCGGAAAAGAGTCAGCTTTTTCGTGCGTTTAGGACAAGTCTGATGTCGATTTCGCGATCCACGTAGGACCATTCCTCGGTAGCGCGCAGTTCGACCAAAAGTGCATCGAACAGGCTTTCATGCTCGGGCGCGTATTCGAACCAGGTCAAAAAATCAAAAGGTTGGTCAATATCGTGCGAATGGTGGAGGCGTCGCGCAATTTGAGGCAAGAACTGGAGCCCTGTGGCCGTATGGTGAGATCGCTCTTCGAAGATCGCGCGCCGCTCATCCTGAGGTAAATCCCACCAAGCCTTTGTCTTGCGGATCGGGATAAGTGACGCATAAGTTGCTTCGGGCCGCGCCAATGGCGACTGGATGCGTCGCAATTCGCTAAGTTCCTGTCCGTTGGTGTAGCGTAAATTGCTGATCACGCCGTCCAATGTCCAAAGCGCATTCGGCACGGCTGGCACGGCGTTGACCTGCAACGTTAGCCCCCTGATCGGCGGCAGACCTTCACCGATAAGCGTTGTCGCTCTTAGCACGCGCCAGTCGCCGCTGTTACCGCCCGCGAAAGATATTCGAATGCTGTTTGTCGGCCTGCCATCGCCTTCATTCGGAACCTTGAGTTGCCGCTTGGAGGCAGCCGCATTGGCTGGGCCGTCGAGGAAGTTTAGCGCACTGATTCCTGCGACGACGGCGCCGCCGGTAAGGAGATCTCGTCGCGAGGTGATGATTTCCGATCGATCCGTTTGGTTTTCGTCATTCATTGACATTCTCCCTCTCTATCGGCGCGCCAACATTTCCAATTGCCCTCGCCTTCGATCCAGCCGGAAAAGCGAGGCGATCGATTTCGGAACTCACATAAGACTTCCCATTGCGTTTATGCTGGCAGTGTTGCTGTCACGCTGCGACGCGCGTCAGCCTTGTATCAACCTCACGATCGACAAAGTCCCATTCGGCGCAGGCGCGCAGGATCGTCCCCCGCTGCGCTGATCAAGGTTCGCACCGCTGCTTCTATGTCCATCCGGCTCGGTATTTCGCGCCTTGACGCCGAGCCTGGCACCGCTTGTTCGGCGAATGCCGTTTGGCACTGTGTAAACTTCAAAAAACATTCCTTCGTGAGTCGACGCTCTTGCGGAGAGGCGCGCAAGGTTGGTTTCGATGTTCACTTTAGAGCACGCTGACACATACACACTGCTATTGCACGCCGGCGCGCGCCCACGGTTTCACGATCTTGCGAAAAAGCGCTGGGTGTGGAACTTGGCGCTGACCGGCCCCCGCTGAGTGGTGCGTGTTGACTGTTAGGGCCAGATTCGAAAGTTTCTCAAGCGAGGCAATAGCTTGCGGTTCTGCGGGCAAGCATGCGGATGGATGCGGTCAATGCCCATGCGGTTGAAGATGCGATGGATGTTTCCCAATCCTTGGCCAGACGGCGGCATCGACCGAGCCAGGCGAAAGTGCGCTCGACGACCCAGCGGCGCGGCAGGACTTCAAAGCCCTTGGCGGTATCCGAGCGCTTCGCGCAGCTTGTCACCAGCATAGCCGCCATCGGCGAAGATATGGCGCAGCCACGGGAAGCGATAGCGGATTGCAGCCAGGACATCGACGGCACCATCGCGATCCCCGGCCTTCGCCGGGGCAGGCTCTGGATGTCGGCGGCGTGGACGAGGATGAAGATCAGGAACCCGCAGGTATCGGTGACGATATGGCGCTTCCTGCCCTTCACCTTCTTGCCCGCATCCCCCGGGCTTGGCTTCGCCAACCCGAGGACAGGCTTCGCCCCGAAACGCCGCCGCTCTCCGTGGTTTTGACCGACTGGCTGTCGATCACCCCGGCGGTCGGCGAGGCTTCGCGGCCCTCGATCTCGCGCAGGTTCATCACCAGCACCGTATTGATCGCTTCGAACAGCCCGGCATCGCGCCACGCATAGAAATAGCGCCGGATCGTCGACACTGGCGGGAAGCACCCAAATCTGCCGCTTCAAGCGACCTGAATGTATCGCGGCGATGAAGCGAAGCGTCCATTCGCAGGCGCGTCCACAATGTTTCCGGCAATGATCGGGTCTGAATTGCCTACCATAGCGATCGCCCAAGTCGGCGTGTTGGCGGCATTGGCAACTGCCTAACTTCCTTAATTGGTCGCAGGGCGGATTGACGCTTCGCGACGTCGATTTGTGGCGATGGCTGCATCCCGGATGGTCTGCCAAGTGCCAGCATGACAACATCCTTCGGTTGTCATTTCGCGCAGCGGAGCGCGGGCCGTCCAGCCCAAAGTGCTCCCCTGATGCAGGTTCCAGCCCCCGTGCGGTGGGCTTGTCGGAACCTGCAAAATTAGATGGTGCGGGCGGTCGGAATCGAACCGACACTCCTCTCGGAACGGCATTTTGAGTGGGGCACTCCTCGTTTATATGACTGATAATATTGAATAGTTTTTCAATCGCGTTCAACATGTGTAAGAATTTGTGTAGGTCCGCGTCTAAATCGATCGGCTCGTGATCGCATAATCTGGTCAAGAGTTTCGCGCCATTGGAACAAGTGGGCTCGCCCGACGCGCCCTGCCCCGAGCGATCTGTGTTTCCAAGCTGGTTCGATTGCCGGCATATCTCGTACGACTGCTTTGCGCCCCATAGCACGTGTCCCCCCTAGGGTGCAGATTCCGCGAGCGGTTATTCGTTCACCGCGCGGCGCTCGCCTTGGTTAGTGTAGAATGGGCCTGTCCGTTTTTGGGCAGCGCAGTAGCGAAATTGGCCATTCGTAAAGCTGAAGGATGACGGCAGCTACATTCCTCAACTGCCGCCGCTCGGCGACCTCTCAACGAAGCAATACTAGACTAATCGATCTTTCGGTAGAGAACGGTCGCTGGCCCCCAAACCGGTTTCAGGGCCGGAGACGAGGGGACATCGGTTGGTCCAAAGACGGCGTAACCGCCATTGGCGAGCGCCGATTCGATCAGACTGAAAACCTGGCGCTTGGTCGCCTCGCCGAAATAGATCAGAACGTTACGGCAAAAGATCGCATCGAACCCCTCCGCCGGGGGCGTGGCCGCCAGCAGGTTAAATTGGCCGAACTGGATTAAATGCCGCAGTTCGGGCCGCACCTGCCAGACCTTGCCCTCGACCGTGTTGTTCAGGCCCATTTTCGCCGACACGTCGATCGGCTGGAAATAACGCCAATAGTAATCCTCTATGACGCGGAACGCCCCCATATCAAAATCGCGATAGATGCCGGACTCGGCCGTTCGAACGACGCTCCGCGACAGGTCCGTCCCCAATAGCCTGATCGACCATGGCCGCCGGAAAGTCATCTGGCCCGACATCGTGCTGGTGAGTTCGCCCTGATCCTCAAGCGTGCGAAGGATCATCAGCGCCAGCGTGTAGATTTCCTCGCCGGTGGCGCAGGCTGCGGACCATAGGCGCAATTGCGGGCTGACCGACTTGCTGCGCTCCGCGATCAGCGGAACGAGAAAATGGGTCCGGAAAAACTCGAGCTGGTCGGGGTCGCGAAAAAGATACGTCTCGTGAACCGTCAGCATCTCTGCAAGCGACTGCCATTCGCCCCCTGGATCGGCAGTCGATCGCAGCGTGTCGAGCCAGCGTTGCAGCTCGATCGGCTCGGTTCCCAGAATGATGGATTCCAGCTTACGCTTGACCGATCCCGTCAGCTGGATCCCCATTCGGCGTTCGATCTGCTGCGCCAGCCAGAGCGAGATTTCCGCGAGACTTTCCTCGTTTTGGCTAGCCGGGGACTGAGCCTTTCCTGTGTTTAGGGGATGAGGGTTCACATAATTGTCCAGCGAGGCGCGCAACGCGGACAGCTGTTTGGTCAGGCTATCGGAACTGCCCGTGGTCACGCGACACTCTCGGTGACCAGCGGGCCAATCCGCCCGGGGAGGCCAGATGGTTGTGCAAGCAGATCGTGATCCGGGCGCATCCGAAGATAGCATAGCCGAGGCTGACCGTCTTGCTCCGGACAGCGCCAGACCGCGTCTATGATGCTCTCAAGCTGCTCAGGCAGCGATGGAAGAGGGTGGAATTCATGATCATCGAGCCGCACCACGCGCGCCGCAGCTGACACGCGCATCAGACACGCGGTCGCCGCGTCCGCCGGGCTGTGCAATACGATAGCCGTTGTCGACGGGCATGATCCCAGACCGAGCCATTCGGCTAGGTCGATCGACGGCAGCGTCTGGCCGCGCCATTCGACAAAACGCCCGCCCGCCGACGCACAATTTTCCCCCAGCGTGGTCAGGAACACCTCGCGTATTTGATCGACCGGCACGAGCAGATGAACCGTTCCCGCCGTTATCCGAAGATACATTAATGACGACAACTGCTCATCTCCGTCATCGCACGCGGGCCGTTCTGGACGATATCGGGCCGGCCATACCGAGCGTCGTTGCCGTCGCGCTCGGCCAGCCGGAATAAATCGTCGCCGTCGAGGATCAGGACCACCCGGCCATCTCCTGCGATAGATGCGCCTCCAACGCCGGGCAAATTGGTGAGCTGCGAATGGATATCGCGGACGAACAGTTCCTGGCGTCGGCGGGCGCGACTAACCCGGACGGCGATGCGTTGCCAGCCGTTGAACAGAATCAGGAGCGTGGCGTTTTCATCGTCGGGCGCCGCGATACCGGGATCAATGCCTAGAAGCTTGTCGAGATCAAATACCGGAACGCATTGTTCCCGCAGCAGGATAGCGGGTCGCCCGCGAACATATTGAATCGCGCTGACGGGTAGGCTGTGCACCTCGGCCAAGAAGCGTTCGGGCATCGCAAACTGGTGAACGCCGGCTTCGACCAGCAATACCTGCTGGATTGCTGCCGACATCGGTAGCTGCATTTTGAAGCTGCTTCCCTTGCCGATCGTGCTCTCAATCCGAATGCTGCCGCCCAGGCGTTGGATATTGGTACGCACGACGTCCATGCCGACGCCGCGGCCCGAGGTGGAGCTTACGGTCTTGGCCGTTGAGAAACCGGGCAGGAAAACGATATCTAATATCTCGGCCGAAGACATGCGCGCCAGATCGGCATCGCTCAAAAGTCCCTTTTCAACCGCCTTGCGACCGATGCTGGCCGGATCCATGCCGCGCCCGTCGTCGCTCATTGTGATCTCGATGCGACCGCCGCACCCGACCGCAGTCAGTCGAATCGCACCCTGCGTCGGCTTGCCGGCAGCCGTGCGCTCGTCGGGCAATTCGATGCCATGGTCCACGGCGTTGCGGACCATGTGCATGAGCGGGTCCAACAGCAATTCTACGATGCCCTTGTCGATCCGCACGTCCGATCCGCTGGTCTCCAGCGCTACGCGCTTCCCATTGGCCTGGCACATGTCGCGCACGACGCGGGGCAGGCGACTGAAAAGCGTCTCCAGCGCGACGACCCGCAACTCGAGTGTCGCATCCTGCAGACGGGCGACGACGGTGGCTAGTTGGTCGCGTTGTGTCGATGTCGCCCGCCAGCTTTCCTCGATGCGATCCAGACAAATGCCGATTTCGGGCTCCGCTTTGAGCAGATGTGCCGGAATCAGCTCGCGAAGCTGTGCCGCATCTCGCTGGGCATCGAATCGTCGCCCTGTAGTCTGCATCATGTTGCTGATGCTCATGCTTTCGCCAATCTGGCGCATCAGCTGATCGATGGCCTCACTGGGGACCCGCAGCAGTCCACCGTTGATCGCCTTGCCCGGATTGCTCGCAGCCGTTGCCGACTCCGGCTGGGCAACCTCAACCGGCGGTACCACTTCCTGAGGGGACGATTTGGACAGGCATGCATGAATATGCGAATAAATTCCCGTAGGATCTATGCTGCGCAAAGCGCTCGCTAGTTCGCCAAGTGCCGTTTTCGACACAACCAGAAATTCGAACCAGGTAGCACCGTCGACAAAGACCGTCCGATTGGTAATCAGACGAGCATTTTTTTGCATCCAGGCGACGAATGCCACGGCGAATTCTTCGTCCCCTTCCATATCGACCAGAATTTGGTAGATATGCTCCCCCACCCCGTCGTTGACGGCGGTAACTAGGTCCTGGACGTTTTCCGCAGATAGAATTTCGAGCAATTCTTCGGAAATGTCGTAGAGCGCCAGCAAGCGCTTAAGCGCGACGATCGGATCGGCGGTCCTGCGGCTGCTTCCGCCGGAAATGATCGCTTGGCGGAACGCGCCGAGCAGTCTTTCGGTCTGCGCCGCACTGGAATCCTCCCACTTCATCGGCGACAGTCGCTGCGGCAGCGTAGCGGTCAACAGCGCCAAAATTTCGTCACTGAGCCGAAGCAGATCAGCATGTAGGATCAGTTCCTCCGCGGCAATGCGACCGAAGCCGTCCTGCAGGATCAGCAAAAGGCGCTGGCTGTTCTCATGCGCCAGCAGCACATAATATGAATCGGCTGCGCGCGCCTGTGCCACGAGTCCGTGGGCAAGATCATTGTCCGAAACCACGATTTCGGCGTCGTTGAAATTTCGCAGCGATTGTTCGATTTGACCGAGTAGCGCAGAGACTTCCCCGGCAAGCGTAGCGAGCAAGTCTTCGCCCAGATTGTTGGCAGGCCATGGAGTGCTGTTGCCGCCGCCGACATTCCATCGTGCGGCAAGCCGCGACACCAACCCGCTCGCTTCGAAGCGCGCGTCCTCGCTGGGTTCGGCACGCAACAGGTCGAGCAGCGCCTGAAGATCACCGACCACACCGTCAAACGCCACGACCTCGCTCGCATGGATGAGCGTTTCTATCGCATCGATCGCCGCCGCGCGTGTTTCAGCATGAGCAATTTCCGATGTCGCCATCATCGTGAGATTTTGCAGATTGTCGGCGACCAGCTCGACGTACAGCGCCAACATCTCAGCGTCGCAACCTGCAGCAGCTTCAGCGGCGGCGGCCTCATCGACCGCAGCAAACTCCTGCTTGGGTCCGCTCGCGCCGGCACTCTCGTCGCGGCGTGCGGACAGGGCAGCCGTCAGGGCCTTGATCAGATCTTCCGGCGCGCCACACGTCTCGGCGAACCCATCGACCTGGTCCAAAATCGTCCGGAGGGCATCCAACGAGGCGATCAGCAGCGCGATGAGCTCCGGCTCGAGCGAGCAGATACCCTCGCGCACCAGTCCCAAAAGATCCTCGGCGCGGTGCGCGACCTGCTCCATCGCGCGCATGTCCATCGAACATGCCAGTCCCTTGACCGAGTGAAATGCACGGAACAGGGAGCCGATCGCATTCTTGTCTGCCGGCACGGTTTCGGCGGCAAGCAACAGTTGTTCACTCTGCTCGATGTGTTCGCTGGTCTCCACCAGGAACTCGCGCCACAGAAAGCTGGCTTCGTCCGACATTATGTCTCTCCGAGCAGATCAGGCGGCGAGTCCCGCGGCCTTTCGGGCCGTCGCGACGATTTCGCTGCCGCGCTTGTCGGCAATGTCGAGGCTCATCGCGCCCGATGGCTTGGCGATCACGTCGAAGGCCCCGAGACGACGCGCTTCCAGCGCCTGCTGGGACCCGACCTGGGCGACCGAGGAGATAATGATCACCTTGGCGCGACTGACCAGCCTGAGGCGTTTAAGCGCCTCAAGTCCATCCATCTGCGGCATCTCAATATCCAATAAAATAACCTGCGGGTTGACAGATTTCACCTGATCCAACGCAATTTGACCGTTCGCTGCTGTCGCGGCGACGTTTAGGTCACGATCGGCATTAACGATATTGGAGATGAGCGTCCGCATCATGAAGGAGTCATCAACAACCATTACTTGCACAGCCATCTTAGCGTCCTTTTATTGTTGCAATTTATCGGTAGTATATGCCTGTTTTAGTATTGCCCCGAGCGGTTCAATTGTCGCCATGTGTGATGCAAACCCCGCACTGAGGGTCGCTTGTGGCATTCCGCCGACGACGCAATCGCCAGGGGTCTGCACCAGGACCGGCAGGCCGGCTGCAGCATAGCCACCGGCACCTTGCGTTCCGTCGTTGCCCATCCCGGTGAGCACGACCGCGACAGACTGCTTGGTCGAACGCAGACAAGATTCGAACAACAGATCGGCGCAGGGGTGGTATGGCGTCGCGGACGACGCGCGCACCTTCAGCATCAAGGTGCCGTCGACCGCACGTAGCACCGTGCCATCCTGGCCGCCCGGAACGAGGATAAGGTCTCCCGGGCGCAGGGTCTGGCCGTCGATGCCCTCGTGTACCGCGACACCGATCTGTTTGGTAAGATGCTCGGCAAAACTTGAAGTGTAATGCTGCGGCATGTGTTGCGCCACGATCACCGGCGCGGTGAGGGGGCCGCACTCACCCAAGAACTGCGGGAGCTGCTTGGGACCGCCCGTCGAAACCGCGACGACGACGAGCTCGGCCTGGCTGGGTAGCGCGCATCTACGAAGCACGCCTGGCGAGCCGTTCGCGTCCCCGTCTGCATGGGTTGCAACGGCGCTCGCGCGCTGCGTCGCGCGTCGACCCCAGTATAGGATTTTGGTCGTCAGTTCGCTTTCGACCTGCGAAATGTCGAGCTGGACAAAGGAGGAAGATTTCGAAACGAAATCAACGGCGCCTGCCTGGAGCGCATCGATCGTGACCTGATTTCCCCGCTGCGTCCGGCTGCTGACCATCACGATGGTCGTCGGGCAGCCGGCCATGATGGCTCGGGTTGCCGCGACACCGTCCATTTCCGGCATCTCGACATCCATCGTGATGACGTCCGGCCGAAGCTTCTGCGCGAGTTCCAGCGCTTCGCGGCCGTTGCGGCCCTCCCCGACCAACTCGATTTCCGGCGATCGAGCGAGCATGGCGCGCACCGCCATGCGCATGAAGGCCGCGTCGTCGACGACCAGGACCCTGATACGCCGAGTCATGCACCCTCTCCGGCGAATTCGCCTTCCAGCGCATGAACATCCAGCAGGTTCACCATCTGCCCACCAATGCGGCCAACGCTGGAGAACAGGCCCGTGCCGTAATCGGCCCGCAAGGTTTCCAGCGGCAGATCGGCCATGCGGAGCACGCGCGAGACCCGCAGCGCCCATGGCGTCGTTTCCTGGCCGTGCCGGACGCGAACGACGACCAGGCTGGCGTTGGAGTCAGGCTCTGTACATCCGGCGATCGTATGCAGGTCGGCGACTGGGAGAATATGTCCGGCCACTTCGGTAACGCCGGCGCAGATACTGCCGTTTCGTGGCAAGACAGCCGCACCCTGTGCCGCGACGACGCGGTCCACATCGCCGATCGGCAAAGCGCACAATTCCTTACCCACCATGGCGAGTAGAACGCGAATCGCCTGCGGTCCCACCGCCGCTTTGACAGCCGCTTGGTGCCGGTGTGGCACCAGCTGGCGTAAGGCCGACGCCTGATGCGCATTCAGCAGCCGCTCTGGTTGCAGCATCGTCACCATTGAACCGTCGTCGCCGATCAGGATCGCATTCTGGGCCGAGTCCGGCTCACCCACGGGCCGGCACTGATCGGCCTCGTAGCGGACGATACCGACGATCCGGTCGCAATCGAGCAAGACATCGAGCTCGCCGACATTGCAGGCAATCGTCGCCGCGGCTGGCACCGCGTCACGGGTTCGAGGCAGGCCAAGCAGGATCGCTAGCGACAGGCGCAGCATCGTTTCGCCGCGCACCAGCGACAGCCCCGCGACATAGTCAGGGCTACCTGGCACCGGCGTAACGCCGATGTCGGCATGAATTTCGCGCACCGTTTCCAGCGGAAAGGCAAAGGCCTGGTCCGATACCGAGATCACGAGTGTTGCGATCCTCGGCAAGCGCTCGTGCGTCGGCTGGCCGACCCGCGTAGTATCCTGGATTACGGCCTTACGGGACCCGCCCCCTTCCCCAATCCGGTTCATCGTCGGGGACAACGTGATGGCTTGGACGTCGAGCAAGAGAACCATCTGCTTGTCGAACAGGAACTGGCCGACGATAAACCGGTCCGGACATGTCTGGATGATCGTGTCAGTGTCGACCGGTGCCCGATCGTCGAGCAGCTCCGGCGGGATATCTACCAGCCTGCGGACCATGTCGACTTTTAACACGATGTCTCCGTGCGGGCCTTCGGCCAGCACCGCCTGCTGGCCGGAAGCGCCCGTCCGCGCGGGCAAACCCAGCATGCACGCGAGATCGATGCTCGGCAGGATCCGTCCACCGACCTCGACCAGCCCCTCCACCCACGAAGGGACAAACGGCAGGACCGATGCAGGACCGCAATGATCGACGTGCCGGACATCTTGCGCCGCGATGGCGAACAGCTGCCCTTGAATTTGGACAATCAGCGCCCGGATCGGAACAAGCGCGGCGGTCGACTGGACGTCTATCCGGTCATGCCGCACGATTTTGCCAGTTGCTGTAGTGTGTCTCGCTCTTTGCCTGGAGAGTGTAGGCATTGGCCGGGGCTACGGGCTCGGCGAAGCGGAAGCGATCGATCTCGTTGCGGGTGAGATCTGCGAGGCGTGACAATTCCACCATCGTCGCTGTCACTTCTTCGGACGCGGCAGCATTGGTTTCGCCAATCCGGGCCAGTTGATCGACGCTCGTACGGATCTGTTCTACCGTCGCCGTCTGCTGTTCCATCGCGATGGCGATCGCGCCTGCCATGCGGTCGGCCTCGTTGACGCCCTTGGCGATGGCCTCAATGCTCGCACCGGCATTGTTGGCCAGTTCAACGCCGCGGGAGGTTTCCGCCCCGGCCTTGCCGATGAGCTGATTGATGTCCGAAACCGAGCGACCGGAATGCTCGGCGAGCTTGCCGACCTCGTCGGCGACGACGGCGAAGCCCTTTCCGGCTTCACCGGCGCGCGCGGCCTCGATCGCGGCGTTGAGCGACAGCATGTTGGTCTGTGCGGCGATCTGGCCGATGACGTCGGTGATCTTGCTGATGGCCAGGGCGTTCCCGTTGATCAGGGTTACCGCCTCGACCAGCGAGGAAATACGCTCACGTCCGTCCTGCACCAGCCCCGCCGCCTCGCGGGCACTCGCGCTGGAATTGCGCGCATTGATGGTCACGTCTTCGGCAGCCTTGGCCGTCTGGGTCACGCCGGAGGCGATCTGCTTTAGTGCGTTCAGCTGGCTTTGGGCACCGTCAGAGATCTGGCCAATCGCGGTCGAAACCTCTCCGGAGGCTGCCGCGACCTGACGGATGTTGCTCATGATAGCCTGCAGCGTCCCAGACAGTCCGTCCAGCGCTTGGTTGAGGCTAAGGCGTAGTTGTTCGACATCGCCGCGCGCATCCAAGCTGACGCGCGCCGCCAGATCGTTGTTCGCGACCCGCTTCATCACATCACCCACGGCCGCGACAACCGAGTTGATGTTACCGAGCATCTGATTGATCGCTTCGCCGGCTTGGGCGATTTCATCCTGGCCTTTGACTTCCAGGCGCTTGGAAAGGTCGCCGTTGCGCTCGATCTCGCCGATGCCGTCGATAAAGCGGCGTAGGCCGCCGGATATCTGCGTTGCGGTCAGGCCCAGGGCTGCCATCATGATCAGCACGATCAAGGCGCAGGAACCGGCCACCCAGACGATGCGGCTATGCGAATTTGCCTGGGCGTCCTGCTCAGCCGTGACGGCCAGTTCGGTCGCGGTGCTGGCGATCTTGTCGATCGCGGCGCGATGCGTTTCATAAGCCGCCGACATACTGCCCAAAACCTTGCGGGCTCCGACAACGTTGCCATCCCTGAGCGCGGGGAAGAAATCGGCATCGGCGACGCTGAAAAACTGCTGCGCCGGCTTGTAAGATTCGTCCAGCATCAGCGACCTCAGCGCGCTCGGCAGATCCGCTTCGCTCCAATATCTGTGGCGATCCTCATAATCCTTGTGGAGCTGAGCGAATTTCGTCTGCAATGCCGGGAGGCGCTTGAGATCACCATTGATGGCCCGGTTTACGACCAAATTTGCCTCGATGATATATTCCGGCGGAGGAAGGATATCTGCAGTCAGATCCTTAAGCTTGATGATATTTTTGTAGACAGGTCCATTGACCTGATACTGGCTGAACGCCGAAGACCAGACGGCGATAACTATAGTCATACTGATAATCATCAATACGCCGACCGCAATCAGTCTTGCTTTGATTGTGAAAGGCGAATGAAAAATCATTAGTAATCTCCGGCTTTATGCTTTTTGCATTATAGACGGCTGGTTTTGAGATGACCTGGCTCAACGACAAAATCATTGCACAGCTATACTGGTGCAGGGGTCGTCAACCCCGTCACCTAAACAGGAAGGTCACAGGCGCAGACCCTCAGCGAGGCGTTGCCGCGTTATTGAATGAACGGCAGGGTGTCAGGAACCCCGATTGGCACGTCAAATGGTGACAATTAGGCCTGAATCACTGCGGCTTCGCTTGTCAGCGGCACCAAGGTCAGCTTTCCGCGTCCTGTGCCCCGAGGGTCGCCGAATTGGTTGGCGACCCACTTGGCCCAGAGTTAACTGGGAATTGGCCCAGACCTAGTTGGGCGTCACACGATAAGACAATGCTACCGCCAAGACTGGCCTCTCCGCGCGCGGCGACCGCGCAACGGGTTTTCAGAAATGTATCGTTGGTCCGATGGTGCGGGCGGTGGGAATCGAACCCACACTCCTCTCGGAACTGGATTTTGAGTCCAGCGCGTCTACCAATTCCACCACGCCCGCAGAGCGCATGCTCGCTAGACCAAGCCACGCCGCTCCGCAAGACTGATACAACCACGCGGGATATGGTTGTGCGACCGGGACGTTCACCGCCATAAGCAAGCGATGAAGGACAAAGCATGAGCGTGGCGTTTCGGCGGGAGAGTGACGAAGAACATCTCGAGCCCAAATTCGAGCTGCCGATACCCCCCGGCCCCAATCTGGTGACAGCCGCAGGACTTGCGATCATCGAGGCGAAGCTGGCCGAGGTGGAGGCGCTGATTGCGTCCGTGCCCGAAGACACGGTCCTCGCTGATGCCAAACGGCAATGGCGCTACTGGATTACCCGCAAGACCAGCGCGCAGCTGGCACCGCCGCCGCCCGAGGACCGCGTTGCGTTCGGCTCGCGCGTGCGCTTTATACTGAATGGGACGGAGCGCGAAGTAACGCTTGTCGGCAGCGACGAGGCCGATGGCGCCACCGACAAAATACCGTTTACCGCACCCCTTGCCCGGGCGCTGATGGGCGGCGAGGTGGCAGAGACACTGGATTTCGGCGGCAAGGCCGATGCAATCGAAATAGTGGCAATCGCTCGCACCGGGGATGGCGCGAGCGACTGAACCAGCTTTGTTATGCCTTCACGCGGTGGAGCGCGCATAACTTGTTGCCATCGGGGTCGCGCAGATAGGCTAGATAGAGTGGGCCCATTGCACCCTGACGGATGCCGGGGGGATCTTCGCAAGCGGTGCCGCCCGCAGCCAGGCCAGCCGCGTGCCAAGCATTGGCCGCTTCTGGTGAGGCGGCGGCAAAGCCGACCGTCGCGCCATTGCCGTGGCAGGCAGGCTCGCCATCAATTGGCTTGGAGATGGAGAAAATGCCGGCGGAATTTACCCAGAACACGCGGCCCAGTTCATCCTTATTGCCAGCAGGATAGCCCAGCGCACCCAGCGTTGCGTCATAAAATGTCTTGGAAGCATCGAGGTCGTTTGCACCGACCATGATATGGCTGAACATGTTGCGTATTTCCTCCGGTCTGCGGGACGATTGATCGTCGTCCGCGTCACTCACGACCTAATCGCTTCCAAATATACATTCAATCGCGAGAGAGGAGTCTTGCCGAAATATGGCCATGGCGGCACCCACTCCCTCGCATCCAGTCACTCTTGCCCGGCCGTCGGCGCGACATTGATGATCCGCAGCTTATAACGCCCCGGCGGCAGCATCAGCGCGATATCCTCGCTCGGCCGAATCGCGACCCGGTCCATCGGGACCGAGTCCGTCGGCTCACCCTCCGATCGCGCCTCTATCACCCGCCAGCCCGACGTCGGCCGCAGGGATCGCGGGATGCTGACCGGCCTGTCGCCCATCCGCAGCCGCCATGCCGGACGGCCCCGGACGAAGCGTGCGTCGGGGTGGTCGATAACCAGATCGAAGGTTCCGGCCGCCAAATCAGCCGGCAATGCGGAAAAGCGATCGGTGCGGCCGCCGCCGCGACAGCTGGTCTGCGAAATCGTCAGCGGATCGATGCCGGTCTTTTCCTTGAGGCGCAGGGCCATCCATCGCGCGCCCGTCCTCTGGGGTTCTTCCCCCGCGTGGCGATAGCCGACATGAATCAGGATTTTCGCACCTGGGTGCTCCTTCAGAAACGACGAAAGATTGCGCGCCTGCGCCTCCTCGCGCACCGCGATCTGTTGATCCACTGGCGCATCGGGCGGCAGCCCCGTCTCTGCGTTGATCTCGTAGGGGATGAGGCGAAAGCCTAGCGCCTTAGCGCTACGCCCGAGCCTCCCAAAGGCGGATTCGGAAAGATAGAAGCCGTCATTGTCGGTCAGATACGGCAGATCCGGTTGTTTGATGAATGTCGGCAGATATTCCTTGGGCGTGCTGGCCCAGCTGTTGGCCAAGGTCTCCATCGCCAACCAATCATAGCCCAATGGGCGCAATCGACGCGCGACTTGCGCGGTGAAGCCGCGATGTTCCGATCGTTCATGGCTTTCGTTGATGATCACGATCGAGGTCAGACGCGCCCGGCGCTCGATTTCATCAAGGAGGTTTGTGACGGGCACCTTCGGCGCGCACCGAGTCGCCATATAGTCATTGCTCGTCGTGGCGATCAGATCCTCCCGGCCGAACATACTCAGCGTCTGGCTGTTATCGTCGGCTAGGGGACGATCGGGGTCGACCTTGGCCAGATTGCCGATCTTGAGTGCCAGTAAGTGGGTCAAGTCACGCGCGGATATCACCTCATACGGCTCGGTCAGGATGACCCGCTGCGCCGAATGATCCCGCCCCGCCGTCGCGCCGGCCGAACCGGCAGTGATCAACGCAAGAGCGAGCACTGTTCGCATCGGGCGGGTGGGTCTAGGAAAGGGCATGAGCGAGACTAGCAAGCTGCTCGATGAGCTTCCAGCCCCCCGAACCGAACGCCAAACCGAACGCCAAACCGACCGCATCAATTCCATTTAATTTCGTGGTGCCTGTCGCCGGTAACTCAGCGCCTCGGCAATGTGGATGCGCCCCACCCCTTCGCTGCCGCTCAGATCGGCAATCGTGCGCGCCACCCGCAATATCCGGGTGTAGCCGCGCGCGGAAAGCCGCATCGCCTCGGCGGCTTGCGCCAGCAGCTTGCGGCCGGGTTCGTCGGGGGTCGCGACCGCCTCCAGCACTGGGCCATCCGCCTCGGCGTTGGTGCGGACGGCATGATCGGCATAGCGCGCGGACTGGATGGCACGGGCAGCGGCGACGCGCGCGGCGACGTCGGCTGACCCTTCGGCGGGCGGCGGCAGGACCAGATCGGCAGCACTCACCGCCGCGACATCGACATGCAGATCGATCCGGTCGAGCAGCGGGCCGGATACTTTCGCCTGATAATCGGCAGCGCAGCGCGGCGCGCGTGAGCAGGCGAGCGCTGCGTCGCCCAGATGTCCACAGCGGCACGGGTTCATCGCCGCGATCAGCTGGACGCGCGCCGGAAAGGTGACGTGGGCATTGGCGCGCGCGACGCTGACGGAGCCGGTTTCGAGCGGCTGACGCAGCGAATCGAGCACCGCGCGCTGGAACTCCAGCATTGTGGAGCAAATGGGACCAGCCAAAAGGCGTGATTTTCCGATATTTTAATGCTGCAATGGGGCATGGAACGCCCAAATGCCATTTCCGCCCTGAAGGACAAGCGCGGCGAGATCGCCGGCCGGATCGACGCACTGCAGGACCAGCTCCGCCAGGCGCTCATCGATCTCGATCACGTCGACGGTACTATTTTGCTGTTCGATCCCGATGCTGTGCTGGATGAGATTAAGGCCAAGCCGATGCCGCCCCGTCACCATGCCTTCAAGGGCCAGGTAACGCGCGCGATACTCGACATGCTCAGGAAGTCAGCCTCACCCATGGATGGCCTATCGATCACGCTGATGCTGATGGAGGAACGCGAGCTCAACTTGGCCGACAAGCGGCTGGTAAAGACAATCCAGAAGCGGGTTGGTGCGGCCTTGCGCAATATGCGTGATCGCGGCCTTGTCACGTCGACTGAACCGCGCAAGGGCGGTCTACTATCCTGGTCGATCAAGCAGTCACGTTTATAACAGGCGTCGGTTCTTTCGCTGTGCCAACGATAACCTCGGCATTATGCAGCAGATGGAGTTAGAGGCCCTGACCGCGTTGCGCGGCCATTGCCGCCAGCTGCGCGGCGCTGGGGCGATCATGATCATGATCTGCCCCAGCACCTGCACTGACGTCGTCGATGTGCCGCTCAAGCGCAGCCTCGAGCCTTCGGAGCATGAATGCGTGAAACGCGGGAGCGGTGTCGTCCTGCGCGAGCTGCGCGTCGCGCAGGGTGTCTAGATACTGGCGCCGGTCTTCCGGTCGCACAGAGACGGGGACGTAGCCGTCGCGCAGCAGCATCATGTTCGTGAGCAGGCGTGCGGTGCGGCCGTTGCCATCGTCGAACGGGTGGATGGTGACGAGGCGGTAATGGGCGTCGAACGCCGAAAGCGGCCCGGCGGGTGAAGCCGCCAGGTCCGTGCCGAACTTCTCCATCAGGACGGGCACCTTGGCAGGATTCGGCAACACGACCCCCGAGCCGGCGATACGCCTGCCGAACCGGGCGTAGGTTCCGGCGATGTCCGGCCGGCTAGTTTCCAGCGCCCGGCGGTGTAGCTCGATCACCAGCGCTTCGTTGACTGGCGTGCGTGCAGCGACTTGGTCACGCATCCACTGGAGCGCGGCATAGTGGTCGACGATCTCCTGATGATCCTTCAGCGCCTTGCCGCCAGCCGTGATGCCGTGCTCGATCAGCTCAGCGGTCTCTCCGTGGGTGAGTGTGTTACCCTCGATGGCGTTCGACGCGTAGGTCAGCTCGATGTCGTTGGCGCGCTGCAGGTCGATGCCGACGTCGCCACGTCCTTCGGCGCGCAGCGTGTCCAGCCGGGCCTTGAGATCCGCAATGCGCCGCTCGATGTCAGTCATGTCGATCTCCTTCCCAGACAATCATACTCTTTTTTGTCCAACGTGCGAACCTGACTGGTGTCCGTCATTCAAGGTCGATCCTGCTGACCGCCAGCAGGTCGAATTCATCGCGTACGCCCTCTACCCGGACACGCCGGCCCAGCAGCCGATGTGCCGACCTGCGTGCGTCCAGCCGCCATGTTCCACCGTCATCGCACTGGAGGACCAGGACACCGCTCTGTGTGAGCAGCAGGCCCGTCTCGAAGTGACGACTACCGCGCGGCAATGGTCTTCAGCCATGCCATCGCCTTGGGTGTCGCGCGCCAGGCTTCATGGGCCATATGCGAATAGGCCTGGGCCTCTTCGGGCGATCGAAAGGCTACAGAGTCGCCCGGCGGCATCATGGGCTGTCGTTTCGACGCGAGCATGGCAGGTACGTGCGGGTTGATGGCGATGGCCGCCGTCAGGAATTCATCAGCCTGGGAGGATCCTGCCCTGAACAGGTGCAGGGCGTGCCAGTATGTGGTCTCGGTCCGACCGTCGCGCGCAAAGCGCCGTGCTATCTTCGCGGCGGCATCCCACTGGTCCACGATCGGCAGCCATGCCAGCAGCAGGAAGCGTATGCCCTGATTGTCATTCGGGTTGAGCCTGAGCAGGTGCCGTGCGAACCCGACCGCTTCTAGGCGCTTGTCGGGCGCTCCGGTGTCCCACAGGACGATGGCGAGGCTGTGGACGGCCCGCATGTAGGGCCTGGTGCCGAGCGAGAGCCAGAACGACGTCTCGCTCGGCTTCCTAAAGCAAGCCGACCATTCATGGGTGCCGATCCTGACTGCCTCGCGCAGGAGTGCCTGCTTCTCAGCTGCGGTGGCCGCGATCTCGGCAAGCAGGGAATAGGCATCGATTTCGTCGGGAGCGAGTGTCAGCGCCTTGCGTGCATGTGTCGCCGCGATCTCGCTTTCTTCGGAGTCCAGCGCCTCCCATGCTGCGTCGAGGTGTTCGCCCGCTTCCATGCTGAAAGCCTCCTATGGTTTCGTTGCGGTATAGACTCGTTTGTCTGACGTCGGTACACCCTTTGTTCCCCTGAGGAGAATTGAAATGGCAGACGATCGGCGCCCATTCGAAACCGAGCAGAAGTCCCTCTGGCCCAAGGCGCCGTCCCCAGGCGATCATGGTCCCGGCAGCAGCGTTCAGCCGAAGACCGATCCGACTACGAGCGAGAATCGTCCGGCGATGCCGCCTGCCGACGACGACTGATCCAGCGGCCGATCATTGACGGGATCCCGCGTCTCGGCACTGCCTTTCTGCGCACGTCGAGCTGTTTGATCGAACTCGCGGGAAGGTAGGTCAGCTTCGCGCCGTGGTGGGCGTCGTTCATGCCGAGGCTTTCCTTCTCGTCCTCGCCGGGCTTCTTGATGTGCGTGACATACATGAGGACGTCGCCGTTTGTACCGAGGACGCATGGACCAAGGGGCAGACTTCCACATGATGCCGCGTCATTGCAGCGCAGGCGAATGCCGTCGACGGTGAGCACCGATATCTGTGTGATGTGGTAGCCTTGTTCGGCGCTCAGTTTTGCCCATGCGCTTGGCGTGTCGTCGGCCCAGCTGATGTCGAGCCGCCGCAGCACGCCTTCCCAGATCGCCATGCCTGCGGTGCGCCACATCAGTCCAACCGCGACGGTGGCAGCGAAGGCCAACGCGATGACGAGGACCTTCCCGCTGTTAGGCATGGAGAGCATGACGGCTGTGGTCACCAGTCCGAAGGCAACCGTACGGAACGTGGTATCGATCGCTTGGTGGTGATGCCGGATGCCGGTATAGGCGATCATGTAGGCCGTGTATCCGGCACCGATCGCCACCTGTAGCTGCCAGGTCGCGAGAAGCCATTTCGCATCGGTCAGAGATTCCACCGCGTTATTGCCCGATCTCGATCATCACCCTTTGATCACGACGTCTATGTCGCCGGCCATGAGCGCGTTGATGTATGCAAGGGCCAGGTCACGGCTTCGATAGTGTTTCCATCGTTCGCGGTCATGGCGCTCGACGATCGGAAAGGTGGAGTAGATGTAGGTGATGGCCTCGTGGCTCTGGGCCGCATGATCAGGATCGAAGACGCCGTAGAGGATGAAAAAGAGGGCATCGAGCTTGGCGCGCAGATGGAAGCGGCGCTCGTCGTCCCAGGCGAATGGGGCCAACGGCTTACCTTGGTCGTCCACGTGCCCGAGATCCTTCGCGAAGATCGCAAGGTCAACAGATGTATATGTGAGCTCAAGCACGGCGGCACGGATGATCTCCAGCGCGGTCTTGTCGCCGAAGATGCGACTATAGGCGTCACGCGGAATGACCGGAAGCTGCTCGGCGATATACCAGCTGAAGTGCGTTGTTTGGACTTTTTGGCGCGCCAGATAGTCGAAGCAGATGCAGTTCAGGTTCGCGAGGATCGATGCGGCTTGCTCCGGGAAATCGGCTTTCGATGCTGCGCGAGTTGGCAACAGCACGGGCAGCGCATGAACCGCGCCGCACGTGGGCAGGACGGTTGCGATCATCGTCCTGACGTTGGTCGTTGCGGTGGTATCCTTGTAGGCGATCATCCAGTCGCATCGCGCGCCTTCGGGAATGTCTGAGCCAATGATACGCGAACGGGGCTTCGGGAACCGCTCGGCGTCTTGATGCTCTGCCGGCCCCGTCGGAACCGGCTGTGCTGCCCTGCGACGGTTTTGGGGGTTCAGGACGATGTCCGCTGCGCGATGATCATATGCCTGGACCATCTTTCCTTCATAGACCGGAAACGCGAACTCTTGGCCCTTCTTCCAGCGGTTCATCTCGCTCGGATACCACCCGTTCGCCTTGAGCCATGTTTCGTCCCGGAAGAGCTTGGAATCGTTTGACTGGTTCAGCATCTGATTGAACGTCACGTCCCATGCCGCAGCACGGCCAGGTGGTTGCATGACGTTGATACGGTCATAGATCGATGCGGTGATCTTGGCGTCGCGATCGTCACGGAATATGATCGCGGTCCCGGTGCCGGGGTTGAACTGCTCGAACAGGCTCGATGACAGCTCGATCGATCTTTTCGCGATTTCCTCGCGCTTGGTCGAGGGGAGGAAGAATGCGGCGTCGATGGCTTTCGAGCGACGACCGTCTCCGCCGATGATCGTCACGGCGACCTTGAAGCGTCCGTCAACGTCCGCGAAGAAGCGTCCGCCCTCGGGCCTGCGGTTCTCGAAATCCCAGAACGTCAGGATGCGATTGTCGGGCGCCACCGATCGCACGAATTGCGATGACACCCGATCGGATATGATGCCGCTGGGGACCAGGAAGCCGACGAGGCCGGTCGGTTTTACAAGTCGTAGCGCTTGCTCGAAGAACAGCTGATACAGGTTCGGTCGGCCTCGGCCGAATAGTGGATAGAGACCCGAGTTGCGGGCGACGTCGGCGCTCTGGGTGAAGCGCTGCTTGGCGGCATGGTAGTCGTGGAACAGGCTTGGATCGTCCTGTTCGAGTTTGGCGATCATATCCTCGCGCTCGGCGTTGTTTGCCGCCAACACTATGGCGTCGTTACGGTTCGCGAACCATTTGGCTGCCTCCAGCTCGACCTTGGCCCATGGAGGGTTTCCGACGATTGCGTCGAATCCGCCTTCGCGTTCGGCGTTCGACCAGTTTGACCATACACCGGGATAGTTGATCTGCCAGTTGAGAAAACGTTCCTCGGTCATCAAGGTCCGCGCCGTTTCCCAGATCTCGAGAAAGCCTTTGACGTCGTCGGCTCTGGCCTTTCCTTTTTCAGGCTTCCTTCCACGCGCGATCTGCACCGGATCGCCGAACATCCCGTCGAGCCAAAGGGTGACGAGACCCTTCTTTTCACGCGGTAGGTCTAACCAGTCGAGGGCGTGGAGAAAGCCGACGAAGCTGTCGAGCGGCCCGGTCTGGGATTCGACGTCAATCCACATCTCCGCACTCTTGTGCGCCTCAGCGACCTCGGCGTCCGTCAACGACTCGATTGTTCGCATTGCGACAGCCTGGCGCTGCGCGTTTGACAATGGTTCATGAAGAAGGAGCTGTCCCCCTTCGCCGGCCTTGTCCATGGCGTCGCGTACCCACAGGCCGAACAGGCTATCGCCCGCTGAGAGGTGATGGTCGATGAAGGACAGCGGTGCGCCGACGGTGAAGGTGTGGAGCCATAGCGACACCTTTGCCAGTTCGACGGCCATTGGGTTTTTGTCGACCCCGTAGACGCAGCGCTTCAGAACCATTCGTTTTACCAGTTGCGGATCATCCAGCTGCTCTTCGGCGACAGTCCACCCCGCATCTTCCGCATTTCCCCTGATGGTGGCACGTATTCGCCGGATTTCCTGGGAGACCGGGCTTTCATAGTCGAGTTCGGGGAATTTCGCTTTGACCTTGGACTGCGCCTCGGCAAGCGCATGCAGGGCCTGACTGGTGAGGCGGTCAACCAGGCCGACCAGGAAATGCCCACTGCCCATGGCGGGATCGCATATACGCAGGCGGGTTATGGCCCGGGCGGGATCCACTTTGTGAAGCTGGTCGGTTACGTAATCTTCGCTGTCCGAGGGTCTGCATTCTGACAGAACGGAATCGAAGGCGGCGATCGCGTCATTGATCAACGGCCGCAACGTCTCGTCGAGGATCAACAGAACAAGGTCGTCAGGTGTGTAGTAGCTGCCCGAGTTCTTGCGAGCAAAGAGGTTTGGCTTCACCATGACCTCATCGCTCATGGTGTCGCGGACCAGTTCGAACTCCAGGAGACGCTCATAGATCGACCCGAGCTGCTGGACCGAGAGGTCGCGGTAGTTGATGTATTTTCGGCGTCCCGCATCCTCCTCGAATGATAGGATGTCCAGTGCATCGGCCATGACTTTATCGCTGAGCCTGATGGTCTTCAGGAGTGGCGTTCGCTTCCCATTGAACAGGCCGCCATTGTAGGGCGGCAGGCCCACCGACGTGTCGCCCCTGTCGATCATTTCGGCCAAGCTGCTGAAGCGACTCCATATCGTCGTCGCCACCCCGGAGAAGACATCTCCCGCGTCCTTGCGCCTGGCGACGTCGAGGCGCGACACGCGAAGCGCGTAGGCGTCATACCGTTGATCTTTGACTGGAAGGAGCCCTCGGTCCTCTGCGTAGAGGACGAAGAGGAGCCTGTAGAGAAGAATGAGGGTCGTTTCCCGGATTTCGTCCAGCGGCGTGCCGGCTTGGGCCTCGGCGGCGACCGCCTTGCCAAGGGCCGGGTAGAGATCGTTGAAGACGAGAGTGGCCAGCCCCTTGGCGATGCGTTCTTCGTAATAGGCGGAGTTTTCACGGGCGACATCATGAAAGCTCTGCGCCTGGGCGCCTTGACGCTCGAATGCTCCGCGGCTGAACATAGCGAGGAACACGGCAAGCCAGTGGTCTCGATCTTCTTGGGTGATGCCTACATCGAGAAGATCCGGCTTCAGGTTGAGGACTCTTTCAAGGTCGATCTCGAGATAATCGTCGATCGTTGATCGCGCGCCTGAGAAGTAAAGGCGCCACTTGGCACCGTTAGTGAGAATGCCCCAACGCAGTTTGGCCGATGTCAGGTCGTCTATCCGCCGCAGGTATCGAAGGATTTGTGTCGAGGGCGTATCCTTATCGTCGCCCTTGCGCCCTTCGGCGCGGTCAAGCGCCCGCCCCCATCGCTTCGCCTCGATGATCGTGACGCCGCAATCGTAACGCTTCCATTCTTGCGGTATCGCATTTGCTCGCGACTTCGCGGCAGCATCAATGAACAGCAGGCCGTCCGGGACGTCATCTCGTCCCTTATCGGATAGGTTTTGCTGTGTGAGGTAGGAGTCCCAGCCAAGCAAGGCCATGATCGGCCAGATGACGTCTTTCTCGGTCGTGGCCTCGTTGGGCTTGGTGTGGTGCGGGAACCCGGCCAGGACCGCGGTGATCTCGTCGCGCATTTGACCGACATTCACGGCCTGATACTGCTTCGAGGCCTTGATCGCATCGATCAGGTAATCCTGAGTCAGCAGTCCACCGGTCGTGAAAGGGCTCGCGCCGGTCATTGCTGCTCAACCTTCAGGTGGTGTGTCATTTCTTGCGAGCCAACGTCTGCGCGCCGTGATCGCCGACTGCGCCACTGACGACTTCGGCGGACGACGGTATCTGCAGGTTGCTGACGCCGATCGCGATCATGCATTGCGTGAAGAACGATGCCGTGAAGCGCCCCCGGGCGACCTTGTTGCGCAGGTTCAGGACATTCTCTTCGATGCCGAGATCCGCCAGCCGCGTGACGAGCTGCTCATAGGACATGCCGCGACGCATCATCTCAGCGCGCAGTATGTTCTTCACCAGCTGATCCCAGGCTTCGTCACTGATCAGATTTCTGTCCATGAACGCGTTGTAGGATGGCGCACCTCTGAAGTGCAAGCGCACATGATAGCGCCCATCATCGCGTATGATGGTGCGCGCTTGACAGGATGTGTGCACCATCATATGTGATTGTGCACACATCGAACGGTTCCCCATTGGCTCAGCACATATCCTCATCGGCACGCTATCGTGATCTTCCGATCACGAAGATCACGCGCCTGACGGATGAGCAGGCCTATGCCATGGTTCGCCTGGCACGCTGGCCTGATACCAATGGTGAGCCGATCTGCCCGAAATGCGGAAGCACCGCATGGACTCTGGGCGACCATGACGCTCCGGGCGACAAGCGCCAGTTCCGCTGCAAGACGAATGGCTGTCGGCACAAGTTCTCGGTCACGAGCGGGACGCTGCTCCATTGCCGCAAGCTCGACTATGTCACGATCCTCGTCGCGGTGAAGCTGTTCTCGATGGGATCGAAGGGCATTCCCTCGGTCCTGCTCGGCAACGAATCCGACGTCACCAACAAGACGGCCTTCGTCCTGTGCCACAAGATTCGTGAAGCGCAGATCAAGGCCCAACTGGGCCGACAGTTGCATGGGACCGTCGAGATCGATGGTTCGACATATGGCGGCTACTACCACCATGTGAACGAGAGGAAGGACCGGCCCGATCTGCGGAAGCTGGGCGACATCACGGGCAAGAGGATGGCGATGGTCGTCGCGCGGGAGCGCAGCACCGCCGACCGCGTTGGCCTCAGCATGTGCACGATCGTGCCGCACGAGGCGGATTCGAAACCATGGGTATTCGACAACGTCGACCGGATGGCGATCGTCCATGCCGACGACGCCAGTCACTGGGACTCGCTTCGGGTGGCGCTGAACGTTAACCAGGTCAACCACTCGCAGCGGTTCTACGACAAGGGCTCCTGCACCAACCAGGCGGAGAGCTTCTTCTCGCGCGTGGACCGGATGGAGATGGGCACACACCACCACATCGCGGGTCCCTACCTATGGGGCTACGGCTGCGATGCCGTCTGGCGCGAGGATCACCGGCGTGAGACCCAGTCCGAGAAGTTCGACGACCTGCTGCGCGCGCTGCTGTCGAACACCGTGTCGCGCACGATGAAGGGCTACTGGCAGCGCCACTTGGAGACGCTGCCTGACGTGGCCGACATCATGGCGGCGATCCCTGATGATCAAGATGCCGACGCCATCGCCGTGGCGCGCGAGCTTGGGGCTGACGAAGGTCGGATGAGCCGCGAGGACGTAATCAAGGCGTTCGGTCCCGATGCCGCTGAAGCCATGATCGGCCCTGAGACGAAGCCTGGTCGGCGCCAGTGGAAGCGGCGTGCGCCGTTCGTCCCGAAGGTCGTGAGCGCGCGGCCGGAGCCGTGGTCGGAATTGAAGAGGCCACTGGGGTTGCCGTCGTTCATTCCTTGATATCGTCGCGGTGCTCGAAGATTAACTCAGCTAAAACCCTCGGATGATAATCGAACGGAATGCGCTTCCGAATCGCCATCCTGTTTCTGTTTGCCTTGTCGTCGTCGGTCTTTGCTCAATCACCAATCCCAGGGAAAGCCGACAACAAGGTAGGACGGCAGCACATACAACGTGGTGGCGACCAGGCCGAGGGGCAGGATCAGCAGCCAGTTGCGCCTACGCCTGTCGAGAAGGTCGAAGACCCGGAATATCAGGCCCCATGCGATAAGACCACAGACGAGGGTCGCTCCGATCTTTGTGCTCAATGGACTGCAGCCAAGGGGGCCAGGCAGGTAGCACTTCTCACCTGGCCGCAATTGCTGTTCACCCTGATCGGCACGATCGGCCTTCTTGTAAGCCTCTATCAGGGCCGCAAGGGGCTTAAGGCTGCGGTCAGCGGAATCAGACTGGCCAAGGAAGGTATCGGCTCCGCGCGCAAGGCCAACGACATTGCTGCCGAGGGGTTGAGGGCTGCTGCCGAGGCGAACCTGCGCGCTACGGAGGCCAATGCCATCGCCCTGGATAATCTGCGGCTGCTCATGACGGACTTTGACGAACGCATGAGGCCGCGCTGCGTGGTCCTGGCCGTCACGCTGATCGACAAATGGCACGAGGTGGTAGAGGCTGGCAGCCCATTGCCTATGGTCATCACCGTAAAGAACCTGGGTGGTGCGACCGGGCGTCACCTGCTCGTCCAGATCGAGGAGATATCTTTCCATGACCATCGCGGCCGCGTGATCGCCAGTCATCGCGAATTGCTTCGATTGGCGCCCCTGCGTGCCGGCCAAGAGCGCCTCGAGCGCATGCTTCTGTCCACCACGCCTCGGGGCATTGAGGTCCATGGCGTGACTGTTCGTGGCCGGATCGGTTCCATAGGTGATCGCATCGATGGCGATTCCCCGGAACTCACCATGCAGGAGGCGTTTGTCTGGCGGGAGAATCCCTTGCATCGTGGTAGCGCTGACCTCGTCGAGCGGGCCCCAGGCGACGACCGCCAACGTCGCGAGCATGAACCGCAGGGATTGCCTTCGTCTGGTCCTGCCCTTGGGGGTGATGCTTGATTTTCCCATGATCCGTCTCCTTCGGAGGCGGCCACACGGGTCGGGCAATCGGATAGCGCATGACTGCGCTGGCCGCCTACTGTCTTAAAGGAGCGCTAAACCAGCCTCGTTGATGCGATGCATCACCGAGGCTGGTTAAACGCTATCTGCTGGTCCCCGTTGCTACCGGAAGCTGTGGAACTCAGGAAGCTCGTCAAGGAACAACACCCCCAGATGCGCAAGCGACACCTCGCCCGGCTTCACCTTCAGCCCGCCGCCCACCAGCGCCGCCATTGATGCCGAATGATGCGGCGCCCGATACGGCCGCGTACGCGTGAGCCGACCGCCGTTGAGCGTGCCCGCCACGCTTGCCACCATCGACACCTCCAGTGCCTCGCTCGAATCGAGCGGCGGCAAGATGCCCGGCAGGCACGATGCCATCAACGACTTGCCCGATCCCGGCGGGCCGACCATCAGCAGGTTCGATACAGCTACACCCTCTCAGCTGGACGGTCGTCGAGACAATCGACGCGAGCGGCGGACATGGAGTGAGGAGACCATTCAGTGACCGATGTTTGGAACAACGTAACCATCTACGGCCCGCGCGCAGATATACAACGGTTCAAAAAAATGTGTATGAAGCCGGACGAGCAAGTCTATCGCGCCGGCCAGAGTGGCTGGGACGGCTGCGGCTGCACCATCTCCCTGCCACCACAGGACGAGGTCGAAGGCAGACAATCTTCCGTTAGTAGTTACTCCGATTATGTCTGGAACTTCCAGCAGTTCACATCGAAATCGGCGGTCGAATATTCGTTCAGCTTCGACAGCGATGCCGAATTCCCTGTACTGCTCTTCCAACTGCTAGCGGCCAAGTTCCCTCGGCTGGCATTCGACTGCACCTGCATCGAGGCTTTGGACGAGTTCATGGGCTACGGTTGGTTCAACGCCCCGCCAGGCGGTGAGGAATTCCGCCAGGACTTCCACGTTCCGGAGGACTATTGGACGGGTGGAGGAAGCCAGAAGCGGAGTCCGGAGGCTCAGCAAGCGCACGAGGCGCGAATCGCCGAACTCAAGGCAGCTGCTATCGAGGAAGGCCGCAGCGTCCAGCCCACATAGAGCGCATATGATCGCTAGGATCGTTGGGTTACGCTTTTGGGCGATGCCGCACTAAAACTGAGCAATCCTGGTGATGCTGAAACCGCCCCAGCCGGATAAGGGAGACGCTGGTCCCGCGGCCTTCCGCGAGGATGCCGAGTTACCGGTATGCGTGCTCCCTCCTGAGCGGGCAACGCCATTCACCCACGGGGTAGCGCGGGTCGTGCCAGCACATGTCCTCCATCGTGCGCCGCGGAGATTCCGGGAAGTCCATCAGTCTGCTGATCGAATGCGCCCGAATGGAGCAGATTCCCGACTTCGCCGCCGCGGTGATCACCCGGGAGCTCGATGTCCAGCGCGCCGACGCAATTCACTAGCACAGCCGGCAAGTCAGCACTGTTCCGTGAGAGGTTCACGCTATCGCACGGCCAATTCAGCTCTTCGTCAATGATCCGCTTGCTCGACCGCCATGCGCGCGGCAGCGCACTCAGACGGGCGCATGCCCATGCAGCGTCCAGGCGGCCCAGCACCGCGTCGGCAGGCCCTCTGCCAGGGCTAGCTTCTGGGCGCGACAAAGGGCAGCGGCCGACCCGTGGTGCTGGAGCTCGCGGTAGAGGATGCCCATGAACTGGGCGGTCGCCTCATGGGGCACCGGCCAGAGAGAGGCGATCACACAGTTCGCACCAGCATCGAGAAACGCCGCAGCCATGCTCGCCATGCCCTCCGCCTGTTGATGGACGCCGAGTCCGGTATCGCAGGACGACAGAACGACTAGGTCAAGAGCCTCCAGTCGTTGCCCAGCAATCTCGCCAGCGCTCAGCCGGATCTCGTCGGTCAGGGCGATCGCTGCGCCGTCATAAACATCCAGATCGACCTGAGCGGGCTCCCGCAAGGCGTCGCCATGCGCAATAATGTGGAGGCGCCTTGAGCGCGCGAGCGAGGCGAGAATTGCCGGCCGCGTCATGCCAGCCGCCGACACGATGGTGACAGGGGTGACGGCGCCAATTGCCGCGAGCTCGTTCTCTGTCGCGGCGCGCCAATCCTGCTCTACCAGCATGTCCTCGGCCACCAACGCCTGAACCGGCGCAACGCCAGCGACCGATTGGTACGCGGTCGATGGTGCGAGGGTGGCGCATTGAACGATTTCCGCCTCTGGTGCGAACAGGCGCAGCGGGAGTGCCTCGAAGCTTCCCTCACCAAGGAAAAAAATTCGACGCGCCGTCGCCAGCGGACCGAGAAGCGCTGCAAGTCGAGGCGGCGGCATCGCCGCACGACCGAGAGCAATCGAGTTGCGCCATTGCTCGACCTCTTGCGCGGCCAAGGCGAAATCGCCCAGCTCCAGAATGGTAGGTACCGCGTCTCCGAAGCGATGTAGCAGTGCGACCAACAATGGCGGTAGGAAGCCGTTGCGCATGGGACGCGCAGGATCGACTGGTCTCGGGGGATGAAGCGCGACCAGAGCGAGTACCGCCTGCCCCGCTTGCAGCTTACCCACGGCGAACCGAAGCGAGGGCGTCGTTGCGGCCTCCAGCCCGGCACGCGAATTGCGACGTGCTCCACGCGCCAGACCGCGCCCCGAAAGCAAGGCATCGCCCAGCCGCCAAGGAGCCTCCGCGTCCGTCGCGCTTCGCTCCATCCAAGCCAGCACCGACAGGCCTTCACGAGCGAGCCTCAGGCGATTCCAGTCGGCGGGACCTCGTTCGCGACCAAGCGCGCAGCGCAACATCGCCGCCTCGTCCCGCAACATTGCCAGAGCATGGACGCGCACGCGAGCGGCATCCCCGACACGCCCCGACGCGGCGATGCAGTGCTCCCGCAAAATCATGATGTCGCGCAAGGCCGCGGCGCTTTGCTCGCCCCAGACCAGCCGCCGCTCGGCCCAGAACAGCGCTTTTCGATACGCCCCTTCGGCTAGCCGGAGGAGATAGGGGATGTAGCTCAAAGCGATCCGCTCGCCGGCAGAGAGCGTGCCATAGGGTTGCGCCCGGAGCACGCGGAAGAGCCAATCGCGCGCGCTGCTCATATCGCCCATCAGGACCGCGATCGTGCCGATCTCGCGCCAGGCAGGTCGGGGGTCGCCGCCGAGATTTTCCAGCAGCTCTGCCGCTTCGAGCGCGCTCGATCTTGCCTGGTCGAGCCGTGCGCTATCCCGCAATGCGGGATCGAGGCGAATGTTAAGCGTGGCAATCCCGAGCAATGCATCGATCCGCTCGCGCGCTGGCGGCTCCATCGCCAGCGCGTCGGTAAGCTCGGCTTGTGCTTCGACATAACGGCGTTGCGCTCCGAGATTGCGCGCCCGGGCGGTCGCAACGCTAGCCCGCAACGCCCGATCCTCGATCGATGCGGCAAGCGTCCTAGCCTGGTCCAACATGGCCTCGGCCTCGGCGAGTCGATCCAGGCGATCGAGTACCACGCCCAGATCGCGCGCGATCATCGCCGTGCGGCCGACGTTTTCGGCATCGTGCTGACTCAACCTAAGTGCGAGGGCGAGCGTTCGCACCGCGCGAGCCGTCGCGCCCGCATCGACACGGGCAATGGCGGCGCTGGCAAGCCATTCGGCGAGGATCGGCCACGGGCGCGGCCATAGCGCGCGGAGCCGGCCGATTGCGCGCCGCATCGGCGCTTCGGCGGCTGCTGGATTGCCGATGCCGAGCAACAGTCCGGCAAATGCGATTTCGGCGCGCGCCACGAGCAGATGATCACGGCATCGGCGCAGTGACGGTGACAGGCGCGTCAGCCGCGCCACCGCAGCATTCAAGTCCTCGCTCGCGTCGTCCAGCGCCATGGCCATTTGATGGGCGACGCGGTCGCGAAAGTTTTCGTAGCAGGTGGCGGCGCTGCGCAGGTCTCCGGTCTTCGCCATCGCCAAGGCCATGCCCCACCAGGGTTCTGGGTCGTCACAGTGTGTCTCGAGCATCGACGAGAGCAGCGCTTCGGCATCCGCGCCGGCGAGCTTGCGCGCATGATCCAGTACCTCGAGCAATGCTGGTGGCACAGGCGGCGCCCAGTCGCCGGCCGACTCGTCGATCGCCGGGAGCGCCCGCAGATCGGCCAGCGTAATCGTCTCCAGGACGGGATCATCTTCATCCACGTCGCGCGGTGTCATTGCAATTCAGCATTGAGGCAAGGACTTATCCCGGCACACCACTTGGCAATGCTATACTGCACGGCTTAGTTCACCTTTGCGACGAAGCCGTGATCATCACCGGCCAGCAGTTCGAGCAATTGCGGCATCTCGCGGTGCGACAGTAGGCCCTTGCAGCCGCGCGCATTGATCAGTGCTGGCGCTCGATGACCGAACGCCGATCGCTGCGCGAGCAGATGGAGGTTAAATTCCTCCGCCGGGGTAGGCCCGCAGTCATTCGGCACCTGCGGTGGCTTTAAGCTGATCGATCTTCCTACGGAGGCGACGGAGCGCGTTTCCACGATCCGTGCCGGTCGCGGCCGCGACGTTGAGCAGAGCTGCGCCGATCAATGCGTGAAACGGGCCGATCACCTCGTCCGGCTCGTCGCCATCGAAGCCGGCACGCTCCACGTAGCGCAGCATCACAGCGGCGGGTTGGACGTTCTCGGCCCATCCATCATCGTTCTCGTCGAGGTACTTCACCGGCGTGCCGTTCAGGACACCGAATTTGGAGTGGTCGAACTCTGCTAGTTTCTGATCGTTTTCATCGACGATGAACCAGAGATTGGGGTCGGGACTGTGGGGATTTCTTGCTCTGCCGTTCTTCCAGGTCATCGATCCCTCCTACCGGCGCGAACGCGTCACTCGGACATCCAACGGGGTGCCGACGCTCTTGCCATCCTTCGCGAAGAATTCGAGCTTCGCCACGCCGACGTCGATCCCGCTGGTGGCCTTCTCGTCAAACACGATGCTGATTGACTTGCCGTCCGCAGGGCGCGGGGTCGCGATGACGCCAGGCTGCCGACCGAGCTTGACCGAAACGACGCCCGCCAGATTGGTGCCCTTCACGTCAAGCGAGATCGTGCTGGGAACGACGATGCTGGCCGGTTCGACGCTGCTGGTCGTCGGTGCGGTGGCGTCGGCGGCGGGCTTAGGCTTGCAGGCGTCGCCCGATGGCGACGGTTGGTAGGTCACGGCCGCTTGCGCCTGACCGAATGGAGTGAACACATGGATGTTGGGATCGGCCGCATGGGAGCTTTCGCCCGGAATGGCTGGGATGGCCGGCACCGTGACGATGATACCCTGCATCTCGGAGGAGAGGGCGATCGCATCCCGGCCAAGCGACGTGCCAAGCAACACCACGCGGTCTGCCCGCCACAGATTTCGGCCCCTGATGATGAGCGTCGTGGCAGCGCAGGCATTGACCGGCCCCCCGGCGATCGGGGCGCTGATCTCGACCCCGCGGGTGCCGTCCTTCTGCAGGAACTGGGTGAAGGCCTGATAGTCCGCTACGGCCGCCGGCAGCGGGACCAAGATCTTGCCATCGCGACCGGCACTGCCCTTGCCGCCAACATCCGCGGCGAGCTCCCCGTCGACCAGCAATTGCGGCGACGGCGCCCAGGCCTTCACCACTGCGACGTCCATTTGCGACCACCACGACGGAATCGAGAGGTCGACGGACAGTTCATAGGACCGGAGCAGTTGCTCGACGGCCGCCCGTCCCTTCTCGTCGGTCGTCGCCCGTGGCCCGAACACCCACCCGAACGTCCCCGATCCGGCGACCGAGTAACCGACCACTTCGGGTACGCGATCAAGCGCCGAGGCGCGGGTCATGAGGTCGCGGCGATAGCCAGCGCCGACACTGGCACCTACTCCGGCTTGAGGTAGGGATGCGGCGATCGACGCAGCGAGCGAGAGGCTGGTCGCAGAGCGAGCGACGGTCGAGACCTGCTGCATCTGTTCACGCGGACCCACCTCGTAGATCCGGACCTGCGCGTTCCGACCGAACGCTTCGTTCTTCTCGAGCTTCCAGCGAAGGTCTCTTGCAATCGGATAGCGGGCGCCCAGCCAGCCGCAATCCGGGTCCTTCGCCATCGCCCCCAGCAGCGTGACGTGATTCCTTTGGTCCAGGCGGTACTTGGTGGCGATCGACGTGACCGGCAGCGGCAGCTTGAGATCGAAATAGACCTTGTTGACCATCTCGGTGAGCGCGCGGGTCTGCTCGCGGGCCTGGGCCCTGTCGAGGACACGCGAGAGCAATGTCGGGCTGCGTGTTTTACAAAGGGCATTCAGGGCCTTGCCGTCGGGCAGCAACTGGCTGAGGAGATTATCCGCATTGGTCTGGTCGGTGTCGTCCGCATTCGTCCAGTCCGCCCGGAGGCGGACATCGTCCGGCGAGACGTCGAATTCCGACTCGCCGACCAGTACCGGCATCAGAACGTCGACCCGTCCCGCGCCGCCCGGCCCAGGGTAGCGGGCGATCTCGAAGTCGCCGGAGGCGACGAGGGCATCGATTGTGGCTCGCTCGACGTTGCCGCCATTACGCCATGGTTCGCTGGTGTTGATCCAGCGCAGCCAGGCGTTGAGATATTCCGGCGCGAACGTGCCTCCTCCGATCTTCAGCTGCACCGCGCCTAGCGCGCGCGAATTGCCCGGCTCGGGCACCACGGTCGCCTGGAAGTTCAGTCTGATCAGGCGATTGTTGCCGGCGTCCTGGAGCTCGTCCCATCCGGTCGCGTTGCGCGCGGCCTTGAGCATGTTTCGATAGGCAAGGCGATCCTGGAAGTCGTCGATTGGGCTGCTCGAAGCTTCGGTCTTGCCGATCGGCGCGCTTGCGGCCGACATGCGAGCGTTGAGGCTGGTGACCAGTCCGTCGATCGCCGTCAGTAGCGTCCCGGCGTCGGGCGCGGCCACCGCGGATGTGGTGCTGGGCGCGCCGGTTGCGGAGGTCCCCAACCCGGCAGTCGCGACTTCGGTCTGGTCAGCCAACTTCTTGCGGAACAGCGCGGCATCGGTGCGGAGTTGATCAAGCTGAAGCTGCAGCTTGAGCTGGTCGTATTCCTGCTGCGTTTCGCCCAGCGCTTTGGAGCGCTGATTGGCCAACGCCGCCGCCGGGTCGAACTTCAGCCCGAGCGACGCGGATAGGACGGTGACGAGCTCGATCTCGCGGTAGAGGCTCGGCTTGAAAACCACCTTGGTGGGGTCGCCGCTTTCTTCGATCAGCCTGTCGAGCCAGGCAAGGTCGCGCGCGCGTTCTGTGATCAGCGTCTCGCGCGAGTAGAGCTTGGGGTCGGACAAGGCGATCGTTCCGCGGGCATTCCGGACGGCGCTTTCATAGCGGATCGAACCGGTGCGTCCCGACATGCAGCCGGATAAGGCAATAATCATCCCACCGATCAGTGGAAGCCGATCTCTCCTGCGCATATCTTCCCCCCCTTTGGCGATGCCGCAGCCAGCCTAGCCCATCCGCAGTGTCACTCTGCCTCAAAAAATACTGTCATGTGACCTCAGGCGTTACCTATCCTACGGAGTTCTTGTTAAACTCATAGAGTAAATACAGTGAATCTATTGGTTCATCCGATTTGGCGCAAACAAATTCACCAAGTCAACCTCGGGTCAGATTGCGCACTCATCGTCCAGTCCCAGCGCCGTACCCAATACCGCTTGGATTGCGGGTACAGGCATCGCTGCTTCTGTCACCCCGCACCCTAGCCGCTAAACCAGCAACTGGCACGGCCGCAAAACCATTTGTCTCCGACCTCTATTCCTGTCCCATTCCGTGGTTCGAATTCAGGACCGGGGACCGCAGACCGGACACGTGCGGGTCATCCGTCTCGAATCCCCGCCATTCGGTTGGAACCCCGTACAGGGCGAAGGCGGCCCAGTTCAGCGATGACGATGCCACCTCCCCCTCCTTCCCCCGCGCTGCCTCCGAGGTTTCGGCCGCGAGGCGTCGCAACGTGCCGGACGTCATCGGGGCCAGATCGCGCGCCCGGCGCACTGCGCTCCGTAGTGCCGCGTCGGGGCGCAGCTCGCCGCTCTGCAGCGCGTCATAGAAGTCGGCCGCGAAGCCGGCGGCGAAGTCGGACGGCACCGCCCATGCTGCGCCGATGACGCACGCACAGCCGGTGCTCAGCAGTGCATTTGGAAGGCCTACGAACTCGTCGGGCATATTCGCCCCGTCATTCATCGAGGTCTCGCAGGCTGAGAGAAACAGCATCTCGCAAGCCGCCAGATCGAGTCGAGCCACCAAGGTGTCGAGCTCGAGGACGCCGTCGGCGAGGCGAAGGCCGCTGCGTCCGGGAAACTGCGTGTCGAATCTGCCGTGCCCGGCGAAGTGGATCGCCCGCGCCCCGGGCGCCGCGGCCGACACCGCCTCGATCGTCGCGGCGGGACCGTCGAGCGGCACCATCGTCATCCTTCCGATAGCGCGACGAACTGCCTGACGCTCCTCCCCGATCGTCCTAATGAGATCCCCTGACGGATTGAAGATGCCCAGAAAATGGCCCCCGTCGCGCGGCCGCGATCGGCGCGAGCGGGAGCGCACGAGGAAATCGAGGCTCGGCGCATAGCTTACGACATAGGGGTCGAGCGGACACCGCCAACCCTCAGCGCTCGACCAGCCCGACGCATGGAGCGGGAGCTGCGCAAGCTCGCCATGGAGGATAAGGCTCAGCGATGAATCCTGCACTACGCCGGCCCGCTCCAGCAAGCCTGCCAACGGCCCGGCAACGGTGCGCGCGAGCTCGCCCAGGATATCGCGGAGAGAATCCGAAGCGGCCGACCAGGCATCGCGATCGATGGTCCCGCGCAACTCGATCATCGCGAGCATCGCGCGATAGGCCTCGTTCCATCTCGCCGATAGGGCGGCGATCTCACCTCTCTTCGCCTCTGCGGTCATGGCGATTGTGCAACCGTCGAGGTAGCGGTCACGGTTGGGCAGCGTCACGAAGATCAGCGTCCCTTCCTCGGTGGGAATGAGCGAGACCGCCGCCGCTCCGACCGGGATCGCACCGACTATATCGGAGTGGGCAAGCACGCCTCGAGCTCGGGTACCGGTCGACCGCAGGGCCCGAAGGCCGACTGCCCTGCATGCGTCGGCGATTGCAAGGCCTCGCTCTGGATGTCCGGCGGCGACCCCGACGCGAGCCGCGAAGCCGCTGAGCGCGCGCAGGAGCTCAACTGATCCCCGCGAGCCTGCCGCCGTACGGCTGGCGCGGGCGGACTGCTCGCTCTCGGTGACCAGCATCTCCAAATCGGCGAGTGCCGCTTCGGGATCTCCCGATTGCGCGCGCGCAACGGCACGGAGCCGCAATGTCGCCTGTCGGGCGCCCCGCCCACCGCGCGACTCCTGGTCCGCCGCGGCAAGAGCAATGTCGAGATCCGACAGGGAAGCGCGGTGCCGCTCGGCGGAGCTTCCAGCGGGGCCATGCGCCATTATGATCTGCGCACGCAGGATGTGAAGTTCTGCGAGCGAGAGCGGACCGCACGCCCCGATCGCTATGAAGCGGTCCAGGCGCTCGACAAGAAATCGGTAGTCGTCGGGCCCAAGAATCTCGGCGGATAGCGCCTCGACGAGGTTTTGCTGCAGCCGTTGCTCGGCCACACCGCCCGGTCCCGCCGTCGCGAGGACGAGGTCGACCTGCGCCTGCACCCCCTCATGGGACGCGAGCGCGCGGATCTCCTCGTGGAGTTCCTCCACACCATCACAAGGTGCGGCAAACGTTGCGGCCTCCATGAGCAGGGCCAGGATGTTCTTGGGGTCCGGCCCGGCGAACCGCGATTGCCGAGAGGCGAACAGCGCCCTGCGAAAGGCAATCCAGCCAAGCCGCTCGAGCGCCGCCTCTGGCAGACGCAGGTCCCCGCTGGGGCCGGGCTGTGCGGACAGGATTCTGGTCTTAGCGAAGTCGAGGATTTCGTCGGCCTGCGCGAGGTTGGCCGCGAAATCGCCTTGCAATGTATCGTGCAGGCAACCCGCCAGTGCGGACAGGGCATCGGCCTGTAAGAGAGGCTCGCCGGCCTTCTCGAAGAAGACGGACGCCGCCTGGAACCATAGGATCGCCTCGGGACCCGACGCCTCCACCCCGGCCCCCTCCTCCATCGCGTGAAATGCGGCCGTCCGGTGAACCTCGAGCGTGGTCGATATCCGCGGATCGAGGCCTCTTCGGGCAACCAGGAGCCGCCGTGCGAGGTCGACTTCGATCATCACGATCGCAAGCGATTCGCGCTGCTCGAGCCGTAGTTCGTGTCGCGCGCGCGCTCGCGCCTCGAGCCGCGCCCAGACCGCATCGGACAGCGCTCCCGGCCCCGCGTTCAGGAGCCGTGCGAACCGATCGGCATCGAACCCGGCATCGACCAACGTCATCAGGACCGCGTGGGCAGCGGCCTCGCCCTCGGTCATTGCTGGCGCGGCCTGATCGGCTGGATCTTCGCCGGGCGCGGTCGAGTTAGTCATGCCGCGCGCCATCCCCCAGCATACCTGTCGCGAGAGGATCATCGGCGCCCGAGACGACGAAGCCGCCCCAGGCGGACGGGTTTTCGCCACGCCTCGACGCCGACAGTTGCGCCGCCCGCAGAGCCGCGGACGGTGCCTTGCCCGCGACCAGCCCTTCATGGAACTCGGCCATCAGTCTCGCCGACTCCGCGTCGCCGATCGGCCAGAGGCTGCTGACGATCGTTGCCACACCTGCGAGGTGGAGCGCGGCCTGAAAGCCGAGACTCCCCTCGGCCGCATCGTTGAGGCCAACGGCGCTGTCGCAGGCTGCGAGGACGAGGAGCCTGACAGAGCTCAGGTCCCAAGCGGCGAGCCTGCGGGCCGTGAGAAGGCGGTCAACGTCGTCGGCACCCGACATGAGGATTGCGCTCCGCTGCAGCGGATCGTCGGGCAGGATGCGGTGCAACGCCCGCCTGATGCGGGATGGGCCGTCGGCGTTGGCCGCACTGAGTCCGTGGGTAGCGATATGGACCACGCTCGGTCGCGATTCCAAGGCCGTCGCCAGCCTGAAGATCGTCGCATCCCCGTCGACGAGCTCCTTGGCGTCGCGGTAGATGGCTGCCAGCCGGGCAATCTCGTCGCGAACCGCCGGAAGGGGGCGCTCGAGCACGCTACCGTCATCGGCAAGGAACTCGCTGACACCGACCAGCAGAGCCTTGTTAGTTGTCGGGAAGGCCGCGCCGAATGCCGCATAGGCGTCCCGCGACTGGACGATCGCGAAGCGCTCCAGGAGCAATGGGTGCGCGCTGGAGAACAGCGCCGCGATCGGGATCGGGGCCAGCGCGGCGTCGGGGAACCACAGAAGCCTTTGCGTGGACCCCGCCCGCTCGTGGAGGAGGCCCAGTAGCGGCCCGGCGGCCTCTCCGACCGGACGCCAGGGCGCCTGGCTCCAGCGGGCGAGCGCTTCGTCCAGCGCTGCCGCGGGCCCGAGGTCGTGCAGCGTGCAGGCCGCCGCGCACCAGAGAGCGAGGGCTCGCCGCATGACGCCCTTTTCGTGGAAGAGCGTGGTAGCGGCGATGAGGGGCCGACTTTCAGCTTCCCCGGCGGCGAGCAAGGCCGGCGCGAGGTTCTCGGGCAGGCTGCGCCCGTTCCGGCGGGCGGCGAGCAGCGCGACCCCGCTTCCCCCGAAACGGAGCCTGATGTCCGTTAGTCGCATGACCGCGCTGGTATCGAGCGGTTCGGTCCGCAGCACCGCGAGCGTCGCGAGATCGAGTTGCGACTTGGCGGTGCGCATCGCACTCAGGTCGGTCAGATCGCTGCGCCCATCGATCAGCCGGTCGGTCAGAAGCGGCTCACGGGCAAGGCAGTCCAGCAGAATCGCGATCGCATCGCCACCCCTTCCGTCAACCAGGAGGAACTCGGCCAATCGGCTTTCGCGCATCAGGTTGGTCGGGTGATCCGGCGCGAACATCGCGCGGGCATCATCTCGCGCTGCGGCGGCCCAGGTCTCGCCTTCACCGAAGGCATCCGTATCCCAGCACAGGTCGGCGAGCAGTGCCTTGGTACGAAGGTTCTGCTCGTGCGGTTCGCCCAGCGCGGCGACACCTTCGGTGAGCGCCTGCCGCGCCATCGTCATGGCATCTGCGGTGGCGTGGCAATAGGCCAGCGCCTGCGCCTCACCGCGCATCGCATCGAGACGGTCCGCCAGATGATCGGGGGCGAGCCTCTCGAACCGGCGCCGGGCGGAGGCGTAGAGGCGAACCGCGCGCTCGTCCTGATGTGCCCGGAGCGCGCCCTGCGCGGCGAGCGCGACGATCTCTCCCCTTCGGGCTTTATCGCCGGCGCGAAGCGCCGCCTGCCAGCCCTGCCGGACGGTTTCCAGCGCTGCGGACCATTCCTCCCGGTCGAGCTGCTGGCCAGCGAGGTGGATCGCCGCCTCGGCCGCGATTGCGTCGTGGTAATCGCTCGCTCTGGCGGCGAGCCCAAGCGCGCGGCGCCAGTCGGCCTCGGCATCGGTGGGACGTCCGCGGTAGTTGGCGCTGTGGCCGCGGTTGATCAGCGCGGCCGCCAGCCCATAGGTCGCCTCCTCGCTTGATGGCAGTGCCTCGAAGGCGATGACCGCGCGGTCGAGCAGGTGCGAGGATTTGTCGAACTGCCCATCGAGCTGGTGTAGTGCGCCCAGGTTCGACAGCGTCTTTGCGCGTTCGGCGCGGAATTCGTCCTCGTCCGCCTCGAGCAGCTCCAAGCTGGCCGAATATGCGCGTTCGGAGAGCCGGAAGTGGGACATGTCGTCGAGCGCGCTCCCCATCAGACTGAGGAATCGCGCCATCGCCAGCGGGCGTTCCACCCGACCCGAGAACAGAAAGTGAACTAGAAGCGCCTGCCGAAGAAGGATCGATATCGCCTGCTGGGGATGGCCCTTGTCGACCAGCAGGCGCGAGGACTGAAACAGCCCGACGAATCGCTCGCGCGCAAGCTCGTGCCATGCCTCTGGCATCGACCCGGCGGCGCGCGCAATCGCTGCGGCCATCAGGGGGATCTCGACATTCTGGTCGTCGGGGCTGTCTGCCTCGAGTAACGCCAATGCGGTGTCCGCCTCTGCGGCATCCGCCAGAGCGAGCGCCTGCCGCAGGAGCGGCCCAACCATTTCGGGCAGTTGGCACCAGGCGAACCGATGCTCGAGCGCGGACCAGGCCGACGGCTCGATGGGCGGTCCGGCCCGCGCATCGTCGAGGATGGCCGCGATGGCCCGGCCGATCGCGTCATCAGGCGATTCGATCGCGATCTGGGCGTCATGCTCGGTCACCGGACAAGCCTAGGCGATCAGGGGAGCCCTGTCCCGTGGCGCGTCCGGAATGCAGACCGGTCCCGGAGCTCGCACTCCGGGACCGGTCCTGCCACCATTTCGCATCGCGCACGCTTCATCCACGCATGCGCTCGAAGTGCGCCTGCTGGCGATCCCATGCCTCGGTCAGACCCCAGACGATGCGATCCTCGGCGCCCTCGGGGAGAGCGCCCGCGACATAGGCGTCGGCCCAGTATTGCGCGGTGTTCCACCAGTCGTCGAACGGACGCTCGATCGGCCACGCGACGTGATGATAGCCATGGGGCACCATAGTGTCGTCCAGCACGGTCATGCGGGCCACGCTGTGCCCGAACATCGACCACGACCAGCCCAGCCAGGCGGCCACGCCCGCGCCCTTTTCCGGCATCGGGGTGTAGGGGATACGATCCCAGGTCCGCTCGGCATAGTCGTCGATCGTCTTGGCGCCCTCCGAGTAGCCATAGGGATGGATCGTGGTGAGCTGGGCCAGCGACGCGATCTGGTAGCCAGGCCCGAAGGGTAGGAAGACGGCGGCCAGCCAAATCGGCAGCGGGAGCACGAAGGCCGAGCCGATCGCCAGGGCCATCGCCGCGGCACCGAGGATCCGCCGATAGGCCTTGCCGCGCGCCACGTTGCTCAGGATCCGGTCCCACAGGAACCTGAGATGCCACAGCGGGTTGAGGGCCGTCCGCAGGATCGTCGCGCGCACATCGCGGGTCTCGTCGGGCCAGATGTGCCATTCCTTGAGCGTCGTGCCATCCGGATCGCTCAGCGTGCCGAGATGTTCGAACTCGTGGTGCAGCATGTGGGTCGACCGGTAGTCCTGGCCGTTCAGCGTCATGGTGATGCTCGAACCGAGGTCCAGAATGCCCTCGGCGATCCGCCGGGCCTGGTGTTCGGAAAGGCCTCGCGCCCGGTAGAAGTCCGCGACGACGCCGTGCGACGCCTCATGGACGTGGCTGACCACGAGCCTGCGGTTGCGGCCGATTGCGACCAGAACGCCGATGGCGGCGATCGGGACGCCGAACAGCGCACCCATGGGGCCGGCCGAGGCCAGCATCGCGCCACCGCCGGCGGCCAGCATCGAGCCGCCCAGCCAGCCAAGGTCCTTGGCGAACATTCGAAGCGGCGTTGACCGCTTAGGGTTGGCGCCGGGCTCGGCAACACCGGTCAGCAGGCGGTGAAGCGGCCGCAGCACCTCGGGCAGCCGCTGCCTGTCATCGAGCACGGTGGCCAGGCGGTCTTTTGGCTTGATCTTCATGTGTTATCTCCAGCGAGCCGTGTGTGGAGTGATGCTCGCGGAGAAGGCGGTGCCGCTTTTGCGTCGCACGCGAATTGGACAGGAACTGCCACAAACCGACAGAAACGCCGGGAGGTCCAGAAACGGACGAGGCTTGGTATGGCTGAGGGCGCGTTCCGCGATCGCGCGTCTTGGAATACTGTGTCGCTCGGCGCGGCTTCGTCAATCTACTCGAGGAAAGGGCTTCATCATAGCTGGCATCAGCTTCGCCGCGCTCGACGCCGAACTCATCCATTGCGTCGACGGCGCATCGTCGGGTGCAGGCGGCATCGCACCGCTCGAGCAAGGCCACCGCGTCATCTCGGCCATGCTGCGCCATCCGGACTGGGCCGCGCAGCCCGACGATCGCAAGGCGATGATCCTGAAGCAGGGCGGCGGCCTCCTCCTTCACCTTTTCAAGGCGAACGGATCGGACAACGCGCTCGACCAGGCAATCGCGATCCTCACGATGGGCGCCAACCTGCTAGACGACGGGGATCCCGAGCGCCCGGCCCACCTCGCCAATCTCGGCCTCGCGACACGTCTCGCGGGCGAGCGATCGGGCGACATCGCGGTCGTCCGCCGCGCAGTGGCGATCTACCGCGCGAGCGTAGCCCTCAGTCATCCCGACGACGTCGACCTCCCCAAACGCCTCAGCAATCTGGGAAGCGCACTCAAGACCGAATACGAGATGTCCGGCGATGCGCAGTCGATGGACGCGAGCATCGATGCCTTCACAGCCGCATGTGTGCGCAATTCGTCCCCCGACATCGCCTCGAACCTCGCGATGGGACTGCGCGACCGCCATATAGCGACCGGGCGGCGCAGCGATCTCGAGCAGGCCATCGCGCTCTTGCGGGCTGCGGTAGCCGAGACCGCACCCGAGCATCCGGGACTCGCCGTGCGTCTCAACAACCTGAGCATCGTTCATGCCCAGCGCTTTGAGCTGGATCGTCAGGATGCGGACGCGAAGGCCGCGCTCGACGCCCTCACGCGGCTGGTCAACCTGACGCCTGGAGGCTCCCCCCAGCGGGGCTATCGGCTGTTCAATCTCGCCAACCTGCATCGGCGCCTGTTTGGGGTGAACGCGGATCGGCGTGCGATCGCGGAAGCCGCACGCCTCTACTCCGAGGCCCTGGCTATCTCGTCCTACGGTCCCGAGGGCATGGCGATGCTTCGCTCGGGGTATGCCGACGCGCTCTCGGTCCTCGCCGGACTCAACGAGGACGTGGAGCAGTCCGAGAAGGCGATTGCCCTCGCCCGCTTGGCCCTCGGGGGAATCGCTCCCGGCAATGTCGAGCGCCTGTCATACGCAAGCTCGCTTGCGCAGGCGTTGCAGCGCCATGGCCGCATTACGCGCGACGCGAGCCCGCTGCGCGAGGCCGAGGCTCTTCTCGGGCAAGCCGCGGAAGCGCAGCGCCACCGCCCGGCAGCCGTCCTGCTGCTCACGAACCGCGCGCGGGTCGCTGAGGACCTGTTCGCGCTGACCGAGGACGAGGAAGACGCTCGGCGCGCGGCCGACATGGGCCGCGAGAGCATCGCCGCGCTCCAGGCGCAGGCGATCGAAGGGAGCTTGGAGCGCGCCAATGTCGAGATCGCGGCGCAATCGGCGATCTCGGCAGCGTTGATGTTGCTCGCGATCGGCGATGCCGGGCAGGCGGCCGAGCTGCTGGAGCGTGGCCGCACCGCGCGGCTGACCGCCGAGGCGTTCGCTGCACAGGCCGAACAGTCCGACACCTCGACCATGGCGGCCGACCGTGCCCGCCTCAGGGCGCGGATCCGGACAGCGCGCGTCGAACTCGAGCAGCTTGCCGGCGACGGCATAGAGCCTCAGCAGCGCCGCGCTGCGATCGCCGCCGGACTCGAGCAGGACCTGGCCGCGTTGAAGCCACTCATCGCGGCCACAACCGGAGGCGTCCCCGATGCCGCCGACCTGCGCGCACTCGCCGGTCGGCTCGACGCGGCGCTTGTCTACGTCTTCGCCCACGATGGTACCGCGGGGGCCATCCTCGTCACGGCCGACGGGTTCGAAGCCATCGCCCTGCCGCTCCTCGCCGACATCCGGGTCAGGCTGCATTCGCCGGGGGGAGCGTCTGGCGCGAGCGCCTCCCGCTCCCCGCCCGGCTGGTTCCCCGCCTATCGCGCGGCATTCGGTGACGATGCGACGGCCGCGGGGGGACGGGCTTGGCCGGCGGTCCTGAGGTCGACGCTCGATTGGCTCGGCGAAGCGTTCGCCGCCCCGCTGCACGGGTGGCTCGCCGGTGACACCCGACGGCTGGTGCTGCTGCCTGTCGGCGAGCTCGCCGCTTTGCCGCTTCACGCCGCCGTCGTGACCGGTGGAACGCCGCTCTGCGCGACGCTCGCATGTAGGTACGCCCCATCGGCGGCACTTCTTGATCTCGCCAGCCGCAGGCCCAAGCCGCAAGGCGGCGTCGCGGCGCTGGCCGATTCCATGGGCGATCTGCCCTTCAGCCGCCTCGAGGCCTGGTCCGTGACCCCGGATGCCCTTCTCGGTAAGGACGTCACCCATGGCGCGATCTCGGCCGCCCTCAGACAGGCGGCGCGGACCCACCTCGCGGTTCACGGGGAGTTTGATCAGGAAAATCCGCTCGGTTCCGCGTTCGTCGCGGCGGATGAACCCGTGCGGCTGGGCGACCTGCTGGCCGGACGGATCGAGGTCGCCAGCGGCGCGACCGTGATCGCCGCGGCCTGCGAAACCGGACTCTTCGACACCAGGGTCGGCGCTTCTGAGCAGATCGGGTTCGCCGCAGCACTAATCGCGGCGGGCGCCAGCGAGGTGCTGACCACGTTGTGGCCGATCCACGATCTCTCCACGGCGCTAATTATGGAACGGGCATCTTCGCTGAGCCTTCGGGATGGCGTGCCGTTCGCCCAGGCCCTGGATGCCGCGGTCGATTGGTTGCGGTCGGCCCCGGGCAGCGCGGTGGCGGAGGCGCTCGACGCCATCGCGCGACGGCTTCCAGAGGTCGAAGTCGAGGCGCGCGACCTGCTCGACGAGGCGAGGAGCGCCCTTGAGGGTTTACCGGGACCCCCGTTCGCCGACCCGCGATTCTGGGCCGGCTTCGCGCTGTCAGGGGTCGGTCACATCGGATCCTAGGCTGAACCCGCTCGCTACTGGACCGCATACCGTCGCTTGGCGACAAGGAGACCGCGATCGGCGCGGTTGAGCAGCACGAGGAGCTTCGCCATGTCGCGTTGCGACATGATCGCGTCGGGCCCCAGAGCATCGATCATCGCCAGCGCACGGTGATCGAATTCCGCCGTTTGACCCAGGAGGTAGAGGTCGAACTCGTTGCGCGGCAGCGAGACCCGAATCCCCAGATGGAGCTTCGTCGGCTCGCCATCGCTCCGGGACGTGACCTCGTAGGTCTTGCGAGGGTCAATCCGGCTACCGGTCAGCGCATTGAGGACTTGCCAGTCGCTGCTTTCGTCGCTCCATTCGAGCAGCAGCAGGTGGGCTGGCGGAAGCGGCGTCGCGCCCCGATGGCGCAGATGCAGGACGAAATACTCGTTGAGGACCACGGTCTGGTCGGGCGGAGGACCGGCCGCGCCGCGGCGGAGTGTGATGGGCACGGAGTCGGGGATGGAGTTTATCCCCAGCTCAAAGTCGCCGCCCTCCGCCAGCGAGTCGAGTAGCGCACGCGGATCGAAGTCGGGAAGGTCCCCAACCGCTCGGCTCCAGGCAGCCTCGTCGCCCATCCAGTCTTCGAAGGTCAGTCCCAACGCTTCGAAGCCGGTCGCGTCGAACATTGCTTTGGCGAACGCATCGCTCGCTCTGCGCCTCCCATTGAACTTCAGGCGCGCCGCCGCGTCGCTCCCGATGACGTCGGTGCTCTCTGCAGCTGCTTCGCCGATCAGCCTGCCGACAGTTTTGTGGTGTTTAGTAAAGCGCTTCCAGACCTGCTTAGCCCGTCGGTGCCAGTCTATCATGTTTGGCAACGGGGCGCGTCCTCCCGGATTCTGAAGGCCGGGCGGCTGGGTCGGCATTTCGGATGGCCCGGTCGACTTTCTCAACGTCTTCTCCGTGCAATCGGCGATGGCCCGTCAGTGGCGGCGCAGCACTATGTCCAAGGATTAGCCGATCTCTCTCCCGGGCCTCAAGTCCCCCGAACGGAAGGATCTTCCAAGTGCCAGCTTCCCGATCTGAGGGTGACGATGCTGAGCTTCCGGCTATAAGGCATCATGGCAATGGAACATGATCGGGCGCGCAGGCTTGCCGTCCTAATCGACGCGGACAACGCGTCGCCGAAGATCGCCGCCGGTCTTTTCGAGGAGATTGCGACGATCGGAGAGGCCAGCGTGCGTCGCATCTACGGGGACTTTTCCGGCACGCGGCTAAGGGGGTGGTCGGAATTGCTGTCCGCGCATGCCATAATGCCGCATCAGAATTTCGCCGGCACCGTGGGGAAGAACGCGTCGGACATCGCTCTGGTGATCGACGCCATGGACCTCCTCCACACCGGCCGCTTCGATGCGTTCTGCCTCGTGTCATCGGATAGCGACTTCACGAGGCTGGCGGCGCGCATCCGCGAGCAGGGCGTTGATGTCTACGGCTTCGGGGAGGCAGAGACGCCCGAGAGCTTCCGCCAGGCCTGCAAGCGCTTCATCTACACCGAAAACCTTGTTCCTGCTGCGGACGCCGGCGCACCTTCCAGTGCGGCAGGCGAGATGGTGCCGACAGGGCGTTCAGGCTCGCTCAAGCAGCCTCCCAAGGCTGCGCTGCCATTGATTGGGACGGCGCTGAGCCAGATAGAAGATTTCGACGGGTGGTACTTCCTCGGTGCGGTCGGCAACCGTCTCTCCGTCCTGATGCCTGACTTTGACCCACGGACATATGGCTGTGCCAAGCTGGTGACGCTGATCGAGAGATCGGAAGCATTCGACGTTCGGCGCGAAAACCTCATGGTCTACATCAAGCCGAAGGCCGCACGGGCGCAATAGTCCGTTGCAGAAGCCGTGCGTCCGGCAACTCGCGGCCGCAAGGACCCACTTGTCATGAATCCGGTCAGGCCTGCCGCGTCCCAGATTTTGATCGTTTCTTGATCGAGCTGTTTTGCTTCGGATTGATCGATAACCGACACAATGTTTCGGGCAGCGTTCGTGGAATCGCCCCATGGGTCCACCCCGCCAATCTGGACGCGTTCCTCGCAGGCGGACTGTAACGCGCGAGCGCGATTGGGTCGCGAAGGCCGGCGGCGCTAAGCTCCGCCATCCGCGAGAAGCGCTGCGAATTCGCCCATCAGCTCCGGCGGACATTTAGATTCCGGTCGCTTAATCCACGCGACCGCGTCGTCCAGCGATGTCCAAGGGACGGTACCGGGCGCGGCCCGGCGCCTCGCCGCCACGGCTAGATCCATTCGCTCCCGTCGCGATTGATCCAACGTTTGCGGTGCCTCCAGGTAGATCAGCCTGGCGCCCAAGAAGCGCCAGCGTGGATCCACCATGCCGTTCAGAACCTGCTGGCGCTCGGCCCAAGGCGTGGCGTGGAACCGCCGCAGGAGCTCCTCGTCCTCCGGGTTCGGTAGTACGTCGTAGAGCCGCTCTTCCACATGCGGCGATCGTGGATACGGTGTCTCACTGGCGAGGGCGAGTGTGAGCAGGCGCTTGCCGAGCCGGGGATCGGCCGAGACGCGCTCCGCGCGCTGATCGAGCACGCCGTCATCAATCCCGGATTTCACGTCATCTGGCAGGTCCCAAAGCTCGCAGACGCAGGGGCATGCGTTGACCCTGACGCGGACCACTGGCGACCCGGCAGCTGCTAGAATTGCCGCGATCTCGGCGTCATCCGCTGCGGCTAGAGTATCGAGGTCCACCAGCAGGTCCATGCACAGGCGGACGTTCGGATCGCTGGTGGTGCCAAGGAGGGTCGCGGCAGTTGGACGGGGCGCGTTCCCGCGGAACCGCACAAGCCCGAAGGCGCTCCCCTGGTCGATGAGCGCGGCGACGGCTTTCTTCCACGCGAATTGCAAGAACCTCGACCAGCAGGTTGGGTCGGACTGCTGGACTAGGGTGCAAAGAGCGAGCGTCGCCTCCGCGTCGCCAAGCGCCGTGTGCGCCTCGATCGCCGGGCCGCCGTTCGCCTCGTTGAGCATGTGCAGCCGGAATCGTGGATGGCCTTCCGCGTCCGTGGGTACCGTGAGGCAACCCGGACTGAAGAACGCGATTGCCCGCGCAAGCGTAAGCGCGTCCGCGCGCACGTTGCCGGGCCGCGACGTGAGGTAGGGGCTGTGCAGCGTCCGATAGAGCGAGTGGCGAAGCATCTCCTCGTCGAAGCGGATCGAGTTGAAACCGATGAACACGGCCGGCGACCAGCTTTCGATTAGTCGAGCGATGTCGCACATCATCGCGTAGTGGCTCTGCAACTCCGGGGCAGTGACCTGGGCGACCGAGCGTCGGGTCGTGGCGAGCGCTCCGGGATGCGGTACCAGGTGGCGGTCCAGACGGCAGCTCATCTCGACGCGCTCCTGCACGATGAGGTCAGCATCGGTGCGCAATGCGGCGAACTGGAGGATCTGGTCGAAGCGCGTGTTCGTGCCGCTCGTCTCCAGATCGTAGAAGACGAACGCCAATGTTAGTCCCGGCGGCTTAGTCGGAAGTACATGGCTGCCATACTCACGCGGAACCGCCGCGCGAGCCGGGCGACGTGCTCCTCATCCTCCAGGTCGACGCCGGCCTCGACGACCGAGTCGATGAGCCGCCTCGGCATGAGGAGTTCCGACGCGAAGGCGTTGGCGGTGATCTCGTGGAGGTTCGTGCCCTCCGCGGATATCGCGTCGCGATATAGCGAGCCACGATCGAGGTGCACTTGGCGCTCGAGTTCGCTCGGGTGCAGGAGCAAGTGCCCGAGTTCGTGGCTGAGAGTGAAGCGCTGACGATTCGGATGGTGGAGGTTGTTGACGCCGATGACGCTGACGCCGTCCCTGATGTGGGCCATTCCTGATATCTCGCCGTCAAACGGCGCATAGCGAATCTGCACCCCGAGCTTGCGCGCTATCTTCTCGACCGGAACGGGAACGCTCAGGATCCCAACCACGTCGAGCACCTCGTTCGCCTTCGCGACCGCGCCCGGCACATCAATCACGTCGCGCCCGCGCAGTCCCCGTAGAAGTTTCGTCTCGGTCATGGTTGACGGGTCTTGGGCCGCACGGAGGCGACCGCGCTGCGGAGCACTCCTTCGATCTGCGCACGCTGCACCGCGCTGACGTCGTGGCGTGGATCTAGCGGCGTTTCGTCGGGCGAAGACGGGACCTGAGTCGGCATCAGCTGCGCGAGGTCGTCGACGCGCAGCGCTCGAGCAAGATCGTAGAGCTGATGGACATAGAGCTTCTGGCGGCCCGCCTCCATGTTCGCAACTGAAGCCCGGGACGTGCCGAGATGCCCGGCGACGTCGGCTTGGGTCGCATCTATCATCTTTCGTCGCGAGGCTAAACGCCGGCCGAGCTCGCGGTAGAATGCACTATTGTCCATGGCCCCTTGAATCGGAACTGCGGCGTTCCGTCAATCCCATCTCGCGGCATGCGAGCACGAATACGAGGGGAAACGTGTATCAACGAAACATATAAAATATTTTGTTTGCGTGATGTTGACGCGAAAGGTTCCGATAACCATGTCTTGCCTGGTTCAGGTTGGGTGGTTTTTTGGAAAAGGGAAGCTGATGAGCTGGTCGAGGTCGCGCGCCGAAAGGCGCATTCGAAAGTTCCGGGACGAAGCGCCGACGGTGACGGTCGAGCGCTATGTCGACCAGTATATGCCACGCATGGAGAAGATCCGCGAGACGGCTCGCGTTCAAGGGCGCGGCGTTCCTGAAAACCCGCCCCTCTTCGACTTGCCAAACGGTGCTGCTGTGCTGGTGGACACCGTGCAGGTTTACGTCCGCCTCTTGAACTATGACGACTATCGGCTCGACCGCGGGGCGGAGACGCCGGAGAGCCACGCGCGGGGTCTCGCGCTGCTGCATACGCTGTATGGAGCAGCTGACCGGGTGGTCGAGGGGGTCGGGGCGCAGCGCGTCGACTACCACGGTGCCAGGCTCCATGCAGTCGTCATCGAACCGCGCGGGCAGGCATCGGTCGGCGAACGAGTCGCCGCGGCGCTTTCGCTGGCCGAGGAAATGGTCGAACTGGCTCGTCTCGGTGGCCGTCAGTTCCTGGGGGATCAGCAGGCTCAGCTCCGTTTCAGGGTTGGGATCGACCTCGGACCGTGCGTCGCGATCAACAGCGGCCGCAGCGACGAGCGCGAGCCCATGTTCATCGGCCCTGCGGCGAACCACGCAGCCAAGCTGGCGATGGGTGACGTCGAGGGGATTTACCTCTCGGACCGCGTCCGCGCGGCGTTCGGGCTGCGCCGCGCGCAGACCCTGAACGAGGAGCGGGCGGCTGCCGCGACGCCACCCGAGCTCGGCACGCTGCGCAGCGGCGCGCTAGACCGCGACCGTCGGATTACGGCGACGGCACGACTCAACGAATGGGTCACGGACATCCGCGACCGCCGCTCCGCGTCGATCTCTCCGGCGGACTTCAGTTTTCATCAGCACACGCCGCCCTTGCGATCGATCGACTATGCCGCGCTTTCGCCCGGCCGGTCGATCCGCATGCCACTCGCCGCGATTTTCGCAGATCTCGATGGATATACCGCCTATATCGACAGGTGCATGGCGTCCGGCGGGCTCGGTGAGGCGGTGAGGCTCCTCCATGTCCTGCGTTCCGAACTCAACGCAGTCGTGCAGGCTGATTTCGACGGCAGGAAGGTGCGCTTCATCGGCGACTGCATCCTCGGTATCCTTGCTGAAGGTGACTCACGTCACGTTGACCTCAATGCCACGGTGACCCGCGCGGCGCTGTGCGCGGGCGCGCTGCGCTCCTCGTTCACGCTATGCGGCGAAATCATGCCGGAGGCCCGCAAGCTCGGGCTTGCCATAGGCTTCGAGACGGGTCCCACGCCGGTTTCGCGCATCGGAATCCGTGGCGACCGCGCGGTTCGAGTCGCATCCAGCCTCGCCATCCGCGAATCGGAGGCCAGCCAGCGGGAATGTGGCGGGCACCAGACGAGGATCGGGCCGAACGCGTATGGCAACGCAAGTGTGGCGGTGCGGACGCTGTTCGGGACGGGACGCACTGCCGACCATCTCGACTATGATGATGTCGTGACGCAGGTCGACGCGCGCAAGGTCGCAGCCGCGGTGGCCGGCTCGCCGGTCGGCCGGGGCGGAGCGGCCGTGCTTTCCGGGGCATCGGCCGCGGCGGTGGCGACGCCCGCGCGCGCGTACACCCGGAATTGACCGCCGACGGCCCGCTTCGCGATGCGGCGCCGCCGTGGGCGGCGCTGCTCCACGTCGATGGCGAGGGGTGTGTCTGGATAGCGGCACCCCCACTACCCAGCGGCACACCGACCACCGCCACGCTGGTGAGAACCACAGTCGGCGGGTCATTCATTTCGGCATCGGAGAGCAAGCCGGGGACCCGCCTTCCAGCGAGCTGTCCCGAACTCCACGTGAATCCGGACGCTTCGTTCTGTCTTGCTCGGCGCAGCTATCGGATTACTCGCGACACCGACGTGTCAGCATTTTGGCAGGACCTCGGCGAGTTCTTGGTCAATCAACACCACGCCGCGCGTCGCGGGCGATGGCCAGCGGGACGTTGGCTATCGCACGGGCCGGTCGCCGCTGACCGTCAGGCAGAAGCGGAGGCGGCTGCCTTCAGGATCGGGTTCGACGCCGAATACGAGGCCTGCCTCGAGGCCGACGAGGGTTGGATTGCGGACAGGGCACGGCTCCCGCATGCGCGCATATCGCGCGCGGGTCCTTGCCCGCGGGGATGCCAGGACGACGCAAGTCGACCAATCCCGTTCCGCGCCTGCCGTCACGGAGCCGTGATCCAACGCATCGTCGACGCCGAGCGCTCGCGACGCGCGGCACAGGCCGCTTATTTCGGCGCACTCCGTCGCCTCGGTACGAAATGTTGCGGCCGCATCCCCGGGTGCCCGCTCGATGAGGAAAGGATTGCAGCATGAACCGACTTGCCGACCGCTTCGCTGAAGAGGATGAGCTCATCGAGGCGCTGCGAGGTCAGAAGATCGTCGGTCGCGACCGAGCCGTGGCCACTGCTCTTGCGCAGGCGGGAGAGATAGTCACGTTCGCGCCGGGAGAAGAGTTGATGCGCCAGGGCGGATGCGACGACGAATGCTTCTTCCTGCTTGCCGGCGAGGTTGATCTCAAGGTCAACGGGGATACGTTGCCCTATGGTCGCGGCGCAGGCGAAGTTGTCGGGGAGTTCTCGGCGATCAATCCGATACTGCCGCGCACCGCAACGGTGACGGCGACCGAAGAGGTCGTGGCGCTTAAGTGTGCGTCTAAGGCGCTCAAAAGGGCGGGCCGTGCGGAATCGGAAGTGTGGCGTCTGCTGGCCGTCGAACTGACGCACAAGATCGAGCAGCGAAACCAGCTGATCGCCATGACCAACGAACGGCCGCGGATCTTCATGATCGCCGCCGAGAACCGCATCACGATCGCGGAGGCGCTCAAACTTCAGTTATCGAGGGATTTCGACATCGACCTTTGGAGCGACGAGGATCTCGTCCCCCCTGGGGGCTACCAACTCGATGCGTTGCACGAGAATGCGAGGAATGCAGATTTCGGCATCGTACTCGCCCATCCCGACGATCTTCGCGGAACCCGCTCGGGGGTTAGCGACGAGGAGTGGGAGACGGTCCGATTTGAGCTCGGGTACCTGATGTCCGAATTGACCAGGCACCGCACGCTAGTCATGGTCCCGGACGGTGGATCGGGCGCGCCGCCGCAGCTTTTCAAGGGAATGCAGCCGATGTGCTACCAGCTTCCAGTGGACGACATGCCGATGGCGGTCGCGTTGGCGAAGGCGGTCGATGCGATCCGCGAGTTCGTGGCGGAGCGTAAGGTCAGGTCCCGGCTGAAGGAATTTGGATGAATGCTCGGGTGGCGGGCATTGGTCCAATCGGCCAGCGTTGACGGGGGACCTGGAGGATGAGGGTGATGTATGTCGCAAGCAATCCGCAGGGCGCCCGGTCGCTCGAGATCGATCGCGAGGTGCAGGGTCTTCAGGAGCGCCTCGAGCGTGGCGTCGGCGCCGACCCCATCGTGTTCAGGCCTTATCCGCGCATGGCGATCGGAGACCTGACCGACGCCATCAGGCGCTTCCAGCCCGACGTCCTCCATTTCGCCGCGCATGGCGAGAACGATGCGCTCGTGCTCGCCTATGGTGAAAGCGGATATGTCGAACTCGACGCGTCCAAGCTCTCGGCGCTGCTGAAGGCGCTGTCGGTCAAACCGAGGTTGGTCGTGATCAACGCCTGCTCCTCGGACGGAATGGCCGCCGGCCTTGCCGCAGAGGGTGCGGCGGACTTCGTGATCGGCACGGACGCGCCGATCACCAACGACGCCGCTCGCGATATGGCCACCGCTCTCTATCAGCGCCTCGCCGACGCGGCATCCATCGCGGACGCCTTCTCGGTCGCGGCCACCAACTTTGCGCTTGTAAGCGGTGGAAGCGTGAGTGCGACTTTGCACCCCTTGGGGCTGACCGATGCAGCTCGCACTATCCGCCTCGTCGATCCTCTACGCATCGTCGCATGCCTGCCCATGATCGACGATTGGCTCGACGCCGGGCTCGTCGATCCCGACCGCAAGTTCCGGCCAGAGCAGCCCGAGGTCCTGTTCGGGCTGGCAGGAGCGCCGGCGGCGGCCCGGCAGACCGTCTTCTTTACCGATGACGAGTCGGTGAAGGCTAAAGGCGGATCGAGCCTTGAAGAGGCTCGTAGCTGGATCATAGAGACGCAGCCGGTGAAGGGCGAAATCTGGATGAGCACCAGCTACAAGTACTACGGTGACATGACCTGGTATGCGGCCGTGACCACGACCGACAGGCGCGTGGCATCGGCGGCTGGCACGACGGTTGAGGCTCTGAGGCGATACTATTTTGAGGAATGCTGGAAGGGGGATCTACCCGCCAGGATTGCTCAGATCGTGGAGCGCTCGATCAACAGCCTGGTTTTGAACGACGGTAGCAGGCGCGGACGGAACGCCGATCGGCGCGGCGCCAGGCAACAGATCGGCTGAACAAGTTGGCGAGCCGCTCGGTCGCGGCAAGAATGGGAACTTAGGATGCGCAAATACGCCATTCTGCGAAGGCAGAGCACTACTGGGGACGGTGGTAAATTCCGCGGGACCGAGGCGCTGGGCGAGGCGGCCAGACCTTTGATCGCCTATGAGCAGCTTAGCTACGGCGACGCGGCTTCGGTCGCGGCAGATCCGAGCGTCGAGGTTGTAGCGCCCACCATGCCGACGGCGCTTATCCGCCCTTTCGCCGGATCGTCGAGTGTCGGCGCAGATGCCTGGGGCCTCGAAGCGGTCGGTGCCTTGTCCTCGCAGTTTACCGGTCGCGGCGTCACCGTCGCGGTGCTCGACACAGGTATCGACTCGGGCCACCCCGCGTTCGAGGGCGTTGCGATCGAGCAGTGCGACTTCAGCGGAGACGGCGATGGTGATAGGCAGGGTCACGGAACGCACTGCGCCGGCACCATCTTCGGCCGCGACGTGGCAGGTGTGCGGATCGGCGTCGCGAGGGGGGTAGAGCGGGCGCTGGTCGGTAAGGTCCTTCGCGACGACGGAGGCGGCGATTCGGAGATGATTTTCCAAGGAATGCAATGGGCGCTCTCGAACGGCGCCAACGTGATATCCATGTCGATCGGGTTCGACTTTCCTGGGATGGTCGCAGAGCAGGTCGCCGACAATTGGCCCGCCGACCTGGCGGTCTCGAACGCGCTCGAGGCCTACCGCGGCAACTTGCGCATGTTCGACGCGATCATGCAGCTTGCCCGTGCCAGGGGTCCATTTGGTGGAGGCGCGGTGGTGGTAGCTGCCGCCGGAAACGAGAGCCGACGGATGGAGCACCCGGACTGGACGATAGCTGCGTCACTGCCAGCGGCGGCGGAGGACGTGGTGTCCGTCGCTGCGGTGGGACGTCAAGGCTTCGCTCTCGCGGCCGCGCCGTTCTCCAACAGCATGGCAACGCTCTGCGCACCGGGTGTCGACATCCTGTCGGCCAGGACCGGCGGCGGACTTGAGACGATGAGCGGGACCAGCATGGCATGTCCGCACGTGGCGGGTGTCGCCGCGCTTTGGTGGGAGGCCGTAGCGAACCGTGGAAGAAAACCGGCGGCGACTAACGTGGTGGCCAGACTGATCGGGAGCGCAAGGAATGACGTGTTCGGCGTCAGCTACCGGGAGATCGACATGGGACAGGGTCTGGCGACTTCGCCTTGAAGCCATTTTTTTGGACGCCATCCGAGCCCGAGCCTGTAAATGGCAAGGTCGATGCGGCTCGTGATGACGCGGTGCGGCTTTCGTGGTTTTAGATCCTTATTCCGCAGTTGGCTTTTTTGACCGTCGGTCTGGTCTCTCAATATCTTGAATGGCGCGCACTAATACCGACACCTAATCTTGAACGAACGACCGCTCACCGCAGTCGATCCCCCCAACGTGGCGGGGCTGTTATCCACCCAAAGGTTGGCATTTGGCCGACCGCCGCGCCTCACGTGCCGGGCGCCTGCTCTGACCGACTCCGCTGGCAAGCCTGCCGATCTCAGTTGTCAACTCGACGCAGGTTGATCGCCTGGCGGAGCGCCATGAGCCACGGTGCCTTCTCGTCGCTTGCCTCGGGGTCCTTCCAGTAGTCGAGATGCCGAAACCTGGGGAAGGCAAGCGGGATCTCGATGTCCCGGACGCCGCCGCCAAACAGTCGCGACACTGGACCCGACACGAAGTCGCCGAACACGACTAGGAGGCTGGGGAACCAGACATTGGTCCAGACGACCGCGGAGAACACCGCGCCGGTATTGGGGAGTCGCTTTGCTGGATCTGCTCGGACGAACGAAAAGCGGTCCGGGTCCGCGGGGTCATCCTTCGTCTCGAATTTCGGCGGGCAGGAGGGGAATTCCAGCCTGTTCCTCTTTTCGTCGAACAGCCCCTCGTTGCGCGCCATGAGGACGTTGGCCTTGCTCAGCGGCGATCCAAGCGTCACCAGATCGCTCACGATCCAGGGCGACGAGACACCGCGTTCGATCGCAGCCGCGTTTAGCGCGGCGAACCAGCTGCGCTGGCTTGCGCGAAAGGCAGCCTGGTCCGTCGCCACGTGCGCTGCCGCAAGCTCGACCGCCTCGAGCTTGGCCGACAGCTGCAAGTTGGCCGCAGTGTCGCCCCCATAGAGACTGAACCATTGGGTCTGGGTGAGCGTGCCCCAGGCGTGCGTGAGGATGTCGTAGGCGATCACCGTGCCAAGGCTATGTCCCACGAGGACGATGCGGTCGTGGTAGCCGTTGTTCGTGATCCGCTGGATGAGGTCGACCCCGGCCTCGCGAATCTTCTGCCGAGCTTCCACATTGTCGGGGTCCGGGCTGAGATAGCGCGCGGCGTCGCCGGCGACCGGCGTCACCAGGGTCGCAAGCCAACCGGCGAGGAACGCGACGACGGCAGCAGCGGTGTACCAGCCGGCCGCTCCGGCTTGCGGGAGACCAGCGGCTTCTAGCAGCTCGATCCCCGCGGCTTTGGCTGCAGCGATCGCCAGAAACGCAGCTGTCAGCAAGTAGAGCAAGACCCCCGTGAGCCAGAACCCCATCAACTGCTTCGGCACCGATCCGGGCGCGCGCAGGAACAGCGAACCGAGCCAGCCGGTAAGACCGCGGACAGTGTTGCCCGTCATCATGTGCGCCCAGTAGAACTCGAAGAAGTCTACACGCCGGTCCTTGCCTTCGTCGAGCGCCGCATAGCGCGTCGTGATACGCCGCAGTTCGTAGTTGCCCGGGATGACGCTCGGTTGTGAAAAAACGTCGTTCCTGATTGCAGCGCCGCTGTCGGGGTTGTGCACCCAGGCCGCCTTTACGAAGCCCCAGAGCGTCTCCATCGGGCGCTGCTCGCCCATCCCGTGCACCAGGATGACGGCGGTCTTGGGCGAAGGTGACCGGAATGGCGGCTTCAGCTTGGCGGATCGGGCCGCGCCCGACGCTGGCGCGTCTTGCGTCTCTTCGGTCATCGGCGCACCACTGGCGCGAAGTGGGTCGCAAGCTTGCGACATGGATCGGACTGCGGAAGAGTCCTCGTTGCCTGCTGGTTGTCGTTCACCCCACCTGCCCTCCTATCGATTTAGAAAACGGCGTGCCATGCTTGGAGTCTCACCAGTCCATCGCGGTCTCGCCGAGATCGATGACTGCGGCGCCCTCGGTTACGGTGAAGGCATGGCCGGCAATCCTGCAGGCGTCGAGGAAGGGTCCGATCGCGTCCTCCGCGTCGTCCCAGGGCTTGCCCTTGGCTTGTCGCTCGGTCCGTCTCGCCGCGTCGATCGCGGCGACGGCATAGGTGAAGACGAGCCGGTAGGGGTCGCTCTCGGCGCGCGAGTCGACCAGCCATTCCAGCGTTTTGCGATCGGGATTCTCGTGACGGCCATTTGCCGAGAACACGTAGGTTTCGGCGCTCACGGTTTTGAAGAACGCGGGTGTCGCGTTCCGCGCGCTGCCGTGATGGGGGACCTTGAGGACATCGACATGCATCGTGCCGCCGGGTAGGAGGTTCGCTTCCTCGAGACCTTCGAGGATCTTGCTGCCAAGGGCATCGCCAGTTAGCAGAATGCGCTTTCCGCCGTGCTCGACCAGGCAGGCGATGCTCGATAGGTTAGTTGGGCTGCCGTCCTGCGTCAGTGCTGCGGCGAGCGCGGCGGGAACCGCCAGCCCCTTTTCGACCAGGAACTTGTCATAGTCGATCTTGAGCTGCCGGAGTTCGGCTTCGGCAGGACCTACGATCCTGACGGTGAGATCATCGATCGCGTGTGCGGTAGCGGGCGTGACGCGCAGGATCCATGGCACCGAGCCAACTGCGTTCGCGCCGCCGACGCGCGTCAGTCCGGCATTGAGCCGTTGGATCTCCTGCGCGGCGTGGAGAAATGCGTGATCGTCACGCAGCGTCCGCCCTTCGGCGTGCCCGGCGAGCACGGCCGAGATCTCGAGAGCGTCGTCTCGCGTGACGGCCCCCAATTCGCTGACCGCCGCCTCGACGTCCGCATTGCTGGCGGCTGGTGACGCAGAGGCCAGGACGGTGCCCAGCGCCCCGAAGATCTCGGTGCCGAGCACGTCGGTGAAGCTGTTGTGCCAGAGGCGTTCGACGTGGATCGGACGCTGGTCGCGGGGCACGCCGCTTGAGGAGGCGCCCCTCAATTCGGCGAAGAGCTTGCGAACACCGACGATGTGATCGTTGTCGACGTGGCTGACCATCACGAAGGCCAGGTTGAGCGTCCCTCCCCCCAGATTCCGACGGAGCGCCATCAAGCGCGGGCGCAGCACGTCCTCATAGGTCTTGGCCGGACCCCCGTCGATCAGGGCAACCGACTTGTCCTCGCCCCAGTGGAGCAGGAGGCAGTCGCCTTCCTTGGCCGGCAGGACCTCGAGACTGAATAACGCGCTCATCCGACTTTTACCCCTCCTGCACCGCACTGACACGGCGCGAACCCAATGTGCGAACTGGATCCCCATCCCGATCCCCCGCTAGATCGACTGAAGCGCTCGCAGGACGTCTACCAGCCCATGGCCCTGAAAATACCGTTCGCGGCCCAAATCGGTCGCGCTTTCGCATAGCAACTTCTTGATCCGCTGGGGATGGCGGATGAGCTCCCGGTTGCGCGCCATCAGCATCGCGGCGGCCCCGCTGACGAAGGGCGCTGCCATGCTGGTGCCGTCGAGCTCGTCTTGCGCGCCGCCGCGGATGGGCCCCCTGATCTTCTCGCCGGGCGCCACCAGGTCGGGTTTCAGCCGCCCATCCCCTGTCGGTCCCCGGCTCGAGAAATAGCTGACCCCGTAGCTATGCGGCTTCAGCCTGTGGGTGGCGCCGACGGTGATGACCTCCTGGGCGTTGCCCGGGTCGGTGATCGAGGAGAAGACGAAGTTCCCGAACCCCATCTCGCGCTCGTCCCAGCCTCGGTTGCCGGCAGCGGCAACGACCACGACGCCCGATTGGACGAGTTCGTCGCAGGCGACGCAGATCGGCGTCACACCGCAGCCATAGTTCCGGACCTCGTGCGGGATGGAGAGCGAGATGTTTGCGCCGTGGATGACTGGCGGTCCCGCCGCCCGGCTGTTGATGTAGCGGATGAACTCGAGGGCCGCGATCACTGCGAACTCGCTGTTCTTGATCGAGCGCGGATGCAGGACGCGGATGTCGTAGAGCGAGATGTCGGGGCAGATTCCCCGTAGCAGCGGTTCACCGGGCGACGTGGCCTCGGCCCCAGGCGCGTCCTGGCGCCAGTCGCCCGCCAATATTCCCGCGACGTGGGTGCCATGGTCCGAACTCAGGCCTGCGCCGTCGTCCTCCAGCACGCGGATGAGCGGTTCGATCAGGCTCCAGTCGGGAAGCAGACGTCGCCGCAGCTGCTCGGCGATGAGGACGAGGTTGTCGGTCGCCACCGCGGCGAAGTCGTCGGCGCGCTTGCCCGGAAGGCGCGTCAGGTCGAAGATGATGTCCTCGATGACCGCGGCCTGCTCGATTTCGTCGGTGGTGGTCAGGTCGAAATTGCGGATGCGGTCGATGAGCGTCAGGTCGTAGGTGGCCTTCACCCTGCTCCGACCCGTCGACGTGAGCTTCCCGTCGGCCCCGCGCTCGTAGGCGGCGAATGCCGGGTGCGTTGCGCCGATCCCGCAATCTATGATGGCCCAGGTCAGGCTCGCGCATGAGATGCTGAAGACGCGGTCGGCGGCATCCGCCTTCACCGTCGAGATGGCCTCAGCATCGGCAAGCTGGCTTTGACGATCGAGAAAGACGCGCTGGATGGCGCCGGCGGTGCGCTGGCGAGGCGTTCCACCGGGGGTTGGGGTCGCGAGCTTCACAAGGTCGATGGATGGACGTAGCAATTCCGTCAACGCTGCATGGGCGATGAGACGCGCGTTGACGCCAGTCCAGGCAGTCACCTTGGCGTCCCCGGCAGGCGTGTTCGGCGGGGCGTCGCTGAGGCCGTCGACCTTGCGGCCGGGCTCCGCTGCAATGACTGCGAAGACCCCGATCATCGCGATGATCGAGGCCGCCTCGAGGATCTGCGACTCTGGCGAGCGATATCCGAAACCTCGCGGTTGCGCGTCGGGGACCACCGCAGTGCTGGCGGGTTCGGAACCCGAACGCTCATCGGCGGGGGCACCAAGCCGCGTCGCGATCGAGTCCTCAAGCGCCGCTACGCTTACGCCGGTCATTGTAGGTAGCGTCGACAGGCTCTTGTCGTACCACCACTGGGTCAGCGGCAAGATGACGCGGATGATTTCATCGAAGTAGAGCGTGACGGCTACGAAGGTCTCCAGCGGCGCGACATTGGTCCAGACGCGGCTTGCCGGGATACCGTCCAAGAGGACGTCCCGGGGCGAATTGTCAGTCGGAGCGTTGTGAATGCTGCGGTAGTGACGAAGTGCATCATGGACGAGCGCCGCCGTTTCTATCGCCGACATCCCGTCGACGGGAGAGAGGAGGATGCGCTTGGGTTCTGCGAGATTTTCCGCAAAGCTCAGCCAGACGTCCGTGACGATCCCCGCGTCCTGGGTGAAGCGCTGAAGTTCGCCGGGTGCGCCGCGACCGAGAAGGAAGTGGGTGATGAGCGATTTAGCGACTTCCGCCATGTCTCGCCCCTCTCATCGCCGGCCGGACAATGCCAAGCGGACGTCGCCCGTCTCTTATCCGTTCGCCTCGGAGACCTGACTGGCCTCCATCTTTCCACTGGCGGTGCTCTTCGGCTCGAACTGCACCCGCTGCCCTGGATCGAGAGTAATCGTCCTCTTGCGACCGGTCTTGGCGATATGGACGAAGACGTCACCACCGCCTTCGTCGGGCTTGATGAAACCATAGCCCTTGTCTGCATTGAACCATTTGACCGTGCCGATAGCCACAGAGGTCTCCACTGTCACGTCGCCGTCCCACGATTGCGGTCGCGCGGTTTTCGCTAGGTAATGTATTTTTGCTAAAAATCCATAACGAACTTCGTCGGCAGAGTTGAGTAGCATCTCATCTCCGCGCTTCGCGGAACCATTTGCGTAGCACGTTCCCGTGCAGGTCCAGGTCGCGAGCGGCATGGGCCACCGCCACGCCACGATAGCGGACCAGCTTCACCGCCTCGAGCTTGAACTCCCGGCTGAACTTCCGTCGTTGCACTCAGAACCTCCGGTTCCGAAAACACCTTGTCTCGGCATCCACGAAACCGACAGCAGCTCAGACGGGTTCCCAGACGAGCTCTTGCGCTATGCGGGCAGCGCCATCCCAGAGGCGTCTGCAATGCAATCGTAAAGGCGATCAAGATCGGCATCGGCGATGCAATAGGGCGGCATGAGGTAGATCGTGTTCCCGAGTGGCCGAACCAACAGGTCGTTCGCGTGGAAATGCGCCAGCAGGCGCGGTCCAAGCTGCGATAGATACCCGCTCCCCGCCGGATCGAGCAGGTCGATGGCGGTGATCGTTCCAAGGCTTCGCGCCTGCTGCACATTGGGAAGCGCAGCGAGCGTCGCCAGTCGGCCTCGTTGCCGCACCGCCAGATCGGCGATTCGTTCCAGCACCGGCTCCTCCCGCCAGATGGCGAGGTTCGCATTGGCGGCGGCACAGGCGATTGGATTGGCGGTATAGCTCGATGAGTGGAAGAACATCCGCGCCCGGTCGCTCGACAAATGGGCATCGTAGATCGCCTCGGTCGCCATCGTCACGGCAAGCGGAACGGCGCCGCCCGTCAATCCCTTCGACAGACACAAGATGTCGGGGGCGATCTCGGCTTGCTCGCAGGCCAGCAATGTGCCGGTGCGGCCCCAACCGGTCATGACCTCGTCGGCAATGAACAGGACATCGTGGCGCGCGCATATCGCGCGCATATCGGCGAGCACGTGCGCCGAAAAGATCAGCATCCCGCCGGCACCGAGGATCAGCGGCTCGACGATGAAGGCCGCGGGCGCATCGCGGCAAGCAGCTTCTAGCGCGTCGAGCGCCTCCTGTTCGCGACCCGCCGCCGGAAAGGGGACCGTCCCGACATCGAACAGCAGCGGCGCATAGGGGGCGTTGAACGCGCCACGCGCCCCGACTGACATCGCGCCGATCGTATCCCCATGATAGCTGTGTTCCATCACCAGAATGCGGTGGCGAGGGGCACCGCGATTGGCCCAAAAGCCGAGCGCCATCTTGAGTGCGACCTCGACGCTGGTCGATCCCGAATCCGAGAAGAACACACGCGAGAGCGCTGGCGGCATGATCGCTCTCAGCCCGCGCGCCAGCGTCTCGGCTGGCTCGTGGGTCCAGCCCGCGAAGATGATCTGGTCGAGCTTGCCGGCCTGTTCGGCGATCGCTGCCATGATCATCGGATGGCAATGGCCGTGGGTCGTCACCCACCAGGACGAAATGCCATCGACGATCCGTCGCCCGTCGTCGGTGTAGAGCGCGGCCCCTTCGGCACGGGTGACAAGCGGGATCGGTTCGCCCAGGCCGTGCTGAGTGAAGGGATGCCAGATCGGCGATGGCGTCATCGAAAGTCTTCCAGGTCAAAATGAGCGGCGAACGCATCCGCCAGCGAATCCGCATCGAGCGGATCGATCCACGGCAAGCGCCCGAGCTGCTTCACGTCGCCGATCCGGGCAATCGTGGCTTCGCTGTCGGGCTGCGCATCGCCGACGAACGCGATGCCGAGGATCGGCACGCCGCGCCGCCGCAGCGCTTCGATCGACAACAGGCTGTGGTTGATCGTGCCGAGCGCCGTCCGCGCGACCAGGACCACTGGGCAGGCCCAGCGCGCGAAAATGTCGGCGTAAAGCAGGTTGGCCGAGAGCGGCACCAGCGCCCCGCCCGCCCCCTCGACCACAAGCGGGCCATCGACGCGGGGCAGCGCCAATCGGTCTGGGTCAATCGTGACGCCGTCGATCTCAGCCGCGCGGTGCGGCGAGCACGGCGTTGCCAGCCGATAGGCCTCGGGCAGGATCCGTCCTGCTGGCAGGCGCGACAGCAAGCCGACGCTGTCGGCATCGCTGCGTGGGTCCAGCCCGGCCTGGACCGGCTTCCAGTAATGGGCGCCGATCGCCTGTGTCAGCGCAGCGGCAAACACGGTCTTGCCGACATCGGTGTCGGTACCGGTCACGACGAAAATGGGGTGGGTCATTGCTGCAGTCCCGTGATGGCATCGGCAAGTGCGGTTATGTCGGCTTCGGTCAGGTTCAGGGTCAGCGCAATGCGCAACCGCGCGGTTCCCGGGGGAACGGACGGCGGGCGGATCCCGCGCACGTCGAATCCTGCGGCCTGCAGTGCCGTCGCCAGTTGCATGGTCGCCGCGTCCTCGCCGATCACCAGCGGCAGTATCTGCGAACCGGTCGGGGAGACGCCGCTCCCGGCTAGCGCCCGCTCGGCGAAGGCGATCAGTCCCGTCAGCAGCGCGCGCCGTTCCGGCTCTTCGGCAAGGATGCGCAGACTTTCCCGGACCGCGCTGGCAATCAGCGGCGACGGCGCGGTTGAGAAGATGAAGCCGCGGCCGCGATTAACCAGGAACTCGCGCACGGTTTGAGGTCCGCACAGCAGCGCGCCTTCGCAGCCGAGCGCCTTGCCGCATGTTCGCAACGTGACAACGTTCTCGCGCCCGTCGAGCTCCGCCGCGAGACCGCGACCCCGCACGCCGAACACGCCCGTCGCATGGGCTTCGTCGACCAGCAGCATCGCGTCATGTCGTAAGGCGACGGTAATCAGGTCGTCGAGTGGTGCCCGGTCGCCGTCCATGCTGTAGAGGCTCTCAATCGCGATCCACGGTCGACCCGTGCCGCCGTCTGATCGCCACGCCGCGATAGCATCGTCGACCGCGCCGGCATCGTTGTGCCCCGCCGCAACGCACCTAGCGCGGCCGAGCCGCATCCCTTCATGGGCGCTGGCATGGATCAGCGCGTCGTGGACGACCAGGTCGCCGCGCTGTGGCAGCGTCGAGAACAGCGCGCTGTTGGCGGCGTATCCGCTCGAGAAGAACAATGCCGTTTCGCTGCCGAAAAAGGCCGCTGCCTCGCCTTCGAGCGCTTCATGCTCCGGGTCGTTGCCACGCAGCAGCCGCGATCCGCCCGAGCCGACCGGGACGCCGCGCGCGAGGGCTGCTGCGACGGCGGCGGACAAGCGCGGCGAACCGGCAAGCGCGAGATAGTCGTTCGATGCGAAATCCACCCCCATGCGCGGCTGCAACCGACGCAGCCGCGCAGTGTCGAATAGCTTGTCCAGATCATCGGCCTGCGCCTGCAACATGGTCATGACGCGCCCTATACCGAAGCCGACAGTCAATGCACGTCAGCGATTTGATCGGGGTTACTGCTGTTCCCAGCGACGAACTGACGGCAAGGCGCGCTTGCGGGATACGCGGCACAACAAGGCGTCGCCCGCGTTAAATTCCAACGCAATAGCGGTGCTGTGGATATCCGCCGCATGGCGCTTGCAGGCTCGCTCCTGATCCTGACCAATGACGATGGGCGCGTTCTTGGAATACGAAACCGGTGGACCCTCAGGCGCCGCCACTGCTCCCTTCCCCGCCCTCGAAGGTACCCGTAACCGCATAGGCAACATCGAAAAGTCGGCAATAACGTGTCGTTAATGAAGGACCGAATCAAGGTTTTGGTATTTTTGACTCGTTATGGCATTCTTCGTCCATGACAAACGCCCCCGGCCTTGACGAAAAGAAGCTGGTCATGTCCTCGTGGCAGCGGTGCGTGTCGGACTACCGTCTGTCGCGCGACGCGAGCAAGCCGATATTGAGGTTGCGGGACGCGGAGGTGGGGCCAAGGCGAAAGAAGTTCGTCGACCTGCTCGATGGCGATACGTCGGAACTTGATGGACTTTTCCGTATTGCCCAGCGCGCGCAGCATTATGCAGTGGTGGCGGACGCGGAATGCGTATTGGTGATGCACGATCCTGCGGCGGCTTGGGCTGCCGACTATGAGCATGTTGGCATCGTCGACGGTGCTTGCTGGAATGAGCAGATCGCGGCTACGAACGGCGTTGCGATGGCGCTTAGGCATCGTCATCCTGTGACTGTCGCGGGCAAGGATCACTATTACCAGTTGCTTGCTCCGTTTCAGTGTAGCGCAGCCCCCCTGTTGAACCATTGCGACGAACCCATTGGAGCGATCAATATCTCCTCGCTTGATCAGGGCTCGCGAGCAGACCGCATATTTAGCCAGCACCTTGTGGCGCTTGCCGCCGCCAAGATACAGGCGCGACTGTTCCATGCCCGGTATCGAGATCATTTGCGCGCGTCGCTGAGGGTCGTAGGTGGCGAAACTGACGAGACCGTCAACGCATTGATTGCAATCGACGGAAGTGGGCAGATTATCGCGGCGACAAACGCAGGCGCGCGCGTCGCTGATCGCACCGCGCCGAATGGTCTGATCGGACGGAACGTCGGCTCCATCTTCGACGCGACGATTGACGAACTTGCCGCATGCACCGGTGCTGCAATGGAGGTCGATGCGGGCCGGGACCGACCGCTCATCGTGTTGCCGATCGCTCCACGCCAATCACGCCCGACCGCTACGAGTGTGGCCACCCGGCGTATCGGTCGAACCGGCCCTGTAAGTCTGCGCGAGATTGCGGGGGACGACAGCGCAGCTTTGGCTATGGTCGAACGGGCTGAACGCTTGTTCCGGGCGAGCGTGCCGATGCATATCTCTGGCGGCACCGCTACCGGCAAGCGGACCCTGGTGAGGGCGCTTCACCGCGAGGTGACGTACTCGCAAGGGGTTTTGATCACTGTCGACTGCGGCCGGGCGTCCGACATCTCCGCGGACGAGTTTGCCACGTCATTCACCCGCACACTTGAGCGCGCGCGTGCGCACAGCCACGCCTCCGATGGATCCGTGAACGTCGCCACGCTGATGATCGAGCGGGTTGATGAGCTCGAAGACCACCTGCAGAAGCAATTAGTCGGCTTCCTGCGCAAGCTCGAGAACGTGCTGGACGGACCGTCTCTAGGACGCGAGCCGAAGGGTCTGCGCGTGATCGTAACGTCCTCAAGCAAAAGCATCGAGGACGCTGGCGCCGACGCGCTCCAAACTGAATTGGCGGCGCACTTCGCGGGAGGTCTCGTCGCGATACGGCCGCTCCGCTACCGGAACGACCTGTCATCGCTGATCATCAGGGTAGCACAGCGGATTTTGGGAAGGCCCGCCCGAATCACGGATGATGCAATGGCGCTTCTAATCGCGCGAAGCTGGTTCGGAAACTACCGCGAGCTGGTGGGAACCCTTCGGGGCGCCCTTGTGCTAAGTGATGGTAAGGCGATTACGCCGTTCGATCTTGCGGACGGCATGTCTGCCCCGCACCGCCCGCCGGAAAAGCTGAAAGACCAAGTCGACCTGGTGCATGACGCAGATGCATCACTTGTTCGGGACGCGCTTTGCCGAGCGAACTGGAACGTGTCTAAGGCGGCCAAAACACTGCAGATCAGCCGGGCGACGCTCCACAGACGGATGGTGAAGCTGAAGCTGATCCGGCCTTCGAAGCAGCTCAGACATCACATTGGCCAACTTGGCAACGCCGACCAGCAGCATTCAGTCTAGTTCAAGAATCACCTGATCGACGGCAAGGCTGTCGCCTTGCGCGGCGCTGGTGCTTTTGACGGTGCCTGTTTTGCCCGCGCGCAGGATGTTTTCCATCTTCATGGCCTCGATCACGGCGAGTGGTTGCCCGGCCTCGACCTTGTCCCCCGCCCCGACGTGCAGCGCAGTGAGCAGGCCGGGCATTGGCGATAGCAGGAAGCGCGAGAGATCGGGCGGGACCTTCTCGATCATGTGCGAGCTGAGCGGGGCGACGTGGGCGGGGAGGACGCGGGCGATGTGCGACGCTCCCCGGGTCGTCAGTTTAAACCCGGCGCGGGTGCGCAGGATGCGCGCGGTGAGCGGCGCATCGTCGAGTGTGGCCTGGACGATCCGGTCGCCGGGGGTGTATTCGAGCTCGATGTCGAGATCCTCGCCATCGACGACGATGCCGTCGGTGCTGATCGAGACATCATGGTCCGCGCCGCCGACATGCACCTGCCAGTGGGCCGGCGGCCGGAGCCTCTTGCCGAGCTGCCCGTCGACGCGCCGCGCGCGGTCGGCCTCGGCGGTCGCGGCGAACGCAGCAATGGCGGCTAACGAGCGAAGAAGTTGCGGCGAGGCGGGCGCGCCTTGGAAGCCCTCGGGGTATTCCTCGGCGATGAAGCCGGTGGTGATCTCGCCCGAGCGGAAGCGCGGATGTTGCATGATCGCCGAGACGAAGTCGATGTTGTGGCTGAGGCCCTCGATTTCGAAATTGTCGAGCGCGGTGATCTGCTTGTCGATCGCCTCGAGCCGGGTTGGGCCCCACGTGATGAGCTTGGCGATCATCGGGTCATAGAAGCGGCTCACCTCGCCGCCTTCATAAACGCCCTCGTCGACCCGGACGCCGTCAACTCCGCGCCGGCTGTTGCCGTCGCCATCGTCGACCCAGCTCCTTTCGGGAGGGTTGTAGCGCACCAGGCGACCGGTCGACGGCAGGAAGCCACGATAGGCGTCCTCGGCATAGATGCGGTTCTCGATCGCCCATCCGTGGAGCTTAACTTCCGCCTGCGTCATGCCAAGCGGTTCGCCCGCCGCGACGCGGATCATCTGCTCGACGAGGTCGATCTCGGTGATTGCCTCGGTCACGGGATGCTCGACCTGAAGCCGCGTGTTCATCTCGAGGAAGTAGAAGCTCTCGCCCGTGGGGTCTGCGCCCGAGACGATCAGCTCGACCGTGCCCGCGGAGTAGTAACCGACCGCGCGAGCCAGCGCGACGCACTGCTCGCCCATCGCGGCCCGCATCTTCGGCGTGACGAACGGCGACGGCGCCTCCTCGACGACCTTCTGGTGGCGGCGCTGGATGCTGCACTCGCGCTCGTTGAGGTAGAGGATTTTGCCGTGCTGGTCGCCCAGGATCTGGATCTCGATATGCCGCGGATTGAGGATGAACTTCTCGATGAAGACGCGATCGTCGCCGAAGCTGGCGAGGCCCTCGCGCTTGGTCGCCTCGAACCCTTCGCGGACGTCGGCTTCGCTGTAGGCCAGCCGCATTCCCTTGCCGCCGCCGCCCGCCGACGCCTTCATCATCACCGGATAGCCGATGCCGTTCGCGATTTCGACCGCGTGTTCGGTGCTCTCGATTTCGCCGACGAAACCGGGGACGACATTGACGCCGGCTTTGAGCGCCAGTTTCTTCGATTCGATCTTGTCGCCCATCGCGGCGATGGCGTTGATCGGCGGGCCGATGAACGCGATGCCGTTGTCGGCGAGCGCTTGGGCGAACGAGGTGCGTTCGGACAGGAAGCCATAGCCCGGATGCACCGCCTGCGCGGCGGTCGCCTTGCACGCGGCGATGATCTTGTCGGCGATCAGATAGCTCTCGGCGGCGGGCGATGGGCCGATGTGGATGGCCTCATCTGCCATCAGGACATGCGTGGACCGCGCGTCGGCGTCCGAATAGACAGCGACGGTGGCGATGCCCATTCTCTTGGCCGTGCGGATCACGCGGCAAGCGATCTCGCCGCGGTTGGCGATCAGGATTTTGGTGAACATCGATCAGACCTGCGAACGGACAAGCTGCTGCGAATATGAGCTCGGGCAGGTCTCAAAGCGGAATATTGTCATGTTTCTTCCACGGGTTCGCGAGCGACTTGTTTCGTAGTTTGCGCAGCCCGAGGGCCACTCTTCGCCGGGTCGAGTGCGGCATGATCACCTCGTCGATGAAGCCCTTGCTGGCCGCCACGAAGGGGTTCGCGAAGCGCGCCTCGTATTCGGCGGTCTTCTCGGCGATCTCATCGCTCGTTCGCCCACGGAAGATGATCTCGACCGCGCCCTTCGCGCCCACGACCGCGATCTCGGCGGTCGGCCACGCGTAGTTGAGGTCGCCGCGCAGGTGCTTGGACGCCATCACGTCATAGGCACCGCCATAGGCCTTGCGCGTGATGACGGTGATCTTGGGGACGGTCGCCTCGGCGTAGGCGAACAGCAACTTCGCGCCATGCTTGATGATCCCCGCGTGCTCCTGCCCCACGCCGGGGAGGAAGCCGGGCACGTCGACGAACGTCACGATCGGGATTCCGAACGCGTCGCAGAAGCGGACGAACCGCGCGGCCTTCTTCGAGGAGTTGATGTCGAGTACGCCCGCGAGCGCCATCGGCTGGTTCGCGACGATGCCGACCGTGCGGCCCTCGACGCGACCGAACCCTATCAGGATGTTGCCCGCATGCGCCGGCTGAAGCTCGAAAAAGTCGCCCTCGTCGACCGTCTTCCGGATCACCTCGTGCATGTCATAGGGCTGGTTGCTGCTGTCGGGGACGATGGTGTCGAGCGATGGCTCGATGCGGTCCCAGGGATCGTGGGTCGGGCGCTCGGGGACGGCTTCGCGATTCGACCGGGGCAGGAAGTCGATGAAGTCGCGGGCGGCGAGCAGCGTCTCGATGTCGTTGTCGAGCGCGACGTCCGCGACGCCTGATTTGGTCGTATGCGTGACGGCGCCGCCCAGTGCCTCCTGCGTCACGATCTCGTTCGTGACCGTCTTCACGACATCGGGGCCGGTGACGAACATGTAGCTCGAATCCTTCACCATGAAGATGAAGTCGGTCATCGCCGGGCTGTAGACCGCGCCGCCGGCGCATGGGCCCATGATCAGGGAAAGCTGCGGCACGACGCCGGACGCCAGCACGTTGCGCTGGAAGACCTCGGCGTAGCCGCCGAGGCTCGCCACGCCCTCCTGGATGCGCGCGCCGCCGCTGTCGTTCAGCCCGATGACCGGCGCGCCGACCTTCATCGCCATGTCCATGATCTTGCAGATCTTCTGCGCATGGCGCTCGGACAGGCTGCCGCCGAAGACGGTGAAGTCCTGGCTGAACACGAACACCAGCCGCCCGTTGATCGTGCCGCTGCCGGTCACCACGCCGTCACCCGGGAACCGCTGCTCGGCCATGCCGAAGTTCGCGCAGTTGTGCTCGACGAACATGTCGAGCTCCTCGAACGATTCCTCGTCGAGCAGCACGCTCAGCCGTTCACGGGCGGTCAGCCGCCCCTTCGCGTGCTGCGCGTCGATGCGTCGCTGTCCGCCGCCCATCCTCGCGGCTTCGCGGCGTTTGGCGAGATCCTGCGACAATCCTTTCGTTTCCTTTCGCTGTCGGCGGTCAGCGGTCGAGCGCGGGTGCGCCGGTCGGTGCCTCGGCCTGGCGCGCCCGGTCGGCCGCCGCCCGGACCGTGACGGTCAGCCAGCCGAAGCCGAAGCCGACAAGGACCGGCACGGCCAGCTGGACGACCGACATGAGCGTCGGCTCGAGGCCCGACGCGAACAGCGTGACTGCGCCGATGTAGTAGGCCGGGATGACGTTTAGCGGCGGCCGGTCCTCGAGCAGTGTAAGCAGGCCTGCAAAGAGCGCGACCGAGGCCCCGAGCGCGAAGTCGCCGAGCGCGGGCGCGAACAGTGCCGTCACGAGGAGGATGCCAACGCCGACGAGCAGGCCGAGGAGTATCTGCGCAGTCGCGAACGCTGCCGCCCGCGTGGTCGTCCCGAACACGAAGTAGCTGAGCCAGCTAAGGAATATCACCCAAGCAGTGAGACCAGAGAAGGTCGCGAGCCAGGTCGCGATCGCCGCGATGACGGCGATGATCAGGACGTTGATCGCTCGGGCCGTCACCGCGCGAACCCGGCGGCGAGTTCGAGGTAGACCGGCTCGAGGCCGGCGATGGTCTCGCGCACCGTCGCGCTGGGATCGCCGTGGACGACATTGGTGGCGGCCACGTCGGCTTCGATGTCCTCGTCGACGAGGATCTCTTCCGCAGCTCCGGCGAACATCGGAAGGCGCGTGAAGCTTCGTGGGACCACGAGCGCGCGGCTCCCCTGCCACATCAGCCACGCTCGCGACGTCGTCCCCGAGGCCAGTTGCTCGAACAGGGCTTCTTCCGCGGCGAGCGCGGCGTGCATGTTGGAAAAGCGCTGAAAGGTCATTGCCAGTCGATCGCTCCCTCGATCGTCTCGCACAGATCGGTCAGGAAGGCTGCCGCCGGTCCACCGTCGATCGCGCGGTGGTCGAAGGTCAGCGACAGGCCGAGCATCGGGCGCCAGGCGATGTCGCCAGTTGGGCTTCGCGCCGGCTGCTCGACGATCCGGCCAAGGCCGAGGATGGCGATCTGCGGGCTCGCGATGATCGGTGTGAAATGCTCCACCCGGGTTAGCCCGAGATTGCTGACGGTGAAGGTGCCGCCGGTCATCTCGGTGACGGTGAGCTTGTTCGTCTTCGCCCTTGCGGCCAGATCGCGACGCGCCTCGCGCAGTTCCAGGGCAGACTTGTCCTGCGCATCGAAGATGGCCGGCGCGACGAGCAGGTTGCCAGGCAGCGCGATGGCGACCCCGAGGTGAATGGCAGTCCGCAGATGCACCTCGCGGCCCTCGACGGTGCCGTTGATGTCCGGATGACGGCGCAAGGCCGTAACGGTGCGAGCCATCAGCAGGTCCTCGATCGATATCTTCACCCCGGCCGCCTCGGCCGCGGTCTTGGCTTCGACGAGCGCGCTGGCGTCGGCCGTCGCGTGGTGGGTGCCGGTGAACCACGTCGACGATCGGCCGGGAGGCAAATACCGGGTGCCGGACGAGGTCTCCGACCGACTTGCCGATCAGGTGCTTGTGATCCTTCGTGTGCTCGTCGCCGGTGAACCACAGGTGCTCTCCGTTCCAGATGGCGTCCTCCAGCATTAAGGACGCCGTGGTCACGCCGTCGGAACTGATGAGAGAGAGGGACACATCCTTCCCGTTGTGCTGCACCTTCAGGTTGACGCACTGCTTCTTCCAGACACGCTCCAGCACCTCCCCGGCATCGAGCCCATGTGCCGCGAGGAGGTCGAGCGTGATCTGGTCGACGATCAGGTCGGCACCCAGCGCGTCCATCTCGGCGAGCCGGGCCTGGCGCGTGCGCTGCTCGTCAAGGATGTTCTCCATTTCCTTGACGACGTCGGCGGGTTCCTCGACCCACAGGTTGGACGTCGTGGGCCGGAGGTAGAACGACGTGTGGCGGATCGTGACGGCGGCCAGCACGTGGAGCGCGGCATCTTTCCAGGCCTTGTCGGTCAGGTGATAGGCATAGGTCGGCTTGAAGCTGACCCTGTCGAGGAGGATGTCCAGGCCGTCCGCGCGGGCTGCGGCGACGGCCGCGTTGGCGGCGCGGCGCACGTCGCGTGCGTACTTCAACAACATCGCTTCGGCGGACTTGAGATTGACGAGCGCCTTGGCGAACTCGACGGCGTACCACTTGCGATCCTCGTCGGTGCGGGTGTGGAAGAAGCCGTCCATGGCCTTCAGGGGCACGGTCAGCTCCGAGCCGACGGGCACATGCAGGAGGAAGGGGTATCCCGGCTCGTCCTCGTCGATCCAGCTGCGCTCGATCGCGACATCTTGGCGTCCCATCAGGGAGAGTTCGGCGCGGGTCATTGCGATGAATTCGCGATCCGAGAAGGTGCTCTTTACTTCGTTGCTGTCCAATTCATTTCTCCTGCTGGAGCGCCGAGAAAGAAGATTTTTCCTTTTCCCAACTGCTCACTCCAATATCTCCGAAGTTTCCCAAAACGCCGCGCTCCGGCTCGTGAATCCGCGAGCGCGGGCCTCACCAAAATTCTAATATTCCGCGTCTTGGCATACCGCTGAATCCCCACTTAATTTGCTTGAGCGGACAGGTGTTCACTGTTCGCGCCGTCTGCTGCCGCTATGTCTTTCTCCTCGCTGAATTGACGCGATGACGACGCGGGAAGAACACTAGGAACCACGATATTCCGAACCGTTACCGAGCACTGACCTGAGTCGTTTCCGCTGAAATTCTGAAGGTTTGGCCGGCTGGAGGAACAATGGATGCACAATGGGCGCTTTCATTTGGTCCGAAGCGACTGAACCTCCACGCGGTGGACCTGCGTCAGCCGACTGAGAACCGCAGACGGGCGGAGGGTCGCCCACCAGGCAGGTCGCTGGGGGGAGGACGCAGATGGTTTGGTCACGCACGACGATGGAGCGCGTGCCAGCGTTCGGACGCGGCGGGACCTGCGCGAGTTGCCGACGCCCCATGCGGGCGAGACGTCGACCAACGACCTCCCGCGGGAATTCTAGCTGCCAGCTCTCGCGCTCCTAGCCCTCCAACCGTGGCGTCGGCTTCTCCAGGGCGGAGTGGCTGCGGGTTACGTCGGCCCGGCTGACTGCCTTCGCGGGGAACGGCAGCTTCGCACATCGTCTCCAGCACGATCCTCCATGCGGATGATCTCGAGGATGAGGGCCTCGGAGTTGTGGCGCCGGACCGTTGCAGTCGAATGGGCGATGGCGCGCGGTCTCGACGAGCTGGAGCTCAACCGGGAGAAAGACACTCTCGCGATGATCGAGCGACGGTCGGCGACGGGGCTGCGCGAGCATTCGGTTCACACCTCCGCCGGGTATCGGTCGAGGCGGGAATTTCCGTTCCGAGCGGTCCTCGGGCGGTGCCTCCCCAGCGTAGCCGGCGCGTCAGGCGAGCGCGGCCGCCAAGGTGTCCACGAACCTCCTGACGCTCAGGCCTGCGGCCTCGCTGAAGGTGGCAATCCATTGGGTTGATGGCATCTCGTGCTGGCCAAGCAGGCCATCGAGGCGTCCGTCCGCGAGCGCCGCGGCCACGAGATAGTCCGGTAGCTGCACGACCCCCAGCCCTGCGATGGCCGCCGCCAGCGCGGTCGCCGCGTCGGGGACGACGACAGCCGCCTGGGCCACCCTCCTGTCGCCCCGCGCCATGCGCCACCGCGGCGGCTCGCCGTCCTCGATCACGATCGCGGCGTGAGCATCGAGATCCTCCGGCGCGGTGGGCGCATTGATACCGCGGAGGAATGCAGGCGACGCGCAGATCACCAGGGTCGAGGCGAACAGCGGGATCGCACCCTTGGCGGCTCGCCCCTCATCCGCGGCGACGACGACTTCGGCCTCGAGCAGGCCGCCAACGGTGAAGCGCGCGACGTGCCACTGTTCGCGCAGTTGGGCGGTGGCGAGCGCGGGAACCAGTTTATGGGCAATGATGCCGAGGTCCGCCTGGATCGACAGCGTATGATCCGCCGGTCCCGATCCCAGCGACGAGTCGAGGTCGTCGAGCGAGGCGAGGATGGCACGGGCCCGCCGGGCGTATTCGATCCCGACGGCGGTCGGTTCGAGCTTGCGGTTGGTGCGGTCGAGCAGGTTCAGGCCCACGCGCTTCTCGAGGTCGGAGAGGCGACGGCTCACGGCCGACTTTGCGATCCCGAGTTCGGACGCCGCGGCGTTCACGCCGCCTGAATCGAGGACGGCGAGGTAGGTTTTGAGGTCTTCGACTTTATCGACCACGGCGTTCCCGTTCGACGGGCTGAATCGCCGGTCCTGACGAGATTTAGCATCAGGTCGCCGTCAATTGCCAGCATTTGACGGCTCCGGCCGGCCAGGTCAGCGGCAGGAATGGTCTCCAGCCGTGCGGCGGTCCTTGGAAGATCGGAGGGTGCCCCCTCGCCTTCGCGACGGATCCGACCGGGTTGCGGCAAGTCCCGTGGCTGCGATACTGTGGATCGTCCCACCTCGACGGAAACCTCGATATGCCCGAGAATCTTCCCCTACTTTCGGTCGACGTCGAAGTCGGCACCGGCTTCGATGCGTCCGGGCTGAAGGAGGAAGCGTTGGCGTTCGACATCGACCTGGGCGTCGGCAGCGGCCTCAACGCGGATCGAATCCTCAAGTTCGTGACCGACCTCAAGGCGGAGACGCTCGCGTCGATCCGGTCGTTGGTGTTGCGCATTGTCGGCATCGGAGAGGTGAAGGGGTTGAAGATCACCCTGGACGGCGTCGAGATCGGGTCGGCCCAGACCGCGGATCTGGCGGTGCTCCGATCGACCATTGCCGATACCCTCGATGACCTTGCCCGACACAAGCTGGGTTCGTAGCAGCCGCGCGTTTCGGGCTGCGGTCGCCGATCCGGCGCTCGGCCGCATTCTCGAGATCCACGAGTTCGACCCCGGACCGGCGATCGAGAATGTCGATCGACCGGTGTTCGTCGTATCCTGCTATTCGGAGCGGAGCCGCCAGATCGGCACGATCTTCGACGACTTCGTGCTGCTCGTCCAGAACAGCTACGTCCTCGGCTTCGTCCACGCTCTCGCTGACGCCTGGATGCATCACCACCACCGCGCGCCGCTCGAGCTGGCCGCCTTCAAGACGGGATTCGCGAAGAAGTTCGTAGGCGAGCAGCTCTATCGTCGCGCGCCCTCGGAAATCGGCCGCGTCCTGTTTCTGGAAAGCGTCCTGGCGTTCGAGCGGGTCTGGCGCGTGCCGGTCGAGGCGCGCGCGGTCGATCCGGTCCTAAAGGCCTCGGTCGACACGCTGAGCCGCATCACGGCGCACTTCATGCTGCACCATGAGTTGGGCCACGTCGCGACGGTCGATCCGCGTTTCCATCCCTTCATCCGCGAACGCGTCCAGGTCTACCTCGAGAGCGGCGACATCAGCGACGTGCCCGAGCATTCGAGGCGAGCGCTGAAGGAGGAGGCGGAGGCCGATCTTTTCGGCCTGAGCAGCTGCATCGCCGGCTTCGCGACGGTGTTGAGCGAGCCGCGGCTGCGCGCCTATCTGACCTTCGTCGCCCGGGCGCTGACCGCGCTCAACGTGCTCTACGTGATGGCCGACGATCTCCACCGGGCGAATGTGGACTCGAGCTTCCCGGTCGATGTCGAGGAGGCGTTCGCGCTGTGGCGCCATCGGGAGCTGCTGATGACCACCTACATCGATAGCCTGCCGCTGGACGCCACCACGGTCGAGTGCCTACCCGACGATGGTTTCCTCGACTTGCCCGATGCGAGCGAGCTTTTCGAAGGGTTGCTCGATGACCGTGCACTGATCCACGAGATCGACCCCGACCAGCGGCGCTTCGTTCGCGTGGTCGACTTTGGGTTTGCCGAAGGCGGATCGTTCGACGACGTCATTCAGGGCACCCGCGTTCAGTGGGTGCTTGAACGGGACTAGCCTGCCGACCACTTGGTACAAGTGATGCCCTGCTGGTCGCCGCCCCAGTCCTCGTAGGCGAGGTCCATGACGACCTTCCCCCTCGTGGTGATCCGGACATAGAGCGCGGTGTTGAAGTCGATGCGGGCGACGAGCTCGTTGGCCGCCTCCATGATCCTCGACCGCGTCTCGAAGCGCAGCTGCTCGTCCTCGTCGTCCAGCGTGTCGCGCAGCGCGGCGATGCGGCGGCGGTGCTCCTCCGGCGACACGGCTCCCCGGGCTTCCGCGACCCGCGCACGGAGGTCCGCGATGGCGGCGTCGTGCTCGTCGATGGCCTCGACAATGCCCTTCCACAGGGTCTTCACCTCCGGCCTGTCGGTCTCGACATAGAGGGCCAGCGCCGTCTCGGACCGCTCCCTGTCCGCCGCCCGCTTGCGGATGCGCTCGGCCAGCTCGATCTCGAGCGGCCGGATGGCCTCGGGCGAGGTGAAGTGCCGATCCTCCATCGCATCCCAGAGTATCGCATCGAGGATGCCGCTCTCCCAGAGGGGATAGTTGAAGTGGTGGCTGGCGTCGCAGCCCAGCCCGCGCTGGTAGTTGTCGCAGATCAGATAGTCCTCGCTCACGAGGGAGCCGTCCGCCCGCGTCTTCATCCCCTTCCCCCGGAAGGTCATGCGCGCGCCGCACGAGCCGCAGACCGCGAGGCCGGCGAAGAGGTTGACGAGCCGCCTGCCCCGCCCGGCCACGCGCCGGGATCGCCCGGCCATGCTCCGCATCGCATCGTAGTGCAGGTCTGCGTCGATGATCGCCGGATAGTAGTCGACGATAAGGTTGCCGAGCTTGTTGCGCCAAACCGCATGGTGCTCGGCCTCGAAATACAGGCCAGGCAGATGCCAGATCGCCCATCCGTAGGCGATCGAACCGCCCTTTTCATCGACCCTTTGTGCCACGTTCTCGAAGCAGAAGGATGTCGCCGCCCGCTTGAACGGAATCGAAGGAATGAACACGGGTTCGGCGTGCGCGATCGAGGCGCAAAACTGGAGCAACGCAGCGGTCAGTGACCGAGGAACGGTGTTGGGCGTGCGGGTCGCGTTCAAGGTGGCTCACTCGACGACATGGATTTATTCGTCCTCTAGCACTTCGAAAGCCTTGGCGATCATCGATTCAGCTCAGCGCTATACGGTCCGCCGTCAATACGGACCGGTCACCTCGATGAGCCCAACTGGGACGTAGCGGTGGAAGTCGGCGTGCCCCTTCTTCAGCGGGCAGCGCCATTCGCCGACCGGGTAGCAGGGGTCGTGCCAGCACGAGTCCTAGAGCGCGCGTCGCGGATAATCCGGGAATGGGAACGGCTCGATCTTGCCGACCAGCGCTGCCCGCTAGGTCCGGCCCCTGGCGGTGAGGTCGACGCGCCATAGCGCGTAGCAATCGTCCGGCGCTTCCAGCTTCGTCGTCGTGATGAGGCCACGGCGCTTTAGTGCGTCGTATGTCGGCCGCGCCCACCTGCCGAAGCGCTGCGTCGTCCCGACGCCTTCGACGATCGAGACCAGCACGCGCTGCTGTTCCGTGGTCAGCTTCACGCGGTTGCCCCGTTAGCGCTGGCCGACCGAAGCGACATGCTCGAGTCATACTCCATAGCGCTTGTTGCCTCCCCTCGTGATGCAGTAGCGCCCGCCGCGTGGACCGATGCAGACCTGCGATCCGGAGCAAGGGCAGCCGGATCCCTGGTATCCACCGTCCGAACCCCGCCGGCTCCGTGGACCGCTGCGGCGTTTTGACCTGGCGTGACTTTGGCCTTGTCTCGCCACCTTGCCGACCGCGTAGCCTGCGCCGGCGGCGGCGACGACGCCCGGGGCGGCTCCGGACGACAGCAGCCCCTGGGCCCCGGACCGGGTCGACCCGGTCGCCGGTGCGTTCCCGCCCGAGGGCGCGTCGGCCAGGAAGGAGCCGGAAACCCAGCAGTCCCCACCCTTGCGGGTGAGCCGGGCCCAATTGCCGCGGCGCTCGGCGACCACGACCTGGTCGTCACGGGCGAGGCCCTCGGCGATGACCGCCGAAGGATCGGGTTCGCGGCGACACTTGAGGCTGCGCGCGGCGACGTAGGCGGGCTGCGACACTGCCGCCTCCGTGGATTTCGCGGACATTCCGGCCGGGTCCGAGGAGCACTTCCCGATCAGTAGGAGGACCAGCAGGATCGCGATCACCACCCCGCACCCCTGCCCCAGGGCGTTCCCCTGCCCCGCCGGCACCGTGGATCCCACTTGCGGCGTCGTCATCCCCGCCGGCGCCGACTGGCGCCGAGGTCCCCTGTCGAGACGCACGGACTTCCTTACCGCCATTCACCCTCTCCCGGTCAGCGGTTCCCCGACTTGGCCTGCGGACAGACTGCCGGTTCGGGGCGAAGAGGGCAACAAGTCGCTGTCCGGATTGTAATAACTCGCCGAGCCGGTAGTCTTGGTCACGACGCGCCTGGCAGAAGGGAGTCGTCCGGAACGGGGGATCGCGACTGTGGGGAAAGAAGACGTGCGGCCACGCTGGGTCCGCGACCTGACCCGCTTCCTCCCGCTCAAGAGCCAGTTCGTGCTGACGGGTAACGTGCGAGACCTGCAGATCCGGGACGTAGGTGGAACGGCGGTCGCCGCGTCCCTCTCCGACGTGATCGCGGCCACGCTTGGTGACGCAGGCTACTCGGACGTCGTTCGCTACGATCCGCTGGCAGGATTCTCGGTCCTGCCCCGACCCGACGGATCGGCGGGGGACGGCGACGGTCTGCTGAGCAGGCTTGGCTTGACCCCTTCGAACGGACGCGCACCTGCGGGTGCGGACCTCTTCGGCGCGACGCTCGAGCGGCTCGTGGGGTTGGAAGGCCCGCCTGTCGCCCTGGTCGCCGACTTCGCGTCCCGCCTGATTGTGCGGAGCGACGCGCTGTCTCCGCCAGAGCAGGCGCTCTTTACCCGTGCGCTCGTCCTGAGCCAGTCGGCCGAAGCGCGCCCTGTGGGGCCCGGTCGCGCGCCCCGCTTCAACTGCGTGATCTGGATTGCCGAGCGGGAGGGCGATCTTCCGGATTGGCTGATCATCGACAACCCGCGGCTCCGCCACGTCCCCATCGCACCCCCCGACCGGGCGGCGCGTGGCGTCGTCGCGCCATCACTGGTCCGCGGCATGCCCGGCGCGCGCGAGGCCGATGCGGGCGTGGTCGCCACGGCCGTGGCCGACCTGGTCGATGCCACGGAGGGCATGCTGCTGGTTGACCTGAGTGCAGTCGCTCATCTCGCCAGGGCGGAGGGCGTGGCGGTCCAGGATGTCGCGGAGGCCGTCCGACGCTACAAGGTCGGCGTCACGGAGGACGCCTGGCGCAAGATCGAGCGCGAGAGGATTCGAGGTGGGGCCGAGGCCATCGGGCGCCGCGTCGTGGGGCAGGACCACGCGGTCGTGCACATGCTGGACATCGTCAAGCGTGCGGCCACCGGGATCGGCGGCGGAAGACGAGGCGGCCGGCCGCGCGGCATAGCCTTCCTGGCAGGCCCAACGGGCGTGGGGAAGACCGAGCTGGCGAAGACCGTGACCGAACTGCTCTTCGGCGATGAGAGCGCATATATCCGCTTCGACATGTCCGAGTTCAGCGCCGAGCACGCCGACCAGCGGCTAATCGGCGCCCCGCCGGGATACGTCGGCTACGATGCGGGCGGAGAGCTAACGAATGCCGTGCGCGAGCGCCCCTTCTCCGTCGTTCTGTTCGATGAGATCGAGAAGGCCCATCCGCGCATCCTCGACAAGTTCCTGCAGATCCTCGACGACGGTGTGCTGACGTCGGGTCGCGGCGACCGCGTCTACTTTTCGGAGACCCTCATAATCTTCACGTCCAATCTGGGCATCTACTCTACCGCGCCCGACGGCAGTCGAAGGGCGAACGTCACGCCGGACCAGCCTTTCGCGGAAGTCCGCTCGCGGGTTCGCGCCGAGATCGGCAACCACTTCAAGCTGGTCCTCAACCGGCCCGAGATCCTGAACCGCTTCGGCGAGAACGTCATCGTGTTCGACTTCATTCGTCCTGCGGTCGCCGAGGATATCTTCGCGTCGATGGTCCGTTCGGTGCTGTCGGACGCGGAGACCTCGGGCCACCAAATCACCCTGTCGGCCGAGGCTCGGGAAACGCTCCGGCACCTGTGCACGGCCGACCTGTCCAATGGCGGCCGCGGCATACGGAACCAGATCGAGGCACACCTCATCAACCCCCTCGCGCGCGCGCTGTTCGACCGGGACGGCGATGGTCCCGTCACGGTCGTGGCGGTCGAGGCCGGCGCCGTCACCACTGTCGTGCTCGGAGGCGCGGCGTGAAGGTCGCGGTATCGCGCATCCACTTCCCCATCACTACGCTGGGGCCCGGTCGCAGGCTCGGCGTGTGGCTTCAGGGATGCTCGATCAGGTGCCCCGGATGCATCTCGGTCGACACCTGGGACAGGGGCGTCGGCGAAGTCGGACTCGACGGGCTGCTGGAAGCGGTGGCGCTGCACGCGGACAAGGCGGACGGCCTGACCGTGTCGGGGGGCGAGCCCTTCGACCAGCCCGATGCGCTGGCCGCGCTGCTCCGGGAATGGCGCGAGCTCTCGGACCGGTCGGCGCTCGTGTTCACCGGACGCGAGCTGGTTGACATCGCGCCGTGGCTCGAGCGCAACCCGGGTCTCGTCGACGCCGTGATGGCGGGCCCCTTCCGGTCCGACCTGCCGCAGACCCTCGCGCTGCGCGGCAGCGACAACCAGCGGCTTCACACGCTGACGCCGATTGGTGCAGAGCTATCGATGTTCGACCGGCAGGCCGACGGCTCCGACCGCCGCCTGGACGTGATGTTCGACGAGGACGGCGACGCATGGATGGCCGGGATCCCGGCGCGGGGGGACCTGGCGCGCCTGCGGCGTGCACTGACGGCGGCCGGGCACCGGGCCGCGACCTCCGCCGACGCGGCGATGTTCGCCGAATGATGAGGTTCTGCCCCAACTGCCGGACCGAGCGTCCGCCCGAGGAGATGTTCTGCGAGGGCGGCGTCGACGGCCGCGCGTGCGACTGGCCGCTCTCGTCGACCCCCATCCGACCGGACGGCTGGCGTCCGCCAGCCGATGCCGAAGCCCCGATTGCGACCCCCGCTGCCGCGGCGCCGATCTGCGTCAACGGGCACGAGGTCGGAGACGGGGACCTGCTCTGCGGCGTCTGCGGCGGTGACATCGCAGAGGTGGCTCCCGGGCCCGGCTCGGCAGAGACGCAGGCCTTGTCCGATGATGACGGCCGGCCGGCCGAAGCGGCGGACGCACCCGTCGCTGTCGAGACCAGTGTCGCCGGGTGGCGGCTGCTCCGCCGACTGCCCACGACGAGCGAGGTGCGCGAGCGCTACGAGACCGTGCGGGACGCGGACGGCCGCGAGGCGGTGCTGACGCTCTACGCCAACGGCAGCGAACCCGATCCCGAGGTGTATGACGCGCTCCGGACGCTCGACCGCGACCACGTGCCCGAGATCCTCGAGACCGGCCGCTGGGAGGAACGCGCCTACGAGGTGTCCGAGGACCTGAGGGGCGGCACGCTCGCCGACTTGGGGCTGCTCGCCGACGACGTCGCCACGCTGTCGGCCATCCTGCGCGAGGTTGGCGGCGCACTCGCCGTCTTCGCCGAATGCGGCCTGCGGCACCGAGACCTGCGGCCGGGGGCGATCATGGTGCGCGCTCACGAGCCGCTCGACCTCGTCGTGACCGGCTTCGGCTCGGCCCGGCTGTCGGACTACGACCTCGACGTCGTCTCACCGCTGGAGATCACCCGCTACACCGCACCCGAGGCCGTCGCCGGCGGCGTCGCCGCCGCGAGCGACTGGTGGAGTCTGGGGATGCTGCTCCTTGAGCAGGTGACTCGTGGCGCATGCTTCGGCGGGGCCGACGACCAGTCCTTCCTGATCAGCGTCCTCACCAACGGTGCCCCGGTGCCGGAAGGCCTGCCCCCGGCGGTGGACACACTCCTGCGCGGCCTGCTGGCGCTCGACCGTCGTCAGCGGTGGGGCTGGACGGAGGTGCAGCGCTGGCTGGCGGGCGACATGCCCGACGCCCCTGCCTCGCCGCGCCAGCCGGACGAAACCGGCGGCCGGCGACCGATCGCGCTCGCGGGCTCGCGGTATGCGACGACCGAGCGGTTCGCTCTGGCGGCCGCCGAGGCGGCGAACTGGGAGGAGGCGCGCGGACTGCTGCTCCGCGGCGAGCTCGCGACCTGGATGGAGGAGGCGGGACACCATGCCGAGCTGCGCGCCGAGCTGCGCGCGATCGCCGGAATGGATGGGGTTCACGAGGACCTGCGGCTCGCCCTCGCGCTTAAGACGCTCAATCCCTCGATGCCGCTCGTGGTCCGCGGCGAGATCGTGACCCCCGGCTGGCTCCTCGACCATCCCGACGAGGGCTACACGCTGATCACCGGGCCGGTGCCCGACCGGCTCGAGCGCGACGACGACGAGCTCTGGCTGGCGCGCCTCAAGCGCCGCGAGCAGCGCGTCCGCGACCGGGCGCGCCAGCTCGACGTCGAGCTCGACGAGACACAGCTCAGGGCTGCGGCCCTGTCGACCTCGCGCAGCCAGCTCGCGGCGGTTTGGGAGGAACGCCGCCGCGTGCTGCCGGACACCGACCATCCCGGCCTGCTCGCCATCGTCGAGCGCAGAATCACAGAGGAGGAGGACCTGATCCTGCTGCTCGGGGCATCGGCGGCGCAGTTCCGCGCGGCGGACGCGATCGTCGAGGAGGCCGTCCAGGCCGCTTCGCGCGCCGGACTCGGCGAGTTCGACCGCGATGCCGCGGTTGACCGGCTCACGCGACCGCGGCGCGAGATGAACGCCGAGATAGAGGTGCGCCTCGAGAACTTCTCGCGCTGCGGCCTCGACCGCATCGACGAGTGGGCTGACCAGTTCCGGCTCGAGCGGCGCCTCCCCCTCGCCCGCGCGCTCGCGCTCCTGGCGGTGCCGGTTGCCGATTGGCGCCAGCCGCCGCGGCAGTCCTACGTGGCGACCCTGCTCGACTTCTACGCCCGCCGGATCACCGCGTCGATCATGCGCGGCCCGCTCACCCGGATGGTGATCGGCAAGACGACCGCGCGCATCGACATGATGGAGCTCGACAGTGCGAGGCGCCCCGCCTCGTCCCTGCTCGACCATCTGCTCCTGCGCAACGACCAGACGATAGACATCGACCCGGCGTCGCTCATGGTCGACCCGCGCGTCGAGCGCCGCGTGCGGACGCTGCACTCCCACGCCACGCTGTACCGGCGCGACACCGGCATCGATGGACTCTACCTCGGCTTCCCGTTCCTCGTGATGCAGGAGGCCAAGGCCAGCGTGCGACCGCGCATCGCCCCGGTCCTGCTGTGGCCGGTGCGCCTGCACCCCGAGGTCGGTTCGCGCGGCCGCGTGACGCTAGCGTTCGACCGCGGCCGCGAGGAGGTCCGCCTTAACCCGGCCTTCGAGACGCTGCTCGGCGTTGAGGCTGCCGGTCGGTGGCAGCAGGCGGCGAACGAGATGCTCGGCCGCTCGACCGTGACCCCGGCCGAGGTGCTGGACGCATTCCGCGAGCTGGCGACGGTCGAGGGGCGCGAGCTCGTTCCGCTCCCATCGAAGGACCTGAACGCCCGCGTCGGCGAGGACCGGCTGTTCTCCTCGGCCGCCCTCTTCCACCTCGCCTTCCTCGGCCAGGCGGTGATGGAGGACCTGCGCCAGCTGAAGTCCGCACCGCCAGGCGGCTCGAGCCTCGAGACCGCGTTCCGTGTCGGCGAGGAGGTCGAGCGCGCCGAGCCGGTCCACGCGCCCGAGATCGAGCGCTACTTCACCGCCGACAGCGACCCCTCGCAGGAGGCGGCGGTGCTTGAGGCACGCACCGGCCGCGGACTCCTCATCGAGGGGCCGCCCGGCACCGGCAAGAGCCAGACGATCGTCAACATGGTGGCGGACGCGATCGGCACGGGCCGCAGCCTGCTGGTGGTGTGCCAGAAGCAGGCGGCGCTGGAGGTCGTGCACAAGCGGCTCGAGGCCGCCGGGCTCGGCGAGCGCATCGTCATGGTCAACGACGTCAACAAGGACCGTCGGACCGTCATCCAGTCCATCCGCGAACAGCTCGAGGAGCTGTTCAGGCGACCGGGCGGCGCAACCGGCTGGCGCCAGCAGCGCCAGCAGGCGGCGGCGCGCATCGAATCGCTCGAGCGCGATCTCGACGGCCAGCACCGCGCGCTGCACGCCGTCGACGAGCAGACCGGACTCTCCTACCGCCTCGTGATAGGCGACCTCATCGGGCTCGGCCGGGACGGCGAGACACCCGCGGCGCCTTCGTTGCGGCGCCTTCTCGGCGCGCTCGATCCAGGTGCGCTGGCGCTCCTGCAGGAGACCTGCGCGCCCGTCGCCAGGCTGTGGCTGCCCGCCAGGTTCGAGGGCAGCCCGCTCGCCGATACGCGTCAGTTCGGCGTCGATCCGGGAACGGTGGAGACCTTCACCGCGGACATCGCCGAGTTCGCGGGGCTTGAGCGCGAGCGGCTCGCCGTCATCGAGCGGACCCCCGACGCGATCGCGATCGACGATCCCGAGCCCTACCGGACATGGACTGTCGGCAACGCCCGGGAGCTTCGCGACATCGACGACGCGGCACGCGCGCGTCTCGCGCGGTGGCTGGACATGCTCGCTGGAGCCTCGGAGCGCGATCCCGGCGGGACGGCGCTCCAGCGGGATCTCGCGGCCACCGAGCGGGATCTGCTCGCCCTCCCGGCCGACGATGCGCCCGAGGACGCGGTCGAGGTCGCGCGCGCGATGGACGACGGCGAGCTGGAGAGCTGGACGGCCATTTCCGACCGACTTCTCGGTCGCCCGAGCTTCCTCCAGAAGCTATCGCCCGGACGGTGGATGGCGCTGTGGCGGCGTCGCTCGCTGATGCGCGAGCATGGCCTCGCCGACCCGCGTGCGCTCGGCGCCGCCCTGCACCGGGAGGGCGGGCTGCGGCCCGTCCGGGACCGGCTGTCGGCCGCGGTAGTCGACGCGGGCGAGCCGGCGGGCGCGCTGCCGCCCATGCGTGTCCCGGCCCTTTTAGAGATGGCACGGCTCCATCTCGGGCAGCTTGCGGCCGCCGAGGCCATCGTCGCCCGGCTCGAGGCCTACCCCGAACGTCCGGTCGCCTACGCGATGGCGCGCGCGACCAGCCGCAAGGCGGTCGAAGACATGATCGAGGGCATCGACCAGGGGCTCGCCCGGCACGCCGCGCGCACGGCCAGCCTCGCGGCGCTGGCTCGGCTCGGTCCATGGATGTCGGACGGATGGACCGAGGCCCGCGGCGACACCGTGCGGCGCGATGGGTCGAACGCCGCGGCGGTCGATCCGGTGGACGCGGAGGCACCGAACGTTGCCGCCTATCAGCGCTTCCGTGCCCGCGTGCCGCAGCTCGGCGAGGCGGCGATGGCGGCATTCTCCGAGCTCGCCCGCATCCGCGAACGGCTGGAGGCGCTCGACGAGGCGTCGCTGGAGGCGACGGTCCGGCGCATCATGGCGACGGAGGGCAGGCTGGCCTGGAAGTCGCGGATCGAGGGCGAGCATCCCGCGCTTCTGCTCGAGGCGGGGGAGCTCGAGGCCAAGTCGGCGTCGCTCGCGTCGGCCGACCGCGAGATGCGCGCGCTCAACCGGCGGCTGCTGGTCGAGGGACTCGACGCGTCGCGGCTGCGGCCGATGCGGGAGTGGGAGGACATCACGCGGCTGAGCGGCATCCGCGCCAAGCGGCTGCGCGAGTTCGTCGACCTGGGCGCCGACCTCGGCCTGATGCGCCTGCGGCCGGTGTGGCTGGTCAACCCCGACGTCGCGAGCCGCCTGCTGCCCTTGCGCAAGGCGCTGTTCGACACGGTGATCTTCGACGAGGCGTCGCAGATGCCGATCGAGTACGCGCTTCCGACCCTCTACCGCAGTCGCACGATGGTGGTGAGCGGCGACGAGAAGCAGATGCCGCCTAGCGCGTTCTTCTCGAGCCGGGTCGAGAGCGACGAGGCGGAGGTGTTCGAGGGCCAGGAGGCCGACGAGCGGCTCGGCGACCAGGAGCGCGAGGAGGCGGTCGAGACCTGGAACAGGCGCGAGATCAAGGACTGTCCCGACCTGCTCCAGCTTGCGAAGACGGTTCTTCCCTCGACCACTCTCCAGATCCACTACCGCTCCGCATACCGCGAGCTCATCCAGTTCTCGAACGCGTCGTTCTACGTCAACCGTCTGAGCGTGCCGGCCCGGCATCCGGCGGACGAGGTCAGGCGTCAGCGTCCGATCGAGCTGATCCGGGTCGACGGGACCTACGAGGACCAGACCAACCCGGCCGAGGCGCAGCGGGTCGCAGACGTCGTGCGCGACATCTGGGCCGCAGGCGGCCCCAGCCCGCCGACCGTCGGGGTGGTCACCTTCAACCGCAAGCAGGCCGACCTGATCGAGGACGTGCTGGAGGAGCGTGCCGAGGCAGACCCGGCCTTCCGCGCGGCTCTCACCAAGGAGCGGGACCGCGTCGAGGGTGGCGAGGACATGGGGTTCTTCGTGAAGAACGTGGAGAACGTGCAGGGCGACGAGCGCGACATCATCGTGTTCTCGTCGACATTCGGCCGCAACGCGCAGGGCGCCTTCCGGCGATCGTTCGGCGTGCTGGGGCAGGCCGGTGGCGAGCGGCGGCTGAACGTCGCGGTGACCCGCGCGAAGCGGAAGGTCGTGCTGGTCACGTCCATGCCGATCCCGCTCATCTCCGACATGCTGACGACCCGCCGCCAGGCGGCAAGCCCGCGCGACTTCTTGCAGGCCTACTTCGAGTACGCGCGCACGCTGTCCGAGGGCGACCTCGACGCGGCGTCCGCCCTGCTGGGAAGACTGACCCCCGAGCAGCGCCGGCCGGCCGGGCCCGCACGCGACGTCGAGGACGGGCTCGAGCAGGCTGTCGCGGCGGAGCTGCGCGCGCTGGGCTGGGACCCCGCCCCGGTGCAGGACGACGGCGCGTTCGGCCTCGACTTCGCGATCGAGGATCCGCGCACTGGGCTCTACGGCATCGGCATCGAGTGCGACGCGCCGCGACACCGGCTGTTGGAGGGCGCGAGGGCACGCGAGATGTGGCGGCCCTCGGTCCTTCGGCGGTCGATCCCGGTCATCCACCGGGTCTCCTCGCACCGCTGGTTCCACGAGCCCGAGCGCGAGCGCGAGCGGCTGCGCGCGGCGGTCACGTCGGCAATGGGGGTGAAGGCATGAGCGGACCGAAGGTCGTGCGGATCGTGACGCGCGAGGAGATCCTCGAGATCTGCAACGGAATGCTCGCGCGGGTCGACGCTGCGCTTGCCGAGTGGACGCGGATCGGCCGTCGCAACGACTGCATCGACGACGGGGCGCTGGCCGCGGCCACGCGTCGGCGCGACGCGCTTTCGGCGCTGATCGCGGCGGATCGGTTCATGGACCTGCAGAAGCAGGCTCCGATCGAGGAGGCGTTCCTGCGCGATGACGTCCAGGTCCGCCTGGCCAAGGTCGCGGCGGAGCAGGCGGCGGCGTGGTCGCGCGGTCGCCGAGAGCGCGAGGCCGCGGCCAGTCTGCTCCGGACGCTGCGAAGCGGCGGTGAACCGCTCGACCCGGACCTAATGCGCGGGCTCGAGCGTGGCGACGCCAACGCGCTGGCGGACGGATTCAAGGTGCTGGCGCGACGCTCCGCCAACCCCACCGCCTCGCGTGCGCTCGCCGACCGGCTGCGTGACGGCGAGGCGCCGGCGTCGTTCGCCGACTGGCTCGCGGCGCGACCGGCGACCGATGCCGATCCTTCGGTCACGCGGATCGAGGCCCGCATCGCCGAGTTGTTACCGTATGTCGACGAGGCCACCTCAGTCGCGTGGGGTGCGAGGCTCGACGACGCACTCGATGCCGAACCGGCCCGGCGCGGCCTGCTGCTCGACGGGCTCGACGTCGCGACCGGTCGCGAGCTGACGGAGGCGCGGGCGCGCCGGGCGGCGGCGACGGACCTCGAACTGCTGGCCGCCGAGCTCGCCGCCGCGGGGCTCGACGTGAAGTCGCTGACGTCGGGAATGGAGGCGCTCGGCCTGGCCGCCATCGCGTCGCGGATCGACGAAGGGCGCGCCGCACTCGAGGCGCACCGGCAGGCGCGCGCGTCGGCCGCCCGCCGGGCCGCGGTCCTCGAAGGCCTCACCGGCCTAGGCTACGAGGTTGCCGAGGGCATGCGGACGGCCTGGGCGCAGGACGGAAGGCTGGTCCTGCGCAGCGCGAGCCGGCCGGACTACGGCGTGGAGGTCAACGCCGCGGGCGAGCGCATGCAGATGCGCCCGGTCGCATTCGACGCAGGCGGCGTCGGCCCCGATCCCTCACGCGACCGGGACGCCGAGACGATCTGGTGCGGCGACGTGTCGGCGCTGCAGGAGACCCTGGGCAACGCGGGTGGCGGCCTGGTCATCGAGAAGTCGCTGCCGATCGGAGCGACGCCGCTGAAGCGCATCGCCGTGGCGGCGGGAGAGGCAGCGGCCGCAGCGGCGGCGCCCGTCCTGCGCGAGCGCACGATCCGCTGACGTCAGCGGACCGGTCGCCAGCCTGCGGCGACCGCCTCGCGCTCCGAGCAGAACCAGCGCTCGCCCTTGCGCGCGTCGATCCGGACCTCCGGATAGGCCCGGCTGCCGGGCAGGTGATAGATCCGCGCGCCTGACGTGCCGACGTTGCCCTTGATGGAGCATCGCGGATCGGGTGCCGGGGGCACGTCCGCCAGACGGCGCTCGCGGCGATACTCGGCGGGCGGCTCGAAACCGAGCGCCCAGATGCCCCGGCGTGCCGCGCGGGCGCGGATCTCCTGTTCGACATAGGCCAAGCTGTATCGGCGATAGGCGGTCGCCCAGCCGGCCTCGACCATGGCCGCGCCGACGTCCTCGCCGCCCACGCGGCAGATGGCGACCAACCTCGCGTAGCGGTCCATGTCCACCGTCTGGCAGGTGATGGGCCGGCCCTCGACGCGTCGGCGCAGCCACTGCGCGGCAATGGCGCCGCACGCGACCTTGCGGCCTTGGGGTCCGCAGCGCTGCGAAAGCTCGGGCGCGTCTACACCCGACAGCCTCACGCGAGTGGCGCCGACGCGGAGCGTATCGCCATCCACGACATGGGCGGTTCCGGATGTTGCCGTCGAGGCTCCCATGAACAGGTAGGCAAGCACGCCGATGATGATGTCCGCCTCCCCTATGGCTACGCGCCGTCGTTACGCTATAACCCGCTGGGTACAGACGACAATCGGCCGGGGGGGCAATGGTGACTTCCAGACAGTTCGTGCGGGGCGTGGGCCGCACGATGCGCGCGATGGACCGCGCGGCGAAGCAGGCCGAGCGTCAGCGCGTGGCGCGCCAGCAGGCGCTCCATCGCCAGGCCCATCTCGACGCTTCGGCCAGGGCGGCCGCCGAATACGAGGAGATCGTCGAGGCGCTCACGGGCGCGCACAGGGTCCCGCTGTCGAGGGTGGACTGGCGGACCACCGCGACGGCGCCCGATCTGCCCATGCCCGAGCGTCGCTCCGACGACGAGGATGCGGCCGCCGCGCGGCTCGCGGAATACGCACCGGGCTGGCTCGCGCGGACCTTCGGCCGCGAGCAGAGGGAGCGCGACCGGCTGGCCGAAGAGGTCACGGCCTCGCGAGCGCGCGACGACGCGGCGCACTCGGCGGTGACGGCCGCCGCCAAGGCCCGCAATGCGGAGATCGCCGCCGCGCGGCGGGTGGTCGCCCTAGATCCCGACGCGATGGTCGCGGCGCTCGAGGAGCATAGTGCGCTCGGCAGCCTCCCCTTCTCGGTCGAGGGCGTGGACACGCTGCTGCTCGACGGTCGCACGATCGCGATCATCGACGGGCTGGACCTCGAGGACATGCCGGAGGAGACCGTGACGCTGCTCAAGTCGGGCAAGGCGTCCGTGAAGGACCTTGCCGTCGGCAAGCGGCTCGAGATGCACCGCGACGCAATATGCTCGGCGGCGGTCCGTGTTGCGATGGAGTTCCTCGCCGCGCTGCCGATCGAAGAGGTCGAGGTGCTTATGCTGACCGACATACTCGACCGCGGGACGGGGCACATCGAGTCCCTGCCGGTCCTCCACCTGCGGGCTGCATCGCAGGCGCTGGGTTCGCTGAACCTGCCGCGCACCCAGGCGGTCGCGGTCGTCGAGCGTCTGGGTGCCCACATGGACTGGTCGAAGCGCGACGGATTCCGCGCGATCAACCCGGCGGCGTTCGGGGTTGAGCTTTAGCGGCATCCGCCGGGCAGGTCTGGCGCTCTCGAACCGGCGCTTGGCCGCCTTCGGAGGCAACTTGAACTCATGTCCTTCGAAACGGAAGGTTGTCGAGCCGGAGACACCGGCGAGGCCAGCCGGCGAGGCCCGGTGGAGCAAGCCCGGTGCAGCCCTGCCCCATTCCATCGGATGTGATGGCATTTCGTAGGGCTAGAGATCCGCATGCAGTCGCGCAGAGCTCCTTTCACGCTGCCCGAGTGCGCACGCTCTTTCATGTCCCTAGCGACAGAAAATGGCACCTCGAACGCGAGTATACCCCGGTCAACTCGGCGAGCAGCCCAACTGATCTGACGTGCCGGCCGGCGGCGGATACCAGGATGCAGCTTAATGGCCCAGTCGGGCGGTACGGGTCCGGAAGCAACAGGATAGACACGACTTCCTCGGTGCCCATGTGCTCGCTACACTGCAACCATGCAGGTCGACAGCTCCCTAAACATCGCCGCGGCGGAACGGATCATCCGTGAGGTGGAAGGGCGAGCCACCGATACAACGCTGACGCTCCCGACGCGCAGCCGTGCCAACGTCGGCGGCGGAGAGCCCGCCATCGTGCAGGCTATCCTGACCTGGGCCGCGACACAGGAGACGGCGCGAATCTCATCCTACGCGACAGGTCCCGAAGACGGGCAGCTGGACACGATGACGGGCCACCTCCCTGGCCTATGCGCCGCGCTCGTGTGCGACCGTGCGGAAGACTTGAACGGCCGGGACATCACGGAGTCCCTCCAGGAGCTGGCGGTGAAACGTCTGCGCGGACTCCAGGGACAAAGCCCTCAGCAATGGAGTCGGGGAGCGCAGCTCGAGGTCGTGTGCGCCGATCACCTCGGCTGGTCGACGCCGGAAACCCTCTACGCACGTGACGACGCCACACTCAGGCTGCTCAGTCGAAAGGAGTTCGACCGCATTGCGGAACTAGTGATGGCCCGCACGCTAGCGGACCACCCCGCGGCGAGCGACCAGCAGTTGAAGGTCGGCTTGGCGGACGCACTCTACGAGCTATTCCGCAACACCGACGAGTATGGGCGCGTCGACGATCGCGGGAACCAGGTGGGCAAGTCCGTGCGGGGCATCCATGCCCGTCGGCAATCGATCTCGCGAACGGGTCTCGCGCGGATGGTCGAGGCATCCAGGCCGCTGGCCGACTACTGCGACCGCCTGTACCCGCGTGAGAACCGGCGGGATATCCAGCTCCTCGAGATTTCGGTCTTCGACGCGGGTCCGGGCTATGCCGCTCACTGGCTCGGTCGGCCGCTCGCCGACATCGACCGCGACGAGGAGCTCGCTGCAATCCGGACTTGCTTTGGGAAGCACGCGAGCCGGAAAACGAACTCTGCGGCCGGAATGGGCCTGTGCACGGTCGTCGACATCCTGCGCCGGCGAGGCGGATTCCTTCGGCTGAGAACTGGAAGGCATTCCCTCTTCGCCGACCTCGTGGGCGAACGCGACCTCGCCTATGGCGAGCCCCCCGACCTCAGACCATGGCAGGAACACCGTCTGGCGCCGGCGTCAGGCACCCTTTTCACCTTTCTCCTGCCGCTCTGACGGATGTCGCCGATCCTTCTTCACCGTTTCGACAAGCCGATGGAACAGACGTCGGTCGACGTCCTTGTTGCGTTCTGCTCCACCGCCGAGTTCGACGTCCGCGCGCTCGCCGACGAGGTGGAGGAGGAAATCGCGCGAGCGCTCGCGCCCGACGAGCTCATAATCCTGGTACGCCATAGCGGCTTCGAGCACGCCTTGGACGCCGTACACACCTCCACCCAGGGCGAGGCGCTACTGGAGCGGCTGTCGGAACGGACCCGCGTCGAGATGGTCGGCTACGATGGGGCCGGATCTGAGACCCGGCGGGAAGCTCTCGCGGTCGGTGGGATGGCGAGCGGCGTCGGCATTGAGGAGATCCTGAGGCGCGGCGCGACGTCGATCTTCCGGCGAAGGGGCGGCTTTGTCGAGGCCAGCCGAAGCTACCACTTCGCCAATCCCTCGGGCGCGCACACCGACCGCTTCATGCGCCTGTCTAACATCCTCGTTCGGCAGGCAGAGATCGCTTTCCTGGCCGTGTCGCTGTTGCGACGACTGCCGCCGAACGCGCGCCGGGCCTATATCGACACGCCCGCGCTCTACGCTGTCGTCTCGGCGATCAACGAGCAGTGGCGCACTCTTCGCGACGATGGCGCGAACATCGTCGCCGACAACTTCAGCTCCTATTTCGGCTTCGCGGAACACCGGTTCACCGACATCGCTAGCTCGGTCGCGATCATCTCTGCCTCATCGAGCGGCAGCCTCGGAAGCAAGCTGGTGACGCGCAAGGGGTTCGACCCGGCCCGCATCCTCCACATGCTCTACCTCGGGCCGAAGGACCCCGGTCCCGGCGTGGCAATTGACCTCAGGTTCGACGAGAAGGCGAACCCTGGCGGATACCCGAGCGAGCGGCGCACCTTCGACGCGGCCGACTGCGCGCTTTGCCGCGAGGATTCCACCCCGATCGCGCTGAAGGGCGACCAGTTCGATATAGCTGGTCCCCAGCACCCGCCCCTCGTGATCGTGAAGAAGGACGCGCCGCCGAAGCTCGGCGCGGCGATGTCCCGCCTGGCGGGTACGGGAGCCCTCAGAGTGTCGCTCGGGACCAGGCTGTTCGACGTTGACCCGGCCGCGCTGCTGACTTCTGCGGAATACGCCAAGCGGCTCGACTATAGTCTTTCGCGGAACGTTCCCGCGCGATTGGCCGGTATCGTGCTTGTTGAGGACGCCGCGCAACCGCTCGTCGACAGGGTGCTGACGATGCTCGCCACCGCCGCGACGGTTCATCGACGGAGTGACCTCGCGGCACTTGCCAACAGCGGGACGACGTTCTCTGACCCGATACTCGTCGTCAGCGCCGTCACCGGCAGCGGACGGCTGCTGCTCGACGTGAGCCGGGACCTCAGGAACCTCGCGCCGCGCGTACCGATCATCTATCTCGTAGGCTTTGCGAAGGTGCAGGACCCGGTCCGCGCGGGCGTACTGAACCGTTCACTCATGCAGACCGACAACCCGATACCGCACGTGGTGGAGTATGCGGACGAGCTGCTGCTGCCTGGCGGCCCGACGGCCAATCCCTGGCGGGACGAACTCGGCTTCCTCGAACGGAACTCCTCCGTGGGGTTGGCCGCCGAGATCCGAACGCGCATCGCGAGACTGAGGGAGACTTCGCGACCGCTAACGGCAGACCTCCTTTTGCCCGACCCGGGTGGACGGACCCTGCCCCTGCGCGAGGGCTTCGTGTTCTGGCCGCCTGCGCTCACCAAGAAGGGCACGGGCACCCAGGCAGACGTGTTTTTCACGGTTGCGTCGGTGCTGCAGCAGCTGCGCACTGCCCCCGCGTCCGCAGGCGCGCAGGCGATCCGCACGAATTGGATGCAGCAGACGATCCTCTCGCCCGAGAACTTCGGACGGTTCAATGATGGCATCATCCAGGCCTGTCTGCTGCGGGCCGCCCGCCCTGGCGAGCTCGACTACCGCGACGATGCCGAAGCCAGCGCAGACGTGGCTAGGCTGGTGCGGCGGATCCTTGAGAGCGCCGACCGACCACGCGGTGAGGCGGCGGCCGAGTTCTTGATCGCAATCGGCACGGGCCGCATCAAACTCTGCCCCGGCGACCGTGATGCTGTCTTGGCCGCGCTGCCCGGCGCACCACAGCTGGTGTCCTCACTTCTGGACATGTGCCGCGCCGAGTGGGCGCGCGGTTCGGCTGCACCCGCCGCACCTCGCCGCCGTCGCCGGCAGGCGGCTCCCAAATCGATCGGCAAAGCCCCCTTACTCAGCGCCGACGAAAATCCGATTGCAGACAGCGACCTCGCCGCTGACGGCACGCGCGCAGGCGTCCCCCCAAGAACTGATGAAGCACCGGGCTAAACACCCGCTCCAGGTGACGGCCGGGCTGGGACGAGGATGCGACGACATCGCCGACGTGGATGGTAATTGCGCTGCGCGATGCTATGGTAGTCGAAGACCGACGTTCTGCAAAAAATGCTGCAGCTGAGAGTCGCTGAGGTACTTTAGATCAGCAAAGTGTAGCTTGACACAACCTTAGCAGATTGTGTCCGCCCGCCGCTGCGATCTCCAGCGCTCGCTTGGCGGTTTCCTGCCCCTTTACCTGGCGCAGATCGGGGCCGTGATCAGGCGCGTCGGCCTCGCCCGGCGCTGGGGCTGCGAGCAGGCCGTGGCCCTTGAAGTGATTAAGCAGCGACAGCAGATCAGGGGCGGCGATCACCTCGATCGTCCCTGCCCAGGCCGCTTCGGATCCTTGCGCAGCCGGACACACCAATCCCTTCTGGTTCTCTGACGCATGCAGCGCCGCGAGCAGCACGCCGGGCGAGGTTGCGATCCGCGCGTCGAGCCCGAGTTCGCCCACCACGACATAGTCAGCGAGCGTCTCTGCATCGATGACGCCCATCGCGCCCAGCACGCCGAGCGCGATCGGCAGATCATAGTGCGATCCCTCCTTGGGCAGATCGGCCGGCGAGAGATTGACGGTGATGCGCTTGGGCGGCAGCGCGAGGCCAAGCGCAGCAATCGCGGCGCGGACGCGTTCGCGGCTTTCGCCTACCGCCTTGTCGGCCAGCCCGACGACGTTGAAGGCGGGCAGGCCGGGCGCGACCTGCACCTGCACTTCAACAGCGCGTGCCTCCAGCCCCAGATATGCCACCGTCGATACAATCGCGACCATCTGCCCCCGCCACTCTGGCTAATGACCTGTTCATAGCTGCTTTCCTAAATGACGGAAGCGCATGGAGACTGTCTTGCCAAAACAATACACCGACCCCACATTATCAGGTGTGAAGAGCGCCCGCCCTGCCCGCGTCCGCAGCCCTGCCTTGCGCACCGGGCTCGCCATTCTTGGCGGGTTCATCATCTTACTATCGCCAATCGTCGGCGCAATACCGGGCCCAGGCGGCGTGTTCGTCTTCGCTGCCGGCCTGGCGCTGATGCTGCAAAACTCGAAAATAGCCAAGCGCGTGTTCGTGCAGCTTAAGCGGAAATGGCCAAAATTCGGCAGCTATGCTGATCTAGGCCTGCGCCGCGCCAGCGCACTGCGCCGGTTCGAGCGAGACCGTCCGGTCGATGCGGAGGGAAAGAAGATACCCGCCTTTCAGCTGATGCTGATGACCATCAAGGATTTCGTTCGTGGCCGCCGCGTTTAGCCGGGCCGTCCCTTGGAATCGCAATCGTTGACTTGGGCCGCGCCCTCGCTTAAGGCACGCGCAACATGGCCGCCGTTTTTGGCGGCTTTTTCCATTTTCGATGATCAGGGAATGAGTGATGAAGCGGACCTTTCAGCCGAGCAATCTGGTGCGTGCACGCCGCCACGGCTTCCGCGCGCGGATGGCGACGGTGGGCGGTCGCAACGTCCTGCGCGCCCGCCGCGCCCGCGGTCGCAAGAAGCTGTCGGCATAAAAACCCTTACAGTCCGCCGCGACTTTCTCGCGGCGAATGCGGGGAAACGCGCGCCGATGCCGGGGTTCGTCCTGCTCGCGCGTGACCGGGCCGATGGCGTGGTGGACATGCGAATCGGCTACACGGTGACCAAGAAAATCGGCAACGCCGTTGTGCGCAACCGGATGAAGCGCCGGTTGCGGGCGCTGGCGCGTGACGTGCTTCCCGAAGCGGGCCTTGTCGGCTGCGACCATGTGCTGATTGGCCGCGCGGGCGGCATCGAGCGCGATTTTGCGCAGCTCCGGGCGGATCTTGTGAAGGCGCTCGGGAAACTATCGCGGTGATTGCCAGGCTGCTGATCCTGCTCGCGCGCGGCTGGCAATTGGGGCCCTCGCTTATCCTGCCGCCAACGTGCCGTTATGCGCCGTCGTGTTCGGCCTATGCAATTACCGCGCTTCGCCGCTATGGCGCGCTCAAGGGAAGCTGGCTCGCGGCCAAACGCATCGCGCGCTGCCATCCCTGGGGCGGGTCCGGGTACGACCCCGTCCCTTAAGAATTCAAGACTGCACGATCGGGGCTGTTCCAAGTGAATCAAGAAAATCGCAACATGGTGCTGTTCGTAGTGCTCGCGCTGCTGATCGTACTCGGCGGCCAGATTGTGGTGGAGCGGTTCTTCCCGCAGCCCAAGCGGCCTGTGGCAGCCAAGGTGGCACCGGCTCAGGGCGGCGCTGCCCCCGCCGCCACAACCGCACCGACCGTCGATACGGCGAAGGCCTTGCGCGACCGCCGCCTCGTTCTGGCCGAATCCCCGCGCGTCGCTGTCGATACGCCGTCGCTGAAGGGGTCGATCAACCTGAAGGGCGCGCGGCTCGACGATCTGGTGCTGGTCAAACACCGCGGGGCGATCGACAAGAAATCGCCGCCGGTGCGGTTGCTGTCGCCGTCTGGCGCAACCGGCAGCTATTTCGCGAGCTTTGGATGGGCCGGCGATGGCATTGCAGCACCCGACAAGAACACGGTGTGGACAGCCGATTCTGCTGCGCTGACCCCGGGCAAACCCGTTACGCTTGGCTGGACGAACCCGAACGGCGTGCGCTTCCAGATCAAGATTGCGGTCGATTCCGACTATCTGTTCACGATCGAGCAGTCGGTGGGCAATGGCAGCGCCGCGCCCATCACCGCCCGCCCCTATGGGCTTGTCTCGCGTACGGGCCTGCCCAAGGAGCCCGACAGCTGGGTCAACCATGTCGGCCCGATCGGCGTGTTCGGCAACGGTGCCAATTACGACATCGGCTATCTTAATCTCCAGGGCCAGGACCGCAGTTTTTTCGGCTCGATCTTCGGCGCAAAGGTGAAGCCCGGACCCAATTATTACGACAACAAAGGCGGCTGGCTCGGCTTTGGCGACATTTACTGGCTGACCGCGCTGATCCCCGATCAGAACGCGCAGGTCCATGCAGGCTTCCGCGCCGCCGGCGACACCTTCCAGGCTGATTTCGCGACGACGCCAGTCGTGGTCCAGCCCGGCAAGGTGACGCGGCAGACGACGCGTTTCTTTGCGGGCGCGAAGGAAGTGCGGCTGATCGACAAATATGAAGACGAGCAAAACATCGTCAATTTTGACAAGGCAATCGACTGGGGCTGGTTCCAAATCGTCGAAAAGCCGATCTTCTATTATCTCGATTTGCTGTTCCGCCTCGTCGGCAATTTCGGCGTTGCCATCATCCTGCTGACGATTACGATCAGGGGCCTGCTGTTCCCCATCGCGCAGCGCCAGTTCGCATCGATGGCGAAGATGAAAGCGATCCAGCCCAAGCAGAAGGCGATCCAGGAGCGCTACAAGGACGACAAGCCGCGCCAGCAGCAGGAAATCATGGCGCTCTACAAAACGGAAGGTGTGAATCCGCTCGGCGGCTGCGGCCCGGTCGTGCTGCAGATCCCGATCATGTACGCGCTTTACAAGGTGCTGCTCCTATCGACCGAAATGCGGCACCAGCCGTTCGTGCTGTGGATTCGCGATCTCTCCGCGCCCGATCCGTTGACACCGCTCAACCTGTTCGGCCTGCTGCCGTTCACGCCGCCCGTCTTCATCGCGATTGGCATTATCCCGATCCTGCTGGGCATCTCGATGTATTTCCAGTTCAAGCTCAATCCCGCGCCGATGGACGAAGCGCAAAAGCAGGTCTTTGCGATCATGCCGTGGATGCTGATGTTCGTGATGGCACCGTTTGCGGTGGGTCTGCAGCTCTACTGGATCACCTCGAACGTGCTGACGATCCTGCAGCAGCGGATGCTCTATGCGCGCCACCCCGAAATGCTGGTGCCGACGCCGAAGGCTGCCGCCAAGCCGACTGCGAAGAAGTGATGCGCCATGGATGAGGCTGACCCGCCCTTTAGCGACGAGATGATCGAACAGGCCCGCAAGGCGTTTGCGGGCCAGATCAGCTTTTTGAAATCAGCGCCGACGCTGGAGTTTCTGCCCGATCCCAACGTGCCGGAAATCGCCTTTGCGGGCCGCTCGAACGTCGGCAAATCGTCGCTGCTGAATGCGCTCACGGGGCGCAACAGCCTCGCGCGCACATCGAACACCCCGGGCCGCACGCAGGAGCTGAACTTCTTCGACGTGGGTGACCCCCTCGCCTTCCGGCTCGTCGATATGCCGGGCTATGGCTTTGCCAAGGCGCCCAAGGACATGGTCAAGAAATGGCGCTTCCTGATCAATGATTTCCTGCGCGGGCGGCAGGTGCTGAAGCGTGTGCTGGTGCTGGTCGATTCCCGCCACGGGCTGAAGGACGTCGACCATGAGATCATGGAGATGCTCGACAAGGCCGCCGTCAGCTATCGCCTCGTGCTGACCAAGGCCGACAAGATCAAGCCGACCGAGCTGCTTCACATCACCGAAGCCACTGCCGCCGAAGCCCGCAAGCGCCCCGCCGCCCACCCGGACATCATGGCGACCTCGAGCGAGGTTGGCTTTGGCATTGCAGAACTGCGCGCGGCGGTGATCGAGGCGATTGGGTAGAACGCCGGCCTCAAATCCACGCTATCCTCGTCACCCCGGGCTTGACCCGGGGTCCCGCTTCTTCAGCCCTGCCGCCCGCAGAAAAGCGGGATCCCGGGTCGAGCCCGGGATGACGAAGTTAAGTGGGAAACGTCCATCCTATCGATCACCCCCCCTAAACCGCGTCGCGCGCCCGGATCAGCAGCGCCACCAGGTCATCGATATCCTCATCCCGCGTCCGCCACGATGACACACTGAGCCGGAAGGCCGGCCGCCCGCGCCACACCGTGCCGCCAAACCACGCCTCGCCCGTCGCCTCCACCGCCGCGCGGATCGCGCCGGTCGCCTCGTCGGTCGCTCCCCGCACCAGCACCTGGTTGAGCACCACGCGGTTGACCACATCGAACCCGGCTGCGCGGAGCCCGTCCGCCAGCCGCTGCGCTTGTCGGATATGCCGGTCGATCATTGCGGCCACGCCAGCCCGCCCCAAGCTGCGTAGCGCCGCCCAGATCGGCACGCCCCGCGCGCGCCTGGAAAATTCCAGCGTCAGGTTTTTCTGCGCATCGGCGGCCGCCGTCGCATAGACCGCATCGCTGTTCATCGCCCGCGCCAGCGCATCGGCATCGCGGCAGATCGCCATCGCGCCGTCATAGGGCGTATTGAGCCATTTATGCCCGTCGGTCGTCCAGCTGTCGGCGAGTTCCACCCCCGCCGTCAGGTGCTGCGCCGTCGTGGATGCCCGCGCCCACAGACCAAACGCACCGTCGACATGCACCCACGCACCCGCCGCCTTCGCTTGCGGAATGAGTTGGTCGAACGGATCGAACTCGCCCGTATTCACCTCGCCGGCCTGCAGGCACAGGATCGTCATGGCGTCGATCGGCGGCAGGCGCGCGGGGTCGATCCGACCATGTTCATCGCTCGGCGCCACGATCAGCCGGTCGAGCCCGAAGCCCAGCAGCCGCAGCGCCTTCTTAATCGTCACGTGCACCACGTCGGAGACGATCACCTTCACCTCTGGCGCGCCGATCAGCCCGCGCGCGTCGAAATCCCAGCCCTGCCGCGCCAGCAGCATCCGCCGTGCGGCGGTCAGGCAACCGGTGGTGCAGGCGGTGGCGCTGGTGCCAAAGCCGACCGCGCTCTCGCGCGGCAGGTCGAGCGCCTCGAGCACCCAGCCAGCGGCAACCTGCTCAAGTGTCGCCGCGATCGGCGAGTTGACGAAGGACGAAGCGCACTGGTCCCAGGCCAGCATCAGCCGCTCGGCAGCGGCGGCGCTGGGCAGGGACGCGCCGATGACGAAGCCGTAATAATTGGGACCGTTCGATACGACGGTCGCAGGCGAGCCGATATCGTCGAGCAGGGCGAGCGTCTCGGACGGATCATGACCGTGATCGGGCAAGGCTTCGGTAAAGCGCGCAAGGGCGTCGATCGCCGCTGCATCGGGAAAGACGCGACGGGTGTCTACTGATGCAATGTAGCGCGCCGCGCGCCGATCGGCATCGGCGATGAGGGCAAGTTCGTCCATCTTCAGCTCCCGGCAACCTGTTATGCCGGTGTGATTAGACTCGTTTCGCTTGGCGACCAAGCATCAGTCGGCGACCGAGGCAGCGCGCGCCGCCCCGGTCGCCGCCCCGATCAGCGTACCCGGAACTTCTTCGTCAGGCGCACGCCGAACTCGCTGCGGTCATTGCTGACGACAACGCCGACGAAGCCGCCCTGGTCGAGACGACCCTGATCATAGACCTTGTTGAAGATGTTGCTGCCATAGATGCTGAACGACAGATCGCGGGCTTCATTTTCATATTTCAGGTTGAAGCCAACCAGGCTGCGCGGATCGATAATCTCGCTCGTGCGGGCGACCGGCTGACCGAACTGTTGACCACGATAGGAATAATCGGCCTGCGCGGTGATCGACCCACTCGGCAGCGCGAAGGTGTAACCCGCCGTCACTGCACCCGTGAAATCAGGGCTCAGCGCGGTTGGCGCGCCTGCCACCGGGGTGCCGCCCGTCGGGAAGAAGGCCGGCGGCAGCGAGTTCACGCTGGTGATCTTGCTGTCGAGATAGCCAAGCGACCCCTTGAACTTGAAGCCGCCCAGCGTGAGCGTCGTCTCCGCCTCAATGCCGCGCGCGCGGGCATCGGCGGTGACGATCACCGTGTTGAAACCGTTCGCGTTGATGAAGGAATAAGGCAGGCCACGGTCGTTGTAATCGGTGGTAAAGGCCGAGAGCAGCACCACCCAGTTGGGCGTGATGCGGCCCTTATAGCCGATTTCATAGTTGGTCGCGGTCGTCTCAGGCGATGCGTTGAACGAGCTCGGCCCGCCGAACGGGCGCGGCGTGAAGCTGCCCGGCTGGTAGCCGAGCTGGATCGTGCCATAGACTGAGTTGTTGTCGTCCAGCTTGTAAGTGATGTTCCCCTGTGCGGTCACCGCATCGTAATTGGCGTTGCGGGTCACGTCAGTGGTAAAGCTGGAGAAGCGCGCCGTTGCCCGCTTGTCATCGTTGGAATAGCGGACGCCAGCGCCAATCGAGAGCGCATCGGTGATGTTGTAGCTGCCGTTGGCATAGGCCGCATAGCTGTTAGTGCGCTGACGGATCCGATAATCGCTGTTGCCGCCAAAGAAGAAGGCGGGACGCGATTCGTTGCTGCCATTCTCATAGTAATAATACAGGCCGCTGACGAAGTTGAATGCGCCAAACTCGCCATTCAGCTGCAATTCGGTCGACACCTGCTCGGCATCGCCCACTTCGGGGAAGACCGACTGGCGCGAGATATTGTCGGTGTCGGAAAGGCCGCCGGTATATTTTGTCTGGCGGTAGCTTGTGATCAGCTTGGCCGAGAGCTCTGGCGAGAGCTTCAATTCGGCGGTGATCGATGCACCGAACAGGTCGAGCGAGGTCGACTCCAGACCTGGAACGTCGGTGCCAGAATCGTCCGGACGGACCTGCGTTGCCTGCGTGAAACCGGCGGCGGCGGCGTCATAGATATCGACACGGTAGGGCGACTGGCCGTCGCGTGCGCGGACGAAATCAACCGATGACAGAATCGAGAAGTTGTCCGTCGGCGTCCAGTAGGCCGCTGCACGCCCGCTGAAATCATTCTGCTCGCCAATGCGCGCGCTGGGGTTGGCAACATTTACTGCCGTGCCCACGCCGTCGCGGCTCTGGTAGCTGCCGCTGACCGACACAGCAAAAGTAGGAGCCAGCCGCGTATCCGCATAGAAGCTGCCATTGATCCGCCCGCGCGAACCAACCTGCGCGTCGAACTCGATCGATTCATCGCTGCCTGGCTTGCGGGTAATGATGTTAACCGCGCCGCCCAGCGTGTTGCGGCCATAGAGCGTGCCCTGCGGACCACGCAGCACTTCCACCCGCTCGATATTCTGCAGCGACAGGTTGGAGCCGAGCTGGCGGCCGAGATACACGCCGTCAAGATACACGCCAACGCCGGGATCGGTGGTAATAAGGTGATCCTGCAGGCCAATGGCGCGGATGAAGATGGCGGCTTGCGCTGTGTTGCCAACGCCGTAGCGGCTGATCGTCAGGTTGGGGACATATTTGCCCACGTCTTCCAGATTGCGAGCGTTGAGCGACTTGAGCGTTTCGCCAGCAAAAGCGCTGATCGCGATTGGCGCATCAATAATGCTTTCCTCGCGCTTGCGGGCGGTGACGACCAGATCGATGTCACTGTTGTCCGCAGGCTTGGCGGTGGTATTTGTGGCCTGAGCGCTCTCGCTGCTCTGCGCCAGCGCCGGACTGGCGGCGAGCATCAGCGGCAGCATGGCGGCGGAAACGCTCAGCCGGCTGAGCCGCGCTGCTGTGATGTTGATCGATCGGTCGAAACCGTTCCTCGTTGTTATCATTGATTGATCCCCCAAAAAAAGGCCTGTCAGCGACAGGCAGTTGACCCAGAATAAGCGGCAGACGCATCATTTTGCGCCCGTTCGTACGCTCCCCCCCCCGACCCGGATGGTCCAGAGCCACACCTAGCGAAGACCGTAACGCTACCGTCATATCGCAGCGTTCATCAATCGGAATGTGCGCCAACAAATAGGGAATCTGCGCAATAGCAGCGGGGTGTTGCGGCGGTGCATCAGGGTGGCTATCCCGGAGCCATGTTGAAACTGATCATCGGGAACAAGGCCTATTCATCCTGGTCGCTCCGGGGCTGGCTGGCGTGCAAGCATTCGGGGCTGCCGTTCGAAGAAGTGGTCGTGCCGTTGTACGACGCCGACTGGGACAAACGGCGCGAGGGCGACGAGTTCGCACCTTCATCGGGCAAGGTGCCGATCCTGTGGGACGACGACATCGTCGTGTGGGATTCGATGGCAATCATCGCCTATCTCGACGAAAAGACGGGCGATAACCGCTTTTGGCCGGCCGACCCCGCAGCGCGCGCCATGGCGCGTTCAATGGCAGCAGAAATGCATTCGGGCTATTCGGCGCTCCGCCGCAAGCACGGTATGAATATCCGCCAGATCTTCCCGCCAAAACAACCAGACGACGATGTACTGGCTGACCTGTCCCGCATCATGGAGCTATGGGCGCAGGCGCGCGCGCGCTTTGGCGGCGATGGAGAGTTTCTATTCGGTACGTTCGGTGCCGTCGATATGATGTTCGCGCCGGTGTGTACCCGGATCGTGACGTACCAACTGCCGATCGCGCGCTTTGCCCCCGCCTATCTGGAGGCCGTCTTCAATCACCCCTTCATGCAGGACTGGATTGCCAGCGCGCAGGAAGAAGAATGGGTGATCGAACAATTCGAGCAACCAACCAAGGCATGATCGCTCGATAAGGGCCGAAGCGGGCGGCAGGCTATCACTTTTCCGCTCAGTCCAAAAATTATCTCCGCACCCCGCTCCGCAAAATCAGTCCGAATAGCCCGGATTGTGCCGGTCCAGTTTGCGGAGCAGCGCAGGCCAAGCGAGCCCCTGGGCTAGCATCGCCATCCCCGCACCGGACGATTGCTCCTCTACCTTGTGCTCAACGCCCTGTGGCGGATTGTGCAGGCAGTTGCGCCCGGCGGCGAGCATATGCACCTGCGCCTCGCAGGCGCGCTCGAGAAAATAGAGCCGCAGGAAAGCCTGCGCGACCGTAGCGCCTACCGCGAGCGTGCCGTGGTTGCGCAGGATCATCGTGTGCTTCTGGCCAAGATCCTCGACCAGCCGCTCGCGCTCCTCAAGCTCGGTCGCGATGCCTTCATACTCATGATAGGCGACATCGTGCTGCGCGATCATCGCGGTCTGGGTGTGCGGCAGCAGTCCGTCGGCCATTGCCGACACTGCCTGGCCATGTGGGGTATGCAGATGCATCACCGCGCCGGCATCTTCGCGCGCCATATGGATCGCTGAATGAATGACGAAGCCCGCGCGGTTCACCGGTGCGGGGGTATCATCCACCTTGTTACCATCGACGTCGATCTTGACGAGATCGGACGCGGTCATCTCCTCAAACATCAGATTGTACGGATTGATCAGGAAATGATGCTCCGGACCCGGCACCCGGGCCGAGAGGTGCGTGAAGATCAAATCGTCCCACCCGTACATCGCGACCAGCCGATAGGCAGCGGCAAGATCGACGCGCGCCTGCCATTCCTCTGGTGAACAGCGGTCGCGGACGGTTTGGGCGGGTTTCAGCGCAGTGGCCATCACGAATCTCCTGCTTATGGTGCTGCACCATTATGCTGCGCAACATCCTATACGGTATATTTGGATAAGGTAGCACCGCAGTCATCGCTTGACGAGGGTGCAGCACGGGTGAAGGATGCATGCATGACTGGTTCCTCCACTCCCGATCCCGCCGCGATGTTCCGCGAAATGCTGGGCCAGTGGGAAGCAATGGCCAATGAATTTGGCGGCAATCTAATGAAAAGCGGCGAGTTTTCCCGCGTCATGCACGGCGCGAATGCCGCCAGCATGAAGCTGAAGGAAGCCCGCACCGACATGATGGAGCGCGCGCTCGACGCAGCCAATATGCCGACCAAGGCGGAAGTGGCCGATCTTTCAGCGCGTCTCCACCGGATCGAGGCGACCGTCGATCGGATCGAATCGATGCTCGCGGCGCAGTCGGGCATCTCGCTGGTGCCGGAACGCCCCAAACCGAAGCGGACCCGCACACCGCCGCAATCCAAACCCAAGGCGACCGAGTGAGCGACGGCGCCCGCACTGCTGCGCTCCCCGGTATTGTCGAGCAGGCCCGTGTCGAGTTCGACCGTGCGCTGAAGCGCAATATCAAGGGGCTCGGCTATTTCATGTCGTCCGCGCCCGTGCTGGGCGCTTCGCCCAAGGACCGGCTGATCCAGCGCGGGACGATGAACCTCTATCACTATCGGCCGATGTCCGACGAGGTCTATCGCGTACCCTTGCTGCTGGTGATGGCGACGACCAACCGCGGCTATATCTTCGATATGGTGCCGGGACAGAGCCTGGTCGAATATCTGCTGCGCGCTGGCTATGACGTGTTCATGCTGGATTGGGAGGCTCCACGCGCCGACGAAAAACATCTGGGCATCGCCGATTATGTGCTCGATTTCCTGCCCAGCGCGATCGCGCGGGTGCAGCAGGAAACGGGCGAAGAAGATTTTACCGTTGTCGGCTATTGCTTTGGCGGCGCGCTGTCAGTGCTGTGGGCGGGGCTGCACCCGGATGCGCCGATGAAGAACCTGGTGTGCTTCACCACGCCCATCGACTTCAGCAAGATGGAGATGTTCCAGGCCTGGTCCGACAAACGCTTTTTCGATGTCGATCGGCTGGTCGATACCTTTGGCAATTGCCCGGGCGACTATCTCTATACCGCCTTTGACATGCTGCGCCCCGGCGCAAGGATTGCCGGCAATTTGCGGCTGTTCGACAATATGTGGAACGATGAGTTCGTTAAATCCTTCCGGATGTTCGATCGCTGGGCCGCCGACATATTGCCGCTTGCGGGGGAATATTTCCGCGAGACGACCAAGCAGCTAATGTGGGGCAACGATCTTTATAATGGAACGATGACAGTGGCCGGGCGCAAGGTTGACCTTGGCAGCATCACCGCTCCATTCCTGCACGTGACGGCGCAGCACGACCATATCGTGCCGTCTGCCGCGTCTGCGCCGCTGATCGACTTGATTGGCTCCACCGACAAGGAAGCCGTCGAGCTGAAAGGCGGGCATGTGAGCCTGGTCGCCGGCGGCAATGCCATCAAGCGGCTTTGGCCCAAATTGACAGACTGGCTTTCGGAGCGTTCGACATGAGCCACAGCATCCGCCGTTTCGTGGGCGACGATCAGGCAGCCATGCTCGCCTTTACCGCTACGCTGCCCGAGCATGACCTGCTCTTCCTTAGCCGCGATGTGCAGCATCCGCGCGTGGTTGAAGCATGGGCACAGGCGATCGGCGACGGCGTAATCGATAGCCTGGTGGCAGAAGATGGCGGCAAAATTGTCGGCACGGCGGCGCTGGTGCGCGATCCGCTTGGCTGGAGCGCGCATGTCGGCGAAGTGCGCCTGCTGGTGTCGCCCGAGCGGCGCGGTGCGGGGCTTGGACGCGATTTGCTGGAAGCTATTTTTGCAATCGCACATGCGCACGGCGCAACCAAGCTCGTAGCACAGATGACCCCGGACCAGACTGGGTCGGTAACTTTGTTCGAATCATTGGGTTTTCGGGGCGAAGCCATGCTGCGCGACCATGTTTGCGACCGTTCGGGGCAATTTCATGACTTGGTGATACTCAGTTTACGCTTGGGTGCACTCGCCGCGAGTCACGAGGCGTTCGGTTGGACCGAATGAACAATCAAAGACGCGGGGCATTGAACCCCGGACGACAGGAGAACGACCGATGGCTACTCAATTCAAAACCGATGCGGATGTCAGCCCGCCATCGCTGCTGCTGGCACTGACCGAGCTGCCGCGCGCGATTGCGGAGCTGGGCTCGCTCGCCCCCGCAGCGCCGTTGCTCGCAACCGCGCCGCGGGGAGACGGCCACCCGGTGATGGTGCTGCCCGGATTTGTAACGAGCGATATCTCCACCACCGTGCTGCGGCGCTTTCTGACCCAGATGGGCTATGACACCCATGCCTGGGAGCTTGGCCGAAACCTGGGGCCAAAGGCGATCGGCTGGGGCGGCGAGAAGCTGATTGCCCGGCTCGACCAGATCCACAAGGAAACGGGCAAGCGGGTGAGCCTGATCGGCTGGAGCCTGGGTGGCGTCATGGCACGCCAGCTCTCACGCCGACTGCCAGATGCCGTGCGGCAGGTCATCTCGCTGGGTTCGCCTTTTGCGGGGACCCCAAAGGCGACCAATGTCTGGCGCGCTTATGAAATGCTGACCGGCCAGAAGATCGACGACAAGGACACGCGCGACCAGCTGCGCGAAAGCGCGAGTCCGCCGCCGGTGCCGTCAACATCGATCTACACGCGCGAAGACGGCGTGGTGGCGTGGCAGAACTGCATCGAGCCAAAGGGCGCCGAAACCGACAACATCGAGGTGCATGGCAGCCATTGCGGCCTCGGTGTAAACCCTGCGGTGCTCTATGCGGTGGCGGACAGGCTCGCGCAGGATGAAGGCGACTGGCACCCATTCGAGCGCAAGAGCGGGCTTCGGCCGCTCGTGTATCCCTTTGCCGGGCATGCCTGAACCGCAGAAGCGCCCGCCGCTGGGGTTCTTGCCCTTTAAGCCCAGGTCGTCGTTTTCCCGATCGTAACCGATGGGTTATTGCTGACTAACTGATCTGGCCGATCCTCAGGAACCGGCTCTTTGTAGCGAAACGGCAAATCCAGCCATTCGCGAAGTGTACTTGGCTGATTGATCTGCGCCAACCCCACCGCAGGCCACTCGCCGGGCCGCGGATCGTGGATGGTGCCGAACATCCGATCCCAAAAGCTGAAGGTGATCGCAAAATTCTTGTCGAAATGCGCGGGCTCTAGCGAGTGATGAATGCGGTGGAACCGGTTGTCCGCGACAATGTGACGAAACGGGCCGAAACTCAGCCTGGAGGGCGAGTGAAGGAACACGACCTGGAACCAGACGAACAGCGAAACGAGCACCGGCGTCTCACCATAATCCACCGCGATCAGGCTGAGCGGAATCGTGATGATAATGGTGCTAAACAACGCTTCGCTGGCGTGATGATAGGAATTGACCGCATTCAGCTCGCGAACCGAGTGGTGAACAGCGTGAAACCGCCAAAGCCAGGCATGCTGGATTCGGTGGTGCCAATAGCCGAAAAAATCAGCGACGAGCACGCCAAGCGCGATTGATCCCACGGCAGCGAAGGGCCCTGCCCAGCCCATTGCCTGCACCGCATCAACCGTCAGCAGCGGGCCAATGCCGACCGCCTCCCAAAGCTGCTTAAGGAGCAGATTGGTGAGGCCGCTGATCGGGATCCACACGATCCAGAACAACAGCCCGGCAAAGCGGGACGCGATCGGCGTTTCTTCCTTGGCAGATACGCGTTCCACAAGCGTCAGGATAACGAGCACCGTTGCCCAGCCAAGATAGGCATGGGATGTTTCTTCGGCGAAGCTTAGGACGCGATCCATCAGCCTTTTTCTAACCCACCGGTTAAATATCGGCTAACTGATCACAATAAGGCCCTTGCCTCTGTTTCCAAAACCACTTCGGCAAACCAAGTGGGAAGTATCTGCCCCCAAGTTGAGGGCGGAAAGATCATATCATTTCTTGCCCGATAGCGGTGCGACCGCCTCCTTACCGAACTGGACGATCAGGTCGCCGATTTCGCGGGCCTGGCTCATGCTGCGGCTACCCTGCTCGCGCAGATAATCGCCCTGTACTTTCATCACGCCCGTCAGGTCCTTGGCTTGCGCTGCAGCGCGCATCGCGGCAAAGGCCTGGCGTGTATTTTCCTCGGCCTGATCGAGCATTTTCATGCCAACGGTGGAACCGCCCTCGACGAGCTTGCCGCCGGTTTCCTTGATGGCTTCTCCCGCCTTCTTGGCAGGGTCGACGATCTTTTCGTTGATCGTGTCTTTTACCTTTTCAGCAGTCTTTTTGGTATCGGCCATCACGCGGTCTCCTTCGCTTTGGCTGCCGGTTTACGCGCGGCAGTGGGGGGTTTCGGTTGGGCGGCGGGCGGCGGCGCGGCCTTGGATGTGGCCTTTGCTTTGGCGACCGGCGTTTTCTTTACCGCATTCCGGGTGCTGGCTGCAACAGGGGCCGGCTTGGGCACAGGGTTCGCCGCCGCCGTCTTCAGCGCATCAAACGCCTGACGCAATGAAGCCGCGTAAACCTCTGGATCGGGCATCATCACGCGGTCGCAGGTGAAGGAAATCGCGATGGTATCGGTATAGCTGTAGATCGTGTTGATCAGCCCCATCGAATCGAACACCGGCCCCAGGCCATACATCGCCACCATCTTGGCGCCGCAGAAATAGAGCGGCACGCGGCTGCCCGGCACATTGGTGACGACGCAGTTGAACACCGGCGCATGCGCATTGGCCGCCCCGACCCGCGTATAAAGCCGCGCGGCAAGCCCGGCGAGCCCGGAGGGGATAAGCTGGCTATAATCGGTGAGCGTGCGCGCGCCGACTGCCCCGGTCATCGCCTTTGAATTGGCCGCTTCTGCATGGACATGGGCGAGGCGTTCGAGCGGATCGGCGATATGCGTGCCAAGCCCCACCACCATCGCTGAGACGAGATTGCCAAGCGACGCCTTCTCGCCCTCTGCCCGCACCGAAATGGGGGCCATGGCGGTGAGCGATTCGGGCGGGAGTTCATCCTTGGCATCGAGATAGGCGCGCAAGCCGCCCCCGACGATCGCGAGAATCACGTCATTCACCGTCGCGCCGGGCACCGCATCCTTGATCGCGCGAATATCGGCCAGCGGGAACGGCGCGGCATCGAACACCCGGTGCGCGGCGACCTTGCCGTTGAAGCGCGTCTTGGGGGCCATCTTGGTATTGGCAATGCTGATCTCACCCTTGCCGACGCTCACCGTCAGCTTGGCCATGCCGGGCAACGAGCGGCCGATGGTTTCCGCCACGCGCATCGGCTGGCGCAGCGAGTTGAAATAGCTGCGCATCAGCAATTCGGCGACATTGGGCATGCTTTCGGGCGACCAATCATCCTTCACCTCGCGCGGGCGCATGCTGGCATCGAGATCATGGACGGCGGCGGACATTTCCACGCCCGACATGCCGTCGATCGCGGCGTGATGCACCTTGGAGACGAGCGCGAAGCAGCCGGGTGGCAGGCCCTCCACATTGTCGAGGCCCTCGACAATGGTGAATTCCCAAAGCGGCTTGTTGAGGTCCATCGGTCGCGAATGCAGCCGGGCGACCTGGATGCACAGCTGCCGCCAGTCGCCGGGCTTGGGCAGCGCGATGTGGCGAACGTGGAACTCGATGTCGAACTCAGGGTCTTCAATCCAATAGGGATGATCGAGATCGAACGGCACCCGCACCAGCCGCTGACGAAACGAGCGCGCGCCGGAGAGTCGGCTTTCGATGAACTTCAAAATGTCTTTGAACCGAACGAACCCGCCCGGCGCGGTGGCGGGATCATAGATGCCGACCGAGCCGATATGCATCGGCGTGTGCGGCGTCTCCAGATAGACAAACGATGCGTCCTGGCCTGATAATTGTAGCATTTCCCTCTCCCGCTCTCGACGGTGTTCCGCCTATTTCTTGTGCTCCCGCGAAGGCGGGAGCCCAGTCTGGGTCCCCGCCTTCGCGGGGACACACGCCTACCCAGCCTATTTTCCGAACCCGAACACATCCTGGTGGAAGCGTCCGGCCTCGATCATTGCCTCAAGCCAATCGGAACCGCTGGCATGATCGCCGCCCTGCTTATCCGCCGCGATGCGGATCAGCGCGTCGCGGACGGCAGGCGCCATGAACTTGCCGTCGCCGCAGAGATAGATTTGCGCGCCGGATTCCGTGGCTGACCAGATGGCGTCGCGGGCGTCCCACATCGCGTCCTGGACGAAGCGCCATTTGAAATCCTTGACCGCCGAGAAGGCGACGAAGGGCTCGATCACGCCCTGCTCGGCCCAGCCCTCCATTTCACGGCGACAATACCAGTCGTGGTCGGGGTGTCGGCAGCCGAAGAAGAGCAGTGATTTAGCCACCTCCGCGCCCTCTGCCTTTTGCGCAGCGCGTTCGGCGATGAAGCCGCGTAACGGCGCAAAGCCAGTGCCGGGGCCGATCAGGATCATCGGCACGGCGGCATCCTCGGGCGGGGCAAAAGGCGGGTTGGGGCGGCGGACATAGCCAAACACCGCGTCGCCCGGCATCACCCGCTGCATATAGCTAGACGCGAAGCCGCGATGCTCGCCAAGCCCGGACCAGGCCGGGGCCTCCATCGTGCCGACGATGAGGTCGGCGATCTGTGGATCGACCAGCGGCGATGACGCGATCGAATAAAAGCGCGGCGCGATGGCGGAGGACAGCTCGACCAGGCTATCAAGCGACAACTCGGCGGCGGGGTGCATTTCGAGCAGATCGATGATCGTCAGTCGCCTCGCTGCCAACTCGGAATCGAACGCGCCCTCCAATCTCGCCAATTCCTGCTTGGTGTTCGGGCAGCGCGTCTGTTCGGCAATCACCGCCAATGCGCGCCGTGGCAACGTATCGGAAAGTTCGATGAAATCGCTGAGCAAATGCCGCACCGTCACCGTCTGCCCCAGCGGCAGGTGCCGAAAGCGGCCGCCTTGTGCATCAATCCGCAGCTGCATCGCACCTTCCAGCGCCAGGACGGTGATCGCCCGGTCGACAAGCTCGGGGCGGTTATGCGCATAGACCGCGATGTGATCGCCAGTGTGATAGCGCTGGCCTTCGGGCAGTTTCACCCGGATAAAGCGCGTTGAAGGGCGCGGCGGTTCGATGGCGAAATCCCACAGACCATCGGCCGGCTGGACCATCTCGTCATTGGCGATGATTTCCAGCCGCTGGGCGTGCTCGGGCAGCACCTGCGCGCGGGTGGCGGCGGCATCGACGGGTTGCAGCGACAGGGTCGAGCGTTGCTCGGACGGGGCAACTTCACTGCCAAGTGCCTTCCACAGATCGCGCACGAAGCGCGCCACTGCGCCGTCGAAATCGCCCTGCCCGTCCGCCTCACCGCGCGGGATGAGGCGGGTCGCGCCGAGCGCGGCGATCGTATCATCCACGCGCTTGGGGAAATGCTGGTAATTGGGCCATTGCGAATTGCCGATGCCGAGCACTGCGAATTTCGCGCCCGACCAGTCGAGCGTGTCGACCGTCCCCGCCTCGATCAGCCGCTCGATTTCCACCGCGCTGTCGGGCGCGCGGCCATTATAGGTGGCCGTGACGATGACGATCACCTTGTCCTCGGGCAGGTGCCCAGCGACGAACGCGTCGTCCATCGATCGCACCGCCGTTTCAAAGCCGTCGACGCTCGCGCGCTCGGCAATCTCCTCGGCAATGTCACGCGCGGTGCCCAGACTGGTGCCGTACAGCACGGTGAAGCGCTGGCCATTGCCGGAGACGGCCGCGGCAGGTGCGGCTTCGGTGGGGACCTGGGTCGCGGGGGCGACGCTCATCCGCTCATGCGGCTGGCGGAGGCGCACCCGCATGAAGAACTGATCGGGCTTGATCGATAGCGTTTCCTTGATCCGCAGCTGGTACATGTGCGGATCGCCGATCGCGAATTTCTGCAGGATCATCGCCAGCGCGAGCTTGGCCTCGACCATCGCGAATTGCCGGCCGATGCAGGCGCGCTCGCCATTGCCAAACGGCTTGTAGCTGTGCGGATGATGCTGCGCCTCATTCTCCGGCAGCCAGCGATCAATGTCGAACTCGTCCGGATTGGCCCAGGTGCCCGGAAAGCGGTGCAGGCCCGGCGAGAAGACGTTGACGGGCCGATCCTTGCGCAGCGTCCACTTGCCGTCGCCGATCGTCGTATCCTCGAACGGGGCGAGCGTGAAGGCCGGCGCGGTCGGCCAGAGGCGGAGCGCCTCCTTCAGGATCCGCTCGATGACCACGAGCTGCGCGTTCTGGGCATAGTCGGGCCGCGTATCGCCGGGCAACACCCGATCAACCTCCGCATAGGCCTGCGCCAGCACATGCGGGTTGCGCAGCAGGTGATAGAGCGAAAACGTCAGCATGCCGCTGGTCGTCTCATGCCCGGCGATCAGGAAGGTGAGCACCTGATAGCGGATGTTGATATCGTCGAGCGTCTCGCCCGTTTCCGGGTCGGCCGCCGCGATCATCAGGTTGAGCAGGTCCTTCCCCTCATTGGGGTGCTTGCGGCGTTCGGCGATGATGCCGTCGACCAGCGCGTTCATCTGCGCGATGTCAGCCTCGAACTGGCGTTCGGCCTTTTTGGCGAAGCGCTGCTGCATCGGCAGCCGGGTGATCATGTTGAGCGATTCGCCGAGCGCCCGGCCGAGCGCCTCGAGAAACGGGTCGAGCTCTTCCATCTCAAAGCTGTTGAAACGGTGCCCGAACCCCGCCACCGCGATCGAATCGAGCGTGAAGCGGGTCATGTCGTCCGCCACCAGCACGTCATTGCCCGACAGCCGCGACCATTTGGCGACGAGCTGGTCCGCCACCTCCAGCATCATGTCGAAATAGCCCTTCATCGCGCGCTGGCTGAACGCTGGCAGCAGGATGCGGTGGGCCTTGCCCCAATTCTCCTCCTCGCTGAACGCGGTAAACAGGCCGTCGCCCGCGAAACGCCGGACGACGCGCAGGCCGGGGCCGGGCATCTTGCGGAAGCGCGTCTCATCGCACAGCTCAGCGACAAGATCGGGATTGGTGACGAACAGCCCGACCCGGCTGCCAAACTTCAGCTTGAAGATGCCTTCCGGAAAATCCCGCCCCGCGTGCAGCAGATAGCCGATCAGCCCATGCCGCATGATCTGGTGCAGATGCCCAACGACAGGCAGCGCAGGCGGCGACGGAAAGGTCGAGACCTTGTCGAGAACGGTCGCCATTCTTTTTCTCTCCTACGTCCCCACACTTCACCACATGGGTGACGGAAGTGCAATGATGGGGGTGGTGGGCGAGAGGGGGAAGGACGGGACGTTGATGTCGGATTTTGGTGGAAAGCTGAAAGGCAGGTTTTGGTGATCCATTTTGCCTAGCTGCCATCCTCCAGCGTTTGGTAATGGCCCTTCCAAAGGAGCAGCCAAATTGAAAGAACTACCAGAAATCAAACTTGCCAGACCATCCAGGCCGGATCAGGATTTCAAATACGCGGGGGAGGACGCCTTCGGTAATCCGGTTGGCCACAGGAACAAACTTGGAGGAAAGCCAGACTGGCTTCAGTCGGGATATCAGGCTCCCGCCTGCTCGCAATGTTCCAAGGACATGACCTTCTACGGCCAGCTCGATTCGATTGATGAAGATAGAAACATCGCAGATTGTGGGATGATTTACGTTTTCCTTTGCTTCGATTGCTTTGAGGCGGATGCAATTGCCATGTGCTGAGCCGTGCAGTTAAGGAGCAGTTCCAGAGACGCCAATGCTGGAGCAACAATGCCAAATAGAGGTCCGCTTTCGAGCAGCGCCTTTTAACGCTTGAACGTCGCCATCTGGGCGCCGCACGAACCCGCTGCGCGGGATTGGCGCTCGCGGTGAGGTAAGTTCAGGCCGCC